>JAWPMT010000005.1:727500-1418750 GCA_033344775.1 Cytophagales bacterium | reverse complement strand
CCCACATTGTTGGCAATGACATTCGCAGTAGCCGGGAAAACCATATCTGGAGTGACTGTAGCGCAGATAAGCAGGTCAATTTCTTCTGGAGAGGTACCGGTTTTTTGGAGCAATTGCTCAACGGCTTTGGTCCCCATTACCGAGGTGCCCTGGCCTTCACCTTTCAGGATGTGTCGTTGTTTGATTCCGGTTCTGGTAGTGATCCACTCGTCGGTGGTTTCTACCATGGTTTCCAATTCCTTATTGGTTAGCACATATTCGGGAACATATCCGCCAACCCCGGTGATTGCCGCTCTAATTTTTGACATGCCTATGGTTTATATAAAATCAGCCCGGAATATTCCAGGCTGACAATTTGCGAAGGTAATAAATGCTTACGCTAAAACTTCTTTCTCCATTACTACTTTTCCCTTGTAGTAAAGTTTGCCTTCATGCCAGTGAGCACGGTGTGGCAAGTGAGCTTCGCCAGTGGTTTGGCAAATCACGTAGCTTTTAGGAGTGGCTTTGACGTTAGTTCTTCGTTTATCCCGTCTCGTTTTCGAGATCTTTCTCTTTGGATGCGCCATGATACAACTATTTTATCTCTTCTATTCTTGTTTCAAATTCTTTAATGCTGCCCATCGGGGATCAATTTCCTGCTCCTCCGTTTCATCTTGTTCCTGCTCACCAGAGCTGTAAACAATGTCGGGCCGCTCTTCATCTTTGATATCCGGATGAATCCGCTTCATCGGGATGCTCAACAAAAGGAACTGATAGATGTACTCCGCCACGTTGAAAAACTGTGTATCTCGGTGGATCACAATCACATCTTCGCTCAACTCCTCATCTTCTTCGCCAAACTTCACCATGATGTCTTTTTCTACAACAATGTCATGCCAAAAAGGCTTAACAGAGATATCGCAGATCAGTTCGACCTTGGCATTAATATTAAAATGCAAGGTTATCATGGTTTCAGATCGTGTCAAAACCACTTCACAAGTGCCTTCTCCACGCTCAGCGATACTTTGCTCAAACAGATTGAATAAGGTTTCATTAATAGGAAATCTGTATTCATGAACCTTGTTAGAGAGGTTAAAAATGCTGATTTCAAATGTCCGAAACGCCTTCTTATCCATTAGAGCGCAATAAAGAACCGCAAAGCTAGTGATTATTAGTGGATTGAAACAAAAAAGAATACAAATTTCCCTTTCTTAGGAGGATTGCATTGCTATTCATTTAAGGTCACTCCTGAAGGAGTCTTTGCCCAACAGTTTAACTGTTTTTTCATTTTTCAAAAGATTCCCACAGGGAAGAGCGTATTGAGACTTTGATGATAAGCCTTAACTTAATAAGAGCTAAAGATACTTGTATATGGAATGGTCCAATCGGCCAAGCCGATCAAATACTCCCTTCTCGGCCGGAGCCGAGAAGGTGCCTCGACCTTAAAAGCGTCATCCCGGTTTCCGAAGCGTAGTGAAGGAATACCGGGATCTCAAAATCATTTAGCATTTCTAATATTAAGATTTTATGGTCAGGTACTCACCTTTTTAGGTTGTTGCTTAGCTTAAAAGTTATGTTATTCTAAATAATTGCGAGAGCTAACCAGACGCCCCAACCCACACGCCGCTTCACAGCCCGGCGCAGATGCGGGGCTGCCGCTAGGAATTACATTATTTTCTAGTCATCATCTTCTTTACAGATCATACTTCTCTATGAAGGAGTCAGAGTTTATTCAATTAGTCATGAATCTTATAAATCGATTATGGCCACTAGCCTCTAACACGAATGCTATCCTTTAGTACAGTAGTTGAAATACAGCTACAAAGACACACTGCCATGCGAATCACTTCTTCTTCAGTTTCTTCTTCTTTTTAAGTCGTTTTTTCATCTCCTTTCTCAACTTTTTTTCTGCTTTTTTCTCTGCTTTGAGTTGCTTTTTCTGGGCCTTTTTTAGCTTTCTGGGAAGCTTTTCCTGCGTTTGTGTGGTATTCGACATAGTATATAAAGATAATGTTTTAAATAGTCTATGAAGTGGTAATTGTGTCCTCTTGATGATGTAATAAAATAGAGATATCTGCCACTTTATAATAGTTCGCCAAATCTTCTACCTTTTGTTCGAATTGTGAGATGAACCACTGATCGTACATCGCAAAGAAGAAAACTTCTTGTTCGGGATTTGAATTACATTCGTTCAGGCATTGCCCGGCCTTGATGCCAGATAATAGGGCACTGAGAATACCTTGGCCGGCTGCCGGGTCTAAGATGCCCGCGGCATCCCCGCATAATAATACTTGTTGATCACATATTGGCCGGAACACACGCCATCTCACATTATGTGCTGTGGCCTTGCCCACAGGTTCCAAATCCGGAAGTAGGTCGTTAGGGGCTAACCCTTTATCAACCCGGAGAGTGTTCCAGGTGACAATGTTTTCACTCTCTGGCGCCAGCCATGTCCAACCGTTTTTATTCATGGTGAAAGAAGTGCTGATATCGTGCCGTTTGGAGCTCCGGGATCTTCCCGTCCAGCAAGTCATCGGATGGGTCAGAAATATTTCATCGAGTTTGAGAAAGTGACGTGAAATTCGACGATAACCACTGGCATCAATCAGGTACTTACCTTGTATTTTGGTTTTTGGATTGATAAAAACTTCAATGATCGAATCGGTTCCACGTGTGATTTTATTGACGGTTGTATCAGTGAACAAGTCCAGCGGTAAATGATCCAGGTGATTTAATAGGGCCTTATCCCATAGATGACGATTCAAGTGATGGCCATACCAGGCTTCATTATTGTAGGGGTTTAATGGGTTAGTTTTTCCATTCACCTGGATCGATTCAAAAGAAGATCGGGTACTTCCTTCCAGGGTGTCTTCCAAGCCTAATTCTTGTAGCAAGGTCACCACGCCGGGATGGATGCTTTGGACAGGATTTGCTTCAGTGACAGATGCTTTCTTTCCGGAAGTCACTAAGGCTGACTGAAGCCCGGCTTGATGACAGGTGATCGCCGCTGCGGTACCAGCTGGTCCACTGCCAAGGACAATGACGTCATATTTCATGCCTGACTATTTTCTTTCTCTTTATTGGGCACGTACCACACTTCTCTTTTCCACTTTCCAGGTTTTTTTTGGTCTTTTTTGATTTGGGTAAAAGCCAATGCACCAGTTGTGATTTGGCAGATCCACATTTTCTTGACCGGAAGCATCAGTCTCTTTTTGTCTTCGTCAGTATCGTCCAGATCACCGATATTCTGGGATTCACCTTTTCCTGTTTTGGCGATCACGAAGAAATATCCTTTGCCAGACAGCATATCATTTTGAGGGGTTTTATAATCGATCTGGCTGAAGATCCCCTCATTCGGAAGACACTTCGGATCGAAAGGCTTGCTCCAGTCATCCACTTTTACCGCGTTGATGAGCCAAAGTTTGGTACTCCATAATTTCTTATGGTCCACTTTTTTGATGGTCTTTCTCAGGCAATCCATTCTTCGCACCACTTCTTGACCTTCCAGATTACGCAATTGAGACATGTCAAATCCAATGTTATCATCCAGGAGGTTCAATAAGTAGTCCGCTCGACCGATATCCGTATAATTGACCTGTAGGTTGTTTTGTCTCCATTCAACGAACGGTCCTTGTTCGCCATCCCAGCCATAGTTCGGAGACTGTCTGTGTGTCTTTACTGCCGGACTGTTGGGGTGGATGCCTATCTCCTGATCCATCAGTGGAATGGCCGTATTGGGTTTGAGGTTTACAATGGGAAAAGCCTCCAACGAACCCTGGAAAGTACGTCCGGCATCCGGTGAAGTAACCGGCCACATGCCATTAGCGGCCGCACACAATTTCATGTCTTCCGGAAAAGGAGAGCCTAAACCATAAGTAGCGATATAGGGACTTTGGCTCTTGACTTTTCCAGGCTCAGCGGAATAAGTAACATCCCAACCGGGGAAAAATACACCGGTACCTGTATCTGGCAAAAAGCTTGAAGTAAGGAAATTTCGCTCAAAATTTTGTATGGGTTGATTCGTTGTATCGTCCATGTTCTTTCCACTCGAAACCACGACGGTGAGGGTGTCATGGCTTTTGTTTTCTTCAAGTGTACTTGCAAAGGCAGGTTCGGTAGGATTGAATGGATTTCTTAGTGCAGGATTGCCCCTTTGTCGGATTCCGCTAAGGTTCATGGTCCCACCTTCGAAAAAATCCTGATCAGTATTGACGCCTCGGCCAGGTTTGTATGAAGCACGGATGTCGTTACTATCAATATAGGGAAAGAAGTCGGGGGCGGTGACCAGAGAGAAAGCAGGCAGCACCTGATTCGACTTTTCTTCCAGAATTCCACTAAGTGAATTGTTTTTGCTAACGAGCTTTGCAGCAACGCAACCATCACAAATGCTGTCTTCAAAAATGATGGTTTGATAACCGCCTTTTTGGATTTTATCTTCAAAGCCAGTGCCTGGATAAGTTTCTCCATCGATGTGCTTATAGCCCGATTGGGCTGACTCATCTGCTTCAAACTTGATGTTGAGAAACAGAGGTGCAATTTTTGGAGAACGAAGGCTCGTTACTCGTCTGGATCTGCGATAGATCACATCGGATATGATGACATTGGTTACTTCCTTACCATACTCGTTAGGGAGTTTCATGGCAGAGTGCCTTCGATTCGAATGCATTCTTTTGGCCCATCCTTCAGGTACAGGCACAGACAATAATTTTCCGTCCTGATAAGCAAATCTGATCAATTCATCAGGAATGGAAGTTACCAGGATCGATGAGCCGACTGCCATGGTATCGACCATTGGTTGATCATTTTTTTGGAGTGTTGGTTCACTTGAATCAACTCTGATGAATGGTTCCTTCTCGAGATCCAGGTCTTTATTGAATTCAATCGCACGATCCTGATAACGATACTGACTCAAACGATACAGTTTTTCATTGATATGATGATGTCCATATTCGATCTGATAAGCATCCGTATCCGTGATTTTCGCAATCGGGCATACAAAGCGACGGGGGCTTTTACCTTTTGCTTCTTCTTTTTGCCGATTCATGATCTTGATACGGGAATCTTTGGCGTCTACCAATTCCACTAGAAACAGTCCATATCTCGCGGCAGTTACTGCAACGTTGTTTTTGTTTGCTGCTTTTGGTTCGTTGGTGAATAATCGGTTTTCAGCATCATAATTCAGCGGGTCTGTACCAATTCGGGCAACGCCGCATCTGGAAAAGACCATTCGTGATGCTTTAGATCGATCCAAATAGTTTTGATAATAGGGAGGAGTCTTTAATCCAGGCCGATATTCGTAGGACAATACAGTTAGGAAAACATTGTCTTTGTTCTGGAAAGGGTAGCGATCCAAATCAACGAAGCTGTAAATATAATTTTCCAATGCTTCCAGTTCGCCAATTTCCGGGTAAGACTTGATTAGTAAAGATTTGACCCTGGGAGAAGCCATGAGGTGATAGAGCAAGCTTTCTTCCGGAATGCCAGGCTGGATCAATTGCTGACCAGAAAAATCCTCGAGTCCTTTGATGGTTCTCAGTTGCTTGATATCAGCTAAGGGCTTTTGTAACGAGTCCAAAGAGATATTGGATGACAGATCAATGTTGATCTTTAGTTCATTCTTTAGGAAGCCATTCCACCCATTGTTCCGCATCCAATCCAGTGTTGTTTTGAATTGATCCTTCGTTTCTGGATTGATCTGATCATAGGAAAGAACAGGAAGTTCTCCTGATGGTAAATTAGATCCAAACAATTCTGAAAGTGGGAGGGTTGCCAAAAGGGCCGAGGAGGCCAATGACTTTGCGGTGAAATCACGCCTGTTCATGACTAGTGAGTTTTTATGCTGATTATTTAAATATTAGCCTGAACAAGAGATGGAGATGAAATCTCATACAGGTATTTCCTAAAATAATCAATCTAAAGACGTGAAGCAAGTAGCCTGTTGGTTACCCAGGAAGTTACTTTGATTCTTAAACCCTTTCGAACTCGTGGTTGATCTGAATCTAAAACTCCTTAGTTACTTTCTGATTGACCGAAATATACCAATCAATTACTCCCAAAGCTCTTGTTGAGTTAGCGGGTGAAATAGAAAATTTGACATTTACTTTCCGGTGCGCGAAGCCATTCCTTTTTGGATTTCCTTTAAGGATATTGCTTTGATGTCACAAGACATTAGTTGTTCACTTCTTTCGAGCATTTCCCTTTGATATCATCAGAAAACTCCCGTCGAATGAGTTTTTCCGAATGCAGACAATCAAATTCATTCGTACTCCCCTCTATTCTTAATGATATCACAAGCACAGAACAAGGCACTTCTAAATGAAGACTCTTCTGCGACGTTTTTGCCAGCGAGATTAAAGGCAGTACCATGATCGGGTGAAGTACGTACTGCAGGTAGTCCTGCGGTGAAATTGACGCCTCCACCGAAAGAGAATTGCTTAAATGGGATCAGTCCCTGGTCATGATACATAGCAAGTACTGCATCGAAGTTGGTGAACTGCGAGCTTCCGAAGAATCCATCTGCAGGATAAGGCCCGTATGCGAGATTTCCACCTTCCTTCAGCTGCTGGATCGCAGGAATGATCGTTTCTTCTTCTTCTTTACCTAACAAGCCATTTTCTCCTGCATGTGGATTCATGCCTAATACGGCGATCCGTGGTTTCTTGATGCCAAAATCTTTCTGCAACGACTTGAACATGATCTTGGCTTTCTTCACGATACTCTCGGTGGTCACTGCTCCCGAAACTTCGGTCAAAGGGATGTGCCCGGTGACAACACCCACGCGTAGTTGCTCGTGAACCATGAACATCAGGCTTTCTTCTTGTCCAAATGCATCAGCCAGGTATTCGGTATGTCCAGGGAAATCAAAATTTTCATCCTGAACCAACTCCTTATTTAATGGAGCGGTGACCAGGCCCTGGATTGTTCCTTCTTTTAGCAGCTCTACTCCTATGGATAAAGACATTCTGGTGTATTGCCCTAATTCCTTGGATGCTTCACCAGGATTAAGCTCCAGTTTATCGTCCCAAACATTGAGCACATTGATTTTCTTGTGATGTATTTTGTCGATAGCATCGACCTGGAAGAAGTTGAAATCTTCCATGTCCAATTGCTTCTTGTAAAAAGAGACCACTTTGGAAGAGCAGAGCAACACAGGGGTCATGATCTTCGAAATGCGATTGTCCTTCAGTGCTTTTAGGATGACTTCCATCCCAATGCCGTTCAGGTCTCCACAAGAAATGCCTATCGTGGGTTTATGTCTGTCTTTGTTATCCTTACTCATTGTGTGACAAGATTCAAGTCAGGCGAGCAAAATTAATATGCATACCTCCATTTAGGATTAGTCCCGCTTTGCTTTTAAGAAGTATATCCTGTTGAAATATCGAGTTTGCTTTTATGTCTATTTCGACAGGCCTGTCTGCCATCAAGGCAGGCTCAATATGACATAAATAATTAGTCAAGTGAGATATCGTGGCAAAGTAGGGTTAGCTTCGCAAAGCGGTAGCTCACGCCGTAGTTAGCATCCGAAATTAATTGATTCAATCTAAAAGGATAGTCTTTTGAGATCCGTAAAGCCTAAAAAACACCTTGGTCAGCATTTTTTGAGAGATGAGTCCATTGCGCAAAGCATTGTGGAGTCGCTTTCACCTTCGCAGGATGATCGTGTGGTATTGGAGGTCGGACCAGGGACCGGGGTGCTTTCCAAGGGATTGATTGAGAAAAAAATGGATTTCTATGCCTATGACCTGGACGAGGAATCCATTGATTATCTGAAGGTGAATTATCCATTACACATGGACCGCTTTCGCTATCAAGATTTCCTGCGATTGGACCTTTCGCAATT
Source organism: Cytophagales bacterium (assembly GCA_033344775.1). NCBI lineage: Bacteria > Pseudomonadati > Bacteroidota > Cytophagia > Cytophagales > Cytophagales bacterium. The sequence continues at coordinate 1,410,931 of JAWPMT010000005.1, read as the reverse complement.
TGAAAAGGACGTCACAATTATTGGCAACTTTCCTTACAACATTTCTTCGCAGCTGTTCTTTCAGGCTTACGATCAACGAATACTGGTAAAGGAAGTCGTTTGTATGATCCAGAAGGAAGTAGCAGATCGTATTTGTTCACCACATGGCAATAAAGTTTATGGCATCCTGAGTGTGTTGCTTCAGGCTTTCTATGAGGTAGAATATTTGTTTACGGTCCCGCCACATGTTTTTGATCCGCCACCCAAGGTGAATTCGGCCGTTATTCGATTGAAAAGGAATGAAACTGCTGAGCTGGATTGTGATGAAAAGCTTTTCAAAAGAGTCGTTAAAGAAGGCTTTGGAAAAAGGCGTAAAACATTGCGCAACGCGCTGAAAGGCCTAAATTTGCCTACTTCACTGACTGAAGACAAGACCTTTGATCTGCGCGCTGAACAATTGTCGGTCAATGATTTTGTCACACTTACCAAACGCATCGGCACCGCATGAATACCACGATGGAATTTGAGTTGTCCAAAGAGTACCTGGAACGGTTTGAAGAAGCCGTAGAGACCCAGGACAAGGACTTTATACTCGATACCCTCGATGGTGCCAATCCTGCAGATATTTCTGCCTTATTAGATGAGTTCGAGGGCGAGGTTTGCAAATTCGTTTTCGACCTTTTGCCTGCAGAAACAGATGCTGCCATTCTCGCTGGTCTTGATGAAGATGTAAGAGAAGAGTTCCTCGAATATTTTACGCTAGAAGAAATTGCTGAATTCCTGCTTCACATGGATTCGGATGATGCGGCTGATATTGCCATGCAGTTTCCTTTGAAGAAACGCGAGGAGATCATTGGTTTCATCAGCAATGAAGAGAAGGCACGCAACCTGACCGACTTATTGCGATATGATGAGGATGTTGCTGGTGGTCTGATGGCCAAAGAGCTGATCAAGGCCAATCTCAATTGGGACATCAAGCAGTGTATTGAAGAGATTAGAAAGCAGGCGGGCCGGGTAGAAAAGATATATTCCGTGTATGTGGTTGATGATTTTGATAAGCTGTTAGGTAAAGTCAGTTTGAAGAAGATCATTCTGTCAGATGACAGTGTAAAGGTCGAAGACATTTATTCCAAAGACATCCATGCCGTAGAGACCTACATCGAGGAAGATGAAGTGGCCTCCATCATGCAGAAGTATGATTTGGATGCCGTTCCCGTCATCAATCCACGTGGTAAACTGGTGGGTAGGATCACCATTGATGATATTGTAGACGTGATCACAGAAACTGCAGAGGAAGAACGCCAAATGATGGCAGGTATTTCTTCGGATGTGGAAGAAGATGATTCTGTGTGGGCATTATCCAAGGCGCGTTTACCCTGGCTGATCATTGGCATGGGTGGAGGGCTGATTGCAGCTCAGATCACTGACTTATTTCGTGGTGACATTGCTATTATTTCAGGACTGGCCTTGTTCATCCCCTTGATCATGGCAACCGGTGGAAATGTCGGCATCCAATCATCTTCCATTGTGGTGCAAAGCCTGGCCAACCCCAGCGCATTCGAAAGCAGTATCGTTTCCAGGTTAGTGAAAGTATTATTTGTAGCCGTGGTAAATGGAGTGATCCTGGCGTTAATGGTTTTGGGAGCTGTGATTTTGATTTTTGGAGAGGCCTTGCTGGCCTACACGGTATGCATTGCACTGTTCAGCGTGGTTTTGCTGGCCTCGTTCATGGGGACCATTACACCTCTTGTGCTGCATCGCCTGGGAGTGAATCCTGCATTGGCTTCCGGACCTTTTATCACTACGGCGAATGATTTATTAGGCCTGGCTGTTTATTTCTCTGTAGCACACGCCATATTCAATTTCTAAATGACAAAAAGAGTACTGATCATTGACAGGATGCACGAATCCATCCTCGAGATGTTACAAAACAAAGGGGCAGAAGCCGATTATCAGCCTGAGATCAAGCGGGAGAAAATTCTGGAACGTGTCAAAGGGGCGTACGGGCTTGTGGTCAGGAGCAAAACAGCTATTGACCGAGAGCTGATCGATGCAGCAGATAGTTTGCGTTTTGTGGCCAGAGCCGGAGCAGGTCTGGAAAAGATGGATACCGACTATCTGGAGGAAAAGGAAATTGCCTGGGTCAATGCCCCGGAGGGAAATCGTGATGCACTGGGTGAACATAATGTAGGCGTGCTACTTGCACTACTACACCGCCTGCATTTAGCTGATCGGGAAGTACGTGGCAAAGTCTGGGACCGGGAAGGCAATCGCGGGACTGAGCTCAAGGATAAAACCGTAGGTATTTTCGGGTACGGCTTCATGGGAAGTTCATTTGCGGAGAAATTGCGAGGCTTTGGATGTCGGATTATCGCACATGATAAGTATAAAACCGGATTCAGTGCAGCTTATGTAAAAGAGGTATCTCTGGAAACTTTGCAGCAGGAAACGGATATTCTAAGTATCCATGTGCCATTGACCCCTGAAACGGACAATCTCTTTGATGTGCCTTTCCTGAAACAGTTTCCGAAGCTTCGCATTTTGTTGAATTCTGCGCGAGGAGGTATCATGACCAATGAGACGGTATTGAGTTTATTGGAAGAGGGTCTATTACAAGGTGTTGGGCTTGATGTGCTGGAAAATGAAAAGCTAAATCGCCTCAGCGAAAAGCAACAACAAGAATTTGATCAGCTGGCTGCTTCAGATCGGGTAATTTTGACGCCACATGTAGCTGGATGGAGCCATGAATCGTACGTTCGCATCAATGAAGTGATGATTGGAAAGCTGGAAAAACTGGGATTGCTTTAAAAAAGTATCAGGCTTTTTGAGTGTCCTGCTACTTCTTTTTGTCTTTGAATAGGAAGAAAAATGTTAAAAAATCCGGGTTGCGTTAAATTCGGAATGGTCTTTGCAATGACATTTTCAACCTATTCTGAAGATGAAAAAGTTACTTTACCCACTAGCGTTTTTGACCGTATTTTTTACTGTTTCCTGCTCAGATACCTGTGAGCGAACAGTCAGTTACATCAACTATGAGCCGATTTATCGGACCACAGATGAAGTTCGTTCTGCATTGAGCTTTTCCAATGCCCCTCGTGAGATCAATAATCCCGGACGTCTGTATTTCAAAGATGGCTACATGTACATCAATGAAGCCGGAGAAGGAATTCATATCGTAAACAACACCAATCCGGCATTTCCGGTAAGTGTTGGCTTTGTTAATATCCCCGGAAATTTCGACCTGGCTGCGAAAGGGAATTTCCTTTATGCAGACAGTTATGTTGATCTGGTAGTTCTGGACATCAGTGATCCCACGAATATTACCCTGGTGAATCGCGTAGAGAGTGTTTTCTCTGATTACAACTCCTGGTCAGGTCGATGGGATGAAGCCAATCAAACCATCCTTGTCGGATACAATGAGACCTGGGTGGAAGATGAAATTTCCATGGATTGCGATGACGGTGGCTCCTGGTGGGGTGGCCGAGGCGGCTGGTTGATGGCGGAAGATGCTACAAATTTCAGCATAGCTAATCAAGCGAGTGGCACACCCGGTGCAGGGGTTGGAGGATCTCTGGCGAAATTCACGATCTACGATGACTACTTATATACCATCGACTGGACAGACATGCGTTTGTTCGATCTGAGCGATCAGACCACTCCTGAAAAAACAGAAACTATTCCATTGGGCTGGGGCATTGAAACCATCTATCCTTACGGGGATAAGTTGTTCCTGGGAGCTCAAAATGGCATGCATATCTATGACAACAGCAATCCTGCTTCTCCGGAATGGTTATCTACTTATGATCATGTCAATAGCTGTGATCCGGTGGTTGTGCAAGGCGACTGGGCCTATGTGACCCTTCGTAGCGGCAATGTATGTCAGGGCTTCACCAATCAATTGGATGTGGTCAATATTTCCGATTTGACCAATCCGTTTCTTCATCAGACCTATCAGATGGAGAATCCACATGGTTTAGGAATCGACGATGATTGCCTGTTCATTACCGAGGGAGCTAATGGTATGAAATTCATGGATGCCTCGAATCTGGATGGTATCACGTTGGTAGATGAGATCCGAGATATACACACAATAGATGTGATCGCATTGAATGACATTTTGATGGTGATCGGTGAAGATGGATTCCATCAATATTCTTACGACTGTGAGGCCAAAGAATGGTCTTTCTTAAGTACCATTCATATCGCAAAGCTTTGAGGATCAAGAACGTTTTTGCCGTACTGATTTTTCTAGCTGTTGCAGAATTCGTTACAGCCCAATCGGCAGATACCACTAAAATTGAAAAAAAGAGCTTCAACCGGGTAGGGTTTACCGGGGCGCTTACTGTAAATAAACAAGGGGAAAATGAAAGTTTCCCCTTGTCGTTCATTGGAACCTTTCGTCATCACCCTATTCCCGGATTAGGTGTAGGTGGTGGCATCGGCCTGTTAGATAGCTATTGGCAGTTTGAGCAAATGCAATTTCTGCCACTGTTCGCAGTGGTCCAGGGAGAAGCTGGAGATGAAAATGCAAAACTGGTCGGATTTACCCATTGGGGCTACAGTTTTGCTACGACGAAAGATGAAAGAGAAAATGAATGGTTTGGGCGAGAGTTTGAAGGAGGCTGGATGTGGAATCTCGGTGCAGGGTTGAAATTTCGAGTAAAAGATGCCTGGATCCAATTGACGGCTGGTTACCGGTTTTTTAAAGGAACGATCACCGATACTTCTTATAATCAAGGTGAACCGACCTATATCAACCGGCAGCGGAGAAACTTTAATCGCACCGAGTTGTCCATAGGAATAGAAATATGACTCAGATGCAGAAATAAATTAACAAGATTTAATAATACACTTTTTACGCAAACGTTCTTCTCAATACTAAATACCTGCTTTTATGAAGACAATTAAACTGGCCTTTTTGGCCGTCATGGTCGTCCTTGTAGGATGTACCGACACTGCCGACGTAACCGTCACATACACCAAAGGAACCGCCATTTACGGTGATTTGGCTGCGATCCGAAGTACTCCTGTAGCTGAAGGCCCGCGTGGAGCCATCATTAATGCTGGAAAATTGTTTAGCAATGAGGAATTATTGCTGATCGGTGAAGAAGGTGAAGGAATTCACGTCTTCAATAATGCGAATACAGAGAATCCGGTTGCCATCGGGTTTTTGAATATTCCGGGTAACCGTGAGTTTTTCGTCAAAGACAATACTGTTTTTGCTGAGAGCTTCTATGACATGGTGAAAATTGACATCAGCGATGCGATGGCCCCGAGATTAGAGACTCGTCTTGAAAATGCGATCAGCTCCGAGTTGACCAATTTTGAGGGAGAGACGTTAATTGGTTTTGAATTTGAGAAAGTCACCGAAAAGGTGAATAAAGATGATGATATCTATGGTCAAATCATCAATTCAAGCGGACCACTTTACTACGATTACGAGCAAAACCTGATTCCGCCTTCAGCAGTTCCTACCTCTTTTGCTGGAAGCAGTAATTCAGCGATCGGTTCTATCAATAGAATCGCTGAGATGAACGGATATGTTTACGTGATTGGCAATACCCGATTGAGTGTTTACGACAATACGGGTAGCTTCCGTCAGATCTATTCTGAAACGATCGGGTGGCAAATGGAAACTGTATATCCTTTCCAGGATCGTCTATTCATCGGAACCCGAAATTCTGTAGACATTTTCAATGTTGAAAATCCTTCAAATCCTCAGCGTGAGTCAACCTTTACGCACATGACTTCTTGCGATCCTGTATTGCCTGTGGATGGTGATGTAGCTTATGCAACCCTTCGTACCGGAGATGATAATTTCTGCCCTGGAGATGATAATGCACTGATCGTCATGGATGTATCTGATTTGACGTTTGTGAACCAGTTACAGGAAATTGACATGGAAAGCCCATATGGCCTGACCATGATCGGCGATCGATTATACGTTGGTGAAGGCGCGAATGGCCTTAAGATCTTCGACGCTTCTGACCGACGAAACCTCCGATTGATCGAACATGATCGCAGCATTCAGGCGTATGATGTGTTGGCACATCCACAGTACACCAACATCGTACAGATTGCCGGACCTGAAGGTTTTAGTCAATACCTTATTCAAGGTGGAGATATACAGGAAGAGATCAGTAGAATAGCATTTTAATCCATTGGAACGATCAATATGGTTCGTTCTTCTGGTCACTTTTTCATTTGGGGTTTTCGGGCAAACCGAGCCCCAGGTGAAAAAGCCTGATACCAGAGTACAATTAAAGGATGGGTCAATTTTCCGCGGAACGAAAATTGATGAATCCGGGTATCACATTGAAATGATTATCGCCACCGGCGATACGGTGATCTTTGATAAAGATAAAATTGCTGGTATCTCAACATTTGATCCTGCCAATTCGATCTCCCTTAAAGGCGACCGATATCACAAAACCGACGGCTTTTTTGTTCATGTGAGTTATGCTTTTCGGTCTTATAATGCTGAAGTAACTAACAAAGGGGATATGACATTTGGAAAGCGGTTATCAGAAAAAGTGCAGCTAGGTTTTGGTTTGGGCATTACCCAATCAGATGCACTGGTGACTCAAAATACCTGGGTTTTCACCACGTTTGTTAATCCTTATGCTTACGGACGCTATTATGTCAATCAGAATAACTTGCGGCCTTATGTAGATACTAAGGCCGGATATGGCTTCTCTACCAGAGAAAGGAATCATAGTAGTGGTGTCTATCTTGAACCTGGGGTTGGCATACAGGCGGCCACCAGAAGCAAATTTAAATGGAATATGGGACTTTCTTTTTATTATCAGCCTACTGAAGGGCAGCGAACGGAAGGGGGTTTTGGTCCATTTAATACTCCAATAGAGATTGATTATCGCATCAGGTATTCAAGACTCTTATTAACCTTTGGCGTAGAGATATGAAAAGATACTTGGTTCAGGTCCTTATCGTACTGGTTATGATTTTGGTGATCTCCGAAGTTGATGCCCAAAGAATTAATCAGCCCTCAGAAGAGACTGTCGTTTATTATAAAGACGGGTCCATCTTCAAAGGGAAAGTGATCGATGAGGATCCGCTGCATTATGTCATGGTATTATCGACGCTTGATACAATCAACATCAACAAGGCCCTGATAGGACGTTTTTCTGATGCCCGAAGGATGAGCCTCTTTCGACGAGGAAAATTCCATTATAAGGATGGTATATACGTCTATATGACGGGTATGTTAGGAGGAGGAGCCAATGACACCTTTACCGGTATCACAGACCTGACCCTGGGGTATCGGACAAATCCTAACCAATCGATAGGTATCGGTGCAGGATTGGCCATCAGTGACATTATTTTGGCCAGCACCTGGATGACCCATGAATTTACCACGCTCTTTTTATACGGCAGACAATACCTGGGTAAGTCGAAAACACGATTCTATTTTGATTCAAGATTAGGATATGGATTTGCCCGTATGGCACAAGGTGGCTTTAGCGATGAACACAATGGTGGATTTCATTTCCAACCAGGAGTCGGATTGCATTTTGCTTCTAAATCAGGTTTGAAGTGGCACATCGGTTTGGCTCGTTTCGTTCAACGCACTTCGGGGCAAGACGTAACCACAGGGCCATTCAATCAACCGATCGAAACGGATTTTAAGCTCTGGTACAGTCGTACGGTGTTTAAGATCGGGATGGAGATTCGGTAACCCCTGTGTAGGCCTATCAGAGTCACTCGAAGAGGACCCTGATAAAAATGAAGATCTCTTTAAGCTTCCGAGTCTTCGAAGAATAATTCTAAGAGCAGATAAATTGGATTTTCGTCATTCCAGGAATTATTGACGTCCTGACTCTGATTGTATTTCATAGAATAATTGTACGGGATTCTGAAATTCCAGAATGAATACTCATCATTCTATCAGGCAAGCAGATTCCCCTATGATCGAAATTTGCTTAAGGAAACTGGGATAGAAACTATAAAGATCCCAGCCTTGTCCGGCTAGACAGGCAGGGATGACGCTTGTCTTACGCCTATTCAATTATCCCGCTTCTCGAAAGTTTCCTGATCCTTGATGTTTACCCTACGAATGATTAGGTAAACGAGTATACAAAAGCCGATAGCGAACAACATTCCGTATAAGATTAAGACAAAAAGTGAAAATCCGTCCATCAGGATAGTTTTACTGCAGTTCCGTAAGCTACAATTTCAGAAGTCCCTTGCATTACCATCGATGAAGTTAGTCGGACATTCACCACGGCATCTGCACCCAGTCTTCGAGCATCATCTTCCATGCGCTGCATGGCCTGTTCCCTCGAGTGAGCCAGGAGTTTGGTGTATTCTTCTATCTCTCCACCAACGATATTTTTCAGTCCTGCAAAAATATCTCTGCCAATATTTCTTGCTCGTACAGTGCTTCCTCTGGCAATTCCGATCACCTCGGTTATTGTTTTGTCAGGTAGTGTTTCAGTTGTAGTAATGATCATTTGTATGGTATTGGTTACTTATTGATACGCAAATTTTGGGTCTCAAGGTTTCCTTTCCTTCGAATTCCCCCTACCAGGCTATATTTATCAATTCATGACGATCGATCAGGAAATACTATGGTTTTATGGCTGGTGGCAACTGATTGTTTGCCTGTTTGCCTTCATGGGTTTGCTGGCCATTTGGTGGCATTTGGGCAAAAAGCAAGGCGACCTAGGACAAGTCTGGTTGGCCCTCTCGATTTTATGCTGGAGCCTGTCCGGAGCGACTGAAGTGATCTTCATTTCCTTTTTTCAAAACCCTGATCATGCCCCCTATTTGAATGGATTGAGGAGTGTTTTTTCCTTATCCAATAGTCTTTTTATTCTTCTGGGTTTACCCTGGTTCAGGTATTTGCCGGAACGGATTGCTCCTGTGATTAAAAGCAAGTCCTGGACCATCATCGTCTTGATTCCATTTGGTTTTTCTATCCTACCCACCATCAGCCGAGTCTTTTTTTCCAGAGAGATTGGCTTAATCTATGAGCCGGATATTTACTATGGGATTTTCACACTTTTTTTCCTGGGAGGAGTACTTTGGGAATCTTTTCAAAAACGCAGACTGAAATGGCTGGCCTGGTTATCGCTTACCTGTATTTTAACGACCTTACTGGCCCAGCTGCTGAAGCATCCTTCTTTCGAGATCAATCCCGCTTTGCTATCGGCTATCTTCAAAACCTTTCTGATCATGATCTTTTTTGCCCTGGCCTTGAGCTGGGTCAAGGAACTATCTGAGCATGTGATTCCAGCAGCGAAGTACCTACAATTACAACTGATTGAAGAGAAGCATCCCACTGGCAAAATGGAACATCGAGTGAAGTTTTTTGGTATTCCAAATACTCAGGCAGAGTTTCAGTTATCTCCAGCCTTATTTGAATTGCTCAGTAAGTTCATTCAAGCCTTTCACGATGGAGAAGGCTGGCTCGAAATCAAGCCCAAATCGGATGAACGAACGAACCGCTCCTACGATATTCAGGACCATAATCAGATCAAGCGATTGCTGGTAGGTATGCTGGATGGCCTTTATGGTAAGGGGCAATGGAATAAAGAGTTGCACGAACTTCCGTTGAGGCAAACATTGTTTGAAATGTCGGAAAAACGAGAACGAAAGATCAGATTGGCCATACCGGCTAAAAATGCGGTGATCATTTCCAATTAAAGACATAGACTTAGCTCAATCCCATGTTGGTCAGTAACTATTTCTACTGACAAGCCGCTATTTCCATTTCGACAAATCCCTGTTTCAGGCCTTCAGCGCTACAATTTGCTTGAAAATTTTTCAGACATGGTAGCATATGCAACTTATCGATCTCGGCATGAGATTTTGAGACTTATTAAAGACGAACCCTTAAAACATCACAGAAGATCATGAAAGCGAAAGATCAATTCAGTGGTTCATTGGGATTTGTAGTGGCAGCGGCTGGATCAGCAGTAGGACTCGGAAATATATGGGGATTCCCCTATGAAGTAGGACAAGGTGGAGGAGCACTTTTTGTGCTGGTCTATCTGTTTTTTTGTTTCACGTTGTGCCTTCCGGTCATGTTGGTAGAAATCGCCATTGGTAGAAAATCCGGGAGTAACCCGGTCCATGCTTTTAAGGTACTGGGTTTCCCGAAGTGGCGGTTCATTGGTTTTTTAGGACTCCTTTCTGGAGTAGTGATTCTCTCGTATTACAACGTGATTGCGGGCTGGGCTTTCGGTTACATCTTCGAGATGGTTCGTGGGAATTTCCAAATCACCCAATCATTTGACGAGTACACCGCGGACTATGTCAGAATTGGGCTCTATGGCTTATTGTTCATGAGCGTGACCTCCTTCTTCGTTTCCAGAGGAATTGCCAAAGGGATAGAGCGGGTAGCGAAAGTCTTGATGCCTGTACTTATCCTCATGATCATCGGAGTGGCTGCGTATGCATTGACACTGGAAGATGCGATGGCAGGATTGCAATTTTATTTATTGCCTAAGTTTTCGTCATTAGAAGGGAAAGTGATTTACAATGCCATGGGACAAGCTTTCTTTTCCCTTTCGCTTGGCATGGGTGCATTGATTACCTATGGGAGTTACGTCCGAAGCACAGATAACCTGCTGAAGTCTGCCTCATTGATCACATTGGCCGATGTTGGGATTGCACTATTGGCCGGCTTGATGATTTTTCCACTCATTGGTCATATGTCCGGTGGTACGATGGAGGGAGTGAGTCGTGGGCCAGAACTCATTTTCGTTACCATTCCAGCCATTTTTGGAACCATTGGTGGTGGGACTGGTCAGTTTGTAGGAACAGCTTTTTTTCTGCTCTTGTGTTTTGCGGCACTGACCAGCACCATTTCCTTGCTGGAAGTTCCTGTGTCTTACGTGACTCAGGCCACAAAGCTTAAGCGGGAGAAAGCCACCTGGCTGGTCGCATTTGTTGTTTTTCTCGTAGGAATTCCGTCCTTGCTGAGTCAGGGAGCCTCTGATTACTTTGGAGAATTCATTCAATATATGGGAGCAGAGCAAGCCACCAATTTTATGGACTTCATGCTCAATTTAGCAAACGATACTTTCCTGCCCCTGGGTGGTTGCTTGATGGTTTGCTTTGCAGTATTCGTTTGGAAAAAGCGTCATTTGGATGAGGAGCTCAGTAAAGGATATCCGGGATATCACGGATCATTTTATCAACGCTATCTGCATTTTTCCATGACTTACGTAATTCCGGTTTTGTTAGGAATACTGTGCATATACACGGTTTTATCCACATTTTTTGGGCTTTAGCCAACAAGATTCTGTGGGTACGAACCTCAGCTTCTGACGATAATAGTATTGGTGAAGCAGCCTGTTTTTGCTATATTTGTGTCCTCATATCAAGAGATATGATAATAAAACGGTCCCGAACGGGACCGTTATTTTTTGTTTTAAGGGATAGAAAGCATTTGAAAATGGCGTATAGTTATTACACGAAGGAGGGTTTGCAGAAGTTGAAAGACGAACTCCAGGATCTCAAGACACGCGGAAGGGCAGATATGGCGAAGCAGATCGCCGAGGCACGTGATAAAGGTGATTTAAGTGAAAACGCCGAATATGATGCGGCAAAGGATGCACAGGGCCTGATGGAATTGAAAATCTCCAAGTTGGAGAACCTGGTAGCCAATGCACGGATCATTGATGAATCCAGTCTGGATAATTCTAAAGTGGGCATTCTTTCGAATGTGACCATTAAGAACACCAAGAACGGTATGGAAGTAAAATATCTACTGGTGGCGGAAGAAGAAGCGGATCTCAAAGCCAATAAAATTTCTGTGAAATCGCCGATCGGTTCGGGATTGATTGGTAAAAAAGTTGGAGATAAAGCGGAGATCAAAGCGCCGGCAGGCATGTTGGAATTTGAGATCTTAGATATATCTTTCTGATCTAATACAAACCATCAAAGACGATCATGGCAAGCATCTTCACTAAGATCATCAATCGGGAAATTCCTGCACACATCGTTGCAGAGAATGACGAGTTTCTGGCTTTTTTAGATATAAATCCACTTGCTGAAGGCCACACTCTGGTCATTCCGAAAGTAGAAGTGGATTACCTCTTTGATCTGGATGATGAGGTTTTGTCTAAAATTATGGTCTTTTCGAAAGGTGTAGCCAAAGCAATCGAGTCGGTGATTGATTGTGAAAGAATAGGTGTGAGTGTGATCGGCCTGGAAGTGCCGCACGCTCATGTACACCTGATCCCCATGAATAGTATTGATGACATGAACTTTACTCGTTTGAAGTTGTCATTGTCCCCAGAGGAGTTGGCAGCCACTGCCAAACAGATCAACGAAACTTACAAAAAAGGTTAATCCCTCCTGATTTCAGTGGATTTGTCTTTCTTCCAGTTTGGAAAGTAAGCCATTCTTAATGGTTTTTAGTTTCTGAAATCAACATTTCTGAAGGTGGTTTCCTGTGCTGCCGATTACTGGTAGAAAGGACTTGAAGAGTAAAATACTACCGAATATTTGTTGATGTCCTGTAATTAAACGTTACCACGTTGCTTTTGGAAATCCTTGTATTTTAGCCGCATCTATTTCTATGGCTAATATTAAAGACATTGCCAAAAAGGCTGGGCTTTCCGTTGCTACGGTCTCCAGGGTATTCAATAATAGCCCTTTGGTAAAACCTAAAACAAGGAATAAAGTCCTCAAGGTGGCCAAAGAGATGGATTATCAACACAACATTGTTGCTGCGGCCTTAAGAAGTGGGAAGAGCAAGATCATTGGCGTCGTTGTTCCTGAGATCGGCAATACCTTTTTTGCGGCGATCATCAATGGGATTGAGAAGAAGTTGAAATGTCGGGGTTATAACCTGATCATCGCCCAGTCACATGAATCTGCTGAAAGTCAAAACGATGTGCTTTCTTCATTTCAAAGATTGAATGTAGATGGTGTCTTGATGTCGGTCGCTAAAGAAAAGGGTGATTTTGGTCAGACCAGGAAAATGATTGATCGCAAGATCCCATTCGTATTCTTTGATCGGATGCCAGAGGGCCTGGATCAGATCAATTCAGTGCTATTGGATGACCACAAAGGAGCTTTTATGGCCACACAACACCTGATAGATAAAAGATGTAGGCAGCTTGTTCACATCGCAGGCCATTCAAGCGTTCCTATCTTTAATGCCCGTAAGAAAGGGTTTGAAGAGGCTGTAAGTCAGCAATCCGGAGTATTCGGGCAGTCGATCGAGTTCAACGAGGACATGTCCACCAACAAAATACTGATCGAGCAACTATTTGAACAGTATCCTGACATAGATGGATTCTTTGCTCATGGAGATGTGCATGCACTTTATTTACTCGATGTTTTAAAGCAACTGGATGTTCGTGTGCCGGACCAAGTGAAAGTGATCGGTTTCGGAAACGCGGACTTTTCAGCTCATGTAACTCCTCGTTTATCTACGATTGATCAAAATTGTGATCAAATGGGGCAGTTGGCTGCCGAGACACTGCTCAATCAAATAGAGGCAGAGGAGGTTATTTGCGCACAGCAAGTATTACTTCCCAGGATGATTCTGCGTAATTCTACCGAGTGATTGTTCTAAACCTTCAGGTTCAATTCATGAACTCTTCTTGCCTAAGACTCAATGCTACTTTAATCTGGTCATAGACCAGTTCATTCTTTTTATTCAGGAATTAGTGAATGGAAGAAATCGGCTTCTTATTGTGTGGATATGTAAACGTTTACATGGTGAATAAATTCATTATGTTTACTCCAGAATTGTAAGAGAGTATTGTTCATATGAGTATTTCAAAAGCATCCGTTTCGCCGTTTATAATTGGTGCCATGCGTATCGGTAAATGGGGACAACAATTTACGACGGGTCAGATGGAAGCTTTCATTAAGGATTGCCTGGAGCTTGATTTGAAAGATTTTGATCACGCAGATATTTATGGTGATTATACCACCGAGGGAGATTTCGGTAAGGTATTGCAGCAACAACCTCATTTGAGAGAGCAGATGCGGTTGATCACCAAATGCGGGATCAAAATGGTGGCCCCAAATCGACCCGATCATCAATTTAAGTCATATGATTCCAGTGCGAACCATATTCGGTTGTCAGTAGAAAACTCACTAAAGTATTTACAAACAGATTATCTGGACCTTTTGCTACTACACCGACCTGATTATTTATTGGACCCGGAAGAAGTAGCGGAGGTTTTTACCCAGTTGAAGCAAGAAGGAAAAGTACTCAGTTTTGGCGTTTCCAACTTTTCCGTTTCTCAGTTCAATTTACTGAACGATTATTTTTCTTTGGCCACCAATCAAGTGGAAATCTCCATTCAAAACCGGCTGGCTTTTGACAATGGCGTTCTTGATCAGTGTATCTCCAAGAAAATAATCCCTATGGCCTGGTCACCACTTGGTGGCGGCGCGTTATTCCAGGAGCCGGTCAACGATCAGATCAAAGCACTACAAGACATGACAAAAGCCCTGGCCACAAAGTACAATGCGCAGATGGATCAAGTCCTCCTTGCCTGGTTAAAGAAGCATCCATCGGGCATAATTCCCGTTTTAGGGACCTCAAAAATTGATCGGATCAAGGCGGCAAAAGATGCCCAGAGGATTCAACTCACGCACGAGGAATGGTATAGCTTGTGGCAAGCAGCAACTGGAGAAGAAATAGCATAAAGTAATTACAAGTATAGTTTAAAAGGCATGAGTTCAAACGGTATACAAATCCGATCTGAATCACTAGACGCAGCTGAAGTTTCCTGGTTTGCTCCAATATGCGATGGCGATGATCGCTACCTGGGTGAGCGCAGCATGGATTTTAAAAGTAATTGGAAAAATACGTCAGAGATCCTCCTTACTGCGGACAAAGCAGGTTTTCGAAACATCCTCTGCCCGTCATCTTATCAGGTAGGGCAGGATACCTTGACGTTTGCATCGGCTGTGGCGCCATTGACAGAGCAAATTAATCTATTAGCGGCCATCCGATGTGGAGAGGTGCATCCACCCATGTTGGCAAGGGCGATTGCCACGTTAGATCATATCCTGGAAGGGCGATTGACCATCAATATCATTTCTTCCAATTTACCGGGAACGGATCTTTCTTCTGAAGATCGTTATGAACGATCCAGAGAAGTGATCCAGATCCTAAAGCAGGCCTGGACGCAAGAAGAGATCAATTTCAAAGGACAGTTTTACGATATTAAGCTACCTACCAATCCCGTAAAGCCCTACCAAAAAGGAGGACCGTTACTTTATTTTGGAGGGTATTCGCCACCTGCGGTAGACCTTTGCGCAGAGCATTGTGATGTTTACCTGATGTGGCCGGAAACGGAGGAAAACCTTCAGGGGCTGATGCGAAACATGAGCGAGAAAGCGGCAGGTTATGGTCGAAAGGTCGATTTTGGTTTGAGGATACATGTAGTAGTTCGTGAAACAGAAGAAGAGGCAAAAGCCTACGCAGACAGTATCATCTCAAAACTGGACATTGAGCAAGGCGAAGAATTGCGCAACCGTGCACTGGATGCCAAATCCTACGGAGTAAGCAGACAAGCCGAAATGCGTAAAATCGCTAAAGATGATGGGTATATTGAAGATAATGTCTGGACCGGTATCGGAAAAGGAAGGTCCGGCTGTGGCGCGGCATTAGTCGGTACCCCTGATCAGATCATCGCCAAAATAAATAGGTACATGGACATGGGGATTCGTTCGTTCATCTTTTCGGGCTATCCGCACAAGCAGGAGTGTGAGCTTTTTGCGAAGCATGTATTACCTCATTTGAAAACTATTTCTATGCCGGTAGAACAAGGTAGGGTAGATGGTGCAATACCCAATACGCCACTTGGAGGTGGGGTGAGAGTATAGCTTCCGACCAAAGGAGAATTACCGATCAAGCAACGAAATCCCATTCAAATCTGTGGTAAGGATCTCACTCATTGCATCGAAGAAAGGTCGGTAGGCTTTGAAGCCGTCACTGATCAATTGAGCGGCTTGATCACTTTGCACTTCCTTGTCCGTAAATGACTTTCTGAAAAGGAATTGCTTATATCGCAAAAGGTCAATGTTGGGATCTTCTTTGCTGAATCCTTTTGGTGCACTCTTTACCTGGTCGCCTTCCATGTTGCCCAGGTTTTTTGAGGTAGCTGCAATTGCTTCTCGCAGAAATTCAGCATCCTGGCTGATGTGTTTACGGATGTGCAGCAAGTCTTGCGGATTAGGTCCGAAAAACCCACCTGCGATGTAGTTGTTACCTGGCTTCAATTGCAAATAGTATCCACCTCTGAGGTCTGCTCCCAATCGCTTGAAACTGATGTTCCAGCTGGTTTTGTAAGGTGTTTTGTCTTTTGAAAAACGAACGTCCTTATAGATCCTGAAAATTTTAGTCTTCGCCGTTTCCAGTGTGTCATGGGTTAGCATGGCCTCCTCCAGTTGCTTTACATATGTCTTGACTTCAGTTTGAGCCTCCTGAAACGTGGACTTGTTGGCGTTGAACCATTCACGGTTGTTGTTGTCTTTGATTTCGTTGAGGAAAGCGAATGTGGTTTGTAATGACATGGTAGGTATGGTTGAACTATTGATCTATCTTATTTCAATGCTACTTGACGAGAATGACTACCTTCTTAAAATTTTTGGATTACTAATCCCCCTTGAAAGGAGGTACCTGAGGCGTGGGATTTGATGTCCAAATGTGAAATAGATGATGTTTCATCAAGGATATTGGAATTAACAGTAAAATAGGAAATTCGGTTTCTTCATTTCTTTACTGAAGCATGGTAATGTGATTCTTATTCGAAAAAGTTATGATCATGATAAGAAAATATGATTCTTATTTTCTTCATTTTGGTCGCCTATAGCAAGGTCTTTGCGGTTTAATGATGAATTAACCATTCATTCAAAAACATGCGTTTTATTTCCATTCTTGGCACTGTTTTAATCATGAGCCTGGTATCATGTCAAACGAACAATCCCAATCTTAATGAGAAGGGGCAGGATGAACTATCGGCCAGAAAAATAGATACCCCCATTCAGCAATCGGAAGTAGAATTTGATGGAACCTACTATGTTCCTATTTACTCAGACATTTATGTGGGGGATAATATCCCAAAGGAGCTTTTGGCGGCCACGTTGAGCCTAAGGAATACCAGTTTTACGGATACGCTGTTCATCTCTAAGATTGATTATTACAATACCGATGGACAACTGGTTAAATCTTTCGTAGATCAGCAAATTGCGATATCACCCATGGCAACGGTCAATTATGTGATTGATAGGGACGATGATACTGGAGGTTCCGGCGCCCACTTTGTGGTCGACATTCATGCTCGTTCGCCGGAAGTGAAACCCCTGGTACAGGCGATCATGGTCGGAGAATATAGTAACAAAGCATTTGCCTTTGAGTCGGACGGTTACCTTATACCTAAATAGAAAATGAGAGGATGTACTATGCGTTGAGGAAGGCTTTGATTTCTACACTCAATTCTTCAGATACATCTTCCTGTAAAAAGTGCCCGGCATTGGGATAAGACTTTACAATCGCCTGGGGTAGGTCTTTTTTGGCTCGAGTCATGGTTTTGGCTACATCGGGCAGGATTTTGTCTTTTTCTCCGTACAAGATCAGTACTGGACCTTTGAAATTCGGTAAAGTTTTGGCGATCTCACCATAGGCCTGCATGCTTAGGCGTTGCACGGTTTTGATCAATAACAACCGTTCTTTTTTTCCTAGAAAAGGTTCCTGATAATTTCTAATGATCTCATCGTTCAATTTTTCCTTTTGAAACACACCAAAGTGCATGGATCTCTTGATTCCCCAGGGACTGATGAGCGCCGTTTTGATTCCAGGTGCAATGGTCGCGAAGGCAAACAGTTTGACCATGAAAGAGAACTTAGGATAGATCAGGGTATTGAACAAGATCAGTCGTTCTACTTTCTCCATGTGGTGGGTCATCCAGTATAGTCCAATCGGGCCACCCATATCGTGAACACCTAGTGTTACTTTATCCAACTTAAGATTTTCAAGGAATCCATTAAGGATACGTGTATGATAACGGAAACTGTAGGAGTCTTCTAGTTTTTTATCGGACTTTCCAAAGCCAGGCAGATCCATTGCGATCACCTGATGGTTTTCAGAGACTTGTTCAATGATTTCCCGATACAGATAAGAAGAAGTTGGCCAGCCGTGGAGTAGTAAAAGTGCAGTACCACTACCTGCCGTTCTGTAGTGAATATTGACGCCTTTTACTTCTGTGAACGCACTGGTGATTGAGGTGCTCATTGATCAAACTTATTGTATATGTCATTAGAATCCTACTGCTTGCCGCGTTCCTTTCGGTAGAAAATGACCATGGCAATCATAGAAAACAAGGCGGAAAGCAACCAAACATATTGAATGTAAGACTTTCCTGAAGTATGCAGGTCATAGGCTACCATCAGGCAGATGATCACATTCATCAGGAAGATCATCAGGTGACCCTTAAATTGTTGGAGATCATTTCTGGTGCGAACAAACATGATCAGGTTAATGATTCCTGCCAGCCCTTGGACCGTGGCATGTATGAACTTGGCTTCATCAATCAGGCTATATGCTCCCAGTAGAAAAAGTATCCCATTGAGGATAAATAAGAATCGGGCTCCTTTTTTTGACTTAGGCTCAGTCACTTTGTATTTGTTTTTCCTCGAAACCGTAAGCCAGGAACAATGCCCCGATCTCATTGAGTGCATTTTGACTAAGGTCCGGCAGTTCGATTGAATTGATGATGGTAATGGATTCCGAACATTCAAAGCAGAGCTCGATGAATCCCTTCATTTGTTTGTCAGGATTGAAAATGGCGATGGCATGTCTAGGATTGTAGCAAAAGCTGTAGTCTTCTTTTTTGTCGCTAGTGAATAATGCCGGAAGCAGTTTCTTTATGTCTTCTACTTCCAAAGTTTTGGCCATTCCAAACCGATCAGCATCAATTAGGACTGAATCAAGGTAGGGACGATGTTCCATTTGTAGGCTGTCTCCCGTGTAAGATGAAAGGACAGTCGTTTCGTAACAACGTTCTTCTCCTTCCTGAACCTGACAATCAGGAAGTAGACTCATTAAGACTACACTTTCCATCTGATTGTCAGCAAATGTCCCGGCCTTTTTTAGTGTTTCTTGGGGAAGAAAGGAAGGGAAGTTTACGTCAAACTTTTCTGATGAAAAAGAAGGTTCATTAATTGGAGGTGATGCAGCTATTGACTCAGTATTGGTAGTTTTCTTGGGACTACACGCCACTACGATCAAAAACGTAATCCAGATCAGTTTCATCATTCTCAGTGAGTAAGTAAAAACTTCTATCAATGAGAAAGTTAGTGGATTATCCAATCATTACTGCTCAATCACATTTTTAAGCATTTGTAAAAAAGGTTCTTGAGACCAAACTGCACCCGCATGTCCGAGAGACGTGTAGTAGGCCTGTCCTCCTTTTACGTTTCTTGACCATGCTACCGGATGTTCTTTTCCCATGCCAAAATCTTTGTCTTTGATCCAAAGCATGTTCCCATTTGGGTCGATGGATGTGCCATCAATACTGTACAATATCTCAGCTCCCTTTTCTGCTGGGCTATCATAGAAAACATACCATTCTTCGGTGTGTCTCCAACGTTTTGGAAGACGTCTGGTAAGCCTGGCATGTCCAGTTGGGGCCAAACGCATTTCTGCTTCTTGAAATTGCGGGTCCAGCGAATGATGGGAGAATTCTGCCCCGATCAACTCATCGACATACCAGTCCCAGGGGTGAGAGAAATCTCCGGCCCCATGAATGCCAAGGAAGACTCCACCTTGTTCTACATAAGCTTGCATGGCTTGTCTTTGCTCCATATTAAAGACCTTGCCTGTGACATTGTTGAAAATTACTATATCAAACTTTGGTAGTTGATCAGCATTGAAGACGCCTCCTGCTTCGGTTTCATGTAGGAACCAATTGTTCTCAACGGCCATCTGTTGCAAGGCTGCTTTTCCAGCTTCAATGGATTCACCATGTCGGAATCCGGTTGTTTTTGAGAAAAGTAGAACGCTCCTGGTGGATGCTGCTGGAATATTTAGGGTGGGTTGATCTGTTTCGTAACTCACAGGGAACCCATTTTTCACTTTGTAAAAGAAGCCCCACATCAATCCGGCAAGGATGATAATCAGGCTGAGCATTGAGATCAGGACGATTTTTAAAACCTTTTTCATGATCACTTTCTTTGTTGAAATTCCAGGGTGGCAAACCCTGCAAAAGCCTTAGATAGATCTTTGCAATTGACTTTGAAATACAAGTCATGAATTCCATCCACTGCATCCAGGGAAATGGTTAATTCCTCCGCTCCAATGTCGGTTAGCCCTACTTCAAAATCGGCCCTACTGATCACTGGTCCATCTACCTGATCGATGCTTACTTCCAGCGAGCCTCCTGAGAAATAGGTGGGGGCTACAGCCAAAGTGAGTTTGATGCTACCAACACCCGTGAGGTCTATGTCTTCATATTTGAAGAAGCCTTCATGGCTTGGAATGACTAGCGTGAATTCTTCTTCCACGGCATCCCAAACTTCTTTGGTGACCAGAAAAGTCATGACTTTCTTCTTTTCGGTGAAGTTCGAAGCTTGTATCAATGGATACCTCAAGGAAATCACATCGGTGGCGGTCAATGCTTCTGCCCCTTTGGCCCCACGATCCGTATACGACGCTGTGAAAATGTACGTGCCTTCTGTTTCTTTGGCACCGTGCTGATCCAGAGCATAAGTTCCCTGATGCGGGAGCCCACTCGATACGAAATCTTCATTGAGCGAAAGGATGAATTTGATCATCTTTTCGGCATCTCTTTCGCTCAACTGGGGATGTGGTGCCATCATCAGGTCTCCCCATTGTCCGGAGCCTCCATTGATCACCGTTTGGGCCAAAGTCTTAATCACGGCATCTCCTTCACTGGCATATCGGTTGGCGATTTCAGTAAGGCTAGGGCCTACCGATTGATTGACACTGTGATGACAAGCCTGACAGTCAGATCCTTCCAGTAGTGACTTTCCCACTACATGGGCAGAAGCTTCCTGATTGGCCTGATGTCCTTGAACGATGGTGGTCACATCGTAACCTTGTGCCAAATAGTCTGCAGTGAAGGTTACCTCATTTGGATCAATTCCATCATTGATTTGGCCGTCTTCGGTATCCGATACCGTCACTTCATAGTTCAGTTTGCCGTTGTTCCAGTAAAAGGAACGATTGCCAGTGAAGTTGATCCTCACATTGGGTAGATCATTCCCTACTTTGATGTCAATTTGATCCGAAGATTGTTCGCCGGAAGGATCGGTCACCTGAAGTGAAACGGAATAGTCTCCCGGTTCATCAAATTGAAAGCCAGGATTTACATCCGAGGAGAATTGTCCATTACCAAAGTCCCAGACATAGGTGAGCTCATCTCCATCAAAATCCAGTGATCCGTCGCCCTGGAATTGTATATTCAAAGGTGCTTTGCCAATGGTTTGGCTTGCGGATACTTTTGCAACAGGTACGCGATTGGCAGAAGAGTAAGCCAGGTGAATCAATCGTGCATCCATGTTTTGCGTGAACCAATTAGTACCGTATTCCAAGGCGTACAAGTCACCTGATGGCCCACTGATCAAATCCATCAGGTTGTTGAATTTAGTGTTGGGTAAGAAGCGTTCCATACGCTCCATGTCTCCATTATCATCGAAAGTCACAGCCATGATCCAGCCACGCATCCAATCGTAGGTGAATAACTTTCCGTCATAGTAGGAGGGATACCGGTTTTCTGATACGGGGAATAAGTCTTCGTAAAATACAGGTCCGGCCATGGCATTTCGTCCCCCTTCTCCTGTAAGAGGGAAATCCTCTGAAACCGAGTACGGGTAATAGATCATGGCTGGTTGAGCGGGGGGAAGTTGTTGGGCTCCGGTGTTATTGGGAGAGCTGTTTTCGGGCTTGGCAGGATCGAATAGGGGGCCACTCGTTGCGTTGGGATAGTCATAATCGTGATAAGGGAAGTTCGCCGCGATGAAATAAGGCCAGCCAAAGTTTCCGGCAGCCCTGGCCTGATTGACTTCATCGTATCCTCTGGATCCAAACCCGGTGCTGTCCATTCCAGCATCAGGCCCAACATCACCCCAATAAAGATTGCCGTTTTTCTGATCGATGGCAATGCGGAAAGGGTTTCGGACACCCATTACATAGATCTCTGGCTTACCTTCTGTTTCATCTGAAAATAAATTGCCATCCGGGATGGTATAGGTGCCATCGCTCTGAGGAAGAATTCGTAAGATCTTGCCTCTCAAGTCTTGTGTGTTCCCAGAGGTACGTTGCGCATCCCAGTTTTTTCTACCTTCTCCTTCATCAATTGGGCCATAGCCGGTGGCGCGAGGACTTGTATTGTCTCCCAGTGCTATGAACAAGTGACCCTCAGGACCAAATTCGAGGGAACCGGCGGAGTGACAACATTCTTCTCGCTGTGTGGGAATAGTCAAAAGGATTTGCTCCGAATCAAGATCAAGAGATTCATTGACGAAAGAAAACCGGGAAACCCGTTGGATGCTTTCGTTCCCTTCTGGTGAATAAAAGAGGTAAATCCACTTGTTTTCGGAGTAGTTCGGGTCTAATGCCAACCCGAGGAGTCCGTCCTCCAATTCACTGAATACAGGTAAGGTGGTGATAAGTTTTGTGGTTTGCTCGTCGGCTTTATATAGTTTGATAGCACCTTTTCGCTCAATGAACAGTAAGTCCTCATTTGGTAGTACTTCGAGTTCCATTGGCTCATCCAGATTCGAATCCAGCACCACTTTTTGGAACCTGTTTTCTTCGGGAGCCACGCTGGCATTGTCATAATTTACAGGAACGCCAGGGCCAGCAGCATATTCAATACCTCCCAGTAACAACGTTAGAAAATCCTGATCTTCGAAAGATTCGGGCGTGTGGCCTAGTCCGGTATACCATGAACGCCCACCATCAAAATCGCGATACCAGGTGATAGGGTGTTCCTCGCCATTGGTCCCGCCCTTATAGGAGGATTCGTCGAGGTTGAGCAATACATTGATCTCAGGTTGAATCTCCTTGTAGTTGTACCATTCGTCGGTGCGTGCCCAAACATCCGGTAAATGACTGGTTGAAATATGATTTTTGTCGACTAATTGAATCTCCGCGTCCCGTACATTGGGATCATTAGGATGGCTTTCAAAATAAGCTCCGACCAATTCTCCATACCACGGCCAATCATATTCTGTATCCGCGGCGGCATGTATCCCCACATATCCGCCCCCTGCCTGAACCCAGCGGTTCATCTCCAATTGTTGTGCGTCATTGAGTACATCACCTGTGGTGTTGAGAAAAATTAGCACGTTATAGTTGGCCAGGTTTTCTTCCGTGAGCTGATCTGCGCGCTCCGTGGTATCCACAAAAAAACCATGCATTTCTCCTAAGGCAAGAATGGCCTTCTTTCCGGCAGCAATGGATTCGTGCCTAAAGGAGGTCGTTTTTGAAAAGACCAGTACTTTGATTTCCCGTGTATCACGTGTGAAATAGAAGTATGCTACTGTCAGAATGGCCACAAGGATGAGCAGGATTTTATATCGCTTTTTCATGGAGATCAGGTTTGCTCAAAGAAATTTATTTGAGTCATTATGACTCAAATATAAAATTATTTGCGATATAGTTTGTATAATCGAGCCTGAAACGGTCTGAGACCTCATCATTTCATGATTGAAAAGCTGAAAGAACATTTTAAATCCATTCCCAAGGATGCCATTCCTCAGCTTTCCGTCAATTGTGTAATTTTTGGATTTAAAGACAAGCAACTGCAGGTCATTGTCAATGAAATTGAGGTGGAGTCGGAAAAAATCACCGTCTTACCAGGTGGGTTTATCAAACAATCCGAAGACTTGACAGAGACAGTTGAACGGGTTGTTCTGGAGAGTACTGGGTTGAGTGACATCCTCTTCCGACAATTTGCTGTGTTCGGAAAAGCCGACCGGTCTTTTGCAGCAGAATTCAATAAAGCATCTTGGTTGGAACAAGAAAAAGAATTGATCGAGTGGGTTTCCGGGCGTTTCATCAGTATTTGTTACCTGGCATTGGTAGACGCCTCAAATATCGACCTGAAACCAACCCAGTTTTTGGAAGCTGCTTCCTGGCTTCCGGTGAATAGCGGGGAGATTTTGGCGATGGACCATTCCGAGATCCTGGATAATGCCAGAGATTACCTGATCCGATCTTTACCACATGAGCCCATCGAGTCTAATTTGTTGACCCATGAATTCACTTTGCCTGAACTCCACGCACTGGTAGAAGCCATTTTGAACCGTTCGATTGACCGACCTAATTTTAGAAGAAAGATTCTGAAGTCTGACCGGATCGAAAAAGTAGGGGTAGATGCTACGGGTAAACGCCGGCCAGCTGATCTCTACCGCTTTAAGGAGGGTAATAATACGAATGTGATTCAAGCCTTTCGCTTGGGCTTTTAATTTGCTTTTTTCTTGTTGTACCAGATCGTGTAGCCTAGGTTGAGGCCCAGAAAATCTCGAAATTCCGTTCCCACAAAGCTGTAGGAAGCAGAAACGTCCCATCGACCCAGGATGTAACCAATATTAGGACCCACACCAAAATTGGTCACGTTCTTTCGCGCATCTCTCCAGTTGCCAGGCTCTCGGGAAGTGATGATGTAGCGTTGATGGCTGAGCATTGCGACATGCGCTCCTATGTATCCCTGAATCAGTTTGTCCTTTTTGTCGAATCTTGGTTGGCCCAAAAGTAACTGTGCTTTTAAGTAGCTGTTGAGGATATAATTGGCTCCTTCTCTGCAGGAAGTAAATCCTGGGAAACGTCTGTGTTCTTCTGTACAACCACCTGGGAAAACTGCTACCCCATAAGCAAGGGCCGTAGGCTCAAATCTGAAACTAAACCTTAGGTCTTCCGTGGGATGGTAGTTCGCTTCAAAAAATACGCCAATGCCGGTCGTGGTGTTGAATTCCTGGTCGGATTGATTGTATGCTAACCCTGTTTGAATGCTGATGTTCCTGGGGTTTTCCTGGGCATAGCAATCCAGACACATTATAAAAGTGACAAGAAAGAAAGCAATAATCTTGTATTTCATGGCAGGCAGGTTCGATCAGTAAATAGTTACTGACAAGCCAAAATGATGCCACGGGAGTTCTTTAGTTGTTAATAGGGGGCACTGATTATGCCATGGCCTCCATTTCCTTGATCACCGCATCGGCTTCGGCATATTTGGTGTCACTTGCCTGGCGATCTGCCTTTGAAAGTTCAAACGCCTCTTTCATCAACTTCTCGTACTTCTTTTGAAGTTTTTCCTTTGGAGATTTCTTACTGAATAGTCCCATAAGGAAAGAACCCCTAAGGGAATAGATTGTTTGATAATAAAGGGTAAATTATTCATTCATTCGGTATCCGGGATTTCTTCCAGGCTGAAATACACCTTCAATCCTAATTTTCTGGCAACTTCGACATCCTGGTCGGCTCCTTTTGAGGTTCCGGGGATACGCAGAATGGCGTCACACTTTTCTAGCAAACGGTGAGCCACCGGATATTGAACTTCGGTCCAAACTTCGTCTCCGATGACTTTGGAGCCTGCTTGTCGCATGATAGGAAGTGCCACCCATTCTCCAATCATAGGCACATGGCCTTTCCGAAATAAGGGCAATGCCATTGCTTCCAGGTTATCCATGTTTTGTTGAATGAGCTTCGGGTCATCATTGGTTCCACTTCGATAAGGCCCTGCAATCAAAATGAGCATGTTCTTTTTTTAAAACAAATCAATGTGTTTCAGTGCTGAAAAAGAATAAGGTACCTTAAGAAATTACTGCCTTTGAGCTCGGATGGTACTAAGGAATTCAGGAGTAATTCCAAGATAAGAAGCAATGTGTTTCAAAGGAACCGCTGAAGCGATGTAGGGATATTTCGAAATAAAATTTTCGTATCGTTCTTTGGCAGGAATGCATAAGTTTTGAATGGTTCGGAGTTGTTCTCGGCAATAAGCTTTTTCCATGAGGATACGGAAAAACGTATTGAAAATAGGCACTTGCTTATACAATTCATTTAAGTCGCTTAATGACAATTTGAACAGGCTGCAATCTTGTACCACTTGAATATTGACCATGGCCGGTAGTTGATTGAGAAAACAGTGCATGTCTGTGATCCACCAGTCTTCGGAAGCAAACATAATGGTAGATTCCTTCCCATTCTCATCTTGATGGTAAGCCCTGAGGATACCCGTATTTACGAAATGGATGAAATGACATGGATCGCCTTGTCGGAGTAGGAATGATCTTTTCTTCAATTTAACCTCTTGGAGCAGACTCTCAAAGAATTCTTTTTCTCGCTGCTGTAGCCTGATGTGTTTGGAGATATTTTGAAAAACCAGGTTGGAGTTCACAAGTCAGGAAGTTAATACTTTATTCTTCCCTAAGGTTTATGGTAAGCTTCGGCAAGCCTGAAAATGTTGGGGTTGGTTTGGTGATATTGAATGGTTATGGTGTCCCTTGCTCCTGAACCGTCATCAGGAACCTCAATTTTTTGTTTGAGTAACCTGTCGGCCACCTTGTATTGGTAATCACAGTAGGGATCCTCACAATCTACCACCCAGGCAACAGTCGATTGGTTAGATTCATCCAGTAAATGATCATGGTAAATGCCGGAGACTTCATCGACGAGTACGAATTGGGCGACAGAAAGGAAAAAGGACAAAACGATGATGCCATGTCGTTCAATTCGGTTCAAGCGCATTTTATGTGCTAACCGAATGATCCAGGGTACGTCACGGATCGCTAAAAAGAACAGGCATCCTGAAAGTGCAATACCAGCAAAACGGATCATGCCAAATCCTGAGAGTCCATAATTGATGTATGTGATGATGCTGTAATAGATCGCCGCAGTAAGAATAAAAGCTGATAAGAATCGGAGCGAGAATTTCATGCTAGGAAGTCGACGTTTTCAACAATGAGATGTTCATGCATCATCATTCTCAGCGTTTGCTGTTGGTTTCGTTCGTTAACGTAAATTCTATCCTGATCTTGTACCGATGGTGTAAGAAATGAAAAATTTCTTCTGTGCGGTGTAGTGAAAACCTTGCCATAAATCTTGCGATATGGAGGGTCGGGCCGAAAGTTTGGCGGGGTGTGCGAAGGATCGTGCGTGGGCAGCATTCAAAGAGGTCCGCCGCGGTTTCTAGAGTTTTTTTCCACCGTAGACTCGGTTCGTTTTTGGGTCATCGGTCCTCCGAAGCGGCCAAAAATGAAGAGCCTGCCAGGCTTAAGGCCAAAAGAACAAAATAGAGATGAACGATTCTAGATGAATATTCTTTTATGTCAGAACATAAGTGATTATCCAATAAGAATTGCATGCTTCATATTTAGTTAGGTAACTTCACTTTTTTATATCTACCCTTATGAATACCGTATTCATTGCGACCAGTCTGGATGGTTACATCTCGGATAAGCATGGAGGAATTGACTGGCTGCATTCCATTCCCAATCCTGATCAGGATGACATGGGCTACAATGAACTCATTGCCAGGGTAGATGCATTAGTGATGGGACGGACTACTTTTGAAACAGTCTGTGGATTTGATATCCCCTGGCCTTACACCATCCCTGTTTATGTGCTGAGTCGGACCATGGAAAGCATTCCCACAAAACACGAAGAGCATGCCTTTCTGGTCAGAGGAACCCTCAATGAGGTGCTGAGTGAAATCCATGCAAATGGACATAAGCGGTTGTACATTGATGGGGGAGCTACCATTCAAAGTTTTCTGAAAGAAGACCTGATTGATGAATTGATCATATCGACCATTCCTGTTTTATTAGGGGGTGGGAGTTCTTTGTTTGGGGAGTTGGACGAAAATCTGGAATTCCAACATGTGGAGTCGAGACGATACCTGAATGCGATCGTTCAGAATTATTACCGAAGAAAGCGGTGAATTAGATCACTGCGTCTGCTGAGCAATTGGTGGTGCTTCATAATCCAGGTCCAGTAGCTTAAAATAGTTATTTCCTAAAACGATATTTCTAAAGGCTTCATCGCTTAGGCCTTTGTGAATTAGACTGGTACTATCCAGATCAATTTTATATTGATCAGTATGCTTATTGGCGGCGGCGACAAAGTCCGTGCCTGGTAGGAATCGCTCAGGATACGCATTTACGAAGGCAAGGTATTTTTCGCGGTATTTACTGAAGTAATTCGCTTCCAGTACACTCCAGCTGATGTCTAGTATGAGATTTGCATGCTTTTCCAATAAACCACTCATGATTTGAATATGCTGATCCGGATCTAGTTGTGTCAGTTCCTTAGAGAGCCCCATGTGTGCCCAGACAATTTTATTGTTAGGGTAGGTTTCCAAGGTCATTTTCATTAAATCAAGATACTTGGTATAATGATAGGTCGAAGAATCATTTCCGAGATCACAATGAATGTTGATAGGCATGTTTTTGCTTCTCAATTCTGCCATAAATTCACTCCAATTTGGAATATCAGTTGAGTCAGCAGGTTCATGATGGTTAGCTAACAAAGCCTGTTTTACCAAATTGACTTCACCCATCCATTTGAAAACACCTCGATATTCCTGCTCGTAGAATTGCATGATTTCAAAAATATGCTCCGGATTTGCCAGGTCCGGGAAAGTCATAGAGACGGTCAGATGTATGCCTTCGGGCTGCTCCTGAATGTAGGATTCAGCATTTGCCATGTCATTTTTCGTGGAAGGCAATACGGATGTTCCTGGACAGTCCAAATAGTAAATGCAATTAGAGTCAATGTCGACTCTTTGCCCGATTCCATATACATTGACAAATCGTACACCATTACTTTTTATCGTATTCACCAATTTATTGAAAGGAATCTCTTTCCCGCCGAACGGACGAAAATGGACGTGTGAGTCTACAATTGGTGTGTAAGGTTCTGTCTCCCGGTCATAGGGTACTTGTTTCGTTCCTTTTTTGAAAGATGCTAACGTTCTTCTTTTTTGGGATTCGCAACAAGAGGAGGCACAAGCGAAGATGAAGAATATAGATCCTAAGAGGGCAAGAAAATGCCGTGCACGATTGTTAGACATGGTATAGTGTCTTGATGGTTGGTTTGTTGAAATTAACTCAATCGAAATGTATTTCAAAAAACTGTTTAATTAATAAAGGCGAACCTATTGCAATTCTTTTTCATGGTGTCGCCGGTGTTTTGCTTTGCAGAAAGCCATGGATCCGTTTATTTTCAATGAAAACTTCTAAATACAATCATGAAGAATCATTCCTGCTCTAATTTTTTCCTTGTCGTTCTATTTTCCATGCTTATGGCAGGGTGTCAGACGCAGAAGGAGGTAGTGGATCTAAAATTCACAGCGGAACTTGTTCAGGCGGATTTGGATAAAATACAGGCTGACATGAAGTCAAGGAGAATTAGATTGAATTACGAGTTACTTGATTTTGATGAATCAGGACATCTGAAACAGATTTCTGCCAGAATTGAATATCCAGATGGGATGAAGGGAAGCTTTGAATCATGTGTTTTAACCCCGAGAGATGGTCCTGGTTTTTATCGCGACTTTTCGGAAGATTAATTTGTAGGATTGTCCCTTTCAGTAGCTCTCAAGCCCTGAGGTTCTCGCCCGCCTTGCCGCGAGGCTGGAAGGGCGAGCGGTCGAAATGTTTATGGCATTGGTAATGCCTGAATAATCAGGCTATCTATTTCGAAAGAGTTCCAAACATTCCTCTTTTAAAATACCACTTACAACCGGAATATTGACCCAAGATGCATCAACGACTTGCTGGCAGGAAATGTCAATTTGTTTCATGAATTGACTTGCATCTTCGATGGACGCGCCGAAATATATGCCTTTGACCTTGGTCCAAAGTGCTGCTCCGGCACACATAGGACACGGCTCACAAGTAGTGATCAGAAATAGTTGTTCTCCAGGGTACTTATTGGCATCCTTAAGTACGTTCATCTCTGCATGAGCAGTAGACCCATCAATCTTGGTTGTATTAGGTGCCATAACCAGGACTTTGCCCGCTTCATTGACCAAAGCGGCTCCAAAAGGAGTGTGATGTGCTCTTGCAATGTCAATACACTGCTGCATAATCGAGGCCACCTGAAAAGTCATGAAAGTAGAACTGAGAACCGCAGGTTTGGTTATCATTCAAGACTTCCCTATTTACAGCCTTGAAGAGGGAAGTCTTCAGAAGAACAAGGATTACATATTCCTGCGACTCTGACCTCCTACCCTTCGACACGCTCGGGGGGAGGATGCAAAATGCTACTTACATGTTACGTCGGTACTGTCCTCCTACCTCGAACATCGCATGAGTGATCTGACCTAAAGAACAATACTTAGAGGTTTCCATGAGTTGTTCGAAGGTATTGCCATTATTCAAGGCTACGTCTTGTAAAGCACTGAGCATTTCAGCGGACTTAGACTCATTTCTGCCATGTAGTGACTCCAGGTTGCTGATCTGCGCTTCTTTCTCTTCTTTCGTTGCACGGATCACTTCATCAGGGATGATGGTTGGTGAGCCTTGAGAAGACAGGAAGGTGTTCACTCCGATGATTGGAAGTTCTCCTGTATGCTTCTTGGTTTCGTAATAAAGGCTTTCTTCCTGGATTTTACCACGTTGGTACATGCTCTCCATGGCACCGAGAACTCCACCTCTATCCGTGATCCGATCAAATTCAGCCATCACTGCCTCTTCTACCAGATCAGTTAATTCTTCAATAATGAATGATCCTTGGATAGGATTTTCATTTTTGGTTAGCCCCAATTCCTTGTTGATGATCAACTGTATGGCCATTGCCCTTCTTACAGAACCTTCGGTAGGTGTCGTAATCGCTTCATCATAGGCGTTGGTATGCAAGGAGTTACAGTTATCATAGATCGCATAAAGCGCCTGTAAAGTAGTTCGGATGTCGTTGAAATCGATCTCCTGTGCATGTAAAGACCTTCCGGAAGTCTGGATATGATATTTCAGCTTTTGGGAACGCTCATTGGCGCCATATTTCAACTTCATGGCTTTCGCCCAAATTCTTCTTGCAACTCGACCGATCACAGCGTACTCCGGATCTACCCCATTGCTGAAGAAGAATGATAAGTTAGGCGCAAAATCATCGATGTGCATACCTCTTGATAGGTAATACTCAACGAACGTGAAGCCATTCGCCAGGGTAAAGGCCAGCTGACTGATCGGATTGGCACCCGCTTCCGCAATGTGGTATCCAGAGATCGATACAGAATAGAAATTCCGCACTTTTTGATCGATGAAATATTGCTGAACATCACCCATCAACCGGAGTGAGAATTCAGTAGAGAATATGCAGGTATTTTGTGCCTGATCTTCTTTCAGGATATCTGCCTGTACCGTACCTCGAACTTTGGACAAGGCATCGGCTTTGATCTGTGCATAGATATCCGCAGGCAATACCTGATCTCCGGTTACGCCCAATAACATCAGTCCAAGACCGTCATTTCCTTCAGGAAGCTCACCAAGGTATTTAGGGCGTTCGGCACCTAATGATTTGTAAATCGAAGTGATCTTATCATCGACATCTTTTTCAAGGTCATTGGCTTTGATGTACACTTCACACTGCTGATCAATTGCCGCATTCATGAAAAAGGCTGCGATGGTAGCCGCAGGCCCATTGATGGTCATGGAAACTGAAGTAGTCGGATCACACAAGTTGAAGCCGGAGTACAATTTCTTGGCATCATCCAGGCAGCAGATGCTTACGCCGGAGTTACCGATCTTTCCATAGATATCCGGACGGTAATCAGGATCTTCTCCGTAAAGCGTTACTGAATCAAAAGCGGTAGACAATCTCGCTGCAGGTAATCCGTGCGAAACATAGTGGAATCGCTTGTTCGTACGTTCAGGTCCACCTTCACCAGCAAACATCCTGGTAGGATCTTCACCTTGTCGTTTGAATGGGAACACACCAGAAGTAAACGGAAATTCACCTGGTACGTTTTCTTGTAATGACCACTTCAAAATATCACCCCAGCCTTCGTAGCGAGGTAGGCTGACTTTTGGTATCTGTGTATGAGATAAAGATTCGGTGGTTGTGGCCACTTTAATTTCTTTGCCGCGAACGTGATAAGTGAACTCTGCACCTTCATAGTTCGCTTTTTTGGCTTGCCAATCTTCCAGGATCTTCTGGTTATGAGGATCCAGGTCCAATTGCAAGGAAGCGCGTGCTTCCTCGATGGCTTTTAAAGCAGCTTCCTGATCCTTCAAAATAGCAGCGGATTGATCGAGGCTGTAGAGCTTTTGCGCGATGGCCCCTTGTTGCTCAGCTTTTTGATTGTAGTCCCGAATGGAATCGGTGATCTCAGAAAGGTAGCGTGTTC
Organism: Cytophagales bacterium; assembly: GCA_033344775.1. Classification (NCBI taxonomy): domain Bacteria; kingdom Pseudomonadati; phylum Bacteroidota; class Cytophagia; order Cytophagales; species Cytophagales bacterium. Next base: position 1,378,640 of record JAWPMT010000005.1, on the reverse strand, counting down.
GCTTAGGAGGGATGATGTAGATTTTCTCTGACATCTCCCGCGTGCTGCTGAAATTTGAAGTGAGTGCTGTGGCTCCGGTCTTCTCTACCAGGGTATCGATAATCGCTTTGTAAAGCTGGTTCATGCCTGGATCGTTGAACTGCGAAGCGATGGTGCCATAAACTGGAATATCTTCTTCAGGTGTATCCCAAAGCTGATGGTTGCGCTGGTATTGTTTTTTAACGTCCCGGAGTGCGTCCAGTGCGCCACGCTTGTCGAACTTGTTCAAGGCGATTAAATCCGCAAAGTCCAGCATGTCGATTTTCTCCAACTGTGTAGCTGCACCGTACTCTGGTGTCATTACATAAAGTGAAGTATCGGAATGTTCTGTGATTTCTGTGTCTGACTGACCTATGCCTGAAGTTTCCAGAATGATCAAATCAAAACCTGCAGCTTTGGTGATGTCAATGGCATCCTGCACGTATTTCGAAAGTGCCAGGTTAGACTGACGGGTAGCCAGCGAACGCATGTATACCCGGTCATTGAAAATGGCATTCATTCGGATCCGGTCACCTAATAGAGCACCACCGGTTTTCCTTTTGGATGGATCCACTGAGATAACGGCAATTTTCTTGTCTGAAAAATCGATCAGGAAACGACGAACCAATTCATCTACCAAAGAAGATTTTCCAGCCCCACCTGTTCCGGTGATTCCCAGTACTGGAGCTACTTTTTCAGCAGTATTTTTTTCGCGAATGGTCGACAGGACATCCGCATGTTTGTCTGGGAAATTTTCTGCAGATGAGATGAGTCGGGCAATGTCTGAGTATTGTTTCTTAGGTAGCCGGTCTAATTGACCATTCAAATTCTCTCCAACAGTAAAGTCACTTTGCTTTACCAGGTCGTTGATCATGCCTTGAAGTCCCATGGCGCGCCCATCATCAGGAGAATAGATCTTGGAGATGCCGTAAGCGTGCAGCTCATCAATTTCTTCAGGAAGGATGGTGCCACCACCCCCACCAAATATCTTAATCTGAGAGGCCCCTCTTTCCTTGAGCAAATCATACATGTACTTGAAGTACTCTACATGCCCACCCTGGTAGGAGGTAATGGCAATGGCCTGTGCATCTTCCTGGATCGCACAATCCACGATTTCCTGTACGGCACGATTATGCCCCAGGTGGATTACTTCACAACCGGTTGTTTGGATGATTCTGCGCATGATATTGATGGCAGCATCGTGACCATCAAACAAAGAGGCAGCAGTTACAATTCGAATATGATTTTTGGGTTTGTACGGGGGGACAGTTGCGTGGCTCATGATCAACTGATATTAAGGGTTAACAGACTACAAAAATAGCTAATCCCTGTTAGTTTGAGCGCGCATTTGTGATAACCGGATTCTGCCTAAGATCAATATCTTCTTTAGAAGATTCTTAGATGAATATATGGTGTATTGGCAATCATGCCAGTGGAATTATTAAGTCGATTAATTATTGGGCGAGTTTTCAGAAGAAAATTTTTTCAAACCCGTGATTTGTTTACTGGTTTGCAATGGCTTTTTGTTGCAATGGAACCAATCCATTGGATTCGATTACATATCGGGCTCGGGTGGTTTTGAGGTAGCTTAAAAAAGCATTGATTGCAGGATCATTCGTGTCTTTGTAATATATACGTAGTGATCGCTTCAGAGGGTAAGATCCTGCCAGGAGATTTTTAAACGAAGGGGCCACAAAAGGGGTGTCGCCTTCAATGGGACTCGGTAGGAGCATATTGTGCACTCGCTGGGTGAAGTAGGCAAATCCAATGAACCCAATCCCAGAGAGATTTTCAGAAACAGTATTGACAATCTCCCTGTTTTCTATTGCAATAATGGCAGAACTGGCCGGACTTTCTATGTCAAAGAAATTAGTGAAGAATTGTTGCGTACCAGAGTTCTGATCTCGAATAATGGGAACAATCTTTCCGACATTGCCTCCTAAATCGCTCCAGTCAGTGATGTTTCCAGAGAAAATACCGAAAACCTGTTCGTTGGTCAATTGTTGTACTGGGTTGTCTTCATGACTGATCAAAACAATACCATCGTAGGCAACCACCTGCTCCTGAAGTCCATGGCCATTGCCCAAAATGGAATCCAGGTCAAAAGGGTAAGATGATAAACCGACCTGAACCTCGTTTTCGTATACACCCATCATTCCTGTACGACTTCCTCCGCCTTCAAGTACGATCGTCAAGGTATCCTGCATCTTTTCAAAGTCACTTTTAAGTGCATTGAATGTTTCATGCATGGATTCGCTTCCACGAAGTTTCAGGGTGTAGGTCTTGGGTGCTTTTGTGGAGTCACAGGCGATAAAAAGAACCGCGAGGAAAGGAATTAGGACAAGTTTTCTCATAGCAATTGTTGGTTCTGGCGAATGTATTTTGCCAATGAGAATCTATGAGGAAGAGCAGGTTACGAATGTGTTAAGTAGTAGAGAATGGTGAGTTTTCTGGATTAAATGTTCTACTTCTGAATAATCGTCGCTTTTCTTTTCCATCCTGGCTTGAAATATTTAGGTTCCAGCCATTTTAGGAGTAATCCGCCTGCAACCAGTAGGCCGCTTGCCGTCCAGACAGAACCGTGAATACCTTTGTTTTCGCCAGAGCCTGAAACTTGTTGATTGGCCAATTCTGCTAATGGTAATATGCCCCCTGCGAAGATTAAGGTGTTGGATGAAAATCGGTAATTGAAGTTGTTATTAGATATCCCACGGATATCGTATCGGTAGATATCTGATAGTTTGACGATTGTTTCGTGTATCACGAAATGATCTTCTCCAAAACTTTCAATGATACCCTGGGCAAAGTGTTCATTATCTTTCATTTGAAACCTGATCTCGTCTCCTTCTTTATAAATAATGGCCTGTTTTCCCCCGAGTTTTTTCAGGTAAAGAAAGGATTGACTACTGGCAAAAGCAGACCAGCAAATGAATAGGATCAGAAGGAACAACCGACACATACTTAAATCTAGCAACTGTGAATCGGCACTAGAAGCAATTGAGATTTTTTAACAATTGTAGAAATCCACGTGATCTCAATCAGTTTTGACATCTTTGATGCCATGATTAGTTTTTGGGAGCAACGTTCATTCTTCAATTATGATTTCATCATCGTTGGTGCGGGGATCACAGGATTGTCCACAGCAGCGACGATCAAGGAACGAGATCCCTCTAGTTCAGTACTGGTGTTAGAGAGAGGGTTATTGCCCACGGGAGCCAGTACCAAAAATGCGGGTTTTGCTTGCTTCGGTAGCCTGACCGAGTTACTTGCTGATATTGATGTAATGGGGGAGGAAGCCATGATGGCATTGGTTGAGAAGCGCATCAACGGACTCAGGAAAACAGAAGCCCGGCTGGGGAAGGAATTAATTGATTTGCAGATCAAAGGTGGATATGAATTGATCAATGCCATCGATGACCTGGAAGACAAGATGGTTCATGTGAATCACTTGCTTTCCGATTCTTTCGAAAATCCTGTCTTTCAACGTATCGATCATCAATTGTCGAACTTTGGATTTTCCGGTTTCGATGGTTTGATCTTAAACCAATACGAAGGTCAGCTGGATACCGGAAAACTCATCCGAAACTTATGGGAATACTGCAATCAAATTGACGTCAAGATCCTGACTGGGGCGGAAGTGATTGCTGTGAATGAGGAAGAAGGTGGAGTGAGGGTCAATACAGCCAAAGCCTCTTTCCAATGCAAACGTGCCGGGATATGTACCAATGCCTTTACACGAAAATTCATGGATGTGGACCTTCAGCCAGGGCGTGGGATGGTGATGGCCATTGAGCCCAGAAACCCATTGCCTTTTGAAGGGATATTTCACTATGATGAAGGCTATTATTATTTCAGGGATTTTTATGGCAAGTTGATTTTCGGTGGAGGAAGAAATCTGGATAAAAAAGCAGAAGAGACCACAGAGTTTGGCATTAACCCAGCAATCGAATCACGTTTACATGACGACCTTCGGGACAGAATACTTCCAGGACAAGATTATGAGGTGATCCAGCAATGGTCCGGGATCATGGCGTTTGGAGACACCAAAACTCCCATTGTGAAAAAGATGAGTGATCGGATTGCCATCGGGGTTCGTTTGGGAGGAATGGGCGTTGCCATTGGCAGTATGGTGGGGGAGGAATTAGCAGAATTACTTATCGAGTCATTCGTTTGAGCACAATAATGTCGATGAGTCGTTCAGAGGTAGAGTTGAAAATCAAAGATCTTCAAGAATCGATAGTGAAGTGGAATGAAAGTCAACCTAAGATGGAGAAGGTCAATGTATCGCCTTTGATTCAGAATTTGTCTGGTATGCTTGAAGCACGATCTCATGACGAAATAATCCATTGCTACGGAAAATTCATTCATACCTTAATTGAAAGACGGCCCAGGGAGTTATACAATCATTTAATTGATCAAATTGAAGAATTAAGACTTGAGATATCAATAACCTAGAATTGCTGTTACGGATCAGAGATGCAAGGTTTTATAATTATTGTTTATTCAAACCAAAGCTCTATCTGGTATTTTTACGCTAACTTTTCGATTTGTGTAAATAATCATTCATGGCGGAAAAGCGCGAACCTACTCTTCTAGAGTCTTTTATACCTATTATTTTTCTTATCCTTCTGCTATCACTTAATGTGGGACTTTTTGGTTCCGAGTCTTTAGGTGGGTCTAACCAAATTGTATTGATTATCTCCTCAGCTGTAGCCGGATTGGTGGCTGTTCGATTGGGCTATTCTTGGTTTGAGTTGCGTGAAGGTGTAGTGAAAACAATAAGTTCGGCCATGACCTCCATACTTATTCTTCTATTGATAGGGTCCCTTGCCGGGTCTTGGATGCTTGCTGGTATTGTTCCCGCGATGATCTATTACGGCTTACAAATATTAAGCCCAGGCATCTTTCTTTTCGCAGCATGTGTAATTTGTTCAATTGTCTCCGTAGCAACTGGTAGTTCCTGGACGACTTCTGCTACCGTCGGAATTGCACTAATTGGAATTGGAACTGCTCTCGGAATTCCTGTAGGTTGGGTTGCAGGAGCCATATTATCCGGAGCCTATTTTGGTGATAAGCTTTCCCCTTTATCCGATACCACGAACCTGGCTCCTGCCATGGCTGGAACGGATTTGTTTACGCACATTCGTTACATGACAATTACGACAGGACCTAGTATCCTGCTGGCTTTGGTTGTATTTCTGATCTATGGCTTTACTACAGGAGGAGAAGGGTCACTGCAAGAGAAAGATTTGATCCTCAACGCCATTGCTAATAAATTCCATATTTCAGGATGGTTGTTTATAGTTCCGATAGTGGTCATTGTCCTGATTGTAAGAAAAACTCCTGCTCTACCGGCACTCTTTGCAGGAACAATGCTGGCAATTGTTTTTGCTTTCATTTTTCAGCCCGAATTGGTATTTGAAGTTGGTCGCAAAGTCTCAGCTGATGGCAAACTACTGAAAATGGTTGGAGGCATTGAACAAGCCAATGGGTTTTTATTGGGTTTCATGGGAATGATGCAGGCTCTTTTTGGTGATATCGGATTTGAAATTGGAATTGCCAAATTGGATGAAGAAGGACTTTTGGCTTCCGGAGGAATGAACGGCATGTTAAAAACGGTCTGGTTGATTGTTTCAGCCATGGTTTATGGAGGAATCATGGAAAAGGCTGGATTCTTGAGGAGAATTGCTGCTGCTGTGTTATCTATGGTGAACTCTGTTGGAAGCCTTGTTGCTTCAACCGCAGGTACTTGCGTTTTTTTCAATGTCACTGCTTCCGATCAATATTTGGCCATTGTTGTTCCCGGTCGGATGTATGCCGATGTATATAAGGAGAAAGGGCTTGCACCAGAAAACCTCAGCCGGACTTTAGAAGATTCGGGAACGGTAACATCCGTTCTGGTTCCCTGGAATACATGTGGCGCATTCCATAGTAATGTCTTGGGGGTACCAACTCTGGCGTATTTGCCCTATTGTATATTCAATATTGTCAGCCCTTTGATGACTATTCTTGTTGCTTACACGGGTTTCAAAGTAAGGAAACTAACATCTAGTAAAGAAAACGCATAATGTTTCCTGCGTCGATACCGAAAGAAAAGCTCCAGCATTTACCCTTGACCCGATTTGGGGGAGAGATTGTGGTAGTGGATCAGATGGATCAGCTACCTGAAGTAATCGGACACTGCAAACAGCAAGCCTGCATGGGGTTTGATACGGAAAAGAAACCTACTTTCCAGCGAGGGCAATACCACCCTACCGCTTTAATCCAGTTGTCCACTTTAGAGAAGGCGTATTTAATTCGAGTCAATAAAATCGGTTTTCCTCCATCCTTAGTTAGTCTGATGGCAGATCCTAAATTGATCAAGGTAGGCATCAGTATCATGGATGATATTAAGGCATTGCAAAAGATCTCTGATTTTCAGCCTGAAGGCTTTCTCGAACTGAATGATGTTGCCGGCGAAGTAGGCGTGGAAGACCGGGGCGTGAAGAAATTGGCAGGCATATTTCTGGAAGCACGTATTTCAAAAAACCAGCAAACTTCTAACTGGGAAAATCAGGAACTGACGCCAAGTCAGCAACTGTATGCCGCAACAGATGCCTGGGTCTGCATGGAAATCTATGACTGCCTGGAGCGCAAGGGATATTTAGATTCAGATATTGAGTACCTCAATGTGACATAGCGTTTTAGTTGTCGACAAATTAGCATCATGTCAGCACAAGAAATTTTCGAACTTCCCATTACGGTAGAAGCACATCATTTGGATGACCTGAACCACGTAAACAATGTGGTTTACCTGCAATGGGTGCAAGATGTGGCCGCCGCGCACTGGAATCATAAGGCCACGGAACAGATGAAGTCAGGTTATATCTGGGTGGTGTTGAATCACTACCTGGAGTATAAGAGGCCTGCGTTGCTAGGCGAAAAGTTGACGGCTCGTACCTATGTCCAAAACTACGATGGACCGAAATCCGAACGACATGTGGAGATATTAAGAGGAGATACGCTGCTGGTCCAGGCAAAAACAACCTGGTGTTTACTGGACAAGGCTAGTCAGCGACCGAAGCGGGTTCCACAGGAATTTGGTGATCTTTTTATTCCAGCGGGTCAATGAATAAAAGCAATAGCCTGGTCATTACGGGAGTTTCCACCGGAATTGGTCATGAACTGACCAGACAATTTCTCGAAAAAGGCTATCGGGTTTTCGGAAGTATTCGAAAACAAGCAGATGCGGACCGGCTTACCTCAGAATTTGGTGAAGGTTTCACACCACTATTATTCGATGTGACGGACTATGTAGCGATTGATAAAGCAGTATTGGAAGTGGAGCAAGCCGTGGGCGATGAAGGCCTTGCTGGGTTAATCAACAATGCTGGAATTGCGGTTGGAGGTCCATCCTTGCATGTAGATATCAAAGATTTTGAATATCAATTCCAGGTCAATGTTTTTGGGTTGATCAAGTGTACCCAGGCTTTTGCTCCCTTGCTGGGCGCCCGGAAAAATCATAAGTCCGCTCCTGGGAGGATCATCAACATCGGATCTGTTTCTGGTAAGCTTGGGATGCCGTTTGTTGGACCTTATGTTGGCTCGAAATTCGCGTTAGAAGGACTATCTCATAGCTTCAGGAGAGAGTTATTGCTTTACGGGATTGATGTGATTGTCATTGGCCCAGGTCCGATCAAGACACCTATTTGGGAGAAAAGCATCAAGTTGGAACCCTACTACGACACGCCGTATGGTGAAATGCTTCAGCGATTTGAGAAAGGGATGGTCAAGAAAAGCATCGAGCGCGGATTTACGCCTGAATACCTCTCTGAAAAAATTGTAAAGATTTTTGAAAAACGGAGACCCAAAACCCGTTATACAATGGCTCCTCAGGCCCTGGTGAATTTCTACCTTCCAAGACTTTTACCCGATCGTTGGCTCGATGCGATTACGAAGAAGCTGATGAGAGTTTAGCCAGTAAACAGGTTACTTAAGTAATCTGTTTACTGGTGATCACTTGGTTAAGCACCTCACTCACTTCTTCTGCTCGATTCATCACCATGAAGTGCCCGGCATCTGATATAGTGAATATGTCTTGATTCTTGGGATGCTTAAAAAGACGATCCGATGATCCGTGAAGGCTTACTATGTTGTTAGCTTTTTCTCGATTGTTCCACTTTGAAATTTCGCCCAGGGCCCAGCGCATAAAATCAACATCAGTATCCTTGATGATTTGCTTGAGTTTCGACTTGTATTGAGGTTCGGAAACACTGAAAAGAAAATTTGCCAAAAAGGGTGGAGGTTTCAAGAGGGATTTAGGAAGGAGCTGAAAAAAACCAGTTTGACCCAGAAAACGAAAAACCTTAGGGATGTTTGTTTTACTGGTGGTAGATGAAATCAAGATGATCTTTTCAGGGGTCAAAATCTTATTGAGTTCAATGGTCAGCATTCCTCCAAAGGAGACTCCAATTATTGCGTATGGTACACTACTGTCAATTTGCTCAGAAAACCGAGTTGCATAGTCTGAGATTGATTCGTCTGGTTTTGGGTTGATCCATTTTAAAGGAGTTAACTCAAAATTGAGTTTTAATTCGGAGAAGACCCGTTCATCTACCCCTAATCCACCGATTCCATATACTTTCAATTGGCTCTGAAATTTGTTTGAAACAACATTGGTAAAACCAATGAATTATGCAAGATGATTATTCAAATTCTGTAGAAGTCAACGTGAAACTTGAATTGATTAATTTACATAGCTAGAAATTAGCGGCTATAATCTGACTCATGAAGTTTGGAAGTGTTGAGAATCCTGAAATGGTCGATTTTACAATTCCATCAGATCATTCAGCAACAGCCGGTGTACTTGCAAAAGGCACAGGAGGCTTGAAAGAAGTCTTCGTTGGTTGTGCGAAATGGAACAAGAGTGATTTGAAAGGGTTTTATCCTCGAGGAACGAAGGATGAACTGGCGTACTACGCGCAACAATTCAATTCCATTGAGCTGAATGCAACCTTTTACAACCGATACAGCCCTGACCATGTAGTAGAATGGCGTGAGAAAACACCTGATGGCTTTAAGTTTTTCCCAAAAGTTCACCGCTATATTAGTCATATTAAACGACTGAATAATGTAGAGATGTCGTTGGAAGAATTTTGTCAAACCGTCCGCTCGTTTGAGCATAAACTTGGGATGGCTTTTTTGCAGGTTCACAACAACTTTGCGCCTAAAAACATGGATCGACTGGTGTCCACGCTGGAATTTTGGCCCAAGGACATTCCTTTGGCAGTCGAACTTCGACATACGGATTGGTTCAATGATGAAGTAGTTGCCGAGGAATTGTATGATTTACTAGAATCACACGGTGCCGCCAATATTATCGTCGATACGGCTGGTAGAAGAGACCTCATGCACATGCGATTGACCACACCAGTTGCATTTGTGAGATATGTTGGGGCGAACCATTCGAGTGACTATGATCGACTTAATGACTGGATCGAGCGGATCAAAACCTGGAAAGACCAGGGTCTCGAGAAACTGTATTTTTTCATTCATCAAAACTTAGAAAAAGAGTCGCCGCTATTGAGCTATCAGTTCATACAGGAGTTGAATAAGGCCTTTGATTTTGAGTTGAAGTTGCCGGTGAAGCAGCGCGTCAAACAGTAACCTGATTTTTCCAATAATCGGATTAATTAGAAATCCTCCCCAAATACTGCTGATACTCGTCAGTGTGTAGTATCTCAAAGTTCAGCTTTAGCTGTTTGCAGATACTGAAGAGCGTATCCTGATCCACATATACCCAATCAAACCAGTCGTCGGTTTGACCTTTGTACTCGTAGCGGTACCGCACCTCGCCATAATAGTCAAAAGCCTTATCTTCTGCTTCACCAGCATAGAGATAGCTGATGTCAGAGGAGTCGAAAATCAATTGCCCATCGGGTTTTAAGAGACGCAGACACTTTTCGAGAAATTTAGGTACCCTATCCAGTGTACCAGCCAGGCCCAGTCCATTCATCATAGCAAGGACCGTATCATATTGTCCAGTGTGTTTCCAAAAATCATCATGTATCACAGACTTAACACCTAATGCCTGCATCAATTGTGAGCAACCGCCATCACTTTCCAGAGCGGTTACTGATTTGCCCATGTCCTGCAGAATCAGACTCAAAGCCCCGGCGCCGGCGCCCAGGTCCAGAATTTCTCCCCGGCAAGAATGTAGCGCCATCTTTTCAATATCACTTAGGTCGTCTTGCTCTCGGAAAAAAACCTCCACCGACATTTCTTCAGGCTCCCCGTAGGTGTTATGCAAGATCAATGGATAGGAAGTGTCACATTCCACATAATCCATCAGGGATTCAACAAAAGGACTGAACTGTTGCGTCATGATTTTTTACGAGTTGGCGTTTTTACGGGTTTGACAAAAACGGGACAGGGTTTATTCTTTTTATAAATGACCGTTCGTTTTCGACGTGGTTCAGGTGTGTTGATGATGACCGTGAATTCCAGGCTTGTCTTCTGGGTACTTTCTCGACTTAAGGGAGAAATATTCCAGTCATAGCTTACACCCAGATCAAACAGGCCGTAAGTTAAGCCAGTTACGATGATTGCCCCTTCATTGGAAATGCCATAACCTCGATAGCCGAGCCCAGCGAACATTGCGACTTCTTCATTGAATTGTCGCTTCACATGAAAGACCGTACCAAATTGTTTGGCAGTAGCCGTGTACATCACCTGGCTCTCGGAAATCAGGGACCATGAGGCATCCAATAGGTAATGCGACCGGTGATGTATCGCAAATCGCAAAGGCGTTACGACACGTTGATCAGACAGGGCTTCATTCGGACGGTTGAGATGTGCAACAGAAAATCCGGTTTTCATCTGGTATCGGCCACCGATGACAGAATGCCACATGACCCCCAGGTTGATGTCCAACTGCTTGCGGTTAAAATCCAGGGAAGTTTCATTGTTGCTACCCAGGTCAAAGACACCAGTCGCCGAATTGAACTGAGAGGGGAAGGTCTGACTTGGGTCAATACCCGTATCAGACATGCCTAACTGAATTCCTGCTGAAAGGGTATTGGTGCCTATTTGCTTAAGATAACTTGAGCTGATGAACAGGCTATTGGTGACATAACCCACTTGTCCCGCTTTATCATTGATGAACAATGCACCGATGCCAATGTAATCACCATTAAGCCAGATTTTGCTATCTACACTGGCACCGGTGGTTTGAATTGGTTTTCCTAGTTGGTTCCACTGCCTACGGTTCACCAAAGCCGCCCGAACCGGACCTTTATGGTCACCTGCAAGGGCGGGATTCAGTAATAATGGTGACGCATAAAATTGTGAGAAATGAGGGTCTTGACCCACGAGTAAATTGGGCATTACCCAAAGGAGTAACGCGCCCAGGAAGAATAGCTTTCTCATTACCACCAGTCATTTCTGTTGTAAGAAGCAGCCATTTTTCGCAGTTGCCCACGGCTAAACCCTCCGTTGCAGTAACAAGGATCATCAGGAAAATAGTATGCCATGATGTTATCAATATCCGGCTCATAGTAGTCACCGTTGGCATCCCTGCCGTCATAGATGTAAACGCAGTTGCCATCTATCCAGACAGTTCCATTGGGGTCATTGGGAATATACGGATCCGCGGGTGTATCACAAATTTGATCACCGGTCGTTTCGCAATTGCTGCCATCTACAAGTTCCATGGAAGCATCGAAGGGCTCACCTTGTGCGGAGGCGATCACGTCTCCGGCGCCAAAAGTATGTGCCAGTCCAAATACGTGACCTAATTCATGGGTGACCGTGCCACTGTTTTCCAGCGAGGCATAGGGTAAGAACATGCTTTCTCCTGAAGCGATACCTGCTGCACCATCTAGCACACCCGCAAAAGCTTCAAATACAAATAGGTTGATGCGATCCGCTACTGCATGATTTTTAACCATCTCATCAAGTCGCCAGGTATCTTCCGGACGATTGAACCGATAATTATCTACGATGCGCACACTGTCTTCGGTCTCGAAAGAGATGCCGATATCTGAAAACGCACTACTGGCGTCGGCTACACTGTTTCGAACGGTGGATACCTCCGCGTTTGTAAGCGTCATGCCGAGAGAGTCACGAACAATGTGTAACTGGATGAGGAATTTCTTATTGACTTGTGGCAAACTGGAATCCCCTAAATGGAGATGCTGGGTGCAGACTGGCCCAAAGGCACGAGCTTTAGGTAAGAAACAGGCATGGAAGGACCTTGAAGGAATGAGATCAGGTTTCGTGGAAGGTGTTGATGCCCAAAATGACAGGATAGCAAGCAGTCCCAACAATCTCAAACTGAGGGAGAAAAAACGGTTTTTCATACAAAATGGCGAATTGGACGAATCCCGGTCAGTTGCTTTTTGTCGTGAGCTAGCAGGTGCAATTTAGAAGGCTAGGAAAGTCAAAACAAGAAAAAATGAGAAAAATTTGCACTAAAGTATTATTTTTTTGAATAATTCTGTGATATTTGCCCAGCTCTGGTATTCAAAAACGCCCCTCAAGAGCTGCTTAGCAATAATCTTCCGCTTTTCAACCACAGAAATCGCTCACTCAGCTATAGCGACTGTTTTATTATTCGCCAATTGTTACTCGTTCCATGCGAACCGCGTTAGTCGCTTTATTGCTTTTATTTTCCTACTCTCACCTCGTTGCACAAACACTAGCTACGACGAATGGTTGTGTTTCCCGCGATCAATCCTTTGTTTTAAATGGTTTCGGAGGTGGTACAGTCTTTTGGTGGGATTTTGGTGATGGCACCAGGATTTCTGGCGATACCGTGGCCTATGTTTATACGCTTTCCGATGCTGGATCATACACGGTCAATGCCTATGACGATGCCGCGACAACTTCTCCATTAGCCACGTATAATGTGGAAGTATATGAAATTCCTGAAGTAACCATCTTCTCTTCGGCCAGCGAAGGATGTGCTCCCTTTGATGTACGATTCTGGTATGAGTTGAATTTTTCAACTTCCAAAACAGATATTCCACTCGGAGACCTGACTTGGATCTTCGGCGATGGCAATTCCCTCGTTTCTGCTGATGATACAGTGACTTATACTTACGCCAGTTCTTTAGGTCCTGGAAATAAATATCAGGTGGCAGTGGAAATTGCAACAGGTATTGACTTGTGTGCGCCTTATGCCAGCGAGGAGGATTTTATCGAAGTTTGGGATATACCTGAAATGGATTTCGAAACCAATTCCAGTACCCCCTGTGAAGCGAGTTCTGAGATTTCATTCAATAACAACACGACTGATGTATATGCGCTGACTTACCAATGGGATTTTGGTGACGGTACCACCAGTACCAATGAAAACCCACCAGCCAAAACCTACCCAACAGGAACTTACAACATTCAATTAATAGCAACCAATGCACAAGGTTGCCGTGACTCATTAACAATAACTGAATCAATAGGTGCTCCCTCCATCATCTTACCTGATACTGTCTGCAAGGACGTCCCATTGACCATATCCTCCTCACTTGGATCCAGCTACCGGTCGATAGACTGGGATTTCGATGATGGAGCGGAGTACTTTGATTCAGACCGAAACCGCTATTTCAGTATCAGAGATACGTCGGATTTGGCAGGTATTGAGATCTATTATCGAACAGCAGGAATGAAGTATATCAGCCTGGATGTAGCCGTGCGAGGTTGTACAACCCCTACCATTATTGATTCCGTTTATGTGCAGGAAATCCTGATTGATGCGATTGCTGATCCTGGCGCAGGATGTGACAATCCAATTACAGTAGATTATCAACTCGTGAATACGGACGCCAGTTTGCCTACCTATCAGTGGGTCTTCGAGGGAGATTACCTGACCAGTTCTTCGGATGAAACCGCCACCAATGCAACCGCCTCTTATTTTGATCCGAACGATACGCTGGAATACGGATTAGTATCTGAGACCCTGTACAGCAGCCAGTTGGTCGTGACCGATGGACTCACAGGTTGTTTGGATACAGCGACAGTAGAGTTTACACATACGCCACTTTCGGCAAGGGTATGGTTTAATAGTGGCTCTGCATTGTTGTGTGAGACTGATGCAGAAATAACGGTAACAGATAGTGTAACGGTGAGTGATACAGACCCCCTCGTTTCCTGGTCCTGGGATTTCGGCGAGGGGGCTGGTTTTACGACCTATACCACTGAACAGGACGAGTGGGAGCATACTTATGCTTCTGCCGGAACCTACGACGTATTTGTGGCCGTCGAAAACAGTTCCGGTTGCCAGGATACCTCCTTTGCCGCTGAAGTACATGTTGGAAAATCATTCAGCGCCAGTGATATCAGTTTCTCAATCGAGGGCCTGGGCGGAACCCCAATTACGACAACTTGCAAGGAAGATTCTTTCAATCTGGTAACGAATACTGCAATGGTTGACTTCAGTCTGATCGATGCATTCCATTTCTATGCCGATAGCAATCGGGTTTTTCATCAGTCTTCAGAAAGCTCGGTGAAATGGGGGTTTACGGAAGTAGGTACACATGAAGTCTCCCTGGTTTTAGAATCTGCTGGTTGCTTATCCGAATCCAATGCACAAAATATTCAAGTAAATGGTAACAAAGCCGAATTCGCTTTTGGGAGTCATTGTGATACGCCACTGGATTATCGGTTTTACTCTTCGTCTATCTCGACCGGTACGCAAACCTTGGGTTGGGAATTTGGTGATGGTAGTACTGCAACCATTGCAGCGCCTACGCATACCTATGTCCATGATGGCATGTCAGGACAGGATCATTCGGTTAAACTAACCGTCTCTGATGATTCAGGGTGTGAAGCCGACGAGGTGACCCACAAGGTGCAAGTGCGTCAGATAACGGCGAGCCTTTCAGGTGGTTCATTGGCCTGCGCAGGTTCAGAAATTGAATTTGATGCCAGTGGTTCTGTGGATGTGGCTTGTCGAGGGTACAGTTTCCAATTTCCTACGATCGAAGATGTCCAGCGTCCTTACACACATTCCCATGATTCCCTGGTTTATCAGATTCCGGATACCTTGAGTCAACCACAGGAAGTATGGTTAGTGGTCAAGGACGATAACGGTTGCCAAGACACAGCCACTTTTGCATATGATCCGGATATCATTATCCCGATGCTATCCGTAAGTGATACGTTTTTATGTAATGGACAGACTTTCAATCTGAGTGCTACGGCAACTTCGGACAATACTCTGGATTCTGTTACCTGGCTGATCTCCAGTTTAACGACGGATACCATATTCGGAGGAACTGATCTGAGTTTAGAATATACACTGAGCGAATCAGTAGGAGATTCCATTTTCGTTTCTATGAGAATTGCTGATAGTGTTGGTTGTTCCTATGCCATAGAGGATACCTTACTTACCCTGTTTTATGAGCCGCTGGACCTCCGGACCAACATTGACCAGGGAGGAAACGGACGTTGTACAGACCAGGAATTCACGTTGACCGCAAGAGACCGCTCCAGTAATTCAGGACTTTCTTATTCCTGGGACATTGATGATGATGGATTAGCGGACGTTTTGGACACCATCCAGTCTGGCCCGATCTCTTTTGCCACCGAAGGAGATTATGATATTACGCTTTATGGTGAAACGGCAGATGGTTGTCGGGATTCTGTAGACAGAACAATTACGGTCCAGACCTCTCCGAAAGTTGGCTTTTCATTCGATACAGACAGTAGCTCTGATACAGTGTATTGCGATCCTCTGTTTGTCAATTTGATGGATACTACCTTGTCCAACAGCAGCTATTCCGTACGTTGGGACCTTGGCAATGGTGTTTCCAGCTCCTCATCAGATGTCAGTTCTTTTTATAGCAAAGGAGCATGGGAAGTCACGCTTAACGCCGAAACGGATAATGGTTGCATCGATTCTGTATCCGTGGCTTTCAATGTGAATGCGCCTGAAGGGGATTTTGACATTCTGGACGATCAAATTTGTGCAGGTGATCTGGTGCCTTTCACGGCAATGGATACCGTAGATGTAGATTCTATGGCCTGGGTATTTGGTGATGGTGCACTGGTCACCTCTGGAGATGGTTTGAACATTGGTCAGGTCATGGACACCAGTCACGTGTATAATTCGACACCTGACAACTTCCAGGCGGTGGCCCGATTATTTTTATACTCAGATAATGGTTGTGCGTCCGAGGTTTCAGATACGGTATTCTTCCATGAGGTGAAAGCTGATTTTCTAACGTTGAATGGTGAGGGAATTGAAGACAGTATTTTGTGTGTAGGTGAGGGTATTACCTTGCAAAGTCAGGCACAAAATGCTGATACCTACAGTTGGATCATTCCTAATGAAACACCACAGGATGATGTGGGAGCTACCTTTTCATATACCAATCCCGATACTTACAGCTTTACTCAGATTGTCGAAAATTTTGAATTCGGATGTGTGGATAGCCTTACCCGCAATGTGGTGGTAGAAGGTATCCCGGATATCGATTTAACCTTATCAATAGATACGTTGTGCTATGGCGAATCGCTCACTGCAACCATAGATGATCCAAACGATTCCAGTTTGTATCTGTGGGGACCCACTGAGTACTTTGGATCCGGGGGTGGTAGTTCAGCCACTGCCATCCCTGATTCATCTTTCACCTTGACCATCACAGAAGAGAATTATGCTGGATGTGTTCAAACCATGGATACGGCCATTCAGGTGATTTTGCCATATATGTTTGCCGATTGGGACACCACGATCCAGGAAGGTAAAACAGCTAAGCTTCCGATTGTACTTGAAGAATTGTATCAATTTGATGTATCTCCAAAGGAAGACCTGAGCTGTCTGGATTGTGATCGACCGGAGGTATCCCCTCTGGAGGATGCTTTTTATGAATTGTATGTCCAGGACATCAAAGGTTGTTTTGATTCTACTTACAATCTGACCGTTTATGTCATCCCACCTTCGTTTATCAGCATGCCCCAATCCTTCACGCCGAATGGTGATGGCGTTAATGATATCGTCTTTGTGCAAGGTTGGTTATTGGAATCCTTACTGGAATTCCGAGTCTTCAATCGCTGGGGAGAGATGATCTTTTCGACCAACAACATGGAAGAAGGCTGGGATGGGAAATATAATGGAAGACTTCAAAAATCAGACACCTACGTCTACAAAGTAAGGGCCATAGGGGTAGATGGCGAGGAGGTGAACCTGGAAGGGTACTTGAATTTGGTGAAATGATCTTTTAAGCTTTGTCATCCTGAGCCTGTCGAAGTGAACATCTTCCCCATCAATTCCTTCATCATCTTGTATGCCACCATGGCAGTCATGTGATTGATGTCTCGCATCGGATTGTATTCCACAATGTCTGCTCCAACGATCGGGACATTCACTTTTTGGATGATATCAAGAATATCTCTGTTGGAAAGTCCCCCGGGTTCATGGTGGGAGACACCCGGTGCAAAAGCTGGATCCAGAACATCCAAATCCAATGAAATGTACAAGGGGCCTTGTAACCCTACAATGAAATCAAGATTGAAGTCTTTGGCTTCTACTATGTTCACACCGTATCGTTCTGCTTGTTCTTTTTGATGTGAGTTGAAGGTGCGGATACCTACCTGTGTCAGACCAGACACTTTTCCTTCTTCCATGATTCGGGCAAAAGGAGAGGCATGTGAGTATGGATTGCCTTCAAAATCTTCGTAGAGGTCTGCATGTGCGTCCAGATGCAAAATATGCAATCCAGAGTACTGCTCCGCGAATGCGCTGATTATTGGATCACTGACGGAGTGGTCTCCACCCAACGAGAGTACTTGATCACCGTTTTTAATTAAAGACGCAATGTTCGATTTAATGGTCTGGAACACGGCTTTTGGCGCAGGGTCTTCGAACATCAGATCACCTGTATCGTGATAAATGACTCCTTCTTTGATCTCAAGGACATCTTCCGTAAACTGATTGGCTGATCCTTCTTTGTCAGCGAGACGAATTCTGGGAGGGGCATAGGAGGGGCCACGCAAAAAAGAAGAATTGAGATCGTAAGGAATGCCAAGGAGTTGGATCATGCCTTGAAGATATTAAAAAAGTCGTTGAAGGGCCTTGAGTTTGAACTGTTCATAGATTGATTGTGGAGATGCTTTTGCAGCCCGGTCGTAAAATTCATAAGCTTCTTTGAAATGACGCTTACTTTCCAGCGTTGTAGCAATTTGTAAATACTCAATACTTGCCGATGCATTACAGGGCGTGAAGCCGGGCTGTTTATCTTTCACCTGGAAACCGATAGTACCCGCATATTCATCTTCATGCCCCAAGTCAATTACAAAAAGATTTTTGGAGGTATTTTCCGGAATAGGGATTTCGATTCTTCGATGATCGGTGCGAAAAGAGGAAACGATATTGTCGTCAAAGTCTCTGATAGATATCTCTACTTCGGGGCTGACTGAAGTATCTTTTCGTTCCCACCATAGACAAATGAGTTCATCACGATTGATTTCAAAAGTGGAACTGAAAGGATACAAATAATGATAGTCCGGTACTATTCTGGTTGATGCAGTTGGCGTGTTTTTATAGGGTATGTCGCTGAAAAGGAATTTCAATTCAACAGGTACTGATTGATTGTCATTCGGACTGTGCGCGACTGCATTGCCAGCGACTAGTATGGTGTCTCCTACATACTCAAAGAGCCGGCCAGAGTAATGTTGTAAGAGCACATATCCACCCTTTAAAGTGATCAATTCATCGGATTTCAGGGTCTCGAATCGTTTCAAGGGTGCATGATCTTCTTTGAATGCTCCCGTAGCATGAAGGACGATGGCTGGTCTAGAAAGATGCTCGGGTTGATTATTGAGTAAGTGCTGATTATAGACGCAGGAAGTGGTGGTCAGTACCATAAGTACCGAACAAAAAGGAGTAATTATTTTCAATAATGATCTATTCATTGGCAAGCCTGCTTTGTGCAAATTGGTAGATCAACTGGTAAAGCTCATGTGTAGAACTTTGAGCTGACTTGTCATAAAAGATCAAAGCTTCTTTGTTATTTCCATGTTCCTCAAGCATTTGAGCGAGAAATAGGAATTCCGGTGCACGTTGGGAATCGCATGGAGACAGACTGGACTTTTCGGTTTCAATGTCGAAACCCAGTCGTTCCGAAAAGTCATTTTGATCATCGTATACTTCAACTACCAAAAAGTCATTTTGGGGTTCTGGTATTTCAGGAATTGGTAATGTCAGTACAGTCGTATCTATTGCTATTTCCTGAATGAGATTCTCAAAAATATCTTTCAATTCAATCCTATAGTGACCTGCAGGTTGAAAGTAATTGGTGGTCTTCCACCATACACATAGCTCCTGATCACGCGTTATTTTTTCACTTGGCTGATGTGGGTAAATGAACTCAAATGAAGGCCTAGTACTGGATATGGTCTTAGGATGTTCTCGTCTGTTTTTTGTTGAATCAAACAGGCAAGGGATAAAGTTTTTTTCTAGAATGCTAACAATCGGTTCATTAGTATCCTGAAAATCAGAAGCCAGAAAATTTTTGTTTTTTGATAGGTGCAAGGAATGATTTTGGAGATGAAACAATACTAGAAGACCATGCTCATTTTTGATGTAATCTCCTGGGTAAATCAAATCTTCTTTCTTCAGTGAAGTGCCACTCCGAAAGGCCGCCTGTTGATAAATGACCTGATATATTGCCGGATCGCTTTTATCCTGAGATTTAGCAATGGTTGGAAACAAAGCCCATATTACCATACTTATCTTTAACGATCGTAGTAGCCTCATTTCATGACTCCTTCAATCACTAAATGCTGCAGCAACATGATCGTTTTGGCATCCTTGATCTCACCAGTTTTGATCATGTTCAATGCCGCTTTAAAGTCTAATTCTAATACTTCAATGTTTTCTTGTTCATCTGCCAGCCCGCCACCTTCGCTGACTTTCATATCCTGGGTATACTCGGCAATGAAGAAATAGAGAATTTCTGTGACGGAGCCAGGAGACATATAGACTTCATAGACTTTTTGCACATTGGAGATTTGATAGCCGGTTTCTTCTTCCGTTTCCTTTCGGATGCAATCTTCAGGGCTATCTTTATCCAATAGTCCTGCACAAGCTTCAATCATCATGCCCGTGTCGTTGCCATTGACATAGGTTGGCAAGCGAAATTGGCGAGTAAGTATCACGGTCTTCTTTCCTTGATTGTACAATAGGATGGTAGCCCCATTTCCTCGATCATACACTTCACGCATTTGTTTTTCCCAGGTGCCATCGACATGTTGGAAGTCGTAAGCATATTTATGAAGGACGTACCAATTGTCAGAGAGGAGTTCTTTTGAAGTGATCTTTACTTGTTTACTCATAATTGCTCGGTGTTTTCTGCATAAAGATGTATGAGTTATTGCTCATATCACTTAAGCTACTTTAAGATACACGCTGAGTGAAAGAATCGATGGAATTTATCGTCAACTCCACGGGTTATTTCGATAAATAGCTCGAACTATCTACCTTTAAATAATAGTGTCTAGGAGAATTTTCGAAATAATAGAAAGCCTGTAAAATGACCCTTCAATTCCCTAAAGAGGAGATTTCCTTTACTCCCTTTAGGGTAGGGGTAGATTTGAGATACTAGAAAAATCTGCCTTGACACACTATCAACGCACTTTTTTCAATGAATTTGAGAATTAACCGGATACCACTACCTTTATTACATGTCTAACTCAGATTTGATCATAGAAGAAAGAAGCCGCGATATTGGTGACTTTCTTGTCGGCCGGTTGATCCCTTTTCGTTCCAAACGCATGGTGGGCCCATTTATATTCATCGATCATATGGGACCCTCTGAAATCGGACCGGGTCATTACATGGATGTAGATCAGCATCCTCACATCGGCCTTTCGACCTTGACTTATTTGTTCGAGGGAGCGATTGTACATGAAGACAGCATCGGCACACATCAGCTGATAGAACCGGGTTCGGTCAATTGGATGACCGCTGGAAAAGGTGTGACACATACAGAACGAACACCTGACACATTTCGTGATGGACAAGTCCGTAACGTGCATGGTTACCAAATCTGGGTGGCCTTACCAAAGCATTTGGAAATGATGGAGCCAGCATTTCAGCATGTAAAGGAAGAAGCATTACCTCGATGGTCAGATGGAGCTGCATCATTTACATTGGTGGCAGGAGATGGCTATGGCAAAAAGTCACCGGTTAATGTGCATTCAGAATTGTTTATGGTAGATGTTCAATCCGATGAAGCCTATGATTTGGAAATTGCAGGGCAACTTCAAGGCGAGATTGGTATTTGTATTGTGGAAGGAGCCATAAAAGCCTGTGATAATGTCATAGAAAAAGGCAACATGTTGGTGTCCAAAACGGAAGATGCCTGTCAGATTCGTTTGGCGCCTAAGACCAGGGTGCTATTATTCGGAGGACAGCCCTTTGAAGATGGGCGTGAGATCTTCTGGAATTTTGTGGCATCTACCAAGGATCGAATCGAAGAGGCCAAAGATCAATGGATAAACAAGGAGTTTCCTAAAGTGGCAGGGGATGAGACTTACGTTCCAATGCCAGAGTTTAAGGGGAATTTTCGGAGGAAGTAAGGATTCCTCACCCCCTTATCCCCCTCGATGGGGAACAGAACAACACATTTCAATTGAGTAGGTTTTCGAATAATCATTACAACAAAAGTTTAAAGGAGTTCGCGAGGAAGTTGCGAAAAGATGGAACAAAGTCTGAAGCCATGGTATCGCGTGATGTGCTTTCTCGGAAACAAATGATGGGCTATCGTTTTCTTCGTCAGCGGCCTATCGATCGGTATATCGCAGATTTCTTTTCTAAAGAGTTAAAGCTTATCATAGAACTTGATGGATATATCCATCAGTTTGAGGAAATGGCCAGGAAAGATCAAATTATGGAGGAAAGGCTAGGATCCCTTGGATATCATATTCTTCTTTCCGAAGATGAAGAAGTCTTTAAGGATCTTAAAAACGTGGTGCGAACTATTGAAAATTGGATTTTGGACTGGGAAGAGAAAAATAAGTCCTAATGAAAAGGAGCAGAAATGTACCCCCTTGAGGGGGTGTGGTGTGGACTAGACATGCTATTGGCGCAGCCAAATCCAAAATGACATGAACTGATATTTTACCTTTCTGCGCTTCGTCATCCTGAATTATTAAATTGAATACTAAATCAGAAGAGCTAATGAGATTAATTGTAAGGGAATCTGAAGCGCTAAGTAATTAGAGTAAATCGATCAGATTCCCTTATGATCTACACTGTACCAGGCCCTGGATAATAACCTCTAAAGATCCAGGGAGTGACGATCAATTTGGTGTAAAGAAAGGTTCAGGCGTAGTGATAACTTTTACATTACGGTATTGCATCCTATATTGTAACCATGAGGCCCAACATAATCGCAATCACCCTTGCTTTCTTAGTACCATTCCTTTTTCTGTCCTGCCAACCGGAGGAATATCAGGAACCAAAAATATCCCTGGAAGGCTATCAAGTTGAGGAAGGATTTAACCTGGAAGTAGTGGCTTCAGAACCTCTTTTAGAAGCTCCGGTAGCGATGGATTTCGATGATCAGGGACGGATGTGGGTGGTTCAAATGCCAGGCTACATGGAAAACATGGCCGGTGATACCGAAGATGAACCATCTGGTTCGATTGTGATTCTGGAAGATCTGGATAAGGATGGTAAGGTTGATCATTCAAAGGTTTTTCTCGATGATTTGGTGCTTCCCCGGGCAATCGCCCATGTCTATGGCGGACTCTTGTATGCGGAGCCTCCGAATCTGTGGTTCGTAGAGATCGAAAATGATTTGCCAGGAAAACGAACGCTGGTAGATTCCTTGTATGCTACAGAAGGAAACGTGGAACACCAGGCCAATGGCCTGATGATGAACATTGACAACTGGATCTACAATTCTCGTTCGCACTTTCGGTACCGTCGGATCAATGATGAATGGATCAAAGAAGTGACTTCCTTCCGAGGGCAATGGGGAATTACCAAAGACAATCTGGGCCGGTTGTATTACAATGATAACTCAACACAATTAGCAGGAGATTATGTCTTGCCCAATCACCACATCAAAAATCCATATTGGCAACCAAAAGGTGGAATAGGGAATAAGCTCACTGATAACCAGCGTGTATATCCTATACAAGCTACCATGGTGAATCGTGGCTATCAACCTGGTGTTTTGGATGTGGACAGCATGTTAGTCAATGTAACTTCAGCTTGCGGCCCTATGGTCTATAGAGGAGGACAATTTCCTGTTGCCTATGATCAGAATGCCTTCGTATGTGTGCCGGAGGTCAATGCCGTAAAACGAAACATTTTGCATTTCAATGGACCTTACACGAAAGGCGTGCAAGCGGAAATCGGGAAAGAGTTTTTGGTAACGACTGATGAGGCTTTCCGTCCGGTCAATCTATTCAATGGTCCAGATGGTGCTATGTACATCCTTGATTTGCATCGGGGGATCATCCAGCATCAGGCGTACATGACTACCTACCTCAGGGACAAGATTGCAAAAAGAGGATTCGATACACTTCTGGGTATGGGCCGAATTCTGAAGGTCACACATGAGCACTCACAGCCGCTAAAAATTCCCGCGTTCGATGAATTGAATACAGATGAATTAATTCTGTTGCTCGAACATCAAAATGGTTGGATTAGGGATCGGGCGCAACATCTATTGATTCGGGAAACAGATGAAGAAGTGATCAATCAAGTTCAAGCCTATCTCCGTTCCAGTGACAATGATATGGGTAAAACACATGCCCTATATGTCTTAGAAGCCAATGATGTCATAGATGCCGATCAGATGGCACAAACCATCCTACGAAGTGGTCCTGATTTTGTGGTCCACGCGCTGAAACTGATGGATAGCATGGATGCTGCTCTCTCTGATGAAAAGATAAATGCATTGGTAGAGTCTTTGATCGAAAGAAAAGATCCCAGTATTGATCTATACCTGATATCGTTTCTGGCGCGACAAAAGCAAGCTTATAATAGCCCCTTATTTTCATTGCTCTATGACTATGACACCCTATTGTATCATGATGGTTTCTTAAGTGCACTGGAAACAGCTGATGAAAGCATAGATTTTAAATCTTCGATTACCTCCGGACTTTTTGAACGAACTGTGCAATTGGTACAAAATCAGTCGGATGATAATAAACATTGGATCCATCGCCGGGCAGTATTACCTTCTGACAACCGCACCGTAGGGTTAAAGTTGTTCCGGGAAGTCTGTGCGGCTTGTCATGGTGATTTAGGGCAGGGTTCAGATGGGTTAGCGCCGCCTTTGACGAATTCTGAATACATCAAAGGCCCTTCAAGAAGACTGGCTGCCTTGTTGCTGCACGGAATGAAAGGGCCACTGCATGTCAATGGGCAGCGGTACGAATTCAATGCACAAATGCCCGGACTCCTGAATAATCCGAATATCTCTGATGAAGACTTGTCCAACCTGATCATGTACATTAATAATGCTTTTGGGGAATCCCGCTGGGAGTCCACCGGAGAAATGATCAAGGAACTGAGAAGTGCCCGACCCAGTGGGCAGCCTTATACGGAGGAAGAATTGTTGGATATTACGGAATAAGTCCTGTAATTATATCTGACAACTTTAACTAAAGCAACCAATGGAAACTGTTTACTATTACTTGCTAGGGATATTATTTATCTACTGCGTCTATATTTTTGGGAAGTTCTTTATCGCCTTAAGGCTGGGTATTTATGACAAAGAAGTCTTTTTAGGTTTCGGAAGTTACTCAGCAATTAGGCTGAAATTCAAAGAAGTAACGGTCCACATAGGTCTTTTTATTCCGCTTCCATTTTTTGCGCAGTTTAATAGTTATCAAGATGGAATAAAGCAGCCGATAACCTATGAATGGCAATTCTTTGATCAGCCCTGGTATTTACGTGTACTTGCGGCGTTTGGTGGAGCGATCAGTGCTTTGATAGCTTCGATACTGCTCTTTTCAATATTGGCATTTATCGAGAAGGATACTTACCTGCCCAAAGAAGAGCTGAACAAGCATGGAATTTCCCCATCAGAATTTGCCTATGAGGAAGGTTTTATGACAGGCGACAAAATACTACTTGTCAATGGTGAAGACTATGAACGTTGGAGTGACTTAATTAGTCCGAGAGACATTTCGAATGAACCGACAGTATATGAGGTTTCCAGGAATGGAAAAACGCAAAAATTGTCTATTTCCTGGTTAGAATTTATCGAAAGGGGCCCTGGAGAATACTTGTTTTCCCCCAATGGACCATTCAAAGTTGGCACAGTCACACCAGGTGGACAGGCAGATGTTGCCGGGATCCAAGCCAGGGATGTAATCCAATCGATCAATGGCCAACCTGTGGAGAGTTTTTACGAAGCCAGGGATATTTTTCAGGAATTCAGCGATGAAACGATAACCCTGGTGATACTTCGGGACAGTCAGTCTATTCCATTTCAAGTTCGTGTAAGTAGTGAAGGTAAAATTGGTTTCTATCCTGAGATGGAGATTAATTATACGACTAGATCCCGATCGGTTTTCGAAGCATTGGCCATTGGAATTGTGCGTCCATTTTCAATCATGGGGGTCAACTTCAAAGCTTTTGGAAAAATATTCTCGGGTAAGATAGACTCGCGAAGAAGCTTGAGTGGGCCGGTTGGGATATCGGGCCTATTTGATAATGGCATTCAAAATTTCTTCAACGTCTCCGCCATTCTTTTGGTCATGATGTTTTTATGGGACTTTATGCCGTTGCCTAAATCTGCAGCATTGAAAAGTATTCCAGTATTGATAGAGGTGCTATTCAAGAAGCAGGTATCTCTTCAGGTATATAATAACATCTATAAAGGTGGTTGGGCACTGATCATGATCATGATGATTGGCACGATCATTAATGACATATTAAATTTTATTTGAGACTACCCAATCATCTTATAGCCCGCTCCATGGACGGTCAAAATGAACTTGGGATCATTCGGATTTTCCTCGATCTTTTGACGGAGCTTTAGGATAAAGTTGTCTACCGTTCTTGTGGTAGGGGTGGCTTCATATCCCCAAACATCTTCCAGTAACTGATAGCGACTTACGATCTCGTTCTTATGCTTGTATAGATAAAGCAGAACCTCAAACTCTTTGTGTGACATTTTTACCTCTTCACCGTTGGATTCCGCTTCATACCGTGTGAAATCCACCTTGAGCCTTCCGATCTCCAATTCTGTCGGACCTTGCTGGTCTTCCGTCTGACCTTCGGTTCTGCGAAGTACCGCTTTTACGCGAGCCACCAATTCCCGAATGCTAAAAGGTTTGGTGATGTAATCATCTGCACCCAATTCTAGTCCCAACACCTTATCAATCTCTTCTCCTTTGGCAGTCAGAAAAATGATCGGCGTTTTCACCCCTTCTTTTCGAGCCGCTTTGCACACATCGAAACCTGACATTTTTGGCATCATTACGTCCAGTAAAACCAGATCAAACGAGTGTTTTAGCAGCTCATCCAACCCTTCCTGACCATCCTTGGCTACCGTCACATCAAAAGATTCAAACTCCAGGTTGTCTCGCAGACCGATCTGCATGTTAGGTTCGTCTTCTACGACTAGAATTTTTGCCATATTAATTGATTAATTCGGGTTGAAGTGTACTGTTTGCAGCTTGTGCGGATTCGGATAAATTAAAGACCAATCTGAAGGTACTTCCTTCGCCTAGTTTACTTTCTAATTCGATGTTGCCCCCATGTGCTTCCATGATAGAGGCGACCAGGGATAGCCCCAGACCTGCACCTTGCACGGTGTGTACATTGCCTTCCGATACCCGGAAGAACTTGTCAAAAATCTGCTTCAGGTTTTCTTTCGGAATGCCTATGCCTTTGTCCTGTACTTCGATGATGGCGTGTTCACCACGTAATTTCGTGCGGATCGCGATGAATTTTTCATCCCGACTGTATTTGATGGCATTGTCCATCAGGTTAACCAACGCTTCGTAGATTGTTTCCTTGTCCGCCTGGATGTTTACCAACTCGTCTACCTTTTCAAATTCATACTCAAATCCATTGTGCTCTAAATGGAAGGAATAATCATGCATCAATTCATCTACAATGGCATTGATGTCCATCGAAATGAAGTGATATTTCTTCCGGTCAGCCTCTACCTGAGAGAAGTTCAGGATGCGATTTACAATACGGGTCAATCGGTTGGTTTCTTTAAAGATGATTTCAACGTATTCGGATTTCTTCTCCTCGCTTCTGACCCGTTGGAGTAACAATGTTTCTGCAAACATGCTGATAAGTGCCAGTGGCGTTCGCAATTCATGGCTGACATTGGAAACAAAATCAGACTTGGTTTGGGCCAGTTGCATTTGCTGGTAGATGTTTCGGCCAATCAATGTAAACCCGACGAGCAGCAATGTGATAAGAATGCCAGAAGCATACAGGTTGTATTCCAGCCGTTGATTGATCAGGCTTTTTAAGGTTTGGTTTTTCAGGCTGATGCCCAATTGCAAGGATGGAAATAACCACATGTTGTCACTGGCGATGACCTCATTGGATAGTGTATCAGTTTGTAGGACCACAAAGCCTCTTTGCCGATTGACAAGTGAAATGATCAGGTCTTGCTGTGCGATTTGTTGCAGTTTTGGGCTTAGTACTTCATTCGCAAATGTTGTTGGTTCGATAAATCCGGTCATCAGAACCATGTCC
The DNA here is from genome assembly GCA_033344775.1 of Cytophagales bacterium. NCBI lineage: Bacteria > Pseudomonadati > Bacteroidota > Cytophagia > Cytophagales > Cytophagales bacterium. Next base: position 1,350,958 of record JAWPMT010000005.1, on the reverse strand, counting down.
CCATCAGGGGCAAGGAGTACAGCATAAAGCACTTGCAATTCCATACTATCGATATGAACCATTTGATTGGGTTCCAGTTTTCGGTAGTCGCCGAGTTTCCTGTAGTTCACCAATTGACCGATTACGTCTTTATTGGACTCGTGGAGGTTGTCAATCAATTGATTGTAAGCTTCTGGTAATTTTTCGGGATGAGTTTTTCCTGGTCCCAGTACACCTGTAGAGTCGATGGCTTTGAGGTTGATCAACGTGCATCCACTAGTCGTAAGCAAAGTCTGAGTTTTTGGACTGATTTGGTAACTCCAGGAGGACTCCAGGTCTTCTTCCAAACTATTGACCAGGCCATCCAAAAAGTCATTGGAATATTGATTGGCAGAGAAAATCACGAAATCAAGTTGATTTTCATAAATGCGCTGGATCACTTCTTCGTCCTCTTGCAAAGAAGATACTTCATAGACCATATACATGACCAGAGGCAGTACAATGGTGCCAATGACAATAAGGATAAGTCGTTTGCTGTTTTTGAGCATCTCCGGGATTTCTTACCAGATCACAATTTAATACCATTGTACGGAGTGTCAGGAAGTTTGTGTTTTCAAAAAGTTATTCTTTAACTTCATTTTACAAATTTTTACACCACGATAATGTCAGAAGATTCCAAAGGAAAGGTCGAAAACCTATTAACCGAGCTGGGAAAGAAAATTGATCACCTGATAGAACAGGCCAAAGATGCATCGGAAGATGTCCGGGAAGAGGTAGATCAAAAAATAGAAGAATTAAAAGAGCGAAAAGATAAACTCGAAGATGAGTTTCAGGAGTTCAAAAATCAGGAGCGCTGGCAGGAAGCCAAGGGGCACTTTTCATCAGCAGCCAACGAGCTGAAACAAGCGATGGAGAAGGTGTTTAAGAAGGGGTAGCTGTGCTCAGATTCAATCTGTATTCTTGATAATTGATCATTCTTCTGTCTTGATTATTTGTCCCTGATGATCGAGGCTTGCCACAAATGGTGTCAGTCTGTAATTCTCGTCTGAAATGGCAATAGCTACAAAAGTGCCATTTTCATGTGCGATGATTCTGCTCAATAAACCATTCGCATTGACATCTACAAATTGAGACTGGAATGAAACCTCCAGATTTTTTGATGTTTTCAAAATAAAGGGTTTGCCTGTGGAAACTTCATAATCGAATGAGAGGTCATTTCCAATGAACCACAACCCATCGGGATATAGGTCAAAATCATAGAGTTTTTTGTCAATTTCAACTTCATCCAGTAATTCTCCAGTCAGGCTGTATTTGGCAATTCTTCGATCAGGCAAGCGTCCCCTTCTTTCGAATAATACATAAATGATGTTTTCTTCAACTAGTAACTTTACTATAGTTTCATCCTCAAATCCCCATTCGGGCAGCACATTCGATGCTAGGTAGAAGTCTTCAATGGCCTGGCCATTTTCATCGAATATTCGTATCCTACTCCTTGTTATTCCTGTTGAATCTAAACTTTGATAAGCATAGAAAAAATGCTTGTCGTGTATTTCGGTTTTAGCTATGCTGTATCTTAATCCAGTAAAATCATCTCTCCAAAGTTCTGTGCCTTCAGCATTAAAGGCAATAACCCGATGAACGGAACTATGCTCCGTGTTTTCTCTTTTCACCCAGGAAAGTACGTAATGATCTCCGATTTTTGTGACTGGTGGTATATCTGATGAATTGAATCCGAAATCCTCCTTAAGCGAAAAAGCTCCGGTAATGATGCCTGCAGTATCAATACTGGAAATAATCATGCCTTCCGGATCTCCAATTGCGTTTTCACGAATAACAACCTTTGATTCCTGTGAACTTGAGGAAAATCCAATAGGAATATGAACGTTTAGTCCTGCTGGGGTAAGATTCTGTACCCAATCTATCCTGGCTTTTTCGTTGAAAAGATACACCTGGTCATAAAAACCTGAATTTCCAAAGCCATTTACGGCAAGAAAAAAACTACCCGGTGCGCCTGACGAAAACAAGTTTATTTGATCTGGGTAAGCGAGGTTTAATAATAGCTTATGCTCTATCAGTTGTACACTATCTGTTTCCATATCATCGGAAGGGACCTCTTCTTCGGGGGTCTCGTCCACGACTTCTGGTTCCGTTTTATCATCCGACTGACAAGCAGATAGGCACGATAGCAGTAGTAACATAACCATTTGAATGAGGAAAATATAGTTGATTTTGGAAGAGTTCATTTTGAAGGTGTTGCTCGTATATTTGTTACTGAAGTAGTCTTGTAAAGTACAGTTACAAATAAAGTTATTAAAATGTTTGGTTGCGGTTCCGCTTATTTCTCATAATTATAGCGTTTTAGTTTGGAATAAGTGTTTCTTTCTCCGGTATCCATTATTTCAAATTTCCCGGACTACAAAGAACGATCTCTTTTGGGCTAGTGTTTTATAGGTTCTTAAAACTATATAAAACTTAAGTTTCCATTATGAGTACCATTAGATTAGGTGACGAAGCTCCCAACTTTCAAGCACAAACTACGGAAGGCGAGATTGACTTTCATCAGTGGTTAGGTGAAAGCTGGGGCGTACTTTTTTCTCACCCGGCAGACTACACACCTGTTTGTACCACGGAACTTGGCGCAGCGTCCAAATACAAATCGCAATTTGATCAGAGAAACGTCAAGGTGGTGGCGCTGAGCGTTGATGGATTAGCTTCTCACAAAGACTGGATCGGAGATATCAATGAAACACAGGGTACGGAAGTGAATTTTCCAATCATCGCCGATGAGGATAGGAAAGTAGCCACACTGTATGATATGATCCACCCCAATGCTGATGACAAGCTTACGGTAAGATCTGTTTTTGTGATCGGACCTGATAAGAAAGTAAAATTGATCATCACGTATCCGGCATCTACGGGTAGGAATTTTGATGAATTGCTACGTGTGATCGATTCGCTTCAATTGACTGCTTACCACAAGGTGGCGACTCCTGTCAACTGGAACAATGGTGATGATTGCGTGATCGTACCTGCAGTTTCCAATGAGCAGATTCCTGAATTATTCCCGAAAGGTCACACAGAAGTAAAGCCTTATTTGAGAATGACGCCTCAGCCAAATTTGGACTAGGTATTATTTAATGAATGTCGTTCGTGAATATTCTCCCCTGACGAATGACATTCATTAATTTTCTTAAATAGTAGATACTTCGTTATTTAATGAAAAGCTTATGCTCTTCGGGTGAAGAGAAAAGCTCTTTTCCTACTTTATTTTTCAGAGGTAACAATTTGTCCCTCATTATCAAGGCTGATAACATATGGTTTAGCCGAAAAGTCTTCGAAATGGCTGAATCCTGCAACGAGCATACCATTTTCATGAGTAACAATTTTGCCTCTTCCTCCACGGCTAGTGATATCCACAATTTCAGATTGAAATAAAATCTCTAAATCTCTAGTTAGTTTTAGAATGAATGGGTTACCAAGAGTAAGTTCAGGATCATGGCTGAAATCATTTCCAATCGACCATAAACCCGCTTGGTTCAGATCAAAATCAGTGAGTCGTTGGCCAAATTCAATTTCTCTCAGTAATTCTCCTGTTAGATCATACTTAGCGATTCTGTTTTTGGTGTAGGACCATCCCTGAGAAAGCACATATAGGATATTGTCTTCTACGATAATATCAGCAACGTTTTCTTGTGCGGTATTCCATCCCATCAACTCAGAATACAAAAAGAAGTCAACCTGGACCTGACCATTCTCATCATAAATTCTTAGCCTTAATTGATTTGCGCCTGATTCGTCCAGTGTTTTATAAGCGTAGAACAACTGCCTGTTGAACACCCTCATTTTGGCGTAAGTATTACTTCTACTCGGAAATTCGTCTTGCCAAACAGGGATTCCAGCTGAATTGAACCCAATAACCCGATGTGTTCGGTTGGGTGCTTCGTGATCCGTGTTTACCCAAGATAATACGTATAGCTCTCCTAACCTTGATACTGGGGGAAGGTTAGATGATGCAAAACCGAATGGTTCAGAAAGTTCGAATATCACATTAATCAAGCCACGATGGCCAATTTCAGAAATGATCAGACCTTCGGGATAAGAGGATGACTTTTTTCTGAAATTCAATCTTTGATTTTCGTCATTTGAGTAAAATTGAACTCCAAAACTTCCCGAAGGGATTGGAGTGACATCCAAATTCCAGTCTATTTGAACACTGTCATCGATATGGAAGACACGGTTAATAGCAGAGCTGTAGTTTCGGCCACGTACAGTGAGGAAATATCCATTTGTACGTTCTGATCGGAACAAGTTTATAGCATCAGGAAAAAATTGGAATAGATTGATCATGAGTTTATGCTCAATCAGTTGAACGCTATCGGTTACGCTTCCTGTACTATCATTGGGCATGTCCATCACGATAGATGCCTCCTCTTCAGGCGCGATACTATTGTCAGACTTACAAGCGCATAAAAACACTAAGCCTAACAAAAAGATGAATTTTGTTGCGGATCGAAAGTTGTATTTGAAAAAGTCCATTTTGAATTTGTTACCTGTAATGTAACGCATCATTAAACTAGACTAGATCATACGTACTGCGGCTTTCAGAGTTATGGGGATCGAAAATCCTCATTTTCAGTTCGTAAATAAAGTAGAGTAGTTAAGTGATGAAGTATTATTACCTAAACACTCATTGTTTTGCCTCCCACTCCTCCCAGGCTTTCGCCAATTCTTTATCGGTCATGTAGAAGGTGTCCATGAATTGTTTCCCATTGGCATAAAGCGCCACACAAGAAGGATCGTATCTTACAAAGTAGGCGTACTGATAGATCTGGCTCCCTAAACCATGATAGATAGGCATTAAGTCGGTGGTACGCTCATGGGTGGCCCGAAATTGAGGATCGTTGATGTATCTCAGTCCCCATTTTCCGATCTTCAACAAATTCCGATCATGATAGTATACCACATGCCCTAGTTCATGCGCCAGAATACCAACTTGTGCGTCTAGTGGAAGGTTTTTCATCAGGATGGGGTCGTAGGGTACCTCGGCTTCCAGTAGCAGGATTTTATAAAGTCGATTTTTCTTGCCTGGTACGAACATGGTCCAAAGGTCAAAATTAGATTCCATGGGTGCGCCTTTATCCACCAGTACCATGTCTATTTTTACGTCTTTCAATTCAGGGTAGGCGGAGAAGGCAATGGCTGCTGCTAATTCATAACCCGGAGGGAGTCCTTTGTTGTCTCCGATCACCGTTTTGATGCTGTCCAGGTCCCAATTGTAATTGGCCAGACTGTCTGGAAAAGCATAGGGGACAATATCTGGTTCAATTTGCTGAGGTTCTACTTTCTGGACCAGCACCAAGGCAGCAAGAAGAAGGAGTGGGGAAATAATGATCGCAGCTATTTTCATGACCTTTAGGAAACGTTTCATGATCGAATTAATTCGATGGATACTTGACTTTTATGTTTCTGAATTGAATACTTCCGGTCTCGCCTGCCTGTATCGCGATGTAACCTTCTGATAGGTCGCTATCTCTGTAGTCAACTGTTAGTACGTCATTGATCCAAGCCTGCAGCATTCCATTGTGGGCCTTTATTCTGTAAGTGTTCCATTGATTCAATGTTTCAACGAGTGCCAATGGCGTGGCCCTTCCTACGAGCGCTCCTGTTCGAAAGTCCTGATTCGGATGCAGGTCCCAGATGTTGAATTCGTAACAATCTGTGGCCGAAACTTCTTTGTTCGAACATCGGATGAAGATACCGGAATTAACCGTGCTGTCAGGATTGAACTCCAGTGATAATTCGAAAAATGAATAGGATTCGGTGGTCATCAAAAAGCTGGAACCACTCGTGGACGTTCCGGTGATTATTCCGTCATTCCAATTCCAATTTGCTGTTCCATCCTGAAACCAGGCGTCATTATCTGATTCGAGAAACAAAGTTTTCTCCTCGAAGGAGGGACTACATCCTAAAACGAATAAAATCAGGAGTATCAAAGGGCCTATGGTCTTCATCGAATAAAAATTTGATTTAAAATAGGCAATTTGGATCAGAGCGGATAAAGGAAGTAATAGTATTAACTCAGATTTCCGATAATGTCTAGAATAGGTATGTGAGGCCTTCCTGCTGCTCGTTCAAAGTCCGAAGGAACGTCAAAAGCACCATTTCTGATCCCTTCATAGATTCCTGCAATCACGGTTCCAAGAAAATCTCCCAATTCTGCTTTTCTTTCAGCAGTGTATGCTTCCACGGACATGTCTTCAAATATCAGGGAAGTACCTTTGGTCTTGTTGAGACAAAAAGCCAGTTCTTTCTGAGTAATTCCCTCGCCTACGAGGTTATATGTTTGTCCATTGTGTCTCTTTTCGACAGCCATTTTGGCGTAGGCTATGGCCAGTTCTGCCCGGCTGGTGTAGGCACATTTTCCAATGCCCGCGCAATTGGTGATTTTTCCCGCTTTCGTGTAGTGCTCCAAATACTCGACATCCGGTTCAATATAGATGCCATTTCGTCCAATGGACCAATCCAAACCCGAGGCTTTGATATCTGCTTCGGTTTGTCGGTTGCTGGCGATGATGGGGCTGAATGCCGTTTTTTCAGGATCTCCCAGAATGCTGGTGTAAACGATCTTTTGAAGGCCATTGGATTTGGCTGCTTCCAATATATTTCGATGCTGGTTAATGCGCTTCTCAGGGGCGTCATTTCCCGAGAGAATAACTACTACGTTCACGCCTTTTAAAGCCGTTTCAAAATCTTCTCGAGAGGTATAATCGCCTTTGCGAATTTCCACACCAAGGTGCGCTGCTTTCGATACGGTTCTGGCAATGCCAATGACGTTTTCAGCGCCTATGTCTGCTTTTAATTGTTGGACAATGGCGGCGCCTAATTGCCCGCTGACAGAGGTTACTGCTATTTTCATGTTGAGGTCATGTTTAGAGGATGGAGTGATGATTTTTCAGCTTTACAAGTCCCCCCTGAAAGGGGCGGCCCGCGTAGGGGTGGTCGGAGACCGGGGGATTTGGGAATATCATATTTGAAAACTTCCTTTTGTGGGTTAAAATCATGGCAAATACGAATCCAATTCATTGTCCGTCAAAACAATGAAGGCAATCAATCCGATGACAGACATGGCCTGGAAAACGTAATGTGCTTTTCGATTGTGAACGTCAAATAATAAAAAGTACAAGTGAATGGCGATCAACACCAGTTTTAGCACTTGATCCTGGAGTGTAAATCCGGAAATGAAAATATCGTGAAAGACACTTACCAGAATAATGGAACCACTCAGCCAAAAAAACCATTTCCATTGCTCGAAATAGTAACCATCCAGATCAGTGACATCACTTTTCAATCCGGTAGGGAACAGCATCCTGGCCAGCAGGAACAAAAGAATAGGGTAGATCAAAACACCTAATACCGTCAATAAAGTCCATGAAGTGACATGTGTAGCGTATTGATAGTTGTAAAACCATTCCTGAATCAGGTTGAGGAACGTACTTAAGATCAACAACGATAGTGGTGCACTTAAGCGAATGTTTTTGATGTCCGAAACGACATCAGCAATGCCATTGAGGATCTGAGCAATACCCAGGCCCGTGATCAACGAGGTGATGACAACAACGTATTCAAATGGGTCCATGCAAGTTTTATTTGCAAAGGTCCTCTTTGTTCGAATGACGCTATTTATCAATCAGTCTAAAGTATAGTCAATTGGTAAAGTGACTTCTGAAATCTCCAGGACTCATTCCGGTCAATTTCCTAAACAAGCGATTGAAATTGGATACTTCGTTGAATTGCAAGTCATAGGCAATCTGAGAAACAGGTTCTTTCGAGTGCATCAGTTGCTGTTTGGCTTCCTGTACCAACCGTTCGCGAATCATGTCACCGGCGTGTTTGCCAAATGCCGCATGGATCTTGCTGTTGAGGGTGGTTTTACTGATGTTGAGCAATTCGCAGTAATCCTGCACCTGGTGTTTCTGGACATAGTTTTCTTCTAATGCCATTCGAAAATCCAGGGCTAACGAATTATCGTAGTGCGCATCTGTTAGTTGGTGTTGCGCTTGAAAAGTACGGTTGAGTTTGATCAGACCTTGATACAAAAAGGCCCGAAGCAGGTGATCGCTATCGGTCCTCAAAGAATCAATTTCAGTTTGGATGTTTCGCATCAATCCCTGATAAAACTCGTTTTCTGTAGGATTCAATTGCAGGAAAAACGGCTTATCAAAAAAGAAGAACTCGAGGCGGTACAGAAACAGTGGATCCTTGAAAAAACGTTGGATAAACTCCTCTTCAAAAATCAGGTATTGAACATCGGTTTCGGTCTGTTCGCCCCATTGTCTGATTTTGCCTGGAGGCAGAAACAGCACAGTGCCAGGCTCGTATTGGGTTGAGACTTCATTGAGAAAAAACTCACCCTTCCCTTCCAGTATCAGGAAAATCTCAAAAAAGTCTACCGTAAATGGATTGTCCGTCACGAAGAAATGTGGATTCTCCGAAATCTTTCCACAATCGATCAGCAATTCCCGGCCGTACTTTTGTCGGTCAAACTGAGTGATTTCCATTTACTCCTTTGTTGGCTTACACCCTGATTTAACCGGAAATCACAATGGTCTGTATGGCCTGGCCATTGATGTCTATGATAGAAGATTGGTCACCCAGGGTCAGTTCTATGCTTTGTTTAGCCGCATTCATATTCAAGGCAATCACCACAATAGAACCGTCGGTATTTTTAGCAGCAGTGATCATTAAGTCGCTATCTGAACTGTCAAATCCAATTCGGACGGCTTCAGGACGCATGAATTTGCTGAAATGAGCCAGGGTGTGATAGAGTGGTGTGAAATAAACTTCGTCATTTTCAGGATCCACGATCACAGGAGCCACACACCAGTTGCTGGCCCAGTTTGGCCCGCCCTGGCGGTCAAGGACCATGTTCCAGTCCACCCAGCCATCAACCCAATTGTTCAGGCAGCCTATGATATCACGAGCATAACGATAGACGGGCACATACTTAGGATGATCTTTTTTCAAATGATCAGGTGCCCAATCCCAACCCCAATCTGTAGCTTCTTTGCTCCAGTACCATTCATCTTCTTGCCAGTGGGGTATTTCCGCATCCACGCAAGCCTCTGATTGGATCAGGTGTTTTCCTGGTGCCGCTTCATGAGCCAGGTTCAGGTATTCAGGGAAGAAATCCACGGTGCTGGCATACCAGTGCACCGCTGTTCCGGCAAAGTATTTTGAAGAAGCTTCGTCCGCGTACATTGCATGGACGAATTCCTCCATTTCAGGGTCTCGGTTTTGGTCATAGCCCAGGATCTTAACGTTGTGTCCATCTGCTTCCAGCTTAGGACCAAGGTGCCGGGCGGTGAAAGTGACCATTTCCTCTGGAGTAAAATGCATGCTTTCCCAGTTACTGTCATTGCCAAGTGGTTCGTTTTCTACCGTCAACCCCCAGATATCAATTCCTTCTGCTTTGTATGCATTTATATACTTAGAGAAAAATAAAGCCCAGGTATCGTAATACTCTGGAAGTAGCTTTCCGCCTTTGTAACTGTTGTTGTCTTTCATCCATGGCGGAGCAGTCCAAGGTGAGGCCATGATTTTGAATCCGTCTTTGGATACTGCCATCGCATCTTTAATCATTGGAATCAAGTCTTCCCGATCCTCATCAATGGAGAAATTCTCAAGATCCGTGTCTCCGGCTATGGGTGCATAGGAATAGTTGCCTAAAGAAAAGTCACAGGAATTGATGTGTGTACGAGTCAGAGAGTATCGTGCACCACTTTCTCCAAAGTAGGCTTCCAGTACTCTCTGCCGGTTTTCAGGACTCAGTTGGTTTAATAAATAGGCTGAAGATTCGGTGAAGGCACCTCCAAATCCAGTAATGGTTTGGAATTGTTGGTCAGGATATAATTTGACCTTGACGGATGCTTTTTCCACCTTGCTGACTTCCATTTTTTGAAGTTGATTGCCGCTTGCAGAGGTTTCATACACTTCGACATTAAGCGAAGGCTGATCGGTGTTGCTACACGCCATAAAAGTGGCTGTTAGGAGGATAAGAAAAATTCGGAACAGTTTCATGATAAGGCAGATTGAAGTGGCTCCGAAATTAAGGAAAGCGGAAGAGGTGATTGCAAAAGGCGACTACATCAAAACTACATCATGCAAACCCAGATTAGGGAACAGGGTTGATAATGGCGTCGTATTTCGTGTTCAATGAATCCAGGTCTTCCTTCGTGTCTGCATACAAGCCATTGGAGAGGTAGACACGGGCATTGCTTCCTTTATTGATGGAAATGATGTGAGTGATCTGGTTAACAGCGATGTAGAAGGTGTTGTCATACAGGTCTTCTACTTCCATGAGTTCATGCATGATCTTTTTATTCTAAAGTTAACTGATTGTGATGTCAGATGAAAAGACAAAAGACCTTGAAATGAATGTTACATTAACTATAGTGTACCACAATGCCTTTAGGCTGAGCCTGCCGAAGCCATCTTCTCCAACCCCCAACTACTCATCGCATCAATGACTGGAAATAGACTTTCACCATAAGGTGTAAAAAAATACTCCACTCTTGGTGGGATTTCAGGATAGATCTTTCGCTCCAAAATACCATCTGCTTCCATCTCCCGGAGCTGCTTGGTGAGCATTTGTTTGGTGATGCCCTGGATCCCTCTTCCCAGGATGCCAAAACGGTTCGCTCCCTTTCTGATCAAGTGAATAATGATGGGTTTCCACTTGCCTCCAATCTTACTCATGCAGAACGTGACTGGACAATCCGAATGCTCAACTTGCGACATTTTGAAAATTTCTCATTTCATAACTATCTGATAATCAATATTAGTCATTTTTTAATGACTATAACATTTTTAAATGACTACTTGATATAATCATACAAATATAAAAATTTTGGATCTCTGAAGCTTCGAAAAAATGAATGAGAAATGAATTTCAATTATCGAATTAAAACTGTTTTAACCTTCGCTTTTGCTGCCTTTGTATTGGTAGGATCAGCGCAAGATTGAAAAAAAGCCATGCACATGATAGAGACACCAAAAACACTGGAAGAAGTACAAGCCTATGCACTTGGGGAATGGGAGAGTATTACTGTGGAATTACGTCCTACGGAAGACCGAACAGGTTCGGGAAAGGTTGAGCCGACCTTTTTGAAGCGACATTTCACATATTTGGATGGAGACAAATTTGTGGGTACCATCACGTTGTTCGGAGACAATTATGGACAACTACCCCTGATGGAGTTTGAATTCAAAGGAGACTTGAAGTGGGGAGATGCGCATCCTATCGCAGCAGGTGCCTGGAAAATTGATTACGTCCTGAATGGAGGTTTCGGCGTGACACCTTTGAACGATCAGGCCGCCGCAATGTTGAACCAGGCTTTGCCTCCTGGAATGCCAGCCTTTGCGGCGAATGAACAACAGGACATTCTGCAAAAAGCGTTTCCAATGTTCAATATTGTAGAGGGCCAGATTGTCTCGGATTATGACTTGATCTATTTCCGCAATGGCCTGCTCTTTATGGGAGCCAAGCACGTGGATGGAACGCCTTTTGATAAGGTGGAAAACCGACCTCATCAGTTGCAAATTCCATTGGCAAGGGTTTATTGATCATGAGACTTCAATTGAAATGGTGGTGGTATCTCTTACCGGGATACCTCACCCTTTGGACGGTAGCCTTTAGCATTTGGAGTTTCGTAGATGGACAGGGAATAATGGAAGCTTTTCAGGTGGAGACAGGAGGTGCGAGTGAATTCATCATGCTCAATTCTGCTGCCAGGTACCTGGCCATTGCCGTTGCCATGATTCTGGGTATTTGGGTTTTTAGAACTTATTCATCAATTCTTACTGCTTTGTTAACCCGCTTCACCATGGATGTACTGGATTTGTATGCCGGTTGGCAAACAGGGTTAATTGTGGATGTTACAGGAGTGATCCAATCTTTGTTGATGTTCCTGCTCCCCAATCTGATTGCGATAATTTGGTTGGTGAAAGTGAAGAAATCTCTCTAGATCGTCATGCCGGTTTTTGTTGATCTAAATTTTCAAGATCAACGAAAGACCGGTATCTCTTCGACGATCTTTCTGCATCCGCTATGCGACGAATACGAAAATCATTAGCCTCAAGCAGCCTTCAACACAACCCTCGACCTCCATATTGACCAAATGGTGAATAGAGCCCAGCTTCCCAGTAGTATCCAGGTGCCCAACCAGGCGAATTGACCGATATCAGGGTTAGCGATTTCCTGACGAACAGAGATGGCAAACAAAGCCCAGGCACCTACCCAGATATAGCCCCCTCTTTTCGTGGTGATCAGAACAAACAAGTTAACTACGATGGCAATTGCGATCATGATCAATGTCCAGGTGGATTCGGAAAACGGGCCGCCTGTCCAGCCGAGTTTACTCAGAAAGGCTGCAGTATTTGCGATGATGGCCACGGAGATCCAGCCGGTATAAATAGAGATGGGTAAATTTTGAAAGATTTTTTCACGCCAGCCTGCTGTCTCAGATGTTACAGCTAGCAATTCACGAAGAAGGGCATATAGCATGACAGTCATAACCAATACAGAAATAGCGGTCCATTCGTATAGCCAGACAATCACCCAAAGTCCGTTCATGGCATTGGCTAGCAGGAACCATGGCCCCCTTTTTTTAAATCCTTCACGAAATGTTTGGTTTCTCAGGCTAACCCATTGATGGATTACATAGACGATCAGCAATAAGAAAATGATCCCCCAGATGGAGAAGGCATAACTGGCAGGTGTAAACAGATTGTCATACTTGCGGCTCAAGCTTCCTACCGTGTTGCCGTTGATGCCGGCCACTTGTGAATAGTAATTGATGAACAGTACGTAAATGACCGATAGCGTATTGAGTATGGCTTGGGTTCTAGGTTTCATGAGTATAAGACCATTTATAGTAGCGGATTGTTCAGTCATTAGGGGGTGTGAAGCATCTGACGTAGATTTGGAATAGATGAACTTATTGATAATTTACCATGGATAATCAGCAACAACGTTCATTTTTATCAGGGCAAGCCATGTCCATACGTACGTTCATTGGCGCTAAAGATTTTTATCAATCACGTAAATTCTATCAGGAACTGGGTTTTACAGAATCTATGATATCTGATGATATGTCCTATTTCAGCATACGTAACTTCGGGTTTTATCTACAGCAGTATTTTGTCAAAGACTGGGTAGACAATTCCATGATCTTTTTTGAGGTGGAAGATGCAGATGCAACTTATGAGCATTTAAAATCACTTGAATTGCAGGACAGATTTACCCGCGTAAGACTCAGTACAGTTAAAGAAGAATCTTGGGGCAAAGAATGCTTTTTGCACGATCCTTCTGGTGTGTTATGGCACTTTGGGCAATTCTATTATTGAGATATTGAAGGACCTCACTTTATTCCAATAGGCACAACATATTCAATTCATTCTTTATTATGGATTTGTGCAAGTCAGGTTGGCTGATGTTGCAAAATTTGATTCAGGGGGCGTTAACAGGGCATATAGGTTTGTAGCATAATTACTACAGCTTATGTCAACCTTCAATTTCATATGCAAGAACAATAGTACTCTCTACCAAATCAGCAGGATGATAAGTGTGAGACTTGTATTTAACATGCTTATCCTGGGGCCGAATGAGGTAATCGCCCAATTGGACAACTATCCCTTTATTACCCTGGAGGCCAGAGATTGGTTGATAGAGAAGAATTTTGACACGGATTATTACAGGGGAAATGATTCTTTGGTCAATATCTATCTTACGAAAGCAGTGAATAACCGTAAAGACCCGTTTACTGCATTTCTGATCGATTTAAATGGGGGAACAGAGGACGAAGTATCCTATCGAAACTTGCAATTGGCAACACAACGTAGGTATGATCTTTTATTGAAAGGTCAGCTTTTTGAGGGAGTTGAGACATTTAGGGGAAGGGATCAGTCTGAATGGTACAGGAAAGAAAATTTTTATGTCGAATATTACGATGGCCAATCTTCCGAAATCAACGCTTTACTTGATGAAGCCTATAGGTGGAGAAACAAATCCAATAATCAATGGTATGTTGCTGCGGGGACGAATATCGGAGGTATTGGGATGATTTTGATGGGAGGTTTCTTTGCGGCATTTGGATCTTATGATGCTTCGCAGGGCTGGCTTATGGCGGGCACTGTGGTGCATTTAAGTTCATATGCATTCGCCGCCTCAGCGAGCAGTAGCAAAAGCAAAGCCAGGGGGTTTCTCAATAAAGCTTCCCGGTCGTGGTTCAGAAAGTTGAACAAGAAGCAAGCTTCTAAATAGGTTAGAACAAAGGGGGCAGTCTCAAAAGTCAACAATTAAAGAGTCTGTCATATTGAGCTAGTCGAAATGTGTACCTCAGCAACAGAAATAAAGTTTCGGTGAGGCCTGGGGACGCCTAGTCAACCTGACAAGTAGAGCCCTTTTGAGACGCCCTCTAAGGCTTATCTTACAGATTAGAAAGAAACGGACTCTTTCCCACGTAAGTCTGATCCTCTAATTGATCGATCAGGAAATTGGCTAGATCAAATGCACTGATTTTGTCTCCTGCACAATTCTTAAGGTCTGTCTGTATCTCGAAAGACTCTTCGGTCTGAATGATCATAGGTAGACGTACCATCGTCCACGCCACAGTTGACGTTGCGAGGAAATCATGTTCAACTTGTTTGTCCTGAGTAGTTTCCGGAAAGTTTTCGTGCATCCAGTCAGTGGCAAACTTTGTTTTCGGATCTTTTTCATCAACCGGAGTGTCGACATTGATTCCAGTCGTAACGACGTACCGATTGACACTCAGTGCTAGCATAGCCCGAACCACATTTTTTGAGGCATCACTAAAAATGGAAGGCTCGTTTTTGGGCTGACCCAAAGTACTTATTATAGCTCCACAGCCTTCAACTAGTCGATGAATGTCCTCGTAATTTCTGGCATCACCTTCTACCAATTGAAGTAGAGGGACTATTTCGTTGGACACGGCCAATGTTTCTTGCTAATAATTTTACGTGATAAGATTGGTTTAGAAGTTGGTCCACCAGATAAGTTCCTGATTTACCAGTGCCGCCAATAACGGCTATTGTGTTTGTTTGCAACATGTGCCTATAAATATGATAATAGAAAATTCTGACACAGCAGAATTGCGTGCCTGAGAAAAGGACTTAATTCAGGGTTGAATCAAGTTGGGAATCATATTTAATAAACAATTTTAATGAGCTAAAGATAGTAGTTTTTGGGAAATGAGTGGCTAAAAAAAGAACAGCCCAGTCAAATCGACTGGGCTGTACTGCTTGTGTTTGATCACAATTTACTTTTCTTTTTTCCAGAAAAACTTCAACGAGAAAAGTCCAAAGGATAAAGAAACCCTTCCTCCGAAGACGGTGGAAGTTTTTCTGTCGCGTTTTTGGCCGGCGACTTGGCGCGTGTTATTTAGCATACTAATATATACGAAAACGAGGTAGGCCATGTTTCTTTTTTGGGGTGATTTTTCTTCTTATTTCTATCTAAAAAAAGTGCGAATAAAGCGTAATTAGAGTGTTTTTGTGCCCTTTCTAAACTTGTGAGTTGTAAGGAATTGCTGATTATCGGAACGATTTTTGAAGTATGTCAATGGTCGGATTAAATCGTTAAAATCAGACGTCAGGATGGAGTAGCTGTCATTAATTAAAAATCAATTTACGGATATGTGCAACTGTCATGATCTATAGTTGTAAGATTCGATTCATGGTATCGGGAGCGTGATACGATGTTTGTATCAGATCATACCATTTACGTCATGCACACCCAAAATCGAATTCTGAAGTACGTTGTTTTGTTGATAGTTATTCTGCTCAGTTCCTCTTTGATCGCACAGGTAAATCCGAATTCAAGTCCGTTTTATACCTCCCTCAAGAGTAGTGAATATCGATGGCTGGAAAGGAGGAATTTCGATGTTCAGCATTACGATGGTTCCGATTCCCTGATCAACCGATATCTGGTAGAAGCCCTGCAATATCGACGTAATGGTAACCTGATCAGAACAGGAGGAGTGATCGTTTCCGTTATCATATTCCCACTGGGTATTGTAGGAGTTGCCTACGGAAGCCAGGAATTGACGAGAGGAAGAGAGTTTCTGCATGCAGCTACCATCAGACGTAATGACCTGTTATTAGGAGGAAGAACTTTTGAAGGCCTGGAAGAATTTAGAAACCGTGATCAGACCCGATTCTTCAAAAGACATAATTTCCACGTAGATCACTATGATGGGAAGTCACAATCTTTGAATGTCATGCTCAATGAAGCCTACCGTTGGCGAACTCGAGCCAGCAACCAGTTCAAAGTGGGTCTGGGTACCAATGTTGGCGGATTCGGATTGATGATGTTGGGATTATTCTCGCTGGCCTTTGGAGAAGGGGATGGTGAGCCGTTGATTACTACTGGGGCTTTGGTTCATATGGCTTCCTATGGCTTCTTCATTTCAGGGTTTTCTAAAAGGAAAAAAGCCCGTATGATGGTTAGGAAGGCTGCCAGGACATATTATCAGCAATTGAATCAGCGTCCTTCAAACCCGTTCAAGCACCTTTCGGATCAATGAGTCGATCACCTGATTAGGGTCTTTTGAAAATTCATTACGTGACCGATTGGCAATGATGGCATTCAAGGAGATCATCTCATGTCCCAATAACCGAGCCATGGCATAATATCCTGCCGTTTCCATTTCCAGGTTGGTCAGCCAAAAATCATCCACATGAAATCTCGTAAACTCATCGACTAAATGGGGGTATTTGATGGGCGTCCGAATGGATCTTCCTTGTGGTGCATAGAAACCATGACATGTTACCGTATTGCCTGAGGTAGTGACTTCTTTGAAACGACCAATCAGTTCGTCTGAGGCTTTGATGCAATAAGGTTGATGAGGCAGACTGATGGCATTCTGCAACTGCTCACTCACATGCGCCTCAAGGTCTGTTTGCTCAACGTTGTAATAGTACATCAGTGGATCCATGCCAATGGCGTATTCGCTCATGACATGAGAGCCTAAAGGGATGCTTTCCTGTATACTCCCAGAGGTACCGATCCGAATGATTTTAAGCTTTTTGAGCTTGGACTTAGGGACGCGCTTACGGAGATCTACGTTTACCAACGCATCCAACTCAGTCATTAAGATCTCCACGTTATCAGTGCCCATTCCGGAACTAATCACAGTGATGCGCTTGCCTTTATAACGTCCGATATGGGTAATGAATTCGCGTTTATTCATCTCGAAATCCACCTTGTCGAAATACTGACTTACGCGATGCACCCGGTTGGGGTCACCTACCGTAATGATGGTGTCTGAAATGTGCTGCGGCTTCAGGTTTAGATGGTATACACTACCATCCGGATTGATAATCAGGTCGGTCTCCGAAATCTTTGTCATAGCTGCGGCTCAAGATGCCGGTAATTCGGCTTATTTCCAAGCTATGTGCATGAAAATCAGGACACTTTTGACTTAATTTCCTTCTTGGGAGGGTTCGGACGCTTCAATCCTTTGTGAGGATTGTAACCATTTGAATCTTTTTGATAATATCCGGAGCCATCATAGCTTCTTACGTTGGGTGCGTTCATGCAGTCTTCTGAGCAGCAGCCGTCGTATTTTTTGGCACCTTCCTCAGACAGTGGCATGTGAAGGTTGCACTCAGGATTGGCACAGTTCACCATGCGATCACTGGCCTCTCCGGTCACATAACACTTCGAGATCATTGATGGATTCACCGTATTGACATCCGCGACAATCCGGTTATCAAAAACATAGCATTTGCCTTCGAAATCCTCACCACCTGCTTCAATTCCGTACTTGATGATGCCACCATGCAATTGATATACATTTTCAAAGCCCTGCTCCAGCAGGTAGGCACTGGCTTTCTCGCACTTAATACCTCCGGTACAATAAGTGATTACTTTCTTGTCTTTGTATTGCTCTAACTCAGGAATCTGGTCAGGGAAGTCCCGAAAATTGTCAATATCGAAAGTGATGGCATCCTTGAATTTGCCTACGTTGTGCTCATAGTTGGAGCGAACGTCCACAATCACTGTGTCTTCATCTTTCTCTTTCAGGATTTGACGAAATTCTTCAGGCTCCACGTACGTCCCGGTTCTGGTGTTGGGATCGATGGTGTGCAGAGAAGAGTGAACGATCTCAGGTTTTACCCGAACATGCAGTTTGGCAAAAGCCATTTCAGCATGTTCTTCCTCTTTGAATTCCAGGGCGTCAAACCTAGGATCGGCTTTCACTGCCTTCATGTAAGCTTCGCAATCTGCTCGAAGGCCGGAGACCGTACCATTCAATCCTTCTCCGGCAACAATGATCCGTCCTCGTAAATTAAGGTTCAGACACAAGAGGTGATGCTCTTCCCTGAAAGCTTCGGGATCTTCAATAGGGGTGTAGCAATAGTACAGGAGTACTAAAAAGTCTTTCTTTTCCATATTAGCTTCGCCCTGTTTCAAGCAGGGTGCTCGTTTAGAAATTTAAAAACGCAAAGTTATGTGAATTTGAAAATGAACCTAATTTGAAAATTGATCAATTGAAACATCTTCAAATTTTCAAATCAAATCACCCAACTACCTTAGCTGGATTGCCAAAAACGGTTTCGTTTTCGGAAACATCTGAAATCACTACTGATCCAGCTCCGATGCGCGCTCCTTCTCCGATGGTTACGCCACCCACGATGATACAACCACTACCGATGAATGCACCTTTGCCTACTTTCGTACCAGCATTGATCACCGCACCGGCACCTACCTGAACAAAATCATCCAACTCGGCGCCATAATCGATCATAGCACCCATGTTCAAAATGCAATGCTGACCAATCTTAACGTCTATGCCAAGGCCAACTCCAGCAGCAATGAAATTGCCATGTCCGATCGAAGCTGAATCAGGAATGTGCGCCATTTGGTGGATGGCATTCACAGGCATCACTTTTCGAGTATTCATCAGGAAATCGACATTATCCTGACGAACTGAATTTTCGTCTGTTGCTACAAAGGCTTCGCATTTTTGCCCGATCAGTTTTAGAAATCCGTGATCGTCTGGGCTTCCCAAAACTGGGATGCTGTTGATCTCCTTGTCATGGTATTCCTTGTCCTCTTCCAGGAAGCCGTAAACCACGACGTTGTTGCTTTCAAAAATCTCTAAGGCAGCCTTGGCAATTCCTTTGGCGCCAAATATGATCACAGGTTTTTCCATGTCTTCGAAAATTTGAGTTCGCAAAAGTAGATAAATTCAGAAGTCCTTGCGTACAAATCGTCGATACGGTAAATACATGATCAAAAAAGCCAGGAATGGGGTGAAAGCAACCCGGTATCGCGACAGACTGCCGAAATTAGGAGCAGCGAGTGGTAATAAGGTGGCAAGTACTACGATGAAGAGCAGTGTATGCCAAACGATGATTGGATATGCTTTGAGCTTTCTGAACAGATATGCTGATAAAATGAAACAGACCAACAATATGGAGGTTTGTGCGGCTTCAAGCACCTGAAATACGTTTTTCACTTCCCACAATCCCGGTCTAAATAGTCCGGTCCAAAGCGATTTGGGAAGATTGCTTAACAGGCTCCACCACGTAGGTTCAAGGTCAAATTTGATATTGCTTCCTGCTAAAACCCTGCTTTTGTATTGTTCTTGCAACTCATGAAAGGTAATCGGGAAACGTTCGGGCCTTAAACGAATAAAGAAAAATCTCATGCTGTATGCGCCAATCGCCAGGAATAAAGCGTACAACATCATCCGATAAGGCCGACTGGTTTTCATCATCCATTTGTCGATCAGTATGATTGTCGCCACGATGGTCCAAAGCCCGGCCAGGTAGTGGCGGGTCATGAACAAGCATCCGAACAAAAGTATAGAGCAGAGCCATTGGGTCAGGCTCAACTTTTTGCTGTGATAGCAGGTAAGTAGACTGGAGGTCAGGTAGAATAATGCACCGTTGATTAATGTGTCTTTCAAAAGTCCGGAAGTCCAAAACAGGTAAGTAGGAAGGAAACAAAAAGTAACCATGGCGAGTAACAGGGCTTGCGGATAGTACCGATCAAATACTGCTAAAAAAGTCCAGGAAGTCCAGTAAGAAAACAAACAGAGATATCCGGAAAGCAGCAGGTACGAATGCTGACTTAATAAGCCAATTGGACTCATGAGTCGCACAAAGAAGATGGATCTTGGGTTGCCCTGGAAAGGATCGATGTTTCCGAATAATGCGGATAAATACTTACTGATGCTGGTTGCATTGGCCTTATTGAAAGCTTCAATCTGTGACCATAAGGCAACGGTATCTCCTTCTTTGTTATAATAAAAATAGAGCCAGCCCACGCAGGCGGCTCCAAGTACTTTTGCAAGCAACCCCCAAAGTGCGAACACCCCAAACGTTTGAAAGAATTGCCTTCCAAGCTTCCAGCTGATTCCCCCCAGGATCAATATGTTCAGGAAAAAGATCATGCCATATTCAGGATCTTATTACCGATGCCGCACTGCAAGCACCTTCTTCTGGAACAGTAATTTTTATATAGTTGGATCAGACCCTGACTTTGTAAAGCACTTTGATTTTCAAGTCCTATTTCATCCCATTTTCGGGTAATCACATTGTTTTCAGGCCCCATCTTTTCCAGCCATGAAATAGCCTTTTCGATGAGACTTTGCTCGTCGATGGCCCGGCCATAAGCTACCAATAAGGGAACCACTGCATTGATCACGATCGAATCTAATGTGGTTTTGCCAATTGGGCCTATAACTTTTTTGGAACCCTTGGCAAAGTCATAGTGATTGGACCAATAGTTGGATAGTGGCACTTGTAAACAAGCTTCTACTTCTTTGATGGACGTAGCACCAATAAGCTTACTGAAAAGCCTGGATTCTTTTTGAAGTATAGCCAGCAATTGCGACAAGCGAACGGTTGGGAAATTGGGAGGTCTCAGCTTTGAAAACTTCCAATGATGGCGTGAAACTTTCTGAGTCAGACCAAGCTTGTGTTTCAGGAAGACAAATTCTTTTTGTAAGGCTTGCTGATGTTCATCCTGAGGTTGATCATCGAGAAATCCTGCCAGACCAAAGATGAGCGCCTCTTTCTGAAAATCATGGTGACGGCTAAGCTTATTCCAGGGGACTGAATTTGCAAATTCTCCAAAAGTATGTGCATTGGTTTTCATGCCCAGTGAACGAGCCAGTAAATGCATGGTCGCCGCTTCCCAATCATGCAGATCCGTCTTTAAGCCATCAACCACTTCTTTTGTTTTCTGTTCGAGCCGTTCCATGACCATGCGATCGATGGTAGCTGTGCGGATGATTTCCGGAACTCTTTGGATATTGGAAGTACATGGAATCCCCGCTGCATCGTGTCGCAGGCGGTGATACTTTTCAAATTGATCGGAATGAATGCGATCCTTCAGTTCCAGGGTTGGGATGGGAGATCCGTCGAGATTGCTAATGGTTTTGTCATGCTCGTATACCACATGTAAGACCACATTGTGGTAGGCTGCATCTGATTGGTGACCATGTCTGAGCCAGTCCGAAGACCTTAAATGAATTTCGACCTGCCCCGCCCATTCCATGGGTCCGATCCTTAGTCGCGCTTCGGAAAAATCAGGACCAGAGTTGTGGTTAAGTGTTCCCGGATGGTAAATAGAGACTGCTTCGTTCGAGGTGCTGAACAAGTTACCTGCATCGAATTGCTGAAATCGCCAAACATAATGCAGAAATCGCTCGTCCATGTTTTTAAAGATAGCAGGAGTGGAGATAACAGGAGTTTTTTCCTGTACAGGTGTTGTTTTGATCATAAGATGTTTTGTTGTTCTGAGTCGGAAAGATAGTCGCGATGTGTCAAATAAAGAAACGGTATTTGAAATTAACCACTAATCCTCTTTTATAAACACCAAAAAACTGGGTTGATTCATGGCAAAATAGCCTAGTCCATTTTCGACGTTTGACGGGAAATTGATGGGTTCACTGCCGATTGAGGCCAGCACGCCACCATTTCGCTGCTGTGCATCCAAATAACGGAAATAGCCTTCACTCACGTGGGTCAGGCTGAAAAGAATGGTGTCACCTGGTTGTTCCGGTAAGGTTACCGTATTCCTTACAGCTGAATCTCGAAAGGTAATATCAGCCAATAATCGGGTGTACAATAAAGTGGCATTATCTTCTCCGGTGAACAAGTCCGGGACACTGTCATTTTCAAAAACAATACTGTCTCCAACAATTTCCGCATTGAATAATTCCTCAAAAGACAGACCTGAAAACGAGGTGGCCTGAGTAATGAACCAATTTTCTTCAGGAGGGTCTTGAAATTGGTAGTGGGCGATATAGGTTGTGTCTTCTCCTTCGATGATGCACTCCAGAAAAGCCGTATCTAAAGCGATTTGTTGCTGTAATTGTGTGGAGGCACGAATCGTTACCGAGGTAGTGGAATCGAATACATTGAGGTGATAATCCGCCCCTTCTGTAGCCTGTGAAAGTTCTCCGACAAAAAGACCTGGACCTATCTCAAAAAGTGTATCCAGAAACCCTTGAGAATTGACCGTGACGAACGCACTATCTACAAGTAACTCTCCAATAAAATCTTCCTCCAGGTCTTCCAGCGTATTGGGGTTCAAAGCTGAGAAACTCCTACTCAAAGTGACCAATAGCACATTATCGCCCAGCATCTGGGAAGATACTGCTATCTGGCTGGGCGCTGGCGATACATCGATAAATACATCTTCCGGAGCACAAGCCTGCCACAAAAAGAAGATTCCTATGAAGTAATGCCACCTTTTCATTAGAAACTGAAGTTATATGAGACACTTGGCAGGAAGCCAAAAATGCCAGGTTGTACATATTGGAAAGCCCTTCCATTAAAGTCCACCTCAATTCGATATGGAGCTGCACGGTTGTAGAAATTATATACACTGAATTGCCATTCTGATTGGAATCGTTTCTTCAGTTTTGACTTAACAATGAAATTCAAGTCTAATCGATGGGTTGGGGATAGCTGCACTGCATTTCTCTCCGTGTAGATCGGTACAATGATTACTTCATTAGTTGTGGCACCCGGCGCAATGTATTGGCCAGTTTGTGCCGTAAAATTAGCACCGCTAGTGTAGACCCAAACCCAAGAGAAGGCTACACGATCCGAAATGTCGAGTGTCCCTACTATAGAGATGTCATGCCGTCGGTCAAATCTTGCCGGGAAGGTCTTGCCATTGTTGAGTGCTGCGAATGTGCGAGTGGATTTACTGAGTGTGTAAGCAATCCAGCCATTCAATCGGCCGGTTCTTTTTCGGACCAGGAACTCTGCACCGTAGGAAAGACCATTTCCAGTCACTAGTTCTTCTTCGAAATTATCGTTCAACAGGAGCCTGGCGCCTTCTCGGTATTCGATCAGTCGATTGCTGGTCTTCAAATAACCTTCGACAGATAAGCTTAGCTTTTCTTTTGGGAGTCCGACGAATACCCCACTAGACCATTGTTGAGCAATTTGAGGTTGGACTTGTTGAGTCACCGGGTACCATAAGTCGGTCGGGAGCACCACTGAGGAGGAACTGACCCGGTGCATGTACTGCCGCATGACCGAATAACTTGCCTTGAGCGAAACCAAATCCCTCAGTTCATAATTGAAATTAAGCCTGGGCTCCAGACCAAGATAGCTAGCAGACTGGACCCATGCCGAAGACAACCTGAGTCCGTAATAAGCAGTCAGTTTCGGTAGCAAGCGCTCTTCCCGACCACCATATAAAGCTACTTCCAGGGTTTGGATGAGATTGGCCGGACGTGATCGTAAAAAATCAGAGATTTCACCGCCGGTATTCACGATGTTGGGCCGGAACCGGTGAACTACCGCATCTACACCGAAATCAATCCGGTCTTCGGGAGATCGGAAATACTCCCACTGGCCCTTCAAACCAATGTCTTGAATTTGTGATCGGATGAGAAGCGAGTTGTCGACAAAATCACCTTCTATGTCATACTTGAACCGAGTCTGCAATAAGGTGAAATTGGCAAAGAGTTTTTCATTCGGATAGATATGATTCCATCGGAGAGAAGTGGTGAAATTGCCGAGATTAAACCCGAAGGTCAGTTCCTCCAGTTCCTCTTCATCGTTTGTTCCTGATTCTCGTACCTTCAATACATCATCACCAAAATAGCTGCTGATGTAAATACGGTCACGTTCCGAAATCCGATAACTGGCCTTTGCATTCAAGTCATAAAAGAAGTAGGGTAGATCAACACCAGCGAGACCCAAGACCTGATCGATGTAGGTCCTTCGCCCTGCCATCATAAAAGAACCCTTTTTGTTGAAGAGTGGGCCATCTAAGGTCAATCGGGACGTTAATAAGCCTACACCGCCGGTGCCTTCGAATTTCTCTTGATTTCCTTCTTGCATCCGGGTGTCCATCACTGCTGAAAGTCGACCACCGTAATCGGCCGTAAATCCCCCTTTGATCACCTTCACGTTTTTTAGGGCATCGGTATTGAACACAGAAAAGAAACCGAACAAATGACTAAGGTTATACACCGTGGCATCGTCAAGTGTCACCAGATTTTGATCATCAGTTCCACCTCGCACATACAAGGCAGTAGTCGCTTCTCCGCCTTTGGTGATTCCGGGCATGAGTTGAGCTACCTTGAGTATATCGGATTCACCTACAATTGTAGGAAGAGTGAGTGCTTCTTTTGGCGTCAGGTTAAAGACACCCATATCCAACGATCGGACTTCCTCTTCCACTAAAAAGCGATCCCCGGTGATTTCTACGGCCTCTAATGCTCTCGAAGTAGGAGTGAGGGTGAAGTTTTGCCGGATGTTTTCCGTTAGGATGATTTGGACGTATTCGGTTTCGTATCCAATTGAAGAAATTCGTAAATCCAGTGTCTTCTGTGTGGTGGTAAAAGAGAAGAAACCAAACACATTAGTAGCCGTACCTTGTTGGGAGTTTTGATCATAAATAGTGGCGCCAATCAATTCTTCTTGCGTCGAGGAATCAAAGACATAGCCACTGAGGGTGTGCTGTGAAAAGGCCGGCACACTTATAAAAGTCAATATGACTGCCCAGCTTCTCATAAACCAAATTTGAATCCTGAGATCAATCCTGATTGGGGAACCCATGCTGAAACACCATCAAAATGATAGTGTCCAAAACCCCAACTTGGGCCAAGCTTGAAGTAGATCTTTTTGAAAAGTCGAAATTCCAGTACAAGATTAACAGTGGCTGAGAAGGTTACCGCTCCCTTAGAAACGAATTTTGATTCTAAGGCTTCCATTTCCGTTTGAAATCCCGATACAGGCAAGCCGACATCCATTCTTACACCAGAAAGCAGTTTGAGGAATTTCGTATTTACACTTCGGTAATCGTACCCCAGGCCGATTTGAAAATACTCATATCTTCCTGATAGGTCAATCGTGAGTGAATCATTACTGCCGTTGTACCAATCCAGATTGATCACTTGCTTGCGCAAGGCTAATATCCCAGAGTGATCGGCTCGCTGTTTCTTTTTTGAACCTACACGAAAGGCAAAACCCATGGTCGAGCTTCGGAAATTACCTGACCAGTTGAAGGTTTGAGAGGGTGAGCTTAAGAATTCGCCAAAATTGAAATCAGTTTGTAGTTGATGAAATTCCCGACTAGCAATTTCACCACGACTGCCTGGGAAGACCCATTCTATAGACTGGATTTCCAGGCTATCTAAAACCTGAGCATATCCTTGTAAATAAGCAAGGCATATCCATAAAATGAACAGTGGCTTTCTCAATCTGGATTCGAGTTGATTACGGCGAAAAGATCTCCACAAAGTATTCATTTATGGAGCTTAAAACCCTAATAATAATTTAAATAAATATTGCGTCAGGTTGGGTTTTCAGGATCGGTAGAAATGTTTTATTTAAGAACAATTTATTCGATCGTCCGACAATCTTTTGACTGAATGACAAAACAAAGAAATATTGTTGTGGAAAGTAATGCCCTTGAATCAGTCTATCTTTCTCAGCGTGTCAAACTAAAACAAATGTCATCCTCACTAGGCGTGGCCGGCTAGGCGTCCCCGAGCCTATCGAAGGAGGCATTTGATCACGCTACAAATTACTCATCAGTTGATACACAAACTGAATGGTCTCTTTGTAATTCTCTACCGTGATGTATTCGTTCTTGCCATGAAAACCAGTGGCATTGTCCGGGTTAATACGAGTAGGGAAAAAGCGATATACATTATCAGAGATCTTCAGGAAGTGCTTTGAATCCGTACCTGCTTGCAAAAGACCAGGGGTCACCACAATGTCAGTATGCAGCTGACGTATGGTTTTTTCTACCAACTGAAAAGACTCAGTATTGTGATCTGCTACTCTTGATGGGTTATTCTCATTGCTGTATGATTCGACTGTGAAGCGATCGTCATCGATCACACTTACTACATGGTTTTTTACGTCCTCTACGGTCTCACCGGGCATGATTCGAAAGTTCACAACTACAGAGGCTTGTGTAGGGATTACATTGTCTTTCACGCCTCCTTCAAGCATGGTAGGTGCAGTGGTAGTTCGAGCCGTTAATCCTTCCAGGATCTTTTCGCCAAATAGCCAGGTATTGGCAAAAGCCATCTTTTGTACAAAGCCAAATTCCGGCCCGATGATACTGATCTGCTTTTCTATTACGGGGATCATGTGATAGTCAAACTGATTAGCCTCCAGCTTCGCGATGGCACGTGCAAGATCACCAATGGTATTGTCTTTGGGAGGGTTGGAGGAATGTCCACCCGGAGTTTGAATGGATATTTTGTAAGATACATAGCCTTTTTCACCGGTATTGATCACCGCCAGTGGCTTAGGGAAATCAGGTACCATGCCTTCGGCGATGAACCCACCTTCGTCCATGACAAATTCAGGAGAAACCCCTTCTGATTCGAGATAGTCCGCAATCACTTTAGCGCCATTTTCTCCACCGACTTCTTCATCATGCCCAAAAACGAAATACACCGTTCGACGAGGTATGATTCCTTTAGCTAGCATCATTTCACAAGCTTCCAGTAATGCGATGACATTGCCTTTGTCATCCATGGTGCCACGACCGTAGATCTTTCCATTTTTTACATCTCCTGAGAAAGGAGGAGCTTCCCACTGATCGAGGGTGGTTTCATCCACAGGCACCACATCCATGTGTGCCATCAGCACCACAGGATTCAATTCAGGTTGGTTGCCTTTCCATTCATAGAGCAAGCTATAATTGAACGTCTTACGTTCAAGGATGGAATCAACAAGGGGATAAGTCGCTTTCAGGTAGTTGGCCAGGCCAATGAAAGCACTGGTATCTGAAACTACATTTTTCTTATAAGAGATGGTTGGAAATTGGATGGCCTTTTGTAAGTGTACTACTGCATCGTCAGGAATAGATACGGGTTCTACAGGCTCGACAGCCATGGGTTCGTAAGAGAAAGTAAAAGTTCTTACCAGAATGACTGCAACAAGTAGTAGCACTATCGAAAGTAGTGCAATTAGGACCTTCTTCAGCATCGTTGAAAACCAGGTTAGGGTAAATTTTAAAACCCTAAGCTAGCAATTATCAGGTCAAATTGATGGGGTTCGCCCGTAACATCGTCCAATAAGTAGCTGTAACGGAAGCCCATGTCTACATCCAACATGCGCAAGAATCGGAAATCGAAACGAATGTCTGCTCCAACGGATCCGAAAGTTTCGGAAAACCCTGGGAAGGTTCCTTCAAATGAAACTCGGGACAAAGGCCTCAAGGAAGTAATCGGATGATCATTCACCGTCGTTCTCATGTAATCGAAAAATGCCGTGGCTTTGACGCGTTGGATGAAGGCAAAAGGTCCGAGGGCTATATCCGGCAACCAGAGGGGGAGACTGTAATCAAACCCGACCCGAAGCACTTCGTCACTGAGCTGTGCATTGTAGCCACGAGCATAGAAGAAGTTATCGCGGAACTTGTAAGTATCGCGCAAGTCTTCCTGTCGGTAGTTGAACCGAAGGGCCGTGCCGTGTGTCTTCAGGAGACCCGGGAATAATAGGCGGCCATCTACCTGAAAATACTCACCCTGGTAGAGTTCACTGCCAAAGGTCTTCTCATAGGTTACCGTTAGCAATTGACCCCATCTCGGAATGACATTCTGACGAGCAGTACGCTGGAAGCGACTGAACTCCGACGATAATTCGATAGCACTAAAATTGGAACTGACCTGGTTGTAACTTACACTTCTGCCACTGAACAGTGGAACAACATCCGTAAAGTCGTCTATCTGCAAATAATGATAGGCACCCTTTACTTCCATGTTGGCGAAGTGATTACCAGCAGACAAGTTTAGAGGTAGACGTACGGCGAAAAAGGCATCTTGTTCTTCCCATTCTGAGAAAGCCAGTGATCGAATGGAGTCCGCTCTGGATCGGTCCAGGTCTTCCTCGAAAATTCGAGTTGCTCTTTGCCTGTCTCCAGTACTGTAACCGAACTGTAAGACGGGATAGAGTTCACCATAAAGGACACCTGCAGAAAATCTGCCCTTTTCCTCATTGACATTGTATTGATACGACGCAGCTGCCCCGAAAGTAGAGAACACGTTGCTGGCATAAACGATACCTCCGTAATTCGGGTGAAGTAAAATCGGAGACCAGCTGTGCACATTTAAGAAGCCACTGCTTTTGTTGAATTTCTTTTTTTCAAACTTCTCTTCTGGTACTCGATCAAGAATGTTGGTATAGTCCAATGTAGGATCGATGAAGTCAATTTCCGTAGCATAGGAAGCTTGAACTGCTTTCCAGGAGCCAGGATCCATGTCAGCAACCTGGAGGTTCCAGCCTTCGGAAGTAAACTCGGAGTAAGCGATCTTTTTGCCATTGGGAGAAACAGTCACCTGCTTTGCGCCATAAAGTGTGGAAGTGACCTGATATTCAGCGCCAGTTTCCGTATTTACGGCGTGAACATTGTCGATTCCGGATACGGTGCTGTTGAAGAAAATGTAATCTCCCCAGGCGTATGGATAACTCAATTGTTCGGTAGTCCAGTTTTTGACCATGGTGTATTCATTGGACTCCAGGTTGATTTTGGCAATAGCCGTTTTACTCTGATGAGTCAGTGCGACCACTACATTTTGGTCATCCACCCAGGAAGGGAATGAGATCTGATAGTTTTCCGGGTTTGGCACTTTCCCGATTAGATAGCCTGTCTCATCTTGCAAGATGTGCAATTCCGATTGGGCTGTTTCGGGGATCTGTACCGCTGCGATTTTAGTACCATCCGGAGAGTAAGTTGGAGCGAAGTATTTGGTTCTGGTTTTGAGGGTCTTCCGCTTTTTGCTCTCCATGTCATAGGTGCGAATGATGGAGAAGTCCTGATTGCCCCAACGTTCATCAAAGGCCATTTCTGCCCAGACAATTTTATTTCTTCCTACGGATAAGTTAGAGTTGAAAGGGATAAACCTGCCCGGTGTGTAAATGCGTTTTTCGCGACCTCCCATTTCAATCTGTACATATTGCATGATGTCCTGGAAGCCTGCTTTCTCTACCAAGATCAGGTTGTCATTCAGGAAAACGGGGTTGGTGTAGCTGGTAAAAGCACGCTTCTTGCTAGCATTGATCCGTGAAGAAGGGGTTACTTCAATGGTGGACTTTTCAATTTCCCATTCCTTTTGCAGCGTGCTGAATGTCTCTTTGTACAATTGTGGTGTTCTCAGTCCGATCCCACGTTTCAAGCCGCGACTGAAGGGATAAAGAATGCCTTTGTAGTTGGCAGCGTCCTGGGTAGCCTGCGTAAAAGCATCATCACCGTATTTGTTGCGTACATGTGTAACCATGTAATAGCCCAGGTTGTAGTGATTGGGGACAAAATCTTTGATAGAAGTAGCAGATGCCTTCTCGTAATTGTAGAATTTTCCATCCAGTAACAAGGAACGATACAGTTTATCAAAATCCGGTGTTCGGCCACGTCCTGCGGTAGTTAGTGCTGTTTCGTAGTAAGTGGCATCTCCTTCGAAGTACCATCGGGGAAGGGCAAGGACGCTCGCGCCACCCCATCCATTTTGACCAAAGATGATCGAATTGATTTTGGTAATGCCTCTTTTGGCATTGAGGAACTGTTCTACATGTCTGTACTCATGAATGGTGAGGAAGTCCCACCACGAGGCGGCTCCCAGAAAGTTGAATTGTGGAGGAGTAGTAAAGAATTCCGATCGAAACGGACTCACAGTCACAAACCCATTGGAAACGGTGGTTTGGTTTTGAAGGATGATGCTTACTTTCCCTTGTTTATCGCCCAGCGAATAAAAGCTGCTATCGTACAGCATGTGAATGATGTTGGCTGCACGCTGTGCATGATTATCCATGCCTTGAGGATAGATTACCTGTACTTTATCCGTGTCAATTTGATCCCACTTCATGCTTGTGGGGTTCAGTCCAAGAACAAAACCTTGCGCGAACGATAATACAGGACTAAGTAGTAGAGATAGGAATAACAGTCGCTTCATCAATCAATAATTTCCAATCGGTTAATATACATATACAATCCAGTATTGCTTAGACCCTAGTTGGATTTGTTATTCATTCGTCGTGAAAAATGGAATTACCAGGGGATGTCGTTTAGTTGTCTTTTATTTGAATGATTAAAAAGTCATCAATTAGGATCAAACAGCTTATTATTTCCTTCAGAGGACTTCATCTTTTAAGAATTTCTACAGAGATTTAACCATGGAAGTCAAAAGTGACTTTCGCACGTTAACACACCACCGCCATGAAAACAATATTAGAGAACGGAAGTGGACGCTTGAGCGTCGACTACAACCGAGCCATGCTCATTTGTGCCTTTATTGGCAATGTAGAATTTGATGATTATACGGCATTGCTTTTGGCTGCTGCCGAAGAAGTCCGGTCAAATGGCGTCAGAAACGTCATCATGGATCGCTCTCAAATCGAGAAAATTGATGGAGAATGTCGGGTTTGGGTAAAAAACGTATATCTCAAAACCCACATTAAGCCACTGGTTCCCAAACTAAACAAAGTAGCAGCCGTGAACTCTGCGTCCATTGTTGGGATGATTTATGGTAAGGCCATTTATCAAACCTTTTCGTTGATCTATCCTTCCATGGAGTTCAAGTTTTTCCCAAGTATGGAAAAGGCCCTGGCCTGGTTCCGTGAAGCGGAAGAGAAAGGTACTTTGATGGTTGAGGATGTTTTGGCCATGGATGCCGAAGGCGGATCACCGGAATTGGTAGAAGCTGAAGCCGGCAATGAGCAAATGAAAAAAGGGCTGTTCAATAAGCTCTTCGATGCGCTGTTTTCGAAGTAAAACTTGATCGTCCAGTATCTCTTTGACGATTATTGAAAGAGTTCCATGCTTTAATTTCATAAAGAAAATAACTGAACTGTCGCGTGTTTGTAACGCGTGCTCTTTCAGTAAGGACGCCAGTATTAAATAAACACCGATTCACGCGTTGAAAACGCGCGCTATCTGGGTTGAATAAAATCGCCGAAAGGGATACCGGTATTTTTTCAACTTTTTTCGAAATTTACACTGAAAAAACCGGTATGACGATTTTAAAGAGGCTTAAATGACCTGCTAAAACCTTTGCCTCAACTCAATGGCGCCATAGCTATGCTTGGCTACGCCATCAGTTTCTCGGGAGTTGATGAAGACCAGGTAATTAAAGTCGAAAGTGCCATAACGGAGCATGAGGCCAAAACTCTGGTGAGAGAGCCATCTACGTGGTTCTTTGGTAAAAATGGATTCACCTGTATTGATCAAACCCCCTTCGAGGGTGCCGTCATATAGGGTGTATCGAACTCCGGGAGCATAAAATACATATGCTTCAACAGCGACTTCAGATTTGAATTTGGTTCGTGTACTTCCTAGTGTATTTCCGAAATGTGCGGTTTTATTCACATCGAATATCTTCCCAAACCGGAAGATCACACTTTCTTGTGCATAGTTGTAGATGGTTCCTGCTGCCAGGCTGCTTTTCAGGATAATATCCCCATTAACCAATGGGTCATCGGAGCCTACGATTTCGAAGGCATGGTCCACAAAAAGGTTAGCAATCGGAGCATTTTCTAATTGCGTAAACCAACCACGAGGTTCGGGAAGGCCAAACCAGCCATGCCAGATCCGGTGAATGTCTCCGGTCGCATTGGCAGGTCCCATCCAACCCAATTCCAAATTGACCGACAAGTAATGCGGCTTTTTGAAATACCATTGCTGTTTGGCAGAGGCCGAAAGTAAACCAGCATACGGCCTATCAATGTCTTCCAGTTGATCATACTCCACAAAAACAGCCGTATACATTCGCTGACGGATGTCATAGGATCGGATCTGACTCAGGATCTTGTCGCCGTATTTACTGCTGTCCATTAGGTAGCGATAGGAGGCAAAAATGCCGCTGCTGTAGTAACGGTCCCGGATCAGAGAAACGAATACGTCGTTCTCAACCATCAAGCCAATTTCGTGCTTGAGCACCTTTTCCTTACGGGGAATTTGCGCCTTTATTTGTGTAAGATGAAAGCTGAATGCAAAAAGCAGCAGCATCAGATTCAATCGCATCAGCCAAAGATATAGTTTTGGGCTTGTTATGAAATGTCAGCAAGAGGATAACCATGATCAATGATGATTTTTTGAGGGAGCGCTTGGAGGCGAGAGCAGCAGCCGGCAATAAAAGATTACTTCCTTCAGCTATTCAGGGGGAGGATTTTGTGTCGAATGATTATCTGGGACTGGCGAATAATGACCATCTAATTCAACGTATCGATGCACGTTGGCAGCTTCATGCGCCGAAACAAGTCGGTGGGACCGGTTCTCGTTTGCTTTCCGGGAATCATGACCTGTATGAAGAACTGGAGTCCTTACTTCAAACAGTCTTTCAGGCAGAAAGTGTACTGGTATTCAATTCGGGTTATCAGGCCAATCAGGCTTTGGTTGCATCCGTAGCTTCACGAGGCGAGCGCATCCTTTACGATGAATTATCACACGTCTGTCTCAAGGAAGGAGCGTGGTTGAGCAAAGCGGACTCGTTTTCTTTTCGGCATAATGATCTGGAGGATATGGAGAGAAGGCTCAAACAAGATACAGATAAACGCACGTTTGTGGTAACAGAGACGCTGTTTTCCATGGATGGAGATTTTGCACCCATTGCGGAGATGCTTGATCTGTGTGAAAAATACGGGGCCTATCTGATTGTGGATGAAGCCCATTCAACAGGAGCATATGGTGCTGCAGGTGGAGGTTGGCTAATCGAACAGGGTTTGGCTGATCGTGTCTTTGCACGGGTGTATACCTTTGGGAAGGCCATGGGAGCTCATGGCGCTTGCATAGCGGGTTCCTCCGTCCTCACCGAGTACCTAACGAATTTTGCTCGATCTTTTATCTATACCACTGCTATGCCACCGCATGCCGTGTTGTCTTTGATTGAATCCTTTCAGTTTTTAGGGGAACACATGGGTTTGCAAGACGAATTACGAGAGGTCGTTAAGTATTATCGGGAGACCTGCGAAAAAGTATTCGACAAAGCAAGTAAGAGCTATTCTGCGATACAACCCGTATGGATTTCCGGCAGTGACAAAGCCCTGGAGGCGTCTAAGCAGCTACAGGAAAACGGCTATCAGGCTCTGGCCATCCGACCACCTACCGTCAAAGCAGGTACGGAGCGGTTACGCATCAGCTTGCACACCTTCAATTCCAAAGCGTCTATTGATGGGTTGATTGGGTGTCTGAAGGAGGTGATGTGACTTCTAGTTTTAAGACTAGAGTTTGCTAAGTAGGTCTTCTATTTCATAAGAAAGCCGGTCCGATAGATTACTTACAATTCTTTCGATATCTCTTCTTCCATGCAAAACCGTGGCAATGATGATTCCTTGATCAATCGGGTGGAAAACAGCATAATGTTGTTTAACAGGGGCCAGAAAAAATGGATAAGTTCGGTCTCTCCGCAGCCTACCAATCTCTGGTATTTGGGCAATTTTCTTGAAAGATTCATACATATCTTTCATGTAATGTTTTGTTTGATTTTCACCCCACCTTAAAATGGAGGATTCTTCAATCTCAATCAGATCATGTATAGCTCTTGATGTAAAATAAAACTTTGCCAAACTTTATTTCCAGCCTGCAGCTTCTTTATCAGCCAATATTGCTTTGTCTTTCTCCCAGTCACCGGTTGATTCAAAATAGCGACCGTCGGAAATATCAGTAAAGCCTTCAATGAGGCTCGTGGAAACATAGTTTACATCACTATTCATGTCTTTACGAATGAGTGATCTCAAGTACTCGCTGGGAGTTTCGTATAGCCCTTCAGGTCCTACCATTTTTTTGACATGCTCTGCAAGAGGCTTCGGAAGGCGTGCATTGACTCGATCTGACATGGTTCAAAGGTAAGAAATGTCATAATAAATGCTATTATGTCACCATTTAAATCACCCATTCACTTTGGCTAGCTCATTCAAAGCTTTGGAAACACTCGCTCGATAATTCCTGCCGATGGGTACCATTTGGTCCCCTAATTCAATTTCGGTTTGTGAAAAGGAGTTGATCTTGTCCTTGGCGACAATGAATGATCGGTGAACGCGCATGAATTGATCTGCTGGGAAAACATCCTCTGCTTCGGTAATTCCCATCCGGGTGACCACATCTTCGCCATCGCGAACGATCTTCAGATAGTCACGTTGACTTTCCACGAAAAGGACATCTTGCAGGACCACTTTGACCATTTTTTTATCCACCTTGAAGAATAACGTATCTTTTGATTCAGCAGAAACCTGAACAGTGGTCACGGCCTGATTAGCGACCTGTACTTTCGAAATGGCTTTTACAAACCGATCCAGCGAAATGGGTTTCAATAAATAGTCCGCTACTTCCAGTTCAAATCCTTCCAGCGCATAATCGCGATATGCCGTGGTAATGATTACCTGGGGTCGTTGGGGTAGCGACCTCAAAATATCAAGTCCCGTAAGCTTCGGCATCTGAATGTCCATGAACAATACATCCACCGGATGGGTACGAATGTATTCGAAAGCTTTGATGGGGTTTTGGAAGCTCTGCTCCAGTGTCATGTTGTCGAATTGTTCCAGGTAGGATTCAATTACTTCAATAGCAAGCGGTTCGTCATCAACAACGACGCATCGGAGAGGTTTAGACATCAGATAGTTCGGGTAGCTTAGAATTGTTTACGGATAGGAGAGAAATGGGTTAGGAAGCCACGGAATTCAGCTGGTTTTTAACTTCTCGTTAACTTTTTTTGAGTAGAGAATTATAAAGATTAATATCAATAGATACTTAGCATTAACGTTTTATATGGCCTTGATTCATTTTAGTTTTTTGAATTGTTGAGAACAGGTAAGAATAAAATTCTGTTCGAGCCTTAGGGATCTAAATTTTGAAAATTAATTATTGTGGCGAGTTTATTTTATTCCTGTTCTGACAGATCAAAAAAGGTTAAAAAATGAATCCGTTCCCGGCGGGGATCTGCTAGATTTTTTCGGCCTTTTTCATCGCCGCGCGGCGTACCGTGGAAAATGGTCAAGTAAATTGATGAGATGCGATTAAATGGTTGGTAATCAGGTAGCCGATTGGCTTCAGACATCCTTCTCAAAAGACAAACTCAACAACGACTCATAGTTGTCTTTGCGATCCGAGGTGATCAGCATAAATCGATCCTCGCCGTATTGTAGTTCCAGTCTTCTTTTTAGGTTTTTCAAACCGATGCCGTGACCATTGCCATTAAGCGGAGGCCGATTGGCTGGTTTAGAGTTTTTCATGCTGAAAGAGAGCTTGTCCTCATCCACCGTAATCTGCACATGAAGCCATACCTTGTCCAGGTCGGCGCTTGCCCCATGTTTGAATCCATTTTCCAGAAACGGCAAAAAGATCATCGGGGCAATCTCCTTTCCGGAAATCCCTCCGCTCACCTCAAGTTTGATCTCCAGTCGATCGCCGTAGCGCAGTTGCTCAATTTCGAAGTAGTTGCGAATGAACTGAATTTCACGTTCCAGCGGCACTAATTCACTGTCTCCACATTCGTAAAGCATGTAGTCCATCAGGTCTGATAGTTTCAGTACCAACTCAGGTGCCTGGTCCGACTTTTTCAACGTTAGGGCGTAGAGGTTGTTCAGCGTATTGAACAAGAAATGCGGATGTAATTGGGTACGGAGGAATTTCAGCTCGCTTTCCAAACGACCCTTCTCCATTTTGGCAGTCCTTTGTTTTTGTGAATACCAGTGTTTGAGGAATTTGATGGAAAAGGCCAACACTACGTAGGGATAGACATAGGTCAGCGCCTTGATCATTTTCAAAGGATTCAGGAATCCTCCCCAATGCTCTCCGCCATAATAAAAGACCCGCTCAATGTGATAGGAAAAGGTCCAATGAACAAATGCTCCTAAGGCTAAGGTCGCCAGCAGCCATAACCCAAAAGCGGTATAACGCTCTTTCAGGAGAAGTCTTGGCATCAGAATGTATAGCGTGATGTAAGTAGGGATCAGCTTATCAGGCAGAAAGAGTAATTGCAGCTCCAATTGGCGGCCATAGTCTTCACTAAAGCTGCCATATAGCAACGTAAAAAATCCCACCACAAACACCCAAAAGGCGACATGCCGGGAGATCCTTGAAAAAGCTGAATTGCCGTTAATCCATTCGTACACAAGTCAAAGATACCTTTTGGGCGCAAATAAGTTCCGCTCCTTCACCAACGACCCACTATTGCGATTGAAAGGGCGTTTGCTCATGATGAAAGGCCTTCAGTGTGTTGGTCGCTGGTATTTGGTTACTGATAGCAGTCATTGGACCAGTTGTCACCACTGAATTTCAGCATATCCGTGTGAGGTAGTGTAACCAATCAAAGAAATGAAGGCAATCGTATCACTTTTTCTGTGCTTCATGCTCGTGGAAGCCATGGCATTCTTTCCTGGAGGAAAACCAGGTGCAGGCACACAATTCAATTATGCATTGGAAGCTTTGAGCGAAACGGAGATTCGCATCGATGGGGTACTGGACGAAGACGAATGGGGTAAAGTGGCTCCATTTTCAAAGTTCATCAACAAATGGCCGGTAGACTCAGGTTTTGCGGATGCACAAACGGAAGTGAAACTCACATACGATGATCATTTCATTTATGTCTCTGCCATCAACTATCAAAAGCGAGAGGATCTGGTGATACAGACACTAAAGCGTGACAATGAAGATGGGCACTGGGGGAGTGATGGCTTTACGTTCGTCATAGATCCGTTGAATCAGCGAAGCAATGGTTACTTATTTGGTGTCAATGCAGGTGGTGCTCAGGCGGAAGGGACGCTTACACTTCGAGGTACCCAAACACGCGGGGACCTCAATTGGGACAACAAGTGGTACTCGACTACCCGGATATACGATGAGTATTGGGTAGTGGAAATGGCCATCCCTTTCAACGCGTTGCGGTATGATACGGACAATCGGGAATGGGCCATCAACTTCATTCGTCATGACATGAAGAACAATGTCTACAGTACCTGGGCACAAGTACCCATCGCTTTCAATGGGGTTGATTTAGGTTACATGGGCACCATGACCTGGAACGAAGCACCCAAGCCCACCAGTGGCAATGTAATTGTCGTTCCTTATGTAGCTGGGTCATCCACACAAAATTTTGAAGACGATGAAAGCAACCTTGATGGAGATGTGGGGTTGGATGCCAAGATCGCTCTGTCTTCGGCACTCAATCTGGACCTCACGGTCAATCCGGATTTCTCCAATGTGGATGTAGATCAGCAACAAACGAATTTGACCCAGTTCAATTTGTTTTTCCCAGAACGCCGTGGGTTCTTTCTTGAGAACAGCGACCTTTTCAGTAATTATGGAACCTGGGGCGTTACACCTTTTTTCTCGCGGCGCATCGGCCTGGATGGGGGAGATGCTGTACCCATTTTGTTTGGTGCCCGGCTCACGGGAAACCTGAGTGAATCTCTGCGTATCGGCGTGATGGATGTGCAGACCAGGGCCACAGATGACCTCAATGCCAATAACTATCTCGTGGCTTCCGCTCAGCAGCAAATCCTTTCACGATCCCGGATCAAATTATTAGCCACCAACCGACAGGGAATCAACAGCGATGAAAATGGAGGAGAGGAAGATTACAATCGAGCCGGAGGACTGGAGTTCGATTACGTTTCAGATAATGGCGAATTTACAGCTACGGCAAAGTACCACGTGGCTACGGATGAAGAACAATTGGATAATAACAGTTATGCGACTGTCGGAGCAAATTTCAACAATGGGAAGTACTTTTTCGGGACCTTCTTTCATCAGGTCGGAGAGAACTACATCCCCGATATGGGATTCGTTCCGCAGCTCAATCACTATGATCCGGTAGAAGACACGACGATCCGAGTGGGTTTCAGGCGAATCAACCTATGGGCTGGACGGAGTTTCCGACCTAAATCAGGTCCGATCAATGTTCTGGATGTCAACCCGTGGACCGTCTGGCAATTCGACTATGACGGCAATACGCTCCAACACAATTTTGGCTTGTGGAGTACCATATCATTCAAGTCAAGAGATGAAGTGACCATAGATCTGACGCACAGAGACCAGCGGCTGGTGGTGCCCGCGGAGTTCGTGGATGATGCGGAACCACTGCCTACAGGACTGTATAGCAATACGTTTTATCGTTTGGAATGGCAAAGCGATGGGCGCAAAATGATCAGCGGGGGGATATCCGTAGGACGCGGCCGGTTTTATACAGGCACCCGAACCGAATTGAGGACAAATGTGAATTTCAGGAAACAACCATGGGGCAATTTTGGAGTACGGTACGTGCAAAATAGGGTAGATTTGGGAGCTGCACATGGTGAGACCGTACTCCACCTTCTTGGACCCACTGCAGAGGTGACGTTCAGCAACAAGATGTTCTGGACCACCTTCCTGCAGTACAATACCCAGGCCGAAAATTTCAACATCAACAGCCGGTTCCAGTGGCGCTACCTGCCCATGTCCGACATCTTCCTGGTCTACTCCGAGAACTACACCTCCAATGACCTGAACATCAAAAACCGAGGGGTGGTGTTTAAGATGACGTATTGGTTGAATTTATAGGCAAACTTATCGGAGCGTCACGGCCAGTGGGAATGCAGTGATAGGTATTACCATTGGCCGTTGCTCTTTTTGGTTTCTCGGCAAAATGAGTTTGGAGATCTACTATGAATGTTTGTCGTTGATATGTGCTGACAAAGGCGTTAAAACTACTTAGCATGAATTTTAATCGAATCACCTTTGGACTGCTCAGCTACCTGGCCATCTACTCAGGTTTTGCTCAATTTGATCCTCAATCATTTGGAGGTGCAGGTATGGATCGGGGAGTAGGGATCACCATGACCAATAATGAGGATGGATACCTCATTGCAGGACTGACCACCAGTTTCGGTGCCTTAGGTGAAGACATCTATTTGGTACGAACAGATCTTGGTGGAAACCTGATCTGGCAAAAGACATTTGGCGGACCACAAGATGATAATGCCTGGTTTATCCAGAGAACCAACGAGGGCACTTATTTGATTGCCGGGTTTTCCAATAGTTATTCCGAAGGAGATTGGGACATCTACCTGATAGAGATCAATGAAAGCGGAGATGAAGTTTGGTCGCAGAATTTAGAGATGCCCGGTGATCAATACGCCTGGAGTTTATGGAGAGAAGCCGAGGGTAGTTATGTGGTGGTCGGGCAATCCAATGATACGGATGAACAAAAAGCAACAACACTTTGCGTAAAACTTAGCCCGAAAGGAGAGGTACTTTGGATATATCAGTCTTCATCCGAGCATTTGAATCGCGCTTTTGGGATAACAAGACTGGGGGATGACTA
Organism: Cytophagales bacterium; assembly: GCA_033344775.1. NCBI lineage: Bacteria > Pseudomonadati > Bacteroidota > Cytophagia > Cytophagales > Cytophagales bacterium. The sequence goes on along the minus strand of JAWPMT010000005.1, from coordinate 1,311,170 downwards.
CTTCATCAGTGGCTTGATAGCAACTGGTCTTGGAGATCTGGATGGTTTCGTCACCAGCCTCTCTGCTACCGGTGTTGAACAATGGACGAAAACATACGGTGGAGCAAGCCAGGACCTTTTTCATGCCATTCATACCAGTCCCGATGGTGCCATCATCGCCTCAGGTTATGCCAAACGATTCGAACAGGAGGCCAATAGTCCATGGATAGTAAAAATCGACAACAGTGGACAAGTGATCTGGGACAAATCCTATGGAAGTCAAGCGGAAGAGCGGATTGTCAGTGCGACTATTGCTGCAAATGGGGACATCTCTTTGCTGGGGTATGTACTCAAGGAATCGAACGTAGACCTGTTACGACTACAAATAGATCCCCTTGGACAACTGCATTCGTATGAGGCATTCGGTAGCCCAAAAGATGACGCAGCGGGGCAAACCCTCCTGATCCACAGTGATCGGCTCATCTATACGGGAAGAAGCTTGCAACCAGACCCGGAAGGCGACCTTATTTTGGTGATAGAGGAATTGAAACCGTAGAATGATCTCATGACACAACTATCATCGTAGTTAGTCTTAGGACCAAGCGACGATACCATACTACCAATTATACTAACATGAAAACCATCAAACATCGCATTTCTATCTTCCAAGTCCTGTTCTTATTGAGTTTGCTGATTCCACAATCAGTCACTGCGCAGGTCATTTCAAAAGCCCCAGAAGATCTGTTTATTGTAGGCAGTGAATCCATCGTTTTTAAATCAGAGGTCACCGATAGTGATTACAGACTATATGTCAACCTGCCAGAGAACTATGCGCATGATTCGGACAAGACCTATCCGGTATACTACGCACTGGATGGTAACCGCACTTTTGTGATGTCGACACAGATTTATCAAAGTCTTAGATTTGATGGGTTTGCACCGGAGGTCATCATTGTTGGCATAACCTACGGTGGATCAAAAGCAGACTATGGCCTAAACCGATCCAGGGACTTAACGCCGACGAATATTGAACTGATCCCTACTTCAGGTGGTGCCGCCAATTTTTTGAAGATGTTGCGTGAGGAGTTGATTCCCTTCATTGATCAGCACTTCCGAACGGATCCCACGAACAGAACCCTGGCCGGCACGTCCTTTGCAGGCTTGTTTACCCACTATACGCTTTTTAATGAACCAACATTGTTCAATAACTATCTCATCAATAACCCCACTTTTTGGTGGGAAGAAGATTATGGTTATAAACTCGAGGAAGCTTTTTATCAAAAGAGAAGATCCTTGAATGCCCGGGTACTGTACACCATAGGAGCATATGATGCTGTCGAAGAAGTCATCGAAATGGTGAATCAGATCAGGGAGCACGACTATGCCAACCTGAGCTTAGGTTTCAGGGAAGTGGATCATATGGGTCACATGGGAGGTGAAGCAGAGGCCATTAATCAGGGCATGAGGTTTGCCTACCGGCTTCCGGAAATGAAATTACCCAAAGAGACCTTGGAGGAGTATTGCGGGACCTATCAGGATGGTAGTTATGTTCGAGAGGTTGTTATTAGCCAGGGAGACCTGCATTTAGTTCGGCAGGGACAAACCACAGGGACTAAAATACAAGCAACGAGCCCTGGATCCTTTGCCTTGCAGGGAACCTACTTCGATTTTCATTTCAAAAGGAATGAGGAGGGAAAGGTCATCGGTTTCTCTTATCAGCGAGATTTCGATGGCACCAATATTAGAACGGCGGCTAAGGTTGAATAATTCCCATAGTATTGATCAAAGTTCTCCTGGTACAGAGATGTTAAAAAATGCCTCCACTGCGATTACTATGTGCTCGCTACTATCGTACCTGACTTGAGCGGTTTTCCTTTATTGATTTTAGCAAAGTGAATGTTAAGGATTTATAAAAAGTAGATCTTACGCACCACATATTTGTTAAAATTTCATAAGCTTCAAGTCGCCACTTGTATGCAGCGTACGGACCCGATACTTTAGAAGAAAAATGAAACAGATAGCCTACTTTCTGCCCCTGAAGCTTTAGCGAAAGAGACGGATTTTGGCGGTGACGTTACAATCTATAAGCGTCTAGTTTTCTATTTCATCATTTTACCAGAATTATGATTAAAAAAATATCTTTAGCTCTATTGGTCTTGATTATTGTGGCAAGTTGTGAGCTACAGGAAAACTCACAGATGCTAAAAATCGAACTGCATGGTAAACTACAAAATGCTGATTCAATTGAGCTAATCACTTATGACATGCTCGATTACTCTGAAAGTATTGTATTCTCAGGATCAATTGAAACCTTAAGAAACAAATCAATTGATATCACATTAAGTGGTCCAGTCTTTGCAAACCTCAAGATAGATGAAACGTTCCACCAGATATATTTGGAATCTGGGTATGATTTAAAGATTTCCATGGACAACCATGATGGATTTGATCAATTGAAATATTGCGGTGATGGCGCTGAGATAAACAATTATCTGGAACAATCTTCTCAGATCATCAGCGAATACTATCGTGTTCACCCTACCTGGTTTCAGATGAATGCAACTACTTTTTCAAACACTTTAGATTCACTAGCGCGCTATTTAAACATTCCGCTGGAACCATATGATTTTAATAAGAGAACCCTCGATCTCCTGAAGGCAAAAAATGAAATTACGTTGATTAACTTGAGTCAACAACATAGACTGATTAATGCTGATTCCTATACCTCTGAAGATGCTAAAAACTTTTCGTTTGGATTATCAGAAGGCATTCCATCGGACTCCTATTTTCTTGAATTATCATTATTAGATTATGCACAGGTTCTCGATTTATTTCTTAGGTCCGAAATACAAGAACCTCTGTTTGATAGAGAAAGTGTAGATGAATTGGATTCCTTGAAGGACTATTTTCCTATTGAAGCGCAGCAAGCAATTATTGATAGGAATTTCCCGGCGGTAATAAGTGAATTTTTAAGAGCAAAGGATGTTTCCTATTGGTTGGCATCCGAGGGAATTTCAGAGGGACTAGAGACTGTTTATGCTGAATTTAAAAGGGATTTTGAGGACTCAGATTACTCGGAGCAGTTAGGGAAAAAATACAGTGAATGGCTTAAGATCGGGAAAGGGCAGCCTGCACCTGAAGTTACCGGATTAACGATCAATAATGATACTATTTCATTAAGCGATCTAAGGGGGAAAGTGGTTTATATTGATGTATGGGCAACATGGTGTGCCCCTTGCATCAAAGAATTTCCATATTATGAAGATCTAAAAACGAGGCTTAACCAAAGAGAGGATATCGCATTCTTTTTCGTATCAGTAGACGATCAGGCTGAAGATTGGGCATCTTTTATAAAGGAAAAAGAAACACCGAAAGGAATTCATATCAGGGAAGCAATCAAAATTGGCCATCCAAAGATTCAGGAAGCTTATAAAATGTGGGGCGTACCAAGATATATTTTGATTGATCAAAATGGAATGATTGTCGATTCAAATGCCCCCAGACCATCATCAGGTAAAATCTTGTCTCTGATCAATTCGCTGTAAAAAAATGAAAGTCAAAGGGTAGCTTTTGCACAACGCCCTAAATGTAAAGTCCGTCCTTACGAACCCTTAAGCATCCGATAAACAGCTAGTCTACTAGCTGCCGCTGAAGCTTTAGCGAAAGAGACGGATATTAGCTTTGATGAAAAGATGGGCAAAAACCGCCTCCACTGCGTAATGGAAGGGGTTGTGCAATCGTGGTTTGCATTTTAGAGTCATGGAAGGTGTTTTGCAATCGTGATTGGCATATTGGTCGTAGTGGAAGCTTAAGTGCAATCGTGATTAGCATTTTCGATGTAGGGCAGAGTCATTTGCAATCGTGGTTAGCAAAATCATCGTTGTGGAGCCAAAATTTAGACCGTGGCTCAATGATCCGACTGAACGGAGGCTTAGTTAGAGTAATGGGGTCTGAAATGCTGATGCTAAAAAGGTTTTTGCCGACTGTAGAGGGGACGGGGCAAAAAAAAACGATCTCTGCGAGTCGTTTTATATGATTTCTGCTGGAATGAGAACAGGTTATTTTCGAGTGCGCTGAAAACCTCGGAGTTTTTCCTGGTCTTTGCGATAGACAAACTTACCGGTCACCCGGATTTCATCCACGGCCTCTTTCAAGTAGGTGAAAGCCTTGTCTCGGAGCAGTTTGGCACTGTTGTCATCACTTCTTTCACCATTGACCCGAGCCAGTAAAGTAGCCAATTCATCGGCCCAGGTGGCTGCAATATCCAGTTGGGTCATGTCCATGCCAATGGCGGATAACAGATTATCGTGCGCATTGCCCAGCACGCTGAGGTCGCTCAGGTCCTGTACCATATCTGCATGTCCTGATCCTTCTGAGATGGCATTGACCTTACTGACAAGATCGGGATGTCGGCGGAAGGCAAATCGGAAAGAAGCTTCCAGTGTGTCTTTGAGGTCGTAAGCCTCTATGGATCGCTCGTCCCATTCCCTTTGTGCTTCTTCTCTGCTGTATCGCTCTTTCATCCATACGGATTGCGCTTGCCGTAGCATTCGAGCGCGGTTGGGCAGGTCAGTGATGAACTCACCATCCAATCCGGCATTGGTGAGCGGTGATTGATCATCAGCGATCCATTCGTTCAAGTCATATGCCTCCTGTACGAAGGTGTATACGGGAATGGTCGGTAGCCGCACTTCACTGGCTGGATTCGCCATCAGTACGTCATTGGAAATAGTCGTTTCTTCTGATTGAATTACATCATCAGTCATTTTGAAAATAATGTTTAGTGTTATTAAAAATTTAGTTGTAGGACAGCTGTCTTGTTGTCATTGTTAACGGATGATCCGGTGCAAGGGGTTGAAAAAAAACTTTTAAAAAGTCCAGGGATCGAAAAGTTTCATATAGGATTGATATTGTACAATCAATACTTTTTGTACCATGACTCCTTCGGAACTAGAATGCTCAAAACAAGTCCATTACACTAAGACACCTGGTATTGGATCAGAGAAGAATGATTGGAATCCAATTTTACCCGGATAAAGTCATACAGGCACTGGTCAAGCAATTGCCTTCCCCCAGGTGGAGTGCAGCGAATCAAATGGTGGTCATACCCAACAGTAAGGAGAACCTGGCTTCAATATTTCGTCAATTTCGGGGAGTGGCCTGGATTGATACACGTTACTTCTTTATCAACAAGCCCGTCAACGAAGGTAATGCCCCGCTTTCTGTCAATGATTTTCGTAAAAGACCTCCAAAGGATCGTTGGAGGTACTGTCCAGAAGAATTTTATCAAAAACTGGAACTTAGAAGATACTCCTTGAATACAGCAAGATCTTATCTAGGTCAGTTTGAAAGATTTATTAACAGTTTCCCGAGAGAAAAAGAACTGATGTCTATCACTGAAGCAGAAATCTTGAAATATATGAGTAATCTCGTTAAAGAAGGATTCTCTGAATCATATTCCAAAATTGCTTTGAGTGCCATTAAATTCTACTTTGAAGTGGTCAAAGAAATGCCTAACCGTTTCTATAACATTTCACTACCAAAACGATCAGCGTCATTGCCAAAAGTCCTGGCTAAAGAAGATATTCTGAAAATGATTCATCAAACCAGAAATCTCAAACATAGATGTATTATCGCTCTGCTTTATTCAGCCGGATTAAGAAAGCAAGAACTCATTGACCTGAAAATTGAAGACATAGATAGCCATCGCATGACAATTACCGTAAGACAAGGAAAAGGAAAAAAAGACCGTATTAGCTTATTGAGTACTCATTTATTATCTGATTTGCGTAACTACTACAAAGCGTACAAACCAAAAATGTTTTTATTCGAAGGTGCCTATGGAATGCAATATTCTCCGACCAGCGTAGGAAAGATAGTAAGTAGAGCAGCTCACAAGGTAGGGATGAAAAGACACATCACTCCACATATGCTTAGACACTCCTTCGCAACGCATTTACTAGAATCGGGTACTGATTTACGTTATATTCAAATTCTTCTCGGACATAACAGTGCCAAAACCACAGAAATTTACACACACGTTGCAATAAAGGGGTTCAATCAAATCATAAATCCCTTAGATTCGTAAGGATGAAATTGGTTATAGTTACCTTTTGTCCACAATAACCAATTGTTAGCGGAAATAATGTCAATACGGGTATCGAACTATGTCAAATAATATATTCGACTTTATAAGAAATAAAAGAACTAGGATCATTGCCACTCTGGTCTATATAGTTTTTATTGTGGTTTTTTATTTCACTGAAATTAGTGAGGTCTATGACAAAGTATTCAACCGAACTCCGGACAATGAATTCGTTAGAAAAATTCCAGAATCTGAAACAAAATCTGAGCTCATTCAGCGCATTGACTCACTAGAAAGTATTATTAGAGCTTTTCAAATTAGAGAATCTGAAAATTCTCTGCCCGATAGTGACAATGAAAACGGCAAAGTACAAAATCACAATAAAGAATTAGTTGAACTTAGGTTAGAGATAAACTCCGTTGAAGAAAGAGTGGACAAAAACTTTGAAGATTTCAAAGCTCTTAGACAAGCTTTAAATCCGATAAATCCAGATGAAGTATTGACGATTGCTAGAATGATGGATGAAATTAAATCGATTCAGGAACAACAATCAAACTTTGAAAAGAGGATTGAAAATAATCTGGAGTCAATTAGTCGAAATGTGCTTTATCGTACTGAAAGTGCCGACAAAACAACAAATGTTATTCTTTTAGTTCTTGCTCCAATCCTTTTGAACTTTTTTTATGCCATTTGGAAAGATTACAAAAAGGAAAAGCCAAAAGAAAAGGAGAAAACTTCCGCTAACAAACAATAAGCTCAATGAGCAAACAGAGCTATGAGCAACTTTCAGTGCGAAACAGTAACTTTAGAATCAAATTGAAAGGATATACTCACTGAGCTTATCTGGGCGTTGGAGGCCATATACTTCAGATCGCATAATCCATGAACATTCAAGAAGCAATTGCAACAGAGGAAACTGACAAGTTTCTTAAAGCCGCAAACGAGTTTTGCAACGAACTCGAACTTGGAACGACATCCGAACTGGACTTCTGCAACCAACTTTTCATTCAGGTCTCCAACCTCATATTTCGAGCCTCTCAACTTCCTAACGTAGAGCTTGACAATAACGAAGATTTTGATAATCGTTTGACAACTGACGAACTGCATCCTCTGCTTTCACGAACTTCTGAGCGACTTGGCACTAACAGGTTTTATTGGACGAAATTCAACCCAATCGACAATGACGATATGGAACTGGTTGCTGGAGATCTACTAGATGACCTAGGGGACATGTATGCTGACATTAAACCCAACTTAGAACTTATCGAACATGGGCGAACAGCCGAACAGGAACATGCTCTCTGGGAACTCAAATTTTCCTTCGAGACTCATTGGGGTCAACACGCCGTGGATGCCTTGCGAACTCTCTACTTCCTAACGAAGAACTAACCGTAGAAAACGACCTCCAACAGACACTATCGGTTATGTGCCAAACTGCCTCTCTGCCAGTTTTATCGGGACTTGCCCGCTCCAGTGCACCTTCTGATACTTCATCGCTTTTGGAGACTTCTGTGGTTCTGGAATTTCACTTCCACAACGCAGTGCCATTTGGAAACCGTTGTGCTTGTGGTGCACTTCCACTATTTTAGCTGTACTTGCCAACTGTGGGCACACAAACCGATAGTTAGGCGTTAGCGTCAACATTAGAAAATACCCATTTTTAGGTATATGAAATGTATTTCTCTTTTAGGAAATTTATTGTATGATATCTCCAATACGATATAATCTAAGCTTAATTAAGTATCTGCTCTCTATTCTCCTGCTTATCTGTCTAGGTGGTTGTTCTCCAAGTATTCAAGGTTGGCTTGTTGATAACAGAAGGCCAGAAAGAACTCAATTACCAGAATGGAGGGAAGATGTTCGTGTCCTTAACGAACTTCTCATTAAAGGAGATTCCCTTTGTGATTTCACCCCTTTTTTTGAAATCATTACTAACCACGAAAAGGAACTGAGAGATCTTCCCCTAACGCCTGAGTCTGTGGAGTCTGTTAGGAGATTTTTACTGAACACCTACGATCAATGGAGAAATAATGGTCAAGAACTTTCTTATAGACACATGGAAAAATTCTTGATTGTGTTCTTCGAAGAGTTAATTGAACAAGCAATAATTGATAGACAAGATTCAGAACTCGGATTAGGTTGGTGGGACAGAGCACTTATTGCAGTACGAGAAAAGTTATGTCCAATCTACACTATCTGTTAAGGTTATGAATGATTTTGAATTATATAAACTGCTGTTAGATAATGTGAGAAACATATCTCAGCAATACATAACTTTGTCAACAGGAATTTTGGCAATTTCAATAAGCTTAATCGATAAAGTCAAATCTACCAACGCAAATCAACTTTTCGTGCGAATTGGATGGATTGGATATATGGTTTCTATCCTATTTGGTATTTGGACTTTGTATTCAATTACTGGGACAGTGCAAAAAGGAATTGAGGTAAGATCAAACATTATTATTCCTCAGCATATCCAAGCAATAACTTTCTTTATTAGCACAATATTCATTGTACTTTATGGGACTCAATTATTAAACGCTAGGAAGAAGGATCCTATTAAGGAAGGAGAAAAGACGCTAACAAACGATAAGCTCAATGAGCAAACTGAGCTATGAGTGATTTTTATGCAAATGGTAACTTTAGAATCAATTTGAAAGGATACGCTCACTGAGCTTATCTGGACGTTAGCATCAATTTACTGCATGAAAAACCTACTCCTCTTACTATTATTTATCACTCAATTTGCTGCATTTGCGCAATCACCAAACCAACAGCCAATTCCTGAATTTGTTCTAAAAGGTAAGTCTGCGAACGAACTCAGAATATTGAGAAATGAAATTTTTGCTCGATATGGTTACATATTTAAATCTTCAGACTTAACAGAATACTTCAAAACAAAGCTCTGGTACAAGCCAAAGAACACAAATGTCGATGATCAACTGACCGACATTGATAAGTCTAACATTGAGAGAATTTTGAATTTTGAAAATCTAGCAAAGCAAGACTCATTTAACCCTTCTATTGCAAGCGAAACTGATGCATATTTCAGGGTCTACAAAGATCCAATAACTGGCAACAAACTTGAAACCTCAAGGAATGTTACTTTCCACAGACATTTCAAATACGGTACGATTAGAAAAGTAGTCGAACGAACTTTCACTGGTGCAGAAAAATTCCCTACCGTTATTTACGCTGAATCTACCGACCCATCAAAACCATTTTGGGAAACAATCAAGTATTACGATGATTTAAAATTTAAGACCAATTACTTTCATGCTGTTGAGTATGGTTGTTGTGGTGAAGAGAACTATGGAGAGCTCTTCACTTATAACTCCGATGAACCCTTTTTGAAATTCAATGAATCCTACTTCACAGTTGATATACCGAACAGCAAAATCCATATGTTTATCGGTTATTGTCATGAAAATTCAGGACGAGATGGAGCGACAATATCAACTCTTTATTTATCAACTCTGAACGGAGTGGTTAGCTCAATTACATTTGTTGCAACTAGTCAAGAAAGTAAAGAAGACCTCCCATGGTATTTTACCCCAACAGTTGAACTCCGAACAGAGAATGAAAAGAATAAGATTATCAGAGGTGGAAAAGAAATTAGATTATGGGGAAGCAATTTTGCTAAGACTCTAAGTGATATTAGTGGCCTCTCGATATTCATTGAATTTTGGAGCGAGGGAACTGGAGAAAAGGCACAATTCAACATCCCAATTACTAACGGTAAATTCTTTGGAGCGAACGAACTGAACACCAAAATCACCGTAAATCTGGAATCAGAAGATGCTAACAGACGCTGATGAATGAATGGGGTTCTATCGGTCAGGATACTTTTGTGGTGTTTGGAAAGTCCGTCACGCCTGCGCGGCCCGAAGTTTTTAAATTCAAACCAAGGCGTGGCTATGTGCGAGACGATAGGTTAGTGCTTTCTAACCCCCACTCATCATAGCAAGTCGTTAGCTTCCATTTTGACAAACCTTGGAATGAAAAAGAAAAGCATTAATCCCAGTTCGTTATTTAATTCAAGAGAATATGGATTCTCTCAAGTTGTAGTGTCTAATCCAGGGAAAATGGTTTTTATTTCCGGACAAGTTGCCTGGGACGAAAAGCAAAATATTGTTGGAGAAAATGACTTAGCCAAACAAACTCAACAGTCAATAAACAATTTAAAATTAGCCATAGAAGCTGCCGGTGGGACTTTAGAAAATATTGTAATGTTGAATATTTACATTGTCAATTATCAAAAAGAGGACAGCTTAAAAATTAGTAAAATCCTGAAGGATAACTTTGGGACTGTTAGTCCTCCAGCAACCACCTGGGTGAGTGTTCAAGGACTGGCAAATAAAGAATTTATGATAGAGATAGAAGCTCAAGGAGTAATTTAATCACTTGGAAAAATTATATGGAAGCTAACAAACACTAAAATGAATATGCTTACCGAACCATTTGAGTTGACTTTGCGAAACGGAAGTCCTGGTGCTTCTAGCAACTGTGGCGCATACTCATTTTAGATGGACGTTACCAGCAATACCTCCATGAAGAAGATTTTCAAAACCCCTCTTAGAACTTCAGCTACTCTAACATTCATTTTGGGAGTAATTGCATGTTTAACGCTTTACTTGCTTTTCCTTGGGGTATATATTTTAGCCGTTGGAATCATACTCTTTCTAATTGATTACGGCATCTCCAAAATCACATGGAAAAAGTCATTGATCAAAAGCATCCAATGGACACTAACTTCAGTGTATGCAATTTGTGTATTCATATTCTTCATGGAGTGGCAGGAACACAATGAAGTCATATTCCCTCAAGACTATTCTGGTCAAACTGGAATAATTTTCGGTCTGGAAGGATATCCCGAACTTAATAAAACGATCTTCTGGAAAAAGAAAATTCAGATTCCCGACTCTGGTGTGATTCTAACATCGACCAGAGTTGAGGATATACCTAATTCAATAAGATTTAAATGGTCAGATGGCAGTAGTGCTGACTTTCAACGAGTTAAATGGAATCCAAATTTCGAATACTCCACCATATTTTCCGAACAAGTAATAAAAGCATGGATATTTACTGTTGACAGTGCGACCGAACTCCAAATACAGAAGAAAGCTGTTGACTTAGCAGAGAAAATTTTGGGTAATGAAGTAACTAGCGTTTACGAATCAGTTAATAAATTAGTCTGGAATGATAACAAAGGAAAGTACCTCTGGTTACAAAATAAGAATCTAACTGGGTTACCAGAAAAAGCGAGTGAGCTGGATGTTTATAAAGTCATTCTTACTGGTAATAATCTAACCGAGATACCTAAACCTATTTTGGAGATCGATAAACTCGAGGATTTATACCTCAGTCAAAACAGACTAACTCAAATTGGTGATGAAATCTCTCAACTAACCAACTTACGACTATTGGCAATTAACGGCAATCCTATTGAACGTTTACCTGATGCTCTTGCGATAATGCCGAACCTTGAGACGATCTATATTGGAAAAACGCAGATTGATTCGATAGAAATCAAACGGTTCAATACCCTTGCACCAAGCATCGAATTACGAGAATAAAGCTGGTAACAGGCGCTAAGCCCAATCGGCTGCGCGCCCCGGGCTTACTTAGTTATTTGCAAAGGGTATTTGAATCCGATACATTTGAGATATTCGAAAGGCTGAGCCGACTGTGCTTAGCTGATCGTTAGCTTTCATATCGGTAGTATCCAAGAATAATGCAAATTTTAGATAGTCTTTTGTTTAATCCTCTAACGAACACTTTTGCGGAACGAGCTGAGAAAATATGGCCGTTACCACCAAGAGCCCAATCAATGATTTCTGACTTTGCCCGTGGAATAGCAATACTTGCTCCATTTTTAATTGCACTGTTTGTGCTTGACAATTACTTTCCAATAAGTAAACTGGACTTCTATGCATTTTGGCCGTTAACAGTCCTAGTTTTCTTTAACAAGGACATTGTTAGTGGACGGAGTATCGCCAAACGAAAACTTGGATTCGCAATTGTAAAAAACAATTCAGAAGAACCCGCTACTCAATTTCAATGCTTCATCCGAAACATAACGAGTATTCTTTGGCCACTCGAAGCTTTACTTGCTTTCGGCGGAGCAGAACAACGAATTGGAGATTTTATCGCTGGAACTAAGGTCATCGAACAACCACCACAGGATAACTCATCCTTTACGGCCGAACTGATTAACACTAAAATTAGCCTTCAACTAATTATTGCGAACGCTCTTGTTATTGCCGCCGGAATAACTGCGCAAATCTTATTTTGACGAAAAACTAAAAGGCGCTAGCTCGAATGTGCCAAACTGCTTCTCAGTTGGCTTCAGTGCAATCATCGCCATGAATCAGCCGCTGAGAAAGGGCTGTGCTTACTACTGAGCGCACATTGCAGGAGTTTTTTTCTCTCTTTTCGCAGTGTATTCTGGATACTTTGTGAGCACCGGCAGATTCATTAGCTTAGTGCTTTCTGCCAATTGGTGGGCGCATTCCTGCTAGCTTGGCGTTATCACCAATCTATGGAACATTTTCAATATTTTGACGAATACAGATTAAAACTTTATGCAGAGCAAATTGAAGGCTCTCCAGATACTTTCATTAGCTCTTCAAAAATCGGAGGCGAAATTTCCATTAACCCTAAGCTAAAATTTGAAAATTCAGATCAGTTTAGAAAACGGACGGTAATTGAAGATATGGAAGTTGTGAATAGTTTTCTAATAAAGAAAAAACTGATAGGAAATAAGCGTCCTATCAATGAGTCCGAGTTGGATAATAGATATTTCATGGAGTCTTTTCAAGCAAAGAAAGTAATTGTTCCGAAAATGGATTATTTCGGTAGACAAACTCCAGAATTCACATTTTGGATTGGAGATCCAACGGTTAATGAAAAAAAGTCCAGTTTGTTATGCTTACTTGAAAACTATGGAGGCAATGACACTAGCCCAACGAGTTTTGGTAATGCATCTAGCTATACTTTGTTGCAGTCTTTAATTTACTATACTAGAAAGCAATTTGAACTAACCAAACTTGATTCATTCGTTCCTGCAAGTTCACATCCCAATCCAAATTCCGATCTCACAGGAAGGAACGATTCAGAACAAGTGGCTCATAATGTAAAATTGTTTGCGTATGACTTTATATCAAACACAGATAAACTGTTAACAGAATGGGGATGTCTTGTCTCACCAAAAAGATCAATTAAAGCTCTTTATGTAATAAGAGACTATGGCAGAGAAGGAGCAACAAACTGGGATAAAGTATCAGTCTTCGGATATCCAATTTGGATAAAAGATGAATAAAGGCGATAACAGACGATATAGCATATGCCTCTACTCAGTTACTTGAAACTGATCCGTAAAACTGCTAGCTTGTAGATATTAATAAGTCCAGTGGCACATGCTATATCTTGACGTTAGACTCAAAACGATAATTAACTTTGTTCTCCAACGATATGGATGATGTCATCTTTGGATATGAATTTGGATCTTCTCGACAATATCATTTTATTCGGCGGAATACAGGCATTTTCACTTTGTGTCTATCTCACTTTTCGCAAATCGTATAATAAACAAGCGAAGTGGTTTTTCATCCTGTTTCTACTCTGTTTATCCATTTACAACCTGGGATATGCTGCAATCTTTATGGACATACAAATTGGTACGCTACCTTCGGGAGCGCAACCTGTCCCCTATAAATACCTGATTGCTCCGACCTTTTTTGGTTATGTCTCTTATAGTATTCAGCCCCTAAATTCCACATCCAGAAGGATCATCTGGTTTTTGCTGCTTCCCGCTCTCTTTTATGGACTGGTAAGGATGTTTTGGGTTTACTTGATACTGAGTGGTGAAAATAAATCGATCATAAGGGAAGTGTACGATACTGGCTTCTTCACAATAAATGAGCTAGTTTATCTTTTTTTCAATTTGATTCTTGGTCTGGTTCTTCTTAAAAAGACAAGAGACCACCTTTCACAAACGGGAACTTCTTTTGGAACCGGGAAAAACTGGTCCTGGTTAAAGACCCTGCTTATAGTGTTCATCGGCCTAACAAGTGTTCACCTGCTGCTCGTTCTTGCCAGCCTTCATACGCTGGGTTTGCATGATCGCATATTCTACTACCCAACACTTATTATAAACTCCCTATTTGTCTATTGGATCGGGTTTATCGGTTATTCCAAACCAAACCTGCTCTTTTTCAAGCCGCTCCTCAAGTCAAAACCATCTCAACCGGAAAACGGACAGCTACATGATGCGCTTAAGAAAGCTATGGAAGAAGATAAATTGTTCAAAAACCCAAAACTTACTTCGCAGCAACTGGCTTCCACGCTTGACTTCCCAATACATGAAGTGACACGCTACCTAAACGACCAGTTAGGGTTGAACTTCTCGCAATACCTGAACAAGTACCGCACTGAGGAAGCGATAAAGTTGATCAGTACAGAGCTTTCTGATAAATACAAGTTGGAAGCGCTTGCAAAGGATGCAGGTTTTAACTCTAAATCATCTTTCTACAAAATCTTTAGGGAACAGACGGGAAAGACACCTTCAACTTTCGTCAAGACCATGAAGTAATAACTCCAGAATCCTAAATCTGGGACTTTCAGATTCTCAAATTCGCTGTTTTCAAGCATCTCCATACGTTGATTTGCTAAAAAACAAAATGAAAAAAGTACTTCTATTTCTACTCCTTTCACTAACTCTACAGGGTACCGCACAGGTGTTATCCACAAAAGACAGCATATCCATCTTCTATGACAGCCTCATCTATCAATTACAAACCAGATACCTCTATCGAGGTGATGTGGATTGGGAGACTATTGATCCGCTTAAAAAGAGTGCACTGGAAGCCGAGAATTTTGGCAAATCACTTGCAATGTGTACTACTCTTTTTGATACAATCAATGGTTCGCACTTGAATATTTTCTCTGATCACGGTTGGTTTAGGTGGAGCAAAGGCAAACAGTATACCCAAGAACAATTCCACACCGAATTTCTGCTTAAATACGAGGAACAACCAGGCTTTGAAGTAAAGGTGATCGACGGCAAGTACGGATATATACTCATGCCTTCGATGCTCATGCTGGACATTTCACAGGACAGTATAAACTTGGAAACGCAGCAGATGTACAATCAAATTATGAAAACAGTTAACTCTCATAAAATTGAAGGATGGGTAATAGACTTGAGGTTTAATGGCGGTGGTAACGTATTTCCAATGCTGGCTGCTTTGTACCATTTTCTTGGGGACGACACGCTTTACACTTCCCTGGGTATCAATCACACTATTAGGAGTATAGTAACGCTCCGTGGCGGAATAATTCATGATACAGAGGACGGCATCGACAGAGCGCGTATCATCCCTATAGCTCAACCAGATTTGAAGACGCCAGTTGCATTAATCACTGGCATAGTGACGGGAAGCAGTGGAGAGCTGATTCCTGTATCTTTTAGAGGCCGGCAAAATATCACAGTTATCGGAGAAGCTACAGCAGGCTTGCTAACCGGAAATAGCTTGACTGAATTGCCATTTGATGTGAAGCTAACCCTTACCACGAGCTTCCTGACCGACAGGAAAGCATCTCATGAGCCTCTTATAACGCCAGATGTCATCATTGAAAAGCAGGCCAATTTCAAGGACCTCTCGAAGGATCCAAATATCATTGAGGCAATTAAATTTTTTGAAACCATCATAGAAATTGAAAAAGAGTCTAACAAACAATAAGCTCAATGAACTAGCCGAGCTACGAGCATTTTTCAGAACAAACAATAGCTTTAAACATTAGAAAAAAGATATGCTCACTGAGCTTATCTGGTCGTTACCAAACATCATAAAAATTTACACAATGACTAAGAATTATATTTTAGGTCTGAAATAAACTATTTTATGATTTTGCTAATACTCCCAATTCTTTAAAAACAACAACCTTATACATAGCACTGACTGGCACTTTACTATTTTCAATTAACAAATATGTTCTGGTTGCTTTTGTAACTCTATCCAAATTCGCAATGTATGATTTATGTGTGCGTTGAAAGCTTTTAGATAATAGGGCGGTAATATTAATCAGCGTTTCGGAGATAAGGTACATTCTTGAATCGGTAAAAATTTTCAAATAGTTTCCAAAACTCTGAATATAAAGAATTGATTTAAAGGAAATATTAACGGGGATTCCATCATGTTTTATTTGAAGTTCTTCAGTTCCTCTATTTTTTTTAGGCTGCATTATTTTTGAAGCTGAAACTTTGTTTATTGCTTTCAAAAAACGTTCGATTTTTATAGGTTTCAATAAATAATCTACCACACCATAGTTATAACTTTCTAAGGCATATTCCGAATACGCAGTAGTCAAAATAACTTTAGGTTGTTTTATCATGGAACGCAAAATTTCCATGCCATTAAGTTCAGGCATTTCTATATCAAGAAAAATGAGATCAAGGTCATTTTGCTGAGTGAAATTGATGAATTCAAGTGGATTTCCTGTACTTAATACTAATTCTAAATTGTCAATTTTAGAGCAATACTCCTCTAATACTTTACGTGCTAGTATTTCGTCATCTATAATACCAACTTTAATCATTAACAGTTTTTTTAAATTTTGAAACTGTTAAATCAATAGATAAATTGATATGATATTTTTCTTCTTTATTATCAACTTCCAATACGTGAGAGTTTGGATATAAAAGATTTAAACGTCTTCTCACATTTTCGAGACCCAGCCCTGTTCTTTTCAATGAAGAAACTTTGTGAGGCTTTGAATTATCAATACAAAAGTGAAGAGTGGAGTTTTTTATAGTGACAGAAATATCAATGGTGCTCTGTTTATTCGTACTTTGGGCACCATGTTTAACAGCATTTTCAACAAAAGTGATGAGCAACATCGGAGAAATCCTTAAGCCGGACAAATCTCCGTCAATTAAAAATTCAATGGTACAACGATTACTCAATCTCTTTTCTTCAAGAAATAAATAATTTTCTATAAACTCAAGCTCTTCTTTTAATAAAACGGTCTCTTTTTTAGAACTCTCCAATTGATACCGCAATAATTCTGAAAGCTGCATAACGACTTCAGGAGTTTCGGGTGATTGCTGTCTGGAAAGGGCATAAATACTATTCAATGAATTGAAAAAAAAATGCGGATTCACCTGCTCTTTTAGATAGTTAAGTTCCATCTCTTTTTGCAACTTTTCTTTCTCATCATTTTCTCTTTTAAACACTATATTTCTTCTTACAAAGAAAGCAGCCATTCCCATTCCGGTAGTATATGTTAGAAAGAACATCGTTTTATAAACATCATACCAGCCACCCTTCTCATATCCTTTCAAATATGCTCCAAGAAACACAATCCCAATAAGAGATATCGTATATAAAAAATAGCGTCTATTATCAAAAAAAGATGGAATGAAAATAAAATGATTTATCCAAATGATGGCCATAATGACTATTGTATAATTAAGGCCATGTAAGAAAAAAGAATAATTAGTATCAAATCTATCCTTATTCGCCCAAATACTTAATACATCAAGTATGAGTACCAATAAAAAGGCGCCTATGTTTATAAGGATTGTATTCTTTAATGACTTCTTAAGCATAAATATTAATAGCTAATAAAGCTACTATTCCCCAAAAACAATATTCTTTAATTCCTTACAAAAGCCTCATATCAATGACGAAATGACTTTATCATTTAATTGTTGTGCTTATCCTATTAATGAATTTCCACATTGGATATACAATACATTTATTCAACATTTAAATCAAAAACTAAGCATGAAAAACAAAAAAAAATCAAACATGAAAAACAACAATTTTATATTTCCAGTACTTGTACTTACAATATTTTTAAATGCTTGCAATAATTACAGCCTGAAAGCACAAGGCAATGGTTTACCAGCTCTTGAGGTTCAGGAACCAAAGGCATATGAAATGCCCAGAACTCAGGTCATTCAGATCAGTAATTCAGAAACTGATACACTAAATACACTTTACATAAAACTACCGGAAGGATATGAAGAAAACACAGATTTAAAATACCCTGTAATCTATTTTACTAATCCGTTAGAGAATATCGAAAGATTATCTGCGCTCAGTGAACATCTGATAAAAGACGTTATTATAGTTGGGCTTACCTGGTCAAAAGGAATAAACTATGGGAATTTGGACAGTTATGTGAAGTTTCTTCGTAATGATGTCTTTAAGATGGTAGAAAGCAAGTACCGTGCTAATGCTGAAAGACGTACCTATTTTGGATATTCTGCCGCTGCTTTAGTTGGTACATACATATTATCGAAACACACCAATACCTTTGAAAATTACATTCTTGGTGCTCCAGTTCTTGGAGTTGATCATGAAATCATACAGAAAATTTATGAACTTGAGTCTACTACGGCTGAAAAGCGAAAAAAATTAAAAGGAAATGTTTTTTTTACATATGGCTCATTGGAAGGAGAGAAAAAGATCAAGGATTTCAAAAAATTTGTTAATATGCTTAAAAATATAAATGATGGAAATTTAACAGTAGAACATGATGTAATTAACGGTCTCGACCATCGAACAGCAGTCCCCATGGCTGCAGTACGGAGTATGTATTGGTTATCAGACTTGATAAAACAATAGCGAATCTAAAACACAATATGTTTTATTTTGGTCATTTTTTGTGAGTAGAAATTGACCAAAACTTAAAAACATGAAATAAATAAATCGAATAATATTTATACTCACGTCAGGTAACAATGTATAAAAATAATAGCGGTTTTGGTGCTTAATCAAAGTCGCTTTTTCATATTTATAGGAAGTCTATTTTGAAAAAGCTAGCATTTGAAATACTGTTACTATTCTTATACTAAGCGTTAAGGCAAAATTGAAATGAAAATCACTGAAACTGAGTTTGAAAAATTATTCAAGGAAAATCAAGCCAAGTTGAAATCTTTCATATACCGACTAGTGGCAAATTCTGAAGATGTTGAAGATCTTAGTCAAGAAACCTTTCTAAAAGCATATAAGAATCTTGAATATTATAAAGCGGAATCAACTTTTAAAACCTGGCTATTTGCCATTGCTAACAATTTGATCAAAGATCATTTTCACGCACAAAAAAGATGGACTAGAAATGCACAGGATAATTGCAGTCAATCAATCAAAAACTCTTCAAAACTCCAACAGCAGGTAATGGACATTTACTTTAAAAACGAGTTTGACATCAAAAACCACATTGATTATTGCTTTACTTGTGTAATGAAATACTTGCCTCTCGAACGTCACACAGCCATAATGTTGGCAGATATTTACGATTTCAAAGTAGCTGAAATTGCCAAAATCATGGACAAACCTCTAGGAGGAATAAAACACTTGTTGCATAAGGGTAGAAAAACCATGAAAGATGTTTTTTCTGAAGACTGTACGCTAATCCACAAAACAGGAGCTTGTTGGAAATGTTCGGAATTAAGCAATACTGGCAATTCTAAGGCCGAAACACAAAGGAAAATTGCCGAACTCGAAATGGTAAAAGAAAAGACCAATGCTAACGCAACCAATTTGTACAAGATGAGGGCGGCATTGATAAAAGGGATTGATCCTTTGCAGAGCAATAATTTTCTATTACACGATTTCTTGCTAAATCAAACTAATGCCGCCAATGGAAAAACCTATCCCAAGGTGGAAAAAGCTTGTAAGGACTTATAAAATTCATTTGTTACAACCGTTTTTTCTTCTACTCCAGTCTAAAGAGTAAGAACTAAAAACAAAAACAAATGAAAAAATTTATGGTATTCATTTACCCGCAGGGAGAATCAATTTTTAATCTTTCGGAAGAAATTCAAAAGGAGCATGTACGAAAAGTTGGTGCCTATTTAGGGCAATTAAAAGAAAAGGGGCATTTGCTTGATGCACAGCCTTTACAACCAATTGGAACTAATCTTATTGGTAACGGTTCAGTGCTTTCGGAAGAAACGTTGGTGGAAACAAGCATTGCTGGGTTTTATGCATTGCAGGCAAAGGATAATGAAAGTTTGATAGCAGTATTGAAAGAAGATCCTCGTTTTGAAGACGCCAGTTGGATACTCGAAATCAGAGAAGTATTAGAAATGATGTAAAACCTGGTAAAAAAAGTAAAATGAATTTCAAACAAACGATAATAGTATCTTCTACTAAAGAAAAAGCTTTTGAAGCAGTCACTCTCGGTATTAGAAACTGGTGGGGCAACGTAAATAATTCAGTAATAACCACAGTTGATGATGAATTTTCTGTCTTTTTTGAAGAAGAAACTGCATGGGGATTTAAAGTAACTACATTAAACAAATTTGACGAAGTACGTTGGAAGTGTATTTATGCAAATCATAGTGTTTCTGACCTCAAAGGAATTAAGGAAGAATGGCTAAATAGTGAAATTGTGTTCAATTTCAAAAAGTTGAATACAGATACAATCGAAATATTTTTTGAGCATAAAGGATTAACTCCAGAATTAAATTGCTATGAAATATGTGATGCTGGATGGACTTATTTTATTTCGACCAGCCTGAAACAGTATTTAGAAACAGGAAAAGGACTTCCTAATTTGGTTGGATAAAACTTTACCTAACAGGGTATGTAATAAATAGCGGTTTAAGTGCAAACTTGAACCGCATTTTTCAGTTAAATGAGTATCTTGCTATTTGACATATTATTGGAATTATATTCGCTACTGCTCATATACTAAACGTTATAGTCCATTACCTGGACCTCCATGAAGTATACAGCTGAATTCGAATTCTTAGATGCAGTAGAAAGTCACGAGGATGAGACGAATAAAAGAGATATCCTGTCAAATTCTGAAATCGAAAATTTGAGAAGTGAGTTTGAAGGAATCTCCGATGAATTGATCGATTATCTTATGGAAATAGGTAGCGGCAGTTTCCGAGAGTGTCAATTTAATATACATAATAGGCTATTCACCCTTGAGGATTTGGGTCTTGAGGATGTCTATCAAATAAAAGACGAGATTAAATTCTTTGGAGACAACTTCGCTGGAGATTTTGCAGGATTCGATTTTAGCGGAGATCCAAACTTGGTCGTCGAATTTTGGCATGAGGACGGAACAATTTTTGACACCAAAAAAACATTCAAAGTGTACATTCGAGAACAAATGCTATTAGGAGCCAACGGAGAAGATCTTCGCCAATAAACATGCTGCAACAATATGTATGAGGCATGTGCTTGTGTGCTTACTGCAAACTGCACCAAGACTTGCCCGTGAGTCTACCGCCAAGAAAGTTTTGTGCTGTATGGAGACTTCAGTTCACTTGAGTTTTTGACTTTTGAAACGCATTGCTTTCTTCCAACTTTTTCTCGTAGGAGAATTTGACTTTCGGAACGTAGTGCCTCTTTGAACCGTTGTGAGCTTCTCCTTGCCGGGAGTGACAGATTTCACTACTTTAGTGCTATTCACTAGCTGCGGAAATGCGACGATAACTACTCGTTGTGTACCATAGTTGATGCAGAGAATATTGTGATTCTAGATCGTCAAACAATTTCTTATGGTAAATTTCCTGTGATCGAAAAACTGAAGATCAAGACGCCATTTCGATATAAAGCATTGGTTCAAAATCAAGGTTGTTTCATTCATTTTATAGAGTGCGATTCTCATGTTCTATCACCGGATGGCATAGCTCAATTAAAAGAATCTGAATGCCTTTTATTGAAATGTGGTAATCACTTTGTGGATCTTGTCAAAAACCTGGGAGATGGAGTCGTAGAGGTCGTTTTTATTCACCTTTTCCCTCACATACTCAAAGAAGTATTCGCTAACGAATTACCCGATGCACTGAGAAAAGGAGATCATTTTGATCATTTAAACATCGTTTCTCATGAAAAGGTGCTTACTAAGTACATCGATTCTTTGGAGCTATATTTCCAAACGCCAACTTTAGCAAACGACGATATCTTATTCCTGAAGATCAAAGAATTAGTCCTGCTTCTGATCCAGACGAAAAATGTTGAATCGATTTACGAAATAGTTTCAGAAATAAATTCCGGGCCTCATGTTGAATTGAGAAAGGTTGTTAGGAAACACCTTTATTCTACACTTAGCACAGAAGAATTAGCGAAAATGTGCAACATGAGCTTATCTACGTTTAATCGGAATTTCAAGAAAGAGTTCAACGATTCGCCTGTCAGTTACATTAATCATCGTCGTATCGAAAAAGCACAGGAATTATTACAACAAAGCAACAAATCTATTGCTGATATCGCCTACAGCACGGGATTTAATGACCCTCTCTATTTTAGTCGTCTTTTTAAAAGAGAAACAAAAAAGTCACCAACACAATATCGAGAAGAATTAAAAGGTTGATCAAATAATCCATATTCTTGGATTAATACTCCATTTCCTCATTAAGGTAAAAAGGCATCTTTGTTTACATCATTTACCAACCAAAAAGCGATGCTGGATACAATTACTTTTATAACCGCTTGGTTAGGCTATCTCGGAGTTACCGTGGCAATGCTCGCCCGTTTCTCCAATGGAAAGAATATTGCCCGCTGGGTTGTTCCCGCTATGCTAGGTATTGTGTCACTGCATGTATTCCTTGTTTGGTCTGTCCGGTTTGGGTTCGACCCTAAAGAAGCCGTTCGTGGAGGAGTCATCCCTGCGATCCTTCTTCACCTGCTATATCTAATAATTGTTGTTCACGCAATAGGACACAAGCGAAATGTCTTTGCCGGACGACTGGTATATCCCGCATGGGGCCTCGTAACTGTGCTAGGCATGCCCAGCACGTTCGTCTTGCCATACATGGCCTGGCTTCAGATACCAATGGTGGTGACATTTCTCGGAGGGATAGTTGGCCTGGTTTTAATTCGTAGGAAACGTGGAGCTGTTGCCGGGTAGTTTGGTCTATGATAAAAATAATTTAATGTCATAAATAAACCCATATGAAAAAGTGCATCTATACACTACTAGTAGGCATTTTAGTCATGAATGCCAATGCACAAACGACTTCAGACACGAATATAAACACATCAAATACAGAAAAAATGAGCAACCAAGAACAAGAATTAAAAAGCTTCAATGACTTCAAAGACATTGTGGAAGCCCTTCAATCATACATCGAAAGTGCGCGTACAGGGGATGGTAAATTGGGCACTTCTGTATTCTATGAACACACACAAATGGTAGGTTCCGTAGACGGTCAGATTTCTTATATGCCAATCAGTGAGTTTGGTAATGCATTAAGTCAAATGGGCCCTTCGGAGAATGTTCAACACCAAATAGCATGGATTGATATTTCCGGTCCAGCAGCTGCGGCCAGGGTCGAATTCATCAATTGGGGTGGTTTCCGTTTTACAGATTTTTTAATCTTATATAAAGAAAACGACCAATGGAAAATTAGTGGAAAAGTATTCAATTCTCATTCTCGAAATTAACGGCAGTGACAGAAGGCTGTCATCAATAATGAAAGAATCAAGATAGAGTATCCCTCAAGACAATAAAGCATTAAGTGAATATGGGCTGCTATTCCGAGCGGCCTTTTCCTATTTTGGATGCGGCACACAACATACGCTAACACATCATAAGCTTACCAAGCTAGTTTGCAAGGGCTCCTTTGATCCGCTAGATTAGAATAAATTTTAACCGCTCAGCTTACGGCGTTTAGCTTGGCGTTGTGGACAATTGAAATGATGAACTTGATGATTGATAAAATTTCATCTGAAATTTTAGCGAGAAGAAATTGTGAAACAGCCTCAGTAATTTCCATTTGTGGTGCTGCGGATTTAGGGAAAACACATATAGCTAAAAGAATAACAGAATCATTAACCAGGAATAATTTAACTTCTAATCATTTGACATTGGACTCGTATCTGATGGATAGAAAAGTAAGGTTGGAAAAAAAATTGAGTGGCTATGATATAGAGGCATACAATTTGACTAAGGCTATTAAAGATTTAAGGGATTT
Source organism: Cytophagales bacterium (assembly GCA_033344775.1). NCBI lineage: Bacteria > Pseudomonadati > Bacteroidota > Cytophagia > Cytophagales > Cytophagales bacterium. Next base: position 1,287,159 of record JAWPMT010000005.1, on the reverse strand, counting down.
AAAAGATGGGAAATCAATCCATTTTTATCCATACAATCACCTAAGTGGCATGGCCAGCTCTAAATCATATGAAATGAATACTTCGGATATTATAATTTTTGAAGGACTTCATTCTATGCATACATCTTTTTCCTCATTTCTCGACTTAAGCATCTTTATCTATACTCAAGACGAAAATTTGAAGAAAATAAGGAAAGAAGCAGATCTAATAAAGCGAAATTATACTAAAGAGTTTTCGAATCAAATATCAGAAAAAGAGTTTGGTTTATATAAAATCAATATAGAACCTTACCGAAATAGGGCCGATTATCTTATATTTTTAGAATCCAAATGGAATTATAAGTTAACAATTTCTGGCTACAAAAACCTATAAGCAATAGCTCCCTACGGGACGCTACAGCTAATTGTTAAACGTTAGAATCAATAGGCCTGCATTATGAAAGAAAGAATCAACAAGGTCGTTGACCAATTTTATCCAACCCTAAGCTTAAAATCAAGAAATGAGATAACTGAGATTTGCAAGGAAATCAAGGTAACTGAAAACTCACTTATTGTTGAAAAAGGTAAAAGAAACAACAGCGAATACTTCCTTCTAAACGGAATAGTTCGAAGCTATCTTATGAACCAAAATGGTGAGCTGATAACCCTCCTGTTTTTTGAAAAGTCAAGCATATTAAGTCCTCATGTAACTCGTACCAGTAATTCACTGTCAATAATCAATTTAGAAGCTATTACAGCATGTACCTTGGCAGAAATTGATGCAAGTGAATTTGAAACCCTGATCGAAGTGAATCTTGAAATCAGAGAATTTGCCAATACTATACTTAGAAATGAACTCTTACAAAAGATAAATAAGGAAATCAGGCTAATCTCTTGGACAGGAAAAGACAGACTTCAACAATTCAGGAAAGACTATGAAATGCTAGAGAATCTTGTTCCACACAGTATGATCGCAACTTATTTAGGAATAACCAATGTGTCGCTGAGCAGATTGAGAAAGGGTTCCTGAGCGTTTTATCATTTGTTAATGGAAAGGAGTGAACGGGATATTTCTTTTGAAGAAAAAAGAAATGAAAACTATAACTCTATTCATGCTCATGACAATTTTAGCCACTTCATGCGATACTTCATCGAATGGTTTTGATGAATTAGATGCTCCAGCCATCTTTTATGGAGCTGTGTCCCAAGACTCGGTTTTATGCACCTATAAAAAAGGGAATCTCAGCATCACTAACAATCAGGCTATAAATAAACACTCGCAGTTTGCCTTGTTTAGTATTACGAAGACTTTCACCGCTATTGGCATCATGCAATTGGTAGAAAGTGGAGGGATTAGTCTGGATGATCCAGCTATAAAACATCTACCTCAGTACGAATTTCTTGGAGAGATCACCATCCGTCATTTATTGACTCACCAGTCTGGCATTAACAATCCACTACCCATTCGTTGGATTCATTTGGCTGAAAACGATGACACATTCGACTTTGACGAATTCAATAATAAAATTCTAACTCAAAAAGCCAAAGTCAAATCGGAAGCTGGGTCAAAAGCAGCATATTCAAATTTGAATTTTATTCTTCTTGGAGATATAATTTCAAAAATTTCAGGACTATCCTATCAAGAGTATATAACACAAAATGTCTTGAACAACGATGAAGTGGGATTTCAGTGGAAGGAAAATAATGTGGTAACGGGTTACCACCGCAGTGGGATTCGAGGTTTAATGCTTGGTTTCCTAATGGATAAAAAGAAATTCACAGAGCCTAAAACCGGAGGATTCATTCCCTTTAAGAAAATCAACTTGAATGGATCTGCTTATGGAGGATTACTGGCCAGTCCGAATGGACTAAACATTTTTCTGCAGGAATTACTAAGCTCAGAGAGCCAAATTCTCTCTAAGGAAATGAGGAATGCAATGTTTACGCAGCAACCCCTTTCTAACGAAAAACCATCCGGGCATTCTTTGGGTTGGTTCACAGGGTCTCTCAGTGGGGAAAAATACGTTCATCACGCAGGTGGTGGAGGTGGCTACTATCTGGAAATGAGGATATATCCTGAGAAAGGCATAGCTACCTACCTTTTAACCAATAAATCCGGCTTTTCAGATCAAAGAATCCTGGGTAAACTAGATGCGCAACACCTTGACTTTAAATAAAAATGCTAACAAACGATATAGTACATACCTCTAAAGAGCCACTTGACAGTGCTGTGCAAATCCGCTAGCTTAGAGAAATAAACAAAGCCCAGAGACACGCGCTATATCCGGACGTTATCAGCAATTTCTTATCGAGCATTATGAGAATTGACAAACCATTCAACATTTTAACACGAAACGAATATCTACGATACATTTCGGAGCACAAGAAATATACTGACTTCAACACTCTTGGCCTTTATCGATCACTTCTTGAGAACGACAAACTTTCGATTGAACATAGAATTGAGATAAGAGAACATGCTCATAAGAACTTCTTCAAGACTTTTGAATTCCTTCAATTAAAAGATCCAAGAACATATCTGGAGGTTTCAACTCTCGGCCAGGAATTGACTATAGCCGATGAGCACCAGGCATGGAAGAACATCAGAACAAATCAGGAGAAGTTAATCAAGGAAAAGAAGTTGAATCATCGGAACTTTGGACAATATTCAAAGCACAACTGTGGATATGAAGATTGTCCAATGAACGGGATAATGATCAAAGAAGGCTCATGGATGGCCGAATGGCATATGCGATTTGACTCAGATAGCAACGAATATGCCAAACAAAAAAAGTCGGAACGGAGGAAGAAAGATCGTAAGAACAAACAACGAATTATCAACCAGAACCTCGAACTGGATTAAGACTGATAACGGGGGCTAGAACGAATGCACCTATGTGCCTCTCTGCTGACCGCAGTGCAAAAAGCGCCATGAATCTGCCGCTGGCAAAAATCGGTGCTATCTACTCGGGGCATCTCGAAGGCTTTTTTCACTTACAGAATGAAGTGCTTTTTACAAACTTTGGAAGCACCCTTCGCGGGCCGTCCCCGGCAGATAAGCTATTTTAGTGCTGTCCACAAAGTGAGAGCTTGCTCAACAGGCACACGCTTTATACATGGATGTTGGCATGCATGGGTTACCTTTAACCCAAAGACAATTAAGGAGTATTTATGAAACAATTAACGGTTGAGAGTTTTGTTGAACAGAAAAGCAAATCAAAAGTCACCGTCAACATTACTCCCGAATTGCTCAAACGAGATGGTTTTGCTCAAGATTTAAGTTCTGAACAAGATAACTCTTCAGTTGTCGAATTGTCCACATTCAATGCCACGACTTCAATCTGGGATCAAGAGGTTAAGGTGTCTTTTGACGGTAATGAAATTGAGAAAAAGTCAACTTTTATCGAATTTATTAATCTTCGGTTACAAGATATTGAATCCAGTAAAGAGCTTATTCAGAAGAGGCTAGTAGTCGATTTGCTTGAATTGAAAAACACTGTCTGGATTGATGATCGACAATTAAGCGCTGAAGAGTTTATCAATAAGCTAAGTTTTTCTGAAATAGTTTTCTACGTTGATCAAAGTATCGTTATCCAATTTAATGATGAACAGCTTTTTGGCGGACACTGCATTACTTTGCCGATAACAGCTGATTTCCAATTAGGAAAGTGCTCAATCTGACACAAGCCAACAAGTGCTAAGAGGCATCCGCGCACTATGGTTTTAACGGTTCATCAGACCATAGTCGCGTCCCTCTGGCCTGGAAAGAAATCACGAATTAGAGCAGTTCTGTGATCCGATCGTTCTTGGGTCAAGGCTACACATCCCGGCCAAAAATGAAGGCGAGGCCGACCAGGCCCGCCAGGCAGGGCTTTGTGGTTAGCCATAGGTTCACTATTTTGGTGGGAGCAGATAGCTATCGGGATTGTTACGGGGTGCGGACGCCTATGCCGCCCAGCCTCTTAGCTATGACGTTGTGCAGAATTAAGTGTCATTCAATGAAAAGAAAGTTAAACGTAGGTATAGTCGGAGCTAGTGCCAATGGAGGCTGGAGTCCCGTTGCACATATACCTGCATTAAAAGCACTTGAAAATATAGAACTTGAGGCGCTGTGCACAAGTCGACCTGAATCTGCAAAAGCTGCCTCAGAAGCATTCGGCATTGATCGAGCCTACTATAACATTAATGATATCGTAAGACAGTCCGATCTAGATATCATCTCTTGTGTTGTAAACATTCCGAGCCATTATGAAGTAGTAAAAGCAGCTTTGGAAAATGAAAAACACGTTTACTGCGAATGGCCCCTGGGAGCTACTGTAGAAGAGACTGAAGAACTGGCGAATCTCGCTAACCAGAAAGGAGTTGTATCAGCAATCGGACTGCAAGGTCACGGATCACCTGAATTGCTTTATATAAAGAATCTTGTTGAAACTGGTTGGTTTGGTCAAATTGTCAATATTAGGATGGCATTACAATCCAAGACTTCATTAGAGAAAGCATCAAGAAAAGCCTGGGAAAATGAGAAACATCGAAGGGCAACATTGTTTTCAATTGTTGGAGGTCACACGCTTTACTACTTGACTCATGTCATAGGGGGCATTTCGGAACTCTCGGCAGATTTATCAACTCAGATTAAAGAGTTGAGATTAAGAGATACAGGTGAAAAGATCTCAAACGAGATCTATGATCAGATTCTAATTCAAGGAAAGTTAGGAGACGACATTCCATTCTCTACCCAGCTTACGGCAATCCCCAACAAAGCGACAGGATGGCAAATCGAAATCTATGGAACCAAAGGAAGAATTGTTGCTACCTCACCAGTTATGCCCCAGATTACACCTATCGCAATTCAGGGTGCTAAAGGTGAAGATGAACTTATGACGATGGTAGCACCCCCAGAGTATCTAACAATAGAAGGTCTACCCGATGGTCCCGCAAGAAATGTTGGAATTAACTATGGAAATATGGCAGAAGCAATTGTAAACGGAGAGGAATTTCATCCGAACTTTCAAGATGCGTTAATGATGCACAGGCTCCTAGATACAATTGAGCTCTCCTCTGAAGAAAAAAGAACAATAAAACTCTCTACAACAAAAAATAAAGCGAATTAAAACGCACTTTATTCAAGATGTCAGATGCAAAATATTAGAATGAATTTCAATTGACAATTGAACTAAAACAAGCCAGCATATAACAATGGCTACCTTCATTGAGCTATTCCACGATAGACGAGGTTACAAGAAAATAAAAAAGCCAACTTGGAAAACCTTCTGGGCGCGCGCTATTTGAGCAGTATAAGCTATTTTACCAGACAGTTAATAAAGCAAACACATGCAAAAAATCTCTTTTTGGCAAACATGGCTAGTAGCAGGCTTACTGATGGCGATGCCTACAATAGTTTCAGCACAGGAAGGAGAGTTCACACTTGATGACCTGTTCGCAACACCAAAACTGACAGGAACCACCCCGTCCCGGCCTGTCTGGTCACCGAACAGCGAGCACTTTGCTTTTTCCTGGAATGAACCAGGAAATCCTGGGCGTGGCCTCTGGATATCCACAAGCGATGGGAGGGAAGTGCGCCTCACTTCTGATACAGCATCCGCGTCAGTGCGCGATATTGTCTGGACTGACGCGAATACCATTGTCAGCCTGCGAGGAAGCAACCTATGGCAGACAAGGCTGAGCGAGAAAGACGACCTCCAGTTGATGTCCGTCGAGACAGGTGCACATAACTTGTCGTTATCGCCAAGCGGCAACCAGGCGGTATATATTGTGAACGGTGATCTGTGGCTCGCAGACATCTCTTCCAAACAGAATCGCCAGCTTACCGAAATCGGCATCGCCAGTCTCTCGAGCTTACCGAAAGGGCGCTACAGCCGACCGGAACGTGAAATTGGTCCAGGTTTCTGGAGTGGGCCAACGTACAAGTGGTCTCCGGATGGTAAGACGATCGCGTTTCATGTCGTAGACCGACGTGAGATGAGAAAGGTGCCGTTCCCGGATTATCTCGCTGCCGAAACCAACCCCAACGAGGTACGCCGAGGTTATCCGGGCGACCCAAACGAGATACGCAGGGTTGGCCTGCTCGATGTAGCAAGCGGTAACATCAAGTACCTCGATTTGCCAGACCCACACGCCAACCAGGTCATCGACTTCAACTGGTCACCGGACGGTGTTTTGCTGGTGGATATTGCATCCGACACGGCGATTGAACGTAAGTTGTTTGTCGTTGCACCCGGAGAAAGCCAACTGCACGAGATTTGGCGAGGTGTGCGAGAGAGCCGCATGTACACATCGTTTGGATCTACCTGGCATCCCGATGGAAAGAAAGTCGTTTTTTTAAGCGATATGGGTGATCGCTACGGCCTTTATACGATCGATGCCTCACCGTCTAAGGATCGTCCGCGGCTCCTGACAGACCCGTCCTACGATGTGCTGTCTACCCCAAGTGTTACAGGTGATGCACTGTTTTACGCAGGCAATGGCGTTAACCCATACGAACAACACATTTATCGACTGAATATGTCCGGTGGCGATCCCGTGCAGGTGACGCGCCTTTCGGGTCGGAACGATGGATACCATTCACCGGATGGTCGGCACCTGGCGTTCATGCACAGCAACGACACATCACCGCCCGAGCTTTACGTGGTAAGCAGCGAGGGGGGTGATGCTACGCGTATAACCCACTCACCATTATCGGCCTTCACGGAGCGAACCTGGGCAGCTGCGGATTACGTTAGTTTTCCCAGTCTTGTAGATGACTACACGCTGCATGCCCGGATATTGAAACCTTCCAATATGCAACCCGGCAAGAAGTATCCTGTGCTGTTTGGGCCCGTTTATTCGAATACAGCGAGGAATCGCTGGGCCGGCAACTACAGCCTCGTACAACACCTGTTGGCCAAGAAGGGATATATTATCGTGCAGGTGGATTCACGTGGTAGCAACGGTTATGGCCGAGCATTCCGTGAAGAATTCCTGCTGGGGTTTGCCGACCAGGACATTGAGGATTATGCAAGTGCCGTTTCCTACATGGAGTCACTGGATTATGTCGATCCCGATCGCATCGGTATCTGGGGCAGTAGTTACGGAGGCACACTGTCTGTTTATTCGCTGTTGATGAAGCCGGGCTTATTCCAGGTGGGTGTTGCTGCAGCTGCGGCGGTAGACCCGCTGTTCTTTGGTACAGACGATGTTGCGATTGTTCGTCGCCCACAGACACACCCGGAAATTTTCGAAAGAAAGGCGCTCAACTATGCAGCGAATCTCGAGGATAAACTACTGTTCATCCACGGCCTCCAGGATCATGTGGTACCCTTTAAGACGACTGCCGTGTTGGCTGAGGAACTAATTAAACAGGGCAAGGATTTTGACTTTGCATTTGCACCGGGCGCTACGCATGGATGGAGTCGTGAGCGGAATTACAATCGCTACCTGTTTGGCAAGTTAATCGAATACTTTGACCGACACCTGGCCGCACCATCTGAGTAGATGTTTGTTGGTGTCATGTCGCAAGGTGATGAGAATCGCCGGATAGATCTTAAGAACGCTGCATAATAAGCAATGTATCACATGTCTGGCCGACGGCACCTCGGCGGTCGCACTTAGCTAGCCACACTTCCGCTGAGTTCTTTGAAACTGAACTGCAAAACCGATAATTTTATGGATACTTTAAATAGTCCAGACAAATCTGGTCGTTATCGATAAAAACATGTTCCAATACTCAAAAATTGAGCTCAACGAAGAAGCTCTGACACTCTCACTTACTCCTTTTGGGGCCGGGCGAGTTGTGTTATTCGAACTAATTGGAGTTGTGTTTGCCTATTGGGTTGTTCACCAATTTGCAACTTCAGAAATGGCAGCGACCAACCCACAAATTAGACTAGTGTACCTTTTGCCAGTCTTAATTTTATGGGACCTTGTTAAGAGAATCAAAAAGTTTATTATAGGGGAGAAATACCATTTTGATGAGCAGTTAAACGAACTAACTTTCAACGGGATGAGGAAAAGTCGACTTGACGAGATTGAAGCGGTTGAAATAAACTATGAATTCAATAATGGCGCTGATGACAGATTCCTTGAATTGAAACTTCGAAGCTCTGTAAAAATTAGAATTCGAGATTTTGGATCAAAGAATTCCATGATCTATGACGGACGAGAGTTAGCTAAATTTCTAAAGATCAGAATGGTTGACAACTTCCCACATGGAGAGGAACTTCTTTGGGGAGAAGCCAATGTAGATTCTTCTTCAATAGACCATCTAAACGAACACTTGAAAATTACCGATAACAAGCGCTAGCGGGAATACGCCAAACTTCCTCTTGACTGGTTTTTGTGAAGGCATCACCGCGCCACATAGGACATGAATCTGCTGCTGAGATATGACAATGCCTTCTAATTGGCAAATCTCATAGGTTCCTACTCTTTCAGGACGAGGTGCATTCTTACTAAGCCACTTGTAAACCAACCTGCCCACCCTTAACTTACTCAATGGCTGGAAGGGAGCGTAGATATCCGGTTTTTATGAGAAATAAACAAACAGCGAGCCAACGAATTTTTACTGAAACGTTTCATACAAAAACAATAAATGAAAATACTGAGCTTCATCTTATTATTGATCACTCATTCTGATTGGGAGGTTGGAGATCAGTTATCTCCAGTGCAACTAAAGGAAAATATCCAGCTAAAGGATTACGAAACCTCGAAATTTTTTAGACTGAATGAAAAGGAATACCTCCTCATCGGAAAAGATGAAGTCTTCAATGTGGAAAACGAAGGGTTTAGACTTATTTACCTTTTTAGAGACGAAACGACTGGAAGATTTCCAATTCGATTCATATCAAATAATAAAGGAGAAGCATACGTTTACAATCCATACATCTTTGCATTTAATGATGGAACTAGATTACTAATAGCGGAGGAAGGCTATGAATATATGTCTGGTATCGACATATTTCGATTTGAAAGAGGTGAAATATCATTTATCGGACATCTTTCAGTTTCTGGACCTCTAAGGGATTCTGTGATTGGCAATATGATTGTTGAAAAGAAAGAAAAGGATTTTAGGTTAAGGTTTTCTGGTCAAATTGAATACGAAGTAGCAACGGACAACATAATTAAGGGGGAAAGACTATCATGCTTGATTTCCAATGGAAAAATGAAAATAAATCTAAAATGAAAAAGTATGGGTGTTAGCATCAATACAAAAGACGTGATAGAAATTCGGACTGCACATTACTTTCCTATTCAACTTATTACTCTTGGCGCAGGTCTTATTCTTGGAACTGTTTTACTGCTTTTTCAGGAGAACTATCTCCTTGCTCCTGTATTTCTACTTTTTGGAACGATCTTCCTGACAACTAACCATCATTTACAGATTGATTTAAGTGCCAACACTTTCCGAGAGTATATTTGGTTCCTGGGCTTCAAAATTGGCAAGAACAAGCCATTCCCAACTCCCTCGAACATCGTGATTAATCCAGCTAATCAGGAAGTTACATTTGGCGATCTTGATTTCAACCGCATGCATTCGAACCAACGAAAGGCAATAGGTTACCTGAAATTTGAGTACCATGAGTCCATCTATCTCGGTGAGGCTGACAACTCTCAAGAACTTCTTAAAAGACTAGAACCAACGATCCGAACTTTAGGGATTCCGGTGAACAACAACGCAAACTGATGCGAACAAACCATCAAGTGGTAAATTTCACTACTTTAGTGCTTGCTATCCGTAAAGTGAGGGTCGGGCTGCGTAGGCATAAAACTCATACATGGACCTAAGTTTTCATACTCCAATGAGCAGAATCAAAACCCCGGATTATACCTTTTCACCCGGTGTAAGTACGGTTCAGGGATCGGGAGATGATACACAATCGCAGATTTGGATTAGGACGTTCAATGCAACGACGGACTTTTCTGCCTCGCCGCAGACCATTTTGGACATAGGTGATGACCCTTCCACTACCTCCTTGTTTTCATGGTTCTTTATTGGCCTTATGGGAGGAGATTTGGCCTACGCCAACACGGTAGTAGGTAACAGTGGAAGCAACAGAAGGAGCTTTGCCAACGACCTGAATTCCAATACAGACTATACGTATGTCATTGAGATGGACGCCACTGATCAGGTTAGGAGAGCTTATTTGTTTGAAGCTTCAGATCCTTCATTTGTCTTTCAGAGTGATATGAGAAATACATTAAGCAGCCAATCACGGTCACCAAGAACTGGATTGATGGGGTAACTATTGCCTACGAAGTATTAGTTGGCGATGTATATGTTGAACTGGGTAATGGTGTGGTGCCAGGAGAGTTCTTAGGAGGTTCGACTACCCTAAAAGTTCACAGAGAAACCACACTCCCTGATAATTAAGTAAAAAAGAGATTAGTGATAAAGGCATTCCGTTTTCGGGATGCCTTTTTTGTGCCTTCTACTAAGAAAATTGCTGAGACTTTCGTTTGATGCTTCAAAAGAAATAATTAGATAACTTGGCCACAAACAATTCGTAGAAGTCAAGAGCAATAGCTTATCCGCCAGAAAACATGACCAAAAACCGAAAAACACTAATCATCAGAATCATCCTGTTTGGTGGGACAATCGTTTCCTTGTTCTTCGTCCCTTGGCTTTTGGTGAAAGCATGGATACTCCCACTACCGGATACGATTCAGGGTCAATTAGAGCAGGCTATTGGACATGGTTTTGATGGCATTATTGTTCATGTAAACCAGGCGGATCAACCCCATCAGTACTTCGCGTCTGGTTGGCACAATAAAGCAGCTGAAATACCTGCTAAGCCTGATGCGCTTTTTAAGATTGCCAGTATCAGTAAGCTATATGATGCCGTGGCAGTCACTAAAATGGTGAGTGCAGGAAGGCTATCGTTAGATAAATCGATTGCTGATTATCTACCTGAGTTGGCGGACAGGATCGAGCATGCAGACAAAATCACCTTGAAGCTGATGATTCAGCACAGAAGTGGCATTCCCAATTTCACGGATACTCCCAATTTTTGGGCTGCTCCAACAGGGACTTATGAAGAGAGTCTGGCATTGATCCTGGACAAACCCGCCAACTTCGAACCAGGTGAAGACTATGAGTACTGTAATTCGAATTATCTATTGATCAATAAGATCATGGACATTGAATTGGGGTATGACAACTTTCAATTCATCCAGGAAGAAGTATTAGACCCCCTTCAACTCAAACGTACTTTTAGCTCCGTAAGTGAGGTGAATATCAAGGAGGTGATGAGTGGCTACCATGTAGGTTACCCTCATGATTTAAAGGAAAATGATTATGGTATGCATGCTACCGCAGCGGATGTGGGTGCTTTTCTGAGGGCATTGAACGATGGATCATTATTTGAAGGAGAGGAGCGAGAAATCTACGCATCAATTTATGAGTATAAACATGCTGGCTGGGTTCCGGGCTACCAGAGTTTTGCGGAATATTATGAAGAGGTAGATGCTGTGATAGTTGCATTCTATAGTACAACAGATGCCAAGCTTTACAATTGGAACTTGTCAGAAATCATCAATAGCAGGATCGTGAAGATCTTGAGAAAACAACAGCAATCGTCATAACACCGATTCAATTACCATTGAAGGTTAAATGATCCCTTACAAATGCCCTTTTCAAACGAGGCTAATCAATTTGCTAAGCGATCTTCCTCTACGCTACCGACCCAAAATAATTAATCAGGAGATTGAGGAATTGTGGAGTCATTGGTTGTTTATTCCAGCAGAGGGATATGTCGAATTTGAAAGATATGGTCCGATCCGTATAGCAGATTTGGAATGGCTGGATATTGATCCTGTTGAAGTAAAACGAATAGGAAGGTTAGTTCCTGATCAAAGTATCGATCATTCGGAAACTTTGATACAACTTCTATCGCAGGTTAATCAGCCCTTCGAAAAATACCAAGGTAAGATCAGATTGAAATGCTGAGAGTAAACCTCAATCTGACCTAAAGTAACTCAGTTCGGGTTTTATACTGGAATCAAGATCAATGGGTGTTGAACCCTCCGGCGGGCCGATCAAATGGAGCATTTGCGCCCTGGATCGTTCCACAATATCACATTTCAGTAACCAACGATGAAAGTCGGCAGGCGAGGTATCTTTGAGAAGGATTAAATCACTAATTCATATGTCAGGATATATAGATGGATTTGTATTTCCGATCCCGTGTGTTCACCTCGAAGCATATCGAAGTGTGGCTGGGCAAGTCGCGGAGATTTGGAAAGAACATGGAGCGCTGGAGTACTTCGAGTATGTTGGAGCAGACTTGCATTTAGAAGGGACGCGTTCTTTTATCGATGCGGTAGAATCGAAAGAAGACGAGGTTGTCATATTTGGCTGGGTATTGTTTCCTTCCGAGGAGGTTCGTGTGCAAGCCAACCAACAAGTCCCCAAAGATCCGAGAATGGCCGAATTGATTGCTCCATTGATGAATCCTTCAACATTGATCTTTGATGCGAGCAGGATGGTTTATGGTGGTTTTCAGCCATTGATTGCTTCCGGTAGGGTCGCACAAAGTTGAAAATCAGGTTGGAGGAAGAAACTTGGGAAATCATGCCCTCCTGGAAAAAAGTAAACTCTCTTGTCATATTTATTCTGAGGGAACAACTAAACAAGTAGTACCCTGAAAAAGAATATGCAAGACGCAGTTAGTTCATCATTTGAGCAAGTCATTGAAGACAACAAAGCGAGTATCTATCGGATATGTAAGGTCTATGCCATGTCGCCGGATCAGCCGGAAGACCTTTTTCAGGAAGTAGTTTTTCAGGTGTGGAAATCATTTGCCGGCTTCAATGGGAATTCCAATATCAATACCTGGGTATACAGAATTGCGCTCAATGTGTGCTTGCAACATAAGAAACAGACTGAAAGAAAGCAGGAGAAGACCATACGACTTGAGGCCATTCAATTTCAATTGTCAGAAAGGGTGTCGGATAATGGACTGGAGGAAAGGCAAGCAGCACTGTATCAATGCTTGAAATCTCTGGATGATTTGGATCGAACGATTGTCATCATGGTCCTGGATGGGAATCCCTATAAAGAAATCTCGGCCGTGACTCAACTCACAGAGAATCACATCGCTGTGAAGATGAAGCGGATTAAGAAAACATTGCTAACATGTATCAATTTGAAAATAGACTAAGATGAGTAACAAGGAAACAGTATTTGAGTGGGAGGATCTGGAAGAGCTTTGGGAAGGGTCTGTTCAAGGCAGTCAGATCCAAATCCAATTATCGGACCTGATGAATGAACTAAAAGCGAATACCAGCGAATTCGAAATGAATGCTATGAAGCAAGATTTGAAAGACCTTGATCAATTCTTTTCGGATTTCCAGCAAATGACTTCACAGTTTGAAAAAGATGCGATCAAGAACGATTTGGATAAAATCACCCGATCGCTAAGAAGCTTCTTCGACTTCTTCAAAAAACGGAATTGAAATGAGATTAAGGTAGTGTAGAATTCAACCTTCATGGTAACTTGGTCCAATGAAACTAGCCTTCAAAGCAATTGCCCTTATTTCGATGATAGGCCTAAATTTGATCACCTTCGCTCAGGATGCAGACCAAAAAAGTAATATGAAAGGACTAAGAACCACGATCTATCAGGTTAACGATATCAATGCGGCCAAACAATGGTATTCCAAGGCATTCAACACCGATCCTTATTTTGATGAACCCTTTTATGTGGGTTTCAATATCGGTGGATATGAACTGGGGCTGCAACCTGATGATACGGCACCAGACATCAAGACGAAAACGGTCATCAGCTATTGGGGAGTGGATGATATTCAAAAGACCTACGACTTTCTCCTTTCAATCGGTGCTAAAGCAAATGAAAAGCCTACCAACGTAGGAGGCGCAATCATGACTGCTACTGTCCTTGACCCCTGGGGCAATATTTTAGGGATCATTTATAATCCGGAGTTTACTGTTTCTGAAGAATAGGCAGAGATCACTTTACAATTTCAGACCCTTATACCATTGACTTCAATGGTTCAATTATGATCCATATCCTTTTAGGAATCAAAATACCTCAACGGAGGTATGCTATGAAAATACTTTCTAAAAATTAAGTATTCCAGTTACTTGAAACTCATTGGGTATTCTCGTACCTTGTATACAGTAAAACTACCTTATTGTAGATCAGCATAGACTTGAGGTATCGGAATACCAGCCGATTCCTAAATGAACATCACCCAATCACATGGAATTTGTGTCCGTTTGATGTTTGGTTTTTTGAGATTGAAAAAAATCCTCTGGAGCATATTGTTTCGATGGTGAGAAGTATTCCTGGGCTCACTGGTTCATTGCTGATCGGATATGATTCATTCAAAAACAGATCAGATATGGAAAATCAATCGATTTGGGGCCTTATCAAATACCGCCTCATGAACCTTTTTGGCCTGCAGCGGCCAGAACCTGAACCCACAAAAGTTCAACAGACCCATACGGAAACACATAAATCCAACATAGACACAATGAGCAATCCAATTTCTGATTACACCTGGAAAAATACTTCCCAGACCCTCACGGCTACTCCGGGAACTTTTTATCAGGCATCCGATAAGGATGATTTGATCAACATCGTAAAAGATGCCGTGAGTAACGGGAAGAAAGTCCGGGTCACGGGTGGCAGGCATTCCTGGTATCCCCTGGTAATGACGGACGAAGACGTAGATGGCGGTACGCTGAAGGGTAGTGACTTCTGCCTTATCGATGTGAGTGCCATGAAGACCATCACCAAAGAGAAAACTGATGCCGGGTTATACCTGGTCAATATAGAGCCTGGTGCCACGATGGGCGACCTGGAGCAAGCTACGATGGGCGAATGGCCGGATAATCCTGCTCCTGATCCATTGGTGGCGCTTCCCACAAATGGCGTGATTCCTACGGAATTGCAAATTGGTGGTTTTGTTGGAGCCGGCTGTCATGGTACCGGATGGGATCAACCCACGATACCCGATCTGATCTACTCAGTGGAAATGATTCTTGTGGATGAAAACAAGAATGTGACTGTGAGAACCTTTAGCGAGGAAAATGAGGACGACCCAATGGACGTGATCCGTGTGAACCTGGGTACGATGGGCATCATGACCAAAATTACGTTGAAGGGTGAACCGCTGTTTTGTATTCATGGTACCGACACGACCGATACCCTGATGTCCGACGTGATCAGTCGACAGCCAGATGCAAGCAACCACCCTTTAAAAGATCTGGTCGAGGATGAAGATGTGAATTACCTCGAGCTGTTTTGGTTCCCTTTCAATGAGAGCAAAACCGACCTGGAATTGAGGCTTTTGCCGGATCTGGAAAAAACGAAAGTGTGGAAGAAAATGGGCAAAGCGCTCAAGAACGAAGAGGGTACGATCTCGCCTGATTGTCCAAGGGATGTACCTAGCCAGGTATGGGATAATCTGGAGACCAAGTTTGGTAAATTCGTTTATACGGAGATTGCCAAAATGTCGAGTGGAAATGTATTGGAAAATGCGACGGTTGAAGGCCTGTTAAAGCTCATGAGCTTCATGGCCTATAAACAGGCAACTGACGACTATATCGCTCCCGCTACGCGATTCTATCATTATCAGAAGTCCGCATTTCCGGTGCTTGATTTTTCCTTTGCCATTCCAATGGATGCATCCACAGACCCTTACTATGACGTGATCTCCAAGGCCTGGTATGCGGTGGTAGATGCCGTTGACGAGTATGCCAGAACCAAAGAGCATTTTTATGAGCGCTACCCGGTGAATGTGACCCTTCATGCACGCTTTATTAAAAATAGCCAGTCCGTTCTTTCTCCTGCCTACCAGCCCGCTGGTTCGGAAACACACACCTGCTGGATTGAGTTTCTGTCTGGTTCACCCACCCCGGATGCACCAGACGAAGATTGGTACCAGAATTATATGGCGACCTGGCAGGAATTTTGCAAACTCATCGGTCAAAAATGGATTGACCTGGGCGGTCGACCACACTGGGCGAAAGAATGGCAAATATTGGACACACCCGAGATCAATATCTACCAGAAACTGCAGGATATGTACGGAGATAATTTAACGCAATTCAAAACGCTGCGTGATCAACTGGATCCCACAGAAACGTTCCTGTACTCCTGGACAGAGAAGATCTTCCAGGGATAGGATCTGAAAATTCATCTCACTTGAGAATGGACTGCCATTGATTTTGTTGAAAGCAAGATCAGTGGCAGTGCTGTTTTTGGATCAATCGAAATTACACCATAAGCACAATTCGATCAATCAGGGGATGACCCTTAGCATGGTCCACACCACTTATTAGGAAAATAGCTTAATCTTGGTGGCTTCATAGTACCGATCACTAATTGGAATAGGATGATTTCCAATGAGTAATTCACGTCCTTTTAAACCCGATACCTTTTTACCATTAACGACATAAGATCGATGTACTTGTAGGAAGTTGTCAGGCAATGATAGGGCGAGCTTTCTCAAGGATTGATTAGCAATGATCTTATTTCCATTTTCCAAATGATAGTGTACGTATTCACTGTCGCTTACTATGTACAAGATTTCGTGAAAGGCTATTCTATGGAGATCGTATCCTGATTTAATCACGATATGGTCAGCATGTAAATCACCCATTGATGCATCCCGAGGGAATTTATCAACAGCACTCAAAAACCGATTGAAGGTGATGGGTTTCAATAAATAATCCAGCGCATTCAATTCGAACCCTTTTATGGCATATTCGGAATAGGCGGTGGTGAAAACAATTTTGGACTTAGTTCGGGCAATCAATTCTGCAAAGTCCGTACCCTTTATTTCAGGCATCTGAATGTCCAGAAACAAAAGATCCACCGTATTGGATTGAAGAAAAGACAGTCCTTCCAGTGGATTTTCAAATGATCTATGACAGGTAAGGAAAGGTATTCTTCCTACATAGGTTTCAAGCAATTCTCTTGCCAGCTCATCATCATCGATAATTAAACAACTGATTGGACTCATGTGAGCATCAACTTTAGATTAATCTTGAAAGTATCCATTTCCTTTATCTCCAGGAGGTGGGTGCCTGGGTAGAGCAATTGAAGTCTTTTTTTGACATTTTGAATGCCGATGCCTCCTTGTGAATCTGTGTTGTGCGGATGCACAGGAAGGCTGTTTTCTACCGAAAATTCAAGCTCCTTACTCGTAGCTACGATTTGAATGTTAACAAAGCTATCGCCTCTCTTTTCGATACCACTGTGTTTGAATGAATTCTCAATAAAAGGTACAAATAGCATTGGCGCAATCCTGATCGTGTGTGATTCCACTTCCTCGATAAATTGAATGTTGTAGGTGTCACTGCTCTTGAGTTTGAATAGTTCGATGAAATGCGCAATGTATTCCAATTCCTTTCTCAATTCTATTTGCGGTTGTTCACAATCATAAAGAACATATCGCAACATCAAAGACAGGGTATTGATGCCCTCTTGTGTTTTTTCGGAATTGGTCACTGATAAGGCATAAATGTTGTTCAGGGCATTGAATAGAAAGTGAGGGTTGATCTGCATCTTAAGGAATTTCAACTCACTTTCCATCAATTCAGCTTTAGCCAATAATTCGCTTTGCTGCTTTTGTTGGGCCAGCGTGAATGTCTCTATGGCTACTGCTATCAAACAAGTAATGGACATGATCAGGAGTTGCCTGAAAAAGCGTGAATCCACGAAAGGTGGCGCCCTGTCTGGCCTTGGAAGATCTTGCCGAACGATTCGTGGAGGCCCAAATTCCATGGCGAGATAAGACGTCAAAAGAACCGAAAGAATAATCACAATTAAAAAACCGAGCAGCCTGTTTTTAAATAACAGCTTAGGTATGGCATAATAAACCAGGCCAAAAAGCAAAATGGATTGAAGGACAAATGAAGGGCCGTTTGCTCGAATGAAGTGAATTTCCGAACTCATAGATACCCATACGATACACCAAACCCCAAACCAGGACAGCAATTGAAAAAAGTACCTCTTCAGTGGATTCATGGGTCAAATAAAGCGAAATATAGTTTGGAGATGCTTTGGAGTGAGAAGATAGGGATTTTGGTATGTAGTCTTTCACTGGGTATAACTGCCAATTGGTTGAAAACTATGAGCTATTCACTGAATTAAACATTTCTTAACGAAAGGATTAGACACATTTGATCTCAAAGTAACTAATCCATATCTCGTTTTTTTAGCGTTTTTCAAGTGGCAGATATGAGAAGTATGACAAAATACCATTCTTAAAAAATTAATTAATGAAACAGTTAGCTCGATCAATTTTTCTTCTTTCCGCCCTGGTATTGGCCGCTTGTAGCAATGGCGATGACAATTCAATTATCGATGAACCTGCAGAAGGGATACTCACTCCAATAGCTGCCTTTGATGAATTCAATTCGGAGGCTGTTACCATTTCTTTTGACGGCAATGAAATTAAGATTGAATCAAATGGAGTGCCCAATCATACCTCTCCTTATTGGGAAGAGACCAACCCGTTATACATTGAGCCGGTTGTGGCATTGGCGTTAACACCTGGCCGCATCGGTGGTAACCGGAGCTATACAGTGACTGTGCCGGCTGCGCCAGAATTAGCTGCTTCAAGTACGGCTACGGGACTAGGGCCGATTGGTATCGCGGTAACAGGTGTTCCCATTTTTAATCATATGGAAGGAGGGAATCGGCCGATAGAAGAAATGATCGCTGAGACTTTCGATTACGCAGGTGCACATAATGGACCTAGTGGCTATCACTATCACATTGAGTCTTCTAATATCCCTGAAAATACCGTGTTGTCACATGACGATGAAAAATTGGTAGGCATCATGGCGGATGGCTTTTTGTTGTATGGAAGAAGGGAAGCGGATGGGTCTTATCCCACAGATCTGGACGAATCTGGAGGACATTTTGGCGTGACACCTCACAGTAATGGAGAAGAGGTCTACCATTATCACATCATCAACGAATTCTTTTTTGGAAACGTGATTGCTCTTTTTGCGGTTGATTTGAAAGGAACGCCCAATGCCATTATGTAATGAAATGATGAAAGATATTGCCTTTAATTAATAGCTGTTTCGGTCAGATCACTTAGACCTATCACAATGAAGTTTGTTGCGGCGAAAATATTTCTTTGGGCACTTATATCGGCTGTTTGTCTTTTCACAAGCTGTGTGGTGCAAAATGAAAAGCCAACGTTTGAAAACCCTATTGATCTGGTGATGAGTGTGCCTGATACAATGGTCAATAAGTCAATAATGGTCTATGACCCTGAACGCTCGATGTGGACCTTAGCAGGTTTGCCCTATTCAGGATATGCAGTGGCCTATTACCCGGATCAAAGTCTCAAGGAATTGTTTGGCGTCCTTGATGGGAAAAAGCAAAATAAATATGTGCAATGGTTTCCAGATGGACACCTTAAGCATGTTGCTGACTACCATTTAGGAAAATTGCATGGGAAGAAAAAGTTGTGGACGCAAGATTCAAACCATGTGCTGATCGCTCACTTCAGCTACTATCAAGGTAAACCACATGGAGAGCAAAAGAAATGGTATCCTACGGGGGAGTTATCTACGGTGCTCAACTTGA
This sequence comes from Cytophagales bacterium, assembly GCA_033344775.1. Classification (NCBI taxonomy): domain Bacteria; kingdom Pseudomonadati; phylum Bacteroidota; class Cytophagia; order Cytophagales; species Cytophagales bacterium. Next base: position 1,267,609 of record JAWPMT010000005.1, on the reverse strand, counting down.
ACATGGGGAAGGAGGAAGGTTTGCAGCAGGCATTCAGGCAAAATGGAGTACTGTATGCAAATTATGAGGCTAGGGGAGGAAGAATTTTTGGATTGAAAAATACGTCCCTGTGCTATGGATTAGAAGAAGAACAGATGCCGATTCCTGAAGATTAAGTGATTATTTCAGACCCACTTCTCCTTCAGCTCCTTATACCTTGTCCGGCCAATTGGGATTTGTTCTCCGTTTTTGAGTTCGGCCATGTACTTACTGCCGGAGGACACCTGGATGCCTTTGATCTCGGATAGCTTGACCAGATAGGATTTGTGGATGCGTTGGAATGATTCAGTTAGTAACTGATCCAACTTGTCTAAGGATTTGTCGTGTAACTCTTTCTGGCCATCGATTAATATTAATTCGGAATAAGCACCTGCTCCTTTGATGTAAACGATTTGTTCAATCGGGATCAGTGCTACCTTGTGACGTTTCTTGACGGCCAGGTATTTGGTTGCTTGTTTGGTGGTACTTGTTTTGGATAGCACTCGATCCAATGCTTGCTCCAGCCGTTCCTGATTAAAGGGTTTGGGTACAAAATCCAAAACACCATATTCAAAAGCGGTGATAGCCTGGTCTTTGTAGGCTGAAATGATGACGGTGTGAAAGGACTTGGAAACAGCTGTTGTCAATAAGTCAAACCCATTGTCTCCATTCAAATTCAAGTCCAGTAATAAGAGGTCAGGAGCATTGTTTTCAATGGCGTGAAGCGCTTCTTGAAGTGTATAAATATGTCGAATGGACTGTAGGTCCTGGCCAAGAATGTCATGGACCATGCGCTGAATCCGTTTCGCAATCCGGGCTTCGTCTTCTACAATGAGGATGTTCATAGATTCACTGTATTAATTGTTTCGAGTCCCCCATTTGAAAGGGCGGCTCGCGTAGAAGTGGCCAGAGGTCGGGGGATTTGAAAAGTGCCAAGATTCTAGATATCATTTCAAATAAATTTTAATGACATTCCTCCACCCATGATCAGTTGGTACTGAGGTGAATTCCCAATGCGATTGGAAGCTTTCCGTCATTCTGGCTTTGATGTATTTATGTCCTGTCCCGTCGGTATTTACTTCCTGTGCCTTCCTTAAGCTTTTTCCAAAAGTCAGGAATTGATATTGCCTGAACGCCTCATTGGATGAATAGATGAGCTTGAAATGGATCTCGTTATTCTCTTTCGGCAGACTGTGAGTAATGCCATTTTCCAACAACGTATGAAAGATTGCCGGAGGTACTTTTTGCTCTGGATCAATACCCTCTTGTTCCCAGGTATAATTGATTTCCTTTCGATACGCCATAATTTCCAAATGGGACCGACAAAGGGCAATTTCCTGCTCAATCGGGATCAAAGTCTGGTCTTCAATTTGATTGAACAGATCAAATTCCCTGGCCAGCGCTTCAATGAACATTACTCCTTTTTTAGGAGCTTCTTCCACCCAATCTATCAAGGAGGTGAGTGTGTTCATCAGGAAGTGCGGCTGAATGTTCTTTTTCAATAATTCTAACCTGAGCCGCGTAGACTGAACCAATGAATATTCGTAGGCCAATCGTTGTTCTTTGATCTTCAGCGAGAGCAGATAAAACATGCTCAACAGCAACAAACTGAATACGATATAGATACTGGTATCGAAAGGTACCAGCGAGGAAAGAATGATGCTGATCAACAAACTAAGGAGAACGATGCGCGCTCCTTTTTCTCTTTTGTATACCGCATGCAACACGATCAGTGAAGAAAAAGCCCAGGTACTCACCACCATATAGTTGGGAGCCAGGTCAAAGTAATCGTGTTTGGAATAGAACAAAGTAGAAAGAATGATGGCATAGATGATCAGGGCCCATACCCGTTTGGGATAAGGGAATTGCATCGAAAAGAACAAAGGGATCATAAAGGAGATCCCGAACATCAGCGCACCAATGATTTCGAACCGGACATGATGAAGGCTGTAATGAATAGGTACAGTTGTACGCATGAACTCGGTGATCGTAAGCGCAAAAAACAGGAAGCAACTCACGCTAAATACCAGCATGGTGTACTCCTTTCTATTGCTCATAAAAAGGAAGATGAAATAGAACGAAGTAATCAAAAAAGCACCCGCGAAAATGTGCAGATAAGATGTCTTAATTAGCTGGTCAGTCAGTAGCGCATCGTAATCATCAATTTCAATATGCCTTAGTTGAACATGATTGCCAAAATGATAAAGACTGGACCTGATGGCCAATACATGCTCTCCTTTTTCGGTGAGGTGTGTAGGGATACTAAATGTTGCCCAAAGTTTCCCTTCAGGTTCCATGACATCTTCAAGTCCGGGATTACCATTTTTCCCGATCTGTACCCCATCCCAAAAGACCTCATACTCACCATATACTTCAAGTTTGATTCCGTAAGGTTGAAAAGGTTTAGGAGTTTCCAGGAGATCAATCCTGGTTCTGGACCAGAAGACTTTGCCTCCAAAAACAAGCCTCAGGTTATCTATCCAGTACCGGTCATTCAGGACTTTGGAACTATAATACGGCTCGTCTGCTACGATAAACACCGTTTCACCTTCCTTGTAAACAGGCTCCTCAGAACAAGAAGTCAGCAACAAGCTCACCAGAAGCAGTAAAAATGGAAAATGTTTCAAGTTCATTTAGTCCCTGATTTACAACCGTAAAGTAACCGCATAAAAATGGGTTTTGTCGCGGGATCAGAGCAGTTCATTCAGGCATAGAGCAGTTGGTGATTTAAACAAGGCGGATCAGAAACTCTCAACTGAATATTGAGGTATAAGCCCAAAAGATCAACGGTACCTATGCATTTTTTCAACAGATATATTCGATCATTAATTTATAACGGTTTAATGACATCAGTCTTCCTGATGAGTTGCTTCAGTTATTCCAACTTAAATGCACAACAGTATCTACCTTCGGCAGAGGCCGCGCCTGGAGAAGATACGCTTTCCTTCTGGGATATTCCTGTGCTGAAAAAGGCTTATTTCGATGCATCGCCTAATAAAAGAATGGACGGCATTCCAGTGGGGCAATTGGGAGTTAATGGCGGTGATAAAACCATGATCTTAAAATTGGCTGAGGAAATGTCTGAGGGTAAACATGGAAACTTTGATGGTTTGCTGATTGCCCATAAAGGTCAGCTGCTGTTTGAATATTATGGTCTACGAGGCCGCATCAACTTGCCACATCCCCAAGCCTCAGCTACTAAAACTTACACCAGCTTAGCGCTTGGTCGTGCGATACAAATGGGCTATCTGACCATGGCAGACCTGAACAAACCATTGGTCAGTTTTCTGGATGAATTGGACCCCTCAAAATTTGTCGCAGGGGCAGAATTAATCACCCTGAAAAATGCCCTTACCATGACGACAGGGATTCGGATTCCACGAGAACAATGGGAAGCATTTAGGAATAACCCGGAACAGATCAAAGGGCAGCAGGAGGTACAGGCCATTTTGGAACACAGTGAACCAATTACAAAAGCATCACAAAAATTTTTATATGGAACTGGTCCAGGCCTGATCATGCAGGTGATAGAAACGGTAGTTCCTGGATCAGCAAAAGACTTTATTAAGCGTGAACTCCTGGATAAATTGGGGATTACCAATTACCAGTGGCAGACAGCACCCAGCGGACTACCTGAAGCAGGTTGGCGAACAAGTATGACTTCTCGCGATATGATCAAATGGGGTACACTTGCCAGAAACAGGGGTAAATGGAATGGAGAACAGTTGATTCCTGCATCTTTTATTGAAACAGCCATCCACAGGATTGTTCGTGAGAGTGATGATGAAAATTTTACTGATACAGGTGATGTAATGAATATTGGTTATGGTTATTTCTGGTGGCAGGCCGATTTGAAAGTAGGCAATAAAAGCTACTTCAGCACCTCGGCACAAGGAGGTAGTGGTCAATACATCGTGTTGATTGAAGAGCTGGACTTGATGGTGGTGACCACCGTCCATCGATTAGAGAAGAGCGTTTTACAACTGATTGCAGACCGGATCTTACCGGCATTTATTCCAACTTCCAGCAAAGAACATTTACAATATCCGCCACTTGAAGATCGATACCTGGGTCAAAATCCCCCAGGATTAACTCCTGAATTATTTGCACCAGGCATCGTGTCGACAGAAGCGTATGTAGAATCTCGTGGTGATTTTTCGCCCGATATGACAGAGTTCTATTTCACTAGATATGGAGGGGAATACAAGCCATCGACTTTATTCGTGACAAAATATGAAAATGGTGCATGGAGTGAAGCAGTGGACCTGGGAACGGACCTCAATCCATATCGGGATCGATTCATCCCGGGTTGGTCTGAGATGAAACGCCAGGCGCCTTACAAAGATCTGGACGTTCATGGCCTATCAGTATCGGCAAATGGAACCTATTACCTTGATGAATACACCCCAGAAGGAGATGGCCCTTTGCGAGTTGCACGGCTGATCAATGGCGAGCGTGAAGCGCCTAAGCTAGCTCCCGAAGTGATCAATACAGGCAAATGGGTTGCTCATCCCTACATCGCGCCAGATGAATCATACCTCATATTCGATGTTGAGAGAGAAGGTGATCATGGAGCTGATATCTACATCAGTTTTCGACAGCCAGATGGTTCATGGGGAACTGCAGTAAACATGGGAGTTCAGATCAATACAGGGCTATATGATCAAAGCCCAAGGGTGACTCCCGATGGGAAATACCTGTTTTTCTGGAAAGGAGAGGAAAAGCAAAGAGAAGACGGGAGCAAGTATTTGGTTGGGAGTCCCTATTGGGTGGATGCCAGGATCATTGAGACTTTTAGAGCGAAACAATAATCATTTCACCTGAATAAAGGTCGGATAACATTAGAAAAAGATGATAAGACTGCATTTCTTGTATTTACTACTCATGGGGGTCCTGTTGATTCATGCTTGCAAGCCCAAAAAGGAGAAGTTAGTAGATGCTAAACAAGTTGGCACTGAAAGCTTGTACTATGGACAAAAACCCCCGGGGTTAGTTCCGGAAAAGCTACCGGATGAATTCACGACGGAGAACTGGAAACTGGCTGGGATGTTTGAGCCAGGCATGGAAGAGTTTTACTTCACTACTTCCGAAGAAAACCCTTTTGAGCCACACGTGATCGTCTTCCGTAAGGAAAATCGGGTTTGGAAAAAGTATGACTTCTATACTTCGTTCAGCGGTGATGAAAATACTTTGTATTCGAAAAGTAATTACATCGAACGGACTGCAGCTGGTTGGTCAACCATGAAAAGTCTTGGGCCGATGTTTGATCGCGAAGATTGGGGCATCATGCGTCTTACTGCTTCCGCAAATGGCACCCTGGTATTCGATGATTGGAAGAATAACGATGTGATCCGTATTTCGAGGGTCAAGGAAGGCAATCGCGAGACTCCTGAGCTGTTAGGCAAAGAGATCAACGTTGGCAAGTGGACGGCCCATCCTTTTCTCGCACCGGATGAATCCTATTTGATCTGGGACAGTGAGCGAGAAGAAGGGTATGGAGATTCGGACCTCTACATTAGTTTTCGACAATCAGATGATTCGTGGGGAGCGGCCATCAACATGGGAAATCAAGTCAATACGTCATTTCATGAAAATGCCGTTCGGTTGACTCCAGATGGCAAATATTTCACTTTTGGTAGGCACGAAGAAATCGTCAAATCAGATGGAACGAGTGATTGGGTCGGAGGTAGGTATTGGGTCTCTACACAGGTCATTGAAAACCTCAAGCCTCAAGGTTAACCAAACACATCAAAATTCAGAATCAATGAAAAAGAAACCTAACTTAAAATCATTTATTGCCACTTTGATCATTGCGTTGCTGGTACCCTCATGCGCACAGGAATCAACTTCTTCGAAAAGCCAGGAGCTCATCGAGAAGGTTGCGACTGGCCTTACCACACCAGTGTATATCGATGGTGATGCTACCTGGTCGATTGAAGAACGAATGGAGCATTATGGTGTTCCGGGCGTGAGTATTGCGGTCATTCACAAGGGTGAGATTGCCTGGGCAAAAGGCTTTGGTGTCATGGACAAGGAAAGTCAGGCACCGGTTACCAGCGAAACACTTTTTCAGGCTTCTGCTTTGAGTATTCCCGTTTCTGCTTATGGAGCAATTCGTATGGTAGAACAAGGCAAAGTCGAATTGGATGAAAACATCAATAGCTATTTGAAGTCCTGGAAAGTACCCGAAAGTGAATTCACCAAAGAAAAGAAAGCCACCATTAGAAACATATTAAATCATTCTGCGGGGATTACGCTTCACGCAACGCCGGGCTATAGTTCTAGTACGCCAAGGCCAACATTAATAGAGGTCTTAAGTGGAACTTCTCCCGCGATCAATGAGCCGATTGCCATTAAAAGAGAGCCAGATGTAAGTTATTACATTTCCTATACGGGTTACGGGATCATTCAGCAGATGATGGTCGATGTGGAAGGCAGGGCTTTTCCCGGGATCATGGATGACCTGGTGTTAGCACCATTAGCTATGACCAATAGCACCTTTAGCCTGGAACTTTCTCAGGAACAACTGGCAAGGGCAGCCACTGCTTACGAGCAAGACGGTGCCATGGTAGAAGGTAAAAGATTTGTTCACCCGGTATCGGCTGGAAGAGGCTTATGGACCACCCCAACGGACCTTGCTAAATTTCTCATTCACGTTCAGCAAACCTTGAAAGGGAAGCGTGATCATGGTTTATCACAAGAGATGACACGAACAATGGTCACACCTCATAGTGTGAGTAGTTACGGAAATGGACTTGATTACGGTCTTGGATTTCAACTGGTCAACAAAAAAGAGGTCTACCTCAGACATTGGGGATGGAACAGGGGGTACTATTCTGAGTTCATGGTGAATCGTGAAGGAGATTATGGGGTGGTGGTCATGACTAATAACACGTTTCCTGCCTTCAATGCAGAAGTGATTCGTGCAGTAGCCCGGACCTATGGATGGGATGATTATGTTCCCGAACACACTAAGGTGCCAATTGACCAGACGTTAGCGGATGAGATCACGGGTAGGTATCAGGCGAGCAATTCCATTGTAGAGGTCTATCAAGAGAATGATCAACTTTTCTTTAAAAATATATTGGACGTTAATGCCCAAGAATTGATTAAAGTCTCCGATAACCTATTTGCCAGAAGAACGGCCAATCGGTTGATCCAATTCAACCCTGGAACCGAGAATGAAACAGCCACGCTGGTTTCTAAAGATCGTTATGATGAATCCTTCGCCACTACTTTGGTTAAAAAGGATCAGGGTGATAAAAGTCCGGTGGAATACTTACTGGACGGAGATCTGGATGGAGCACTGGAGGCTTATAGCACTTTACAAGATGCCGATCCTGATCACCCGATGATTGAGGAAGAATACATCGACGACATAGGTTTTGATTTCTACCATAGTGATCGGAAAAAGCTGGCGCAAAACACCTTCAAGGTAAATACGATGCTCTACCCGGAAAGCTCCCGGGTTTACCACAGCTATGCGCGGGCTTGCAAAGATTTAGGGGATACGGATTTGGCCATTGAAAACTTTTCCAAATCACTCGAATTAAACCCGGAAAATAACCTGGCAGCCCATGAATTGGAGGAGTTACGAAAAGGGGAGTGAACATGGCCGTAGGAATTTACAGTAATCAAAAGCGTAAAATGAGAGTTTATCAATTTTTAATACTGATCACTTTTTTATCTAGTCACCTCAGTTTTGCTCAGGAGATCAAGGACTTGCCGAAACTAAAAGGCCCCTATCTGGGACAAAAACCGCCGGGCATGGTGGCGGAGCCTTTTGCTCCTGGTGTGGTCTCCACCGAAGGTTGGGAAGTTGAAGGTGTTTTTGCTCCTGGGATGAAGGAATTCTACTATTGTACCTCAGTTGAAGAACCCTTCCAACCCACGATCATCGGATATCGTCAGAAAGGTAAGGTCTGGAAGAAATACACTGAGTTTAAGCGCAAGGGTGAATTGGCTTTTTCACCAGATGGTGAACGCATGCACATGGCCAAAGGCTACAAAGATCGAAATGGTAAAGGTTGGTCAGATCGTCAGGAACTGAGTGCTGTTTTTCAGGAATTCCAAATCATGCGATTGACTGCTTCGGCGGAAGAGACCTATGCGTTTGATGAAGCAGGCATGCCAGATGGTGACGGAATCATTCGATACTCGCGGATGATTGATGGCGTTCGGGAAGATCCCAAACCATTTCCAGAAGTGATCAACACTGGAACATGGAATGCACACCCATTCATTGCTCCTGATGAAAGTTACCTCATTTGGGATGGTAAGCGTGAAGATGGATTCGGCGGGTCCGATCTCTACATCAGCTTTCGACAGGCCGATGGTTCCTGGGGGGAGGCGATCAATATGGGTGATAAAGTCAATACGCCGTATTGGGATGCTTATGGTTCGGTAACTCCTGATGGTAAATACCTGATGTTTAATCGCGCCTTGGGTGAGAATTATGATAACATCGACATCTATTGGATCGATGCGCAAATTATAGAAACCTTGAGGCCTGCGTATAACAAACCTCCTGAGAATGAGTCTACCTATGAAATTGCCTATGCAGGGCTTGCTTCCGGGCATGGACAAGTTTTCGTGACAGATAATGATGGCCAATCCAAAGTGCAGATAACTGACCGTGCCGTCAATGATGGCTATCCGGCCTGGTCCCCGGATGGAAAACGCCTTGCGATTTATGCATATCATGACGGTAGAAAGACCTGGTCCATTCACACCCTGAATCGTGATGGCTCGGACAGGAAGCGGTTGACCCATGAACAGAACAAATGGGACAGTGCGCCGGCCTGGTCCCCGGATGGAAAGAAAATCGTTCATGGAAGAGCTTATCGTGATACGGAGGGTGCGTGGCGACAGGAGATTTGGATCATGAATGCAGATGGGAGTGAATCACAGCAATTGCCAGATTTGGATGGTGGAGGCCCAACCTTTACTCCGGACGGGAGAATCGTCTTTCATTCTTCAGGTACAGGAGAGATATGTATTGCCAATCAGGATGGTTCTGGCCTGAAGCAACTCACAAACAATGATGCGGAAGAATATCATCCGGAGGTTTCTCCTGATGGAAATGAAATTGTTTTCATGTCAAACCGTGACGGGAATCACGAGATCTACGTGATGAACATTGATGGCTCCAATACCCGAAGGTTGACGTACAATGAAGTTCGGGATTCCACACCGACCTGGTCACCTGATGGGTCTCAAATCTTGTTCACTTCCCGGGAATCAGAGGAGGAGAGGCATCTTTATCTCATCAATAAAGATGGTACTGGATTAAGGAAATTCATTGAGCAAGGGGGAGCTCCGGCGTGGTTAAAAAGGGCTCAATAACATTTGATAAATAAAAGTCAAGATGAAAAGTAAAAGGTTAAAAGCATTTCTTTGGGTAGCTATGATAGCAGTCAATGTTGTCCTGGCCCAGGACAAAACAGGGCTGGAATTTTCACGCACAGAAGTCATTCCTATTCAGGATACACAAAACGACCGTGCGTACGAACTCTACGTCAGATTACCGGCGAATTATGCGGATAGTGTCCATAAGCAATACCCTGTGCTTTATTATACAGATGCCATGTGGCATGTGGAGATGTTGTCTGGTGCTACTGACTTCCTGATGGAAGAAGCGATTTTGGTGGGAATTTCCTGGCAATTGGATATTGACGCAGCTTCGATAGAGGAACTAGGCGCCCATGTAAGTAGGTACCGGGATTATTCCTTTCGGGAGATAAGCAATGAAGAGTATCAAAAGAAGTACAATTTTGGACAAGCAGACAAACACATGGCGTTCATAGAAAAAGATGTAATTCCTTATGTTGAGCATAATTACCGAACTCAACCCAATCAGCGATCTTACTTTGGCTATTCAATGAGTGGTGAGTTTGGCACCTATCTGATGCTAGCACAACCTGGCTTGTTTAATCAGTATATCCTGGGAAGTCCATCTATAAGGGAAGACGATATTGCTGAGCTCACGGAAATTTCTGCTCAAGTGAAAGAACTTAATGCTCAGGTATTCATTTCTTATGGTTCGGAAGAAGAGGCGGCTGGTAAGCGCATTGAGACTTTCATTGATATGTTGAAATCCAGAAATGATCAAAGCCTTAAACTTAATCCAGTAGTTGTTGAAGGTGACCATCAAAGAGCTTTCCCTATGACTGCTGTTCGAGGTGTTGAGTGGGTTTCAAATCTTTATGCTTTTCCGAGCCTGTCGGGACCTTATTTTGGTCAGGAGATACCTGAGCTGGAACCTAGTATTTTTGCTCCAGGGACGATCTCTGTTGATGGAAGACAAGAGAATGGTATTTCATTTTCTCCAGATTTGGATGAGGTGTTTTTTTCTGCCGAAAAGGTAAATGGAGATCCAGCTATCTATTTCTCGAAGTTAGAAAATGGGAAATGGACTGTCATTGAGGAGGCAGGATTCACGGAAGGTCGGAAGAGTGGTGAAATGCAACCTTTCGTGAGTTTCGATAATGAGAAGATCTATTTCACGGGGCATAATTCAGACCTGTCAGATACTAAAATTTGGTACGTTGATCGTGATGAGGATTCCTGGGGTAAAGCCCAAAGGCTAGCATTGCCTATCGAGGACAAGGCTTTCTATGCGAATCAATCCGCAAATGGCGACCTGTTCTTTACCAACGTGTCAACCTTCAAGATGAATCAGGCGGAGAATGAAAATGGAAATTACCCTGACGTTCAAGAGATGGAAGTCGATTTTGGCTTTCATGGATTCATTGCCCCGGATCAGGGGTACATGGTGGTCAATTACCGCCATCAGGAAGATCCGAATAGAAAAGACCATGACATTTTCGTCTACTTTAAAAAGAAGGATGGCTCCTGGACGGAACCTATCAACCTGGGTGGGTCGGTCAATTCCGATTTTGACGAAAATACCCCTAGTATCACCCCTGATGGTAAGTTTTTATTCTTCCTACGAAGAAATAAAGACGGAGGAACCTTGGATGTTTATTGGGTAAGTACGGAAGTCATAGAACGCCTAAGACCACCAGAATAGGTTAGAAATAGTTAGATTTTTTCTAAGGATTAATTTTAGGAAAAAACTTAGGTTCTTTGATTCTGGCATTTGATACATACTACAATCAAGACAAGGCAAAAACTGTTTGTGTGGCTTTTGAAAATTGGAAGGATGTTGAGCCGGGAGATATTTATGAAGAAATCCTCGAAGGTATAGCTGCATACGAACCGGGAGCGTTTTACAAACGGGAATTACCTTGCATTCTAAGCCTGCTGGAGAAAATTCACATAAAGAAGATTGATACAATCATAGTTGATGGCTTTGTGTTTTTGGATGATGCAGGTAAGTTGGGACTTGGAGGTCATTTGCACCACGAATTGAGTGAGTCCATTCCGGTTATTGGGGTAGCCAAGTCCAAGTTCTCCAGGATTGAAAATGATCAGAAAGAACTCTTCCGGGGAGAGAGTAAAAAACCACTCTACATTACTGCAATAGGCACAACATTAGATACCGCTTTCGATCATATAAAATCGATGCATGGTAACTTTAGAATGCCCACATTGTTGCAATTACTCGATCAGCAAACTAAAGCACTGGACTGACCATCAAGCAGCACTACCCAGTTCTATTTGTTGGACAATTTGTGCATGTGTTCCCAAAAGTCTGCTTCCATTTGTTGGGTGTCGATCGAGGTATGTATCTTGATTTCACGTGGGGTGTTTTCCGGAGGAGTTAGAAACGTTTGGGTAGTAGCCCACTCAGGATGAGCCAGCGCCTCAATGATGGCCACATCCCACATGATCCATTCGGTTTTTTCAGGATCTTCTTCCGTCCACCATCGATCGTAGGTTTCCCATCTGTTCACCAGGTAGTCGTGGATGCCACCTTTACCTTTTAATTGCTGGTCAACGACCTTTTTGTTGAACATGAGGTGCTGACTGGTAGTGGCTGTCATGACACTTAAATCCAAAGTAGGGTGATCGAGCAGGAAGTTCACCGCAAGGGTGTCATTACCGGAATTAAACTCCTTTTTGTCATATTGATTAGTTGCCAGGGTATGCCAGAATCCGAGGTAATGGACTTGAATTTTGGGGACAATCGTTGGGTCCATAAGAATAGCAGAAGCAACATTAGTACAGGAGCCCAAAATGACCAAGTGTAGTTTTTGGTTTTCCTTCATGGCGTGCGCTTTTTCGATAATAAACCTTGACGCTTCTGAAGTTTGCGGTTGATCGACTGCCTGCAAGGGTTGATTGCTACCCAAAGGAAGTGGTAAGTCTTTTTTATCCAGTAACCGAATGAGGTCTTCATTGATTGTCTGGCTTTCATTGGCCGACTGTTCACTGGCCAATGGTGAGGTATGAAACTGTGCCGAAGTAATGCCCAATAGATCGAACTCAGGCGCTTCAATGGCCCGTACAAGTGCGAATAGATCATCCACCTCATTAGCTGTGTCTGCATCGATGATGAGTGGTAATCGCTCTTTTTGAGCAGTACAGCTGGCGATTATTAGGAAAGCGATAAGTAGGGCAAAGAGCCTGATAAGGTGCATAAAGTCTGATTTCTCGTAATAAACACAGATCTGATAAAAGTAGTTGCTTTAGTTGCTTGAAGAAGTTATTGTCAAGGTGATCGGTGGCCTTTTTGCGGGTTATGACATATCGTTTGCCTGAGATTATCTTTAATGTCCAAAATACGATGACTTCAGATACAATAACACTCAAAAGAAAGTTTGAAAAAGAGCTCATCCTGAAGAAATACGGTCCGAAGTAATGCTGGAGAAAGATTGCCCGAGAAATAAACGATTCTTACCGATTCATTGCCATATTACTAAAGAGCAATTTCCAACAGAGGAGTTGATTCACTCGTGGCGAAGCGGAGATTCGGTTGATCAGTATATCCAAAAATACCTGCATTGGGAAAAAGCTGAAAATGAGTTGGTTGCTTATTGTGGTTATGGGTATGCCGAGGTTGCTGTGCCGAAATCTTATGATTACCTGATTGATCAAAATGATCCGATAGGCGGATTTGAAGTAAAAGCAACTGTGACACAAGTATTGATGAATACCATTTTGCCTTATGATCGGATCGTTCATGGCTACAAGATGGTTTGTATCATTACATTCGAAAAGGAGGTGCCTGCCGTGTTAGGAGGTCTAAGTCATTTTGAAGTGGCAGACATGAAAAGGAGGTTTGGCCTATGTGCCAAGGCAGATAAAGAATTGATCTTAGATCGGTTAAGTCAAGCAGATCCGCTTTTGTGAACCAGTTGAATTGAATAGCTTTAAGAACAAACAACTTGATCGATATATGCGTCGTACCTTCAAAAACCCCTATCGGTACTCTCTTCTACTACCTGTGGTTTCAATTGTAATAATAGCATCTTCGCTTTACTATGGAATTGCCTATGAACCTGACTGGACTTATGACTGGGATGGGATACAAACTGAAATAAGAGATTCCACCAGGTTGGTTGCAGAAAGGGATTTTATCTCTTCCGGGATTGTTGGCAATTCCGGTAGGGCGCCATTGCAGTTTTATCGCAGAAAATGGATCACGGAAAATGCTTCAGCAGAAGAGCTGCTGAGATTAACGAAATATCCGAATGGTGCTGTAAAAGCAATGGCTTATGAGGGATTGATCAGGTCTTCTGATGGTCAGGAATTGAGTTGTTGATGAATGCCATGAACGAAAGATCGGATCTCGTTTATTTTATGTCAGGTTGTGAGGAAGAAACCATGTTGATAGGAGAGTATTTAGTCAAGGAATTGATTGGGTATGAATTAGACATTCTAGCTCCACCTCCAAGACCCGGCATTTATGAATTCTCTCCAGAGGAGAAACGAGAGATCAAAGAAGTTTACACAGATTTGATGCAAGAAAAGCAGGAATTGATCATGGACATCATTTACTAGCCGTGAAATTTCTTTGACAAAATAAATAGTAAAATAGAAGTTGCTTTGATGGTTTGTCGAGCGACATTCTTTGGTGCTAATTCCCGAAATTGACCATGTAAAGAAAGCTTGGTATAAGCGAATTCCGTGATGAAAAACCTAAAGTTTCTAATGACGATAAATTTGGTGTGGCTGATGTTTTGTCAGGAAACAGAACCGAATAAATTGATCGATATTAAGGGCAATGAATATACCCTGAAATTGTACGGAGAGACAGTCTGGATGATAGAAAACTTGAAGATAACTGTCGATTTATCAGGGAGACCCATCCAATATTATGTACCAAATGATGACACAACATTGGTAGATACCTATGGTTTATTATATGACTTTGAAACAGCATGTAAAGTATGTCCGAAAGGATGGAGTTTACCGAACAATGAAGAATGGGAAAAGCTATTGGGTGACAATGGAGGTTATCTTGCCAGTGACTACAAAGACGATCAATTTTGGGAGAGAGATGTAAATACTAACAATAGTCTGTTTTCTGTGCGCCCTACCGGTTCAGGGAACAACGGCGAATTCCCTAATCATTTTGGAGACAGGACATTGTTCTGGTCACGAACAATGGAGGATGATCATTTTGTCTGGACCTACATCTTTGAGCGAGGTAAGGATTCTCTTCGTACTGCCTCTCAGCATCCTACGTATGCTTTTTCGGTAAGGTGCGTAAAATCAAAGTCTTCCATGAATAGGAATCTCATTCAATCCGCAACCGAGACCGGCGAATTCGAAGAGTAGGGACCTTTTGTTATGCTTTAAACCGTTGTATTAAAATCAAAACGAACATCAGAAGCAGGAGCACAAGCGTGAATACTAAAGCGATCCTTAAGCCGTAATGATCGCCTAAGTAACCAATGGAAGTAGGTCCAATAAAGAAACCTGAATAGCCGATGGTGGTAGCCATGGAAATACCGATGCCAGGAGAAACACCAGGTGTGTTGCCTGCGGTGGAGTAGACAATGGGTACAATCGTAGATAAACCAATTCCGATCAGGAACAAGCCGATGGTGGTGATCGGCATCACCGGAAAGAGTAGAACAACGCTTAATCCGACAATGGCTAAGATGCTGTCGATGACCAGTAATTTTTTCTTGCCAAGCCTGAGTGTGAAGTAATCGCCAAAGATACGACCAAGCGTCATTGCGGCACCAAATACCCCAAAGGAGATCGCACTGATGGTTTTGGAACTGCCTACTACTTCATTGATGTATATCGCGGACCAGTCGATCATAGAGCCTTCCGAAAGCATGCCGCAAAAGGCGATGAAGCCTAATGGAGCAATGATTGAATTGGGAAGGATGAATGCAGGCGGTTTATTTTCTTCAGCTGCTTTCTGCACTTTGATGAGTTTGTTGCTGGCCCAAAGGAAGCTTATCAGTGCAAATCCGGCAATCACAAACATGTGCACTTTAAGTGGAATTCCAGCCTTGGCAAAAATGGCACCTGATCCTGCACCAATGGCCATTCCAATACTCCAGAAAGCGTGAAAAGAAGACATGATGGGCTTCTGGTAAGCCCTTTCAACCAACACAGCCTGCTCATTCATTGCAACATCCATGGAGCCATTGGCAAAGCCTGTAATCATGAAGATTACACCTTCTACATAGAGGTTGTTTTGTAAAGCGATGCTCGCGCTCACAAAAGCCAGTAATATACCGGTAAACTGACAGACTTTATGACTCCCAAATCTTGCGGTCAAAGCACCAGTGAATGGCATGGCAAACAGCGCACCGCAAGCCATAACAAATAGCAGAGAGCCTAGTCCCGAATGGGAGATACCCAGGAAAGTTTGTAACTCGGGTAAGCGAGACGCCCAATTCGCATGGGTGAATCCATTGATGAAGAAAAAGGCCGATACCGCAATTCGTTGATGCTTCAATTGGAAAGTGCTTTAAATCTGGATGAATAATTGTGAAAGCAAAGGAAAAGTGTGTCAGGCATATCAATTTGGTTGATCTATTCAGGGTATTGGTTATTTTATTCTTTCATTTGAGGTTTTCTTATTTTTGGTGGTAATTTCATCCTAATGGAAGCCATTTTAGAAGACATTGAAAACCCTGCAGGACAATCTTTCAAGGCACGAAAGTACGAAGACCAAAAAGGCTGTCCCAGTCCCGGATGGCACATCCATCCTGAATATGAACTGGTCATGATTTCTAAAGGATCCGGTACCGTCTATGCGGGTAGTCACTTTTCTGCCTATGATGATGGGCTATTGATCTTTTTGGGACCAAATATCCCGCATATGCCATTCCATAACCCTGATCAAGAGGATAGTCTGGAGGTAGTTGTGCAATTCCGAAATGATTTTCCGCAAAGGCATTTGGCCTCATTTCCGGAGTTTGAAAAACTTCGGCAACTGTGTTTGAAGAGTCATGAAGGATTGATCTTCGGTCCGGAAACCAAAAACAAGGTGACTGACTTACTGCTCAATTTGTGTGAGTTACCAGAATCATTACAGCTGTGTAAGTTTTTGGAAGTGCTGGTCATGCTTTCAGAAAGCGAGGAATTTGCATCACTCAATATTCAGGGCATTTATAAAGAGCGAGATCAGGGATATGATCGCATCAATCAGACTTATGACTATGTAGCCACGAATTATAGGCAAGAAATAAAAGTAGCTGCCATCGCTGATCAATTAGGCCTTACTGAAAATTCGTTTTGTCGTTTCTTCAAGAAGATGACGCAAAAAACCTTCATACAGTTCGTTAATGAGTATCGAATCAATAAAGCGGCGGAATCCATTCACCTGGAAGACAAAAAAGTAGGGGAGGTGATGTACGAATCAGGATTCAATGACCCCTCTTTTTTCAATCGACAATTCCGAAAGTACAAAGGAGTATCACCTCTGACTTATCTGAAACAACATGAAAGGAGAACGTTTAAGCAATGATTCTTTTGCAGTCGCTTGAGTCCTACCAAGCGACATGCTATTTTCTGGGCTTAGCCGAGATTGATTAACTTGAACAAAAAACGAAACGCCCTTTGAATTGCCAGCCCATCCATAGAAACGACCTGCCCCAATTGATCCAATATTTTGATAGCCTGTCAGAAAAGACGCGGAGTTTCTACGGTCCTCACCCTTTTGATGAGCCGACCCTTCGGGCCTTATGTGATGGAAGCTATGAAAGTTTCAAGGCCTTTGTCGTAACAGAGCAAACATCCATCATAGGCTATACCGTCATCAAGCAAGGCTATTCGGAAGGAGAGCTATACCGATATCCGAATTATGACATCATTATGGATTCAACGAATCACTTTTTATACGCTCCTTCGATAAGTGATGCACATCAGTCCAAGGGGATCGGAAGTATCATGTTGGCATATATCGAAAATTACCTGCAACCTCAAGCAGCAACACATCTTGTGCTTTGGGGTGGAGTACAAGCCAGGAATCAACGGGCGATTCGCTATTACGAGAAAAATGGCTTTTTCAAGCTCGGAGAATTCCATTACGATGGACTCGATAATTGGGACATGGTCAAGCCATTGATCAATTGATCATTCTTCAAATAATTGGATCCTGTTCCCGTCAGGATCAAGAATGATCACCATTGGATTCCCAGATACCGGATCTTCGACCACACCACCATTGAATTGAACTTCATTCTTCTGTAGGAATTCGACCCATGCCTCCAGGTCATTTACTTTAAAACCCACTTTGAAAAAGCCTTTGATCCGCGTTTTTGAATGGTAACTTTCAATGGCTTCAGCCGGAGACAATGCACCTGGAAGTTGGATCAGCTCCAAGGCACTATTTCCTCTTTTCAGATTAAGGATTGTGAAACCCTTAGCAATTTGTGATTCCAACACGACATCAAATCCAAGTATTTCAGTGTACCACTGTTTAGACACCTGGATGTCCTCCACCAATATGGCGCTGAAGTAAGCTGTGAGGTCTGGCGGCGAGGAAGGTTGGGCAAAGGACTTATTCCAGCAGCCAAAAAATAGCGCCCATACAAGCAGGAAGGATGTTCTTTTCATTCCTACAAGCTAACCCTTTTCAGGAAGTATTCCATTTAGTTTTTGGCAGGTTTCCACAATGGACCAATGGCCAATAAGAGTATCAGTGTATTAAAAAAGGCATTTGAGGCATTACCTGACGCAATAGATCCTGAAGTATCCAGAACGAACCAGCAGAGTGTGCCAATGAGAACAGTCTTTCGAACTTCTTCAGGTGCCTTTTCATACACCCATATGGATAAGCACCAAATCATTGCTCCCCAACCCAGGAGGAATCCACCTGAAAGCGCGGAAAGAAATCGGGTATCAGGAGAATCATAAGTGGTTGCACCATCAAGTGGCCAACTAAGGATATCTAAGGTCAATCTTGCTGGTTCCAAAGTAGCTTCCATGGTGCCAAGGAAGAATATCGGGCCAAATGATCCTACGACGATGGCTGTGATCTTCAGCCAGAATTGATGAAATTTTTGGGATTCGGAAAGTGCAGAGTTTGTGTTCATTGTAGTTCAAATTTTTCTGATACAATGCTACGAGGCAGAGCGGAAAACTTTTAGACGGTACCGTTTAAGAGAAGAAATAATGCTTTTGATTTAAGACCACTCTGAGGTGGTATTTTTTTACTAAAAAAATAAACAGAAATGACAGACTAAAATAAGCGCGTCATGCCGGTTTTTTTGATCTGATCTTTTTTAAAGATCAAAAAAGACCGGTATCTCGTTTCAAGCGCTTTTATACTGATAACGACTAAATATTTACTCGGCTTTGCCGAGTTTGAGGGTCAACTAGTACGATCTATCGCAGGTACATTTCCCGTTTTCATGAATTCATTTACCAACAAAAGGAGGTCATCGAAATATTGTCGCAACCAGGGTCGATTCAGCGTTTCGTCTGTAATTTGTAGGTAAAAATTCTCGATACTGTGCTTGAGCATCATTTCCGCCAGCTGGTGATGATTGGCTAGTCCGATCAGTTTGGGCCAAACCAGAGCGATGGCCTGACCTGTGATTTCATTGGTCTTACAAAACACCGATTCAAAATCCGGGTTCTCTCGATGGACTCGAAGTTGTCGATTGAACAGTAAATCAATCTTGTGAGTTACGAGCACATCGATAAAATCATCTATGGTCTCGCAAGCACTTTCTTTGATGGCAATTACTTCAGCTTGCGCCAAATGATACCGCAACAAATGGTTCGTGAAAACTTCCAGATCAGCAAAGTAGTGGTAGAAAGAGGATTTGTTCTTTTCTACACCATCGGCCAGTCTTTCTACTTTCAATCCATGGGGTCCTTCGTAGGCAAATGACTGATAACCTATGTCAATCCAGGGCTGTTTCTTTTTTGCGTTTTTATTTGCCATAGCACTATACGAATTCCTTCAACTCATTGGCTTAATCATGGCAATATAGTATTTATCAAAAGCTTTGTCGAACCTTGCTGTTCGCAACTAGACTAATTCCGGTTGGTCTCCCCACACGCCCTCATAGACCTGATAAACGCATTCCTTCACTTTTCGGTAACCATCTTCGTCCATGACTATTTCAGTATTATCCAGGCACATGTAGCGGTACTCACAATCCTTGCAGACTTGAATTTGGTCATTGGTAATGTGCCACATCTTCCTAAAATCAGAACCTTGAACTACAGCAGCCAGGTCATCTTTTCCCACTTGCCCAAATACCTGCTGATGATCAATATGATTTTTGATTTGGCCTTGAGCATCGACGCAAACTTTCGTGTTAAGCCCCGTATTGAAATGATGAGCTTCAGTATAAAACTCCGTATTGACGGTGAATTGATACTCATTGATGAACTCAGGAACCTTCGCCGGCTCAAACGACTGACGTGTGGCCACAAGACGAGATTTCACGAAATTGGTCTGCTGTTCCATGCCTGCTACCAGGCTTTCCGGACAATCGTAAATCATCAACGGACTGATTCGGTGTTCACTGATCAGTAATTTCGCAAGGCTATCCAGTGTCATATGTGATTCATAGGGCAGCATTACATCGGCAATGTAGAGATAGGAGCTTTTCAACCTTTTTGCGAGTGCTTGTAATCGTTCCCAGGAAGCGCCGAAATACCGGATCTGGACCACTTTACATCGCAGCTGTTCCAACTCTGTTAACAGATCGAACAGGTCGTAAGACGAATGATCATCATATTCGATGATGGTCGTGGAGATGACACCAGGATATTCATAATCCAATGGAAGTGGCGGGAATTGGTGAGGTGAATCCGTGAAAAACCCCAGCTCTTCCTCTACCAGCGCTTCCAGGTAGGTCATGATGCCCTCATCCTCCTCATGATCGTACATGCTCATGACTTGCTCCACTGGCTGACTGTTGCACATCTTCAGGATATCATAGAGCATGTTAGGGATGTATTTGAACTTGTTGCGCTGCAGGTCATAAATGAGGCTGCGGGTATGTCCTTTGATCACGGGACAGCAGGCAAACAGCATGAAGTAAGGCTTCTTGTTCATTGTAGCTTGTAGATCAGGTCTGAAGGTTTGAGATGGACGAGGCTGGCCTTTTTATGAAAAAAGCCAATGGCATGCGCTTCACTTTGATGAAAATTACTGTGCACCAGGTTGACATCTTCCACATCGAGGGAGATATTGTCGAGGTAAGGCTCGAAATAGCGGTAGAAAAACGGAAAGCTGTTGGTGGCTTTTTCTCCTTCAATGTACTGATCAAAAGGTCGGTCTTTGTTTGCTTCTTGTGACATCTTATATGGCTTGTTTAGGCGATTCTTGACTTACCAGGTAACTGGCAATGGTTTTTTCGAGGTAATAATTGCAGGGTTTGGAGGTCATTCCAAATTGACCCACCGGATTGATCTCCAGAAATACAAATCGACCATCGGTAGTTTTTACAAAGTCGAGTGATCCGGTAGTGAGTCCCATGGTTCGCATGAGTTCACCTGCTTTTCTTTCGAGATCGATGGGTAGCTGAAAGGGGACATTTCGGTTCGGTCGTTCAATGTTGTACCTTCTAAAGTCCACCGATGTTTTTTGATCGATCTGTGAGAAAATGGCCATGGAGTAAAATTTCCCAAATAGATAGAAGGAACGTATTTCCACCTCTTTCTCCAGCATTTCCTGCGCCAGGGTTGTGCCAAATTGTTGGTTGGCGTTTTTCAGCATGTCGTCATCCAACTCACTGGTGTAGCCGGAGAGCATGGTGCCATCTTCCAGTTCGAAGAAATCAGAATCGCTGATGGCTTTGGTAATGATCTTTTGATGCGATTGCTTAAAATCCGTGAGTGCTTTCTTGTCATCGGTGAGGATGGTTGCAGGAATATCCATTCCCAGACTTTGAGCGATTTGCAATGGAAGGAATTTGGCGAAACTCTTTTTTAGCGGATCCCCTAAGTGCGGTTTTTGTAATAATGCCAGGGTCAAAAAGTCTTTGGCGCGCTGCATCTCCATGCTAAAGTGTGTGCCCATTTTTTGTCTGAGAGCTTTGCTTTTCAAAGCCTTCATGAAATCCGGGATGCGAGCACGTTCGTCTCGTCGAAACCAGACATACGTGATGTCATCCAGATTGATGTCTTTCCCCTTGAAATGGATTTTGAGATTTTGTCCTATGTTATTTTTCAGGGAAAGGGCATGTCCAAAAGAGCCTACTTCAAAAAACTGACTGCCGTTGATTCTTACGGGTTTTCCACCCAGGTGGTCCACCCATTCCATCACTTCACAGGTGGAGATCTCAAACTGTTCCGATATAATTAAAATCATAGGTGCTTATATTTTGAAAGAGCCGAAGAGAGCGTCAACGAGTTTTTGATAGAGGGTAATGTCTTCCATAGGAATTTCCAGAGTAATTTTAATTTGACAATCCGTGGAAACAGATTGACCTTGGTTAGATTGGAACGTACGAGGTACCTGAACAAAAGCTTGTCCGTCTTTGTCTGAAAGAATCGTCGAAATATAAGTGAAACTTTCAAATCCATCAGACAAGTGTACAGTACCTGTTGAAGGGGGTGTGGCTGATAAATTGACAGGCAACGAAAAATGACCAGGGATGGAATCACTTGCCAAAAATGTAGGCTGATCGGCTAATGCCTGTGCATCTAACTCAACCGGAATGTCTATCTGGTCGGGAACTGATATTTTCGTGGAGATCAGCAAGAACCCAACGATGAGCAAAGTCATGATGATGGTCCCAAAACGGATCATCCAATGTGGAGGGCGCCGTATGATTGCTTTGATATCGTTTCCTTCTGTTGCCATCTTGCTTCAATTACCCATTTCCAATTGATTTTTCACCAGGTTGTAATACAAGCCTTTTCTCTCCGCGAGTGAGACATGATTACCTTGCTCAGCAATAATCCCCTGGTCCAGTACCAGGATCTGGTCGGCGTTCTTGACGGTGCTTAGTCGATGAGCAACGATTATTACGGTTCGGCCAGTAAAGAACTTTTCCAGCTTTTCCATGATTCCACGCTCGTTCGTGGCATCCAGGGCATTGGTGGCTTCGTCAAAAAACAAGATTTCTGGATCTTTATACACGGCCCGGGCAATCAACACGCGCTGCTTTTGTCCCTGGCTGAGCCCTTGCCCTTCTTCTCCGATCTTGGTATCGAACTTCATCGGCAGGCCTTGAGCAAAATCATCAATATTCGCAATTTCTGCAGCAAGCTGAAGTCTCTGTAGATCCACTTCATCATCAGAAAGGCCAATATTGTAGGCTAGTGTGTCTGAAAAAATGTGCCCGTCTTGTAGTACCGCACCGCAATGCTGTCTCCAATAGGTATGTTTGATGTCTGCAAGCTGGTGATTTCCAACACATACCTTACCTCCGATAGGTTCGTAAAATTTGAGGAGTAGCTTCACCAGGGTGGTCTTGCCGCTTCCGCTTGCTCCTACAATGGCCGTAACCTTGCCTTGAGGGATGGTGGCATGAATATTTTTCAATACCGGATTTCCGCTCAACTCATAAGAAAATGTGACGTCTTCCAGCGCTATGTCTCCTTCTTTAAGGTCAACGTCCTCTAGCATGGCTGCTCGTTCCTCATTGTCTTTGCGGAATATTTCTACAAATCGGTCAAGGCTGATGGTGGCATTCTGGGTAGATTTCACAAACTCCACCAAACTCAGCAATGGTCCGTTGAGGTTACCTATGATGTATTGAATGGCCAGCATCATGCCCAGGGTAATGTTCCCGTCGATCACGGCTTTAGCCGCAATGATGGAAATGATGATGTCTTTGAGTTCATTGATGACGCTGGCGCCTGTTCGTTGCCATTGATCGATGGCCAGGGAGCGCATTTGTATCTTGAACATGTCAATCTGGATGTTCTCCCATTCGCTCTGCTTCTTCGCCTCACTGTTGTGCAGCTTGATCTCCGGCATGCCCTGCACGATTTCCAATAAGCTACTTTGCTTCGTGGAATACTGACTGAACATCTGATAATCAATCTTTTTGCGCCGCTTCAAAAACAGCAGGATCCAAACCGCATAAACGATCGCTGATCCAAAGAAAATAAAGAAGATCAGCGCATCGTAGATGTACAGGACCACTCCAAAGATGAGTAGCGTTAAGATGGAGAAGAGGGCGTTGAAGGATTGACCAGTCAGGAACGCCTCTATTCTGGAGACTTCATTCACCCGTTGAAAAATATCACCGACAAGCCGCGCGTCAAAGAACCGGATGGGCAGCCGCATGAGTTTGCCGAGAAAATCCGTGAGTACGGATATGTTGAGTCGACTTCCAATATGCAGCATGATCCAGCTGCGGATGACTTCTATCGTGGTACGGCCTAGAAAAATAGATAGTTGCCCAATGAGGATCAGAAAGATGAAGTTGAGGTCTTTATTGGAGATCCCAATGTCTACAATGGACTGGGTGAGAAAAGGGTAGATCAGCTGTAGCAGACTGACGAGCACTAGTCCAATGAGGACCTGAAACATTAGCCATTTGTATGGCTTGACATACTTCAGGATAAACTGCAGGCTGGAACGAGATTCCCGCTCAGGCTCTTCCAGTTTGCCAAAGTCGTCGTTGGGCATGAACAACAGCACAAATCCTTTGCTTTGTTCGTCGGTACCACCGTTCCAGCATTGAATGAAAAAGTCTTTGTCCAGTTTTCGTTTAGCGTCCGCCGGGTCGGCAATGTAGATGTGATCGCCCTTGATCTTGTGCACTACCACAAAGTGCTTTTGATTCCAATAGACCACACAGGGCAATGGGGCTTCGGCAAGTCCGGGGATATCCGACTGATTGCTTTGGAATGGCACCTGAACGGCTGTGGTACTCATTCCCAGCTGATTGGCCGCATAAGACAGGGTTTCAAAATTGGTACCCATCTTTCCCAGGTCACTTATGGTGCGTATGAACTCCAGCGAGTAAGTCTTGCCATGGTGCGCGGTGATCATTTGCAGACAGGCAGGCCCGCAATCCATGGACTCCAGTTGAGGGAAGAACTTAAATGCGCCCAAGAAGATGCTGGTTAATGAGGTTCATTTTTCAAATATAATGGCTTTAGGTTACTGCTAATTTCATTAGGTCAAAGGATGTCGAAGCTGTGGCAATAGATGGAAAATGTCTCGGGTTTCATAAAATTCAGGTAGCATGGCTCCATTCAAATAGACGGCAGGTACGTGACCTACGGCATCGGAACTGATCAATGGTAGTTGCTCACTCTTTTCATCCGTGTCTTGCAAATGCTCACTATACTTTTTGATCCATCTATTGCGGGGTTGATCCACGTCTTCGTACCAATCTTTTAATCCCGACAAGAACAGTTCGTGATCCTTTAAGTACAGTTGGTGAAAGCATTGAACCAGTTCGACTGTATCTGGCTCATCCTCGTAAGTATGAAAAAGGATATTCAGGCTTACTTCGTCGGATTGCTCCATTAGTTCATGGATATGATGATGGGCTGCTGCGCAATTGGGGCAAACAGGATTTGTAATGAGTAAGATTGATATACGAGCATCTTCCTCCCCCAATGTCAAAGCCAGGTTCATTGGAAATGGTAGCGATGCGGACTCTGAAAAATGGCAGCTGACAGTCTGAGGATGAAATTTGGCAGTTTTCAGGTCTTGAGCAGCCATTTTACCATCGGATTGATGATCCAGGTATTGGCGGTAGAGCTGCCAGCCCACCCAGCCGAGTAGCATGGCCAATACCAGGTAGGTGAATCCCGTAATATCTGGCCAAAACCATCCATCGTGCCACGATAGACCTAGTATGATGCCACCGACCAAAAGGGCGTGAATGGCTAAACATAATTTACACCACAACTCAGATAAGACCTGCTGTATAATCAGCGCCAATACCACACCAGGTAAAGTAAGCAGATAAGTAAAACCCAAAACGGAAGGATCAGGCAGTGGGGATATAAAGAAATATAGCATTGCACCGGAAAAGAAGGTCATGCCAATAGATGCCCACGATACGCCAGGAAGGAGATAAGCCAAAGAAGACCTTAAGATCATGTCGCATCCATCTGCCTTTTTTACATAGCAAAATCGACTCAGTGCGTCGCTGGTATGCCCGCGTGACTTCAGTACAATCAAATGAGAGATCCATAATCCGGTACCAGATAGCAAAAGGTAAGCCAGAGCAATCGGAAGTTGTTCCAATTGCTGGGCCTGAACCAGCTTCCAAAGGACCGTGACGATGAGGGTGACAATTAATGTCACGCTTACAGCGGTGTTAAGTCGCTTTTGTGACAGATATGGGGCAAGTGATTCCGGAAGTCGGTTTTGGGTAGTATCGTAAATCAGCAGTGTGCTTTCCTGCCAGATGTTTTGAAACGCCTGCAGTCCCAGGGTTTTATTCCACTGATGAAGCTGCACCTGACCTTGTTGGATTGATTCGATGATTACATATTCCTCATGGCCGGCTCTGGTGATCTTTGTCACGCAGGGAAATCTCATTTCCGACAAATGACTGCCATCGATATTCAGTAATAAGTTTTCGATATGGCTGTCATTTAACAGTGTGGCCAATGACTGCAAACTAGGAAAGTACGGACTCTTTTTAAGCTCCTGTTCAATGAACCCCGGAGGCAGCTGGTGTTTAGCTTGCTGGAAAATGTTAGAGGAGACTTGTATAAGTGAGGTGAGGGCTAGATCCTTTGATGGCATACAACAAATAAAAAATGGATCAGGTGAAAAACCTACTAGCTTGAGATTTACTCAAAGTACTGTTCAAAGTGGGATACATTAATGTTTTGAGCGCTCGCTTTTAGGGACTTCTCAATCGTCACCAATAATTGATGTGCTTCGTGAAAGATAGTTTTAGGTTGAATGCTTTTGCTTTAGCAATAAGGCCGTCACAATAGCAATAGCTACTATCACGGCCTTATTTTTGACTTTAAGTAATGGTATTACTTAAGACGCCTCGTCTTCTACAGGCACTTCTTTGTGATCAATGTCCTGATACTTGCCACCAACGTTGGTCAAAGTATAGTCATCTCTATCGCAATCATGCTGTGAGTGTGAGCAGTAGAAGATACAAGTACCACCACTGATTTTTGCAAGT
Source organism: Cytophagales bacterium (assembly GCA_033344775.1). Lineage (NCBI taxonomy): Bacteria > Pseudomonadati > Bacteroidota > Cytophagia > Cytophagales > Cytophagales bacterium. Next base: position 1,241,183 of record JAWPMT010000005.1, on the reverse strand, counting down.
TCCTCAGCTTGTACGCTTTCGTTCTTTTGGAACTTTTCGAACTCTTTTAACAATTTACTTTTTTTCATGTTCAATTGACGATTTAAGTTAATTCTGAGTGAAATATACGAATACTCATGAAGAATAAAAATTTACAATAAAGAACTGAAAGAGTTGAATGTAATGAAATTGTCCTATAACAAAATATAACCTATTGTACTTACTGTAATGTTTTATTCTTTGTTACAGTGACGTATGAGCAGTTTTTCGCAATAAGGGTCGATGTAGTGATTGGTGTGCTGTTTTACTTGTTAAGGCAATAAAAAATTCTTTTAATAAAAATGAGCCTGAACAGACCGTGAAGTCCACTGGTCAGCTGATTTGTGGTAATATAGTGCGTACAAACCCAGACCGCATTGCAGATCAGTTCGTACATCAAAAACTTCTATGCCTGGAATTTTCTGGGACTCCTGAGCATGTGCATGTTGTTGCGACTTTACAATACAGAGGTGAGTTGGCTTCAATGGCCAATTGCTGCTTGTTTGTCCCTATTGGTTTTGAGTAGCCTGGCGTTTCATCTCAGAGATCGGATCTTGTTAGGGTTGAAGGTATTCATCGCTGCAGTGATATTTTCAGTTGCTCACTGGATCCTGACAGGGTGCTTTGAAGTGCTACTAACGCGATTTTTCCGTTTACCAGAATCTTATTCTTTAAAGGCCTTTCACCTATATCTGAGTGATCATTATTCGCTTGTCCTTGATGGCTTTATCTGGTTTTCGGTATATCTGATCCTTTTTGCCTGGATTCGGTCGCAATTGAAAGGGGAAAATCTTGCAGAAGCCAGGCAGGAGATGGAAAAAGAATTGGAGAAAGTAGACTTGAAAGCGCTGAATCAGGAGATGAGTCCGCACTTCTTGTTCAACGCCATGAATGGGATTTCCATGAAGATACGGATGGAAAAAAATAGTGAGGCAGTGAACATGATTGCGGCGTTGACGGATTTGCTAAGACTTAACCTGAGTAAAAAAGAAGACCTGCAAATCACGATTGAGGAAGAACTTGAACTGCTCAATAAGTACCTACTCATTGAAAAAAGCCGATTTGGTGAACACTTCAACCTGAGCATGGATTTTCCCGAAGAATTGATGCGGGTAAAGGTTCCCAGATTGATCCTGCAGCCTTTGGTTGAGAATGCATTTAAACACGGCATGCATCACCAGTTTGAGGAAATGGAGTTGCGCATTGAAGGTAAAACAAACGACCATTATTTGGTCTTGTCTGTATATAATTCACAGCTGGATCATTCCAATATAAATTATGTTAATAGCAATGTGGGATTACCTAATATTGTTCATCGCCTCCGGAGGTTTTACGGAACAGATTTTCAATTCCAAAGTCTGAATGGACAATCCGGAGTGGTTTTTAAGATCAGTATACCGCTGAAATCATGAAGATAAAGTGCTTGTTGGTGGATGATGAATACGCAGCTCTTGAAGGGTTGAATTTCATGTGTGCGAAGTATGATCAACTGGAGGTAGTCGGGACTTGTCGCAATGGGATAGCAGCCATTGACAGCATCCGCCAACTACAGCCAGAGTTGGTACTGCTCGACATTCAAATGCCCAAAGTAAATGGCATTGAAGTGCTGACCAGTCTAGAAAAGCCACTCCCTAATGTTATTTTTATCACGGCGCACGATGAGTTTGCAATTAAGGCTTTTGAACTCAATGCCATTGATTATTTACTCAAGCCATTCACCGATGAGCGATTCGATCAGGCCATCCAAAAAGCGGTAGAAAAAGTGAGGGCGAAAAATGCAGTGGATTTCAGCTCGCTGATCAAAACCCACGACCGTCCGACAGACCATACACCTGACATTCGTCATCAGGATGAACAGCGAATGGTCATCAAAATAGATGGGAAAGTGCATTTTATTCCCAAGTCAGAGATCATTTGCTTTGAGGCCTACGATTATTATGTTAAAATCCATACACACGAACGATTCTATTTAGTTCGTGAAACCATGAAGCATCTGGAGGATCAATTGATAGAGGATCAGTTCATGCGTACGCACAAATCCTATATTGTCAATAAGCACTTTGTTCAGGCACTCACCAAACGCTCGGCTGGTAATTACGCATTAGAACTGGCCCAAGATCATCAGGCCAAAATCAGTCGATCTAAACTGAATGAAGTTCGGGACTGGGTGGAATAGTGCAATTCACTGCAGGGTTGATGCCATTGGCTGCATAAGCTCAACGAGCTTAAAGTGATGCCCGTAATTTGGTTCTGTACTATCTTGATCAAAACGCATGCTTAGGAATCATCTCATTTTTGCCATCCGACTTTTTAAAAAGGATAAGGTTTATTCTATCCTCAACATGTTAGGTCTTACGCTGGGTATAGCTGTAGGGATCATCCTGATGTTGTACCTGCAACATGAGTTCAGTTACGACAAACATTTCGCCAAATATGACCGCATCTATCGCTACACCAATCACATGATGGCACAAGGCGCGGATTTCAATATCGCACAAACCTCCAGACAATTAGCACCCATTTTTAAGGCGGACCTCCCTGAAGTTGAATCGTATGCCAGGTTTCTGAGAACCAATCAGGTTTTGATTTCCTACGACCCACAGGGCGTGAACAAGCAGTTTTACGAAGAAGATGTTTTTCTCACGGATAGTACGGTTTTTCAATTGTTTGATCACGAGTTTTTGGAAGGTAACCCAGCCAGTGCACTGGTCGGACCTGGCAAAGCAGTTTTGACCCAAAAAGTAAAGGAGAAATTCTTTGGGGATGAGCCAGCGTTGGGTAAGCTCATTGAGGTAGATCGGTTCGGTACCAGGGAAGTCACAGCGGTTATTTCGGACTTACCTTCCAATACCCACTTAAAATATGAAGTATTACTGTCGCAGTTACCAGGCGTAGGCTGGGGGCAGGATGGTAATCCTGAACGAGCGTCAGAAGTCTACTGGAATCCCAGTGCCTATACCTATTTACTGATGCCTGAAGACTACAACGTACAGCAATTCTATGACAACTTTCCGGCCATATATGACAAAACTTTTCGCATCTTCGGTGAGCGAATTGACGGTCGGGTAGAACCCATGTTGCAGCGCCTGGACCGTATTCATTTTCATGCTGAATTGAACAGAGATCTTCCTACCGGTAATCTCGGATATGTTTACACCTTTGCGGCGATCGGGTTATTCATCATTATGCTGGCCTGTATCAATTACATGAACCTCGCTACCGCACGATCGGCAACGCGAACTGGCGAGATGGGCATTCGCAAAGTGCTTGGAAATTCCCGAAGAAAACTGTTCTTTAGTGTCATCCTGGAAGCACTGGTGATGAGTGCATTGGGTATGGTCATAGCCAATTTGCTCACTTATTTTCTGTTGGAATTCACAACCTTTCAGTCGATCATAGGGGTGGACTTGCACATCAACTATCTTGAGAATCCGGTATTGGTTTTAGGAAATCTCCTGATCATGTTGGTGATTGGATTACTATCAGGTATTTATCCGGCCTTATACATTCCCTCTGTTCCCGTGGTTGCCGCATTGAAGGGCACGTTCACTGGAGACAAATCAAGTACACTGTTGAGAAAGGTCCTGATTGTGTTTCAGTTTGTGATTTCCTTGTTTGTGATCATCTGCACCTTATTGATGGATGCACAAGTCAAGTACATGCAAAACAAAGACCTGGGATTCAATACCGAACGAACGATGTTGATCCAGGTACAAGATTCACTAACAGAAACTCGAATGGAGACGATTTCGCGTGAGTTAATGAAAGATCCCAACATCCTCGGAACTTCTAATTCTTATGGGGTGCCTGGGGGAGTCGTTTACAGTCAAGTCATGATGATCGAAAAAGATTCCGGGATGTTTCAGCAAAATTCGAGGAGCCTTTATGTTGGTAAAAATTACCTTGACCTGATGGACATTGAGATCATTGAGGGTCGTGCTTTTCTGGAAGATTCTGAAAATGAATATTTCAATTCTTACCTGGTCAATGAAGCGGCTGTGAAAGCCTATGGTTGGGAAGATCGGGTGATTGGCCGCAAAATCAAATTCTTCCATGGAGACCGTGAGTTCAAAGTCGTGGGGGTGTTTAAAGACTTCAATTATGAATCCTTGCATAATTCCATTACGCCTTTGTTTATGGTCCTGGATAGGGGAAGAGGGGGTACATTTTACGTGAAGATCCAAAGTGATCAGATGCAAGAAACCTTACAATATGTGCAGGAAGTATGGACCCGTTTCGCTCCGGAGCGGCCTTACAGCTACCGATTTCTTGATGATCTTTATCACGAGCAATATGAAGCGGATCAGACGCAACAACGTTTGATTTCACTGCTGTCTTTTTTATCTGTCATCATCTCGTTATTGGGATTGATTGGGCTGTCTGCCTTTACCGCGAGCCAAAAAGCCAAGGAGATCAGTATCCGCAAGGTCCTGGGAGCCAAAGTAGCGACCATCCTGTGGTTGTTTTCCAAAGATTACATCGTCCTTATTGGGATTGCTTTTATCGTGGCTGTTCCCTTAGCTGATTATGCGATCGTGGAGTGGATGTCGGACTTTGCTTATCGCCTGCCGATCAACTACGCGTATTACCTTATTCCCGGATTTATGGTGCTCTTGTTAGGGCTTTTTACGGTATCCTTTCAGTCGCTACGTTCTGCAAAAGCAGACCCGGTGGAAGGTTTGCGGAAAGAGTGATTTTGATTGAAGTGATCGATTTAAGTTTAACACCATTGGCTAAACTGCCGATATTTAGAAGAAGCTCTGATCATTCAGAAATCTCCTCGGATGAAGAGGAAGTATCAACAGGAAGTGTGAACTGCCCCATTTGTTGAGATAGTTCTTCGGTGATTTCCGCAATGGTACGGCTCTTTTGAGAGAAATTGGTCATGCCACTGGACAGTTCGTGAGCTGAAGAGGCGGTTTGCTCGGTACCAGCGGCAGTTTCTTCGGCGATGATCACCACATTACCAATGGATTCGAATACGTCGCCTACTCGATCGGTTTGCTTTCGCGTCGATTGTACGATCTCCTGAGATTTGTCCAGTGAATCGGTGTAATACTGGGTGATGCTCTCAAATGTCACCATGGACTCTGAAGCCGCTTCTTCACAAAGCTTGATGTTCTTGCCCATCACGTCGATAAGCTGGGCCGTTGCTGAAGTGCCTTCCTGGACTTCAGAGATCAGAGATTCGATTTCAATCACCGATTGCTTGGAGCCCACAGCGAGTTTTCGGATCTCAGCTGCTACCACGCTAAATCCTCTGCCGGCTTCACCGGCCTGTGCCGCCTCTATCGCTGCATTTAATGCCAGTAGGTTCGTTTGTGAAGCAATTTCTTTGATGATGTTCAGAACACGTGAGATGTCCTGAGCTTTTTTCGTGAGGTCAATGATGGATACATTGGTCTCCTCCGAATGATCGAGAATGTTCTTCATGCCTACATTCACTTGTTGAATAAGGTCATGACCAGTCTTACTTTTTGCTACGCCTTTTTCGGCGCTATCATTGATCGATTCGGCTTGTCTACCGACGCTTTTTGAGGTGTTAAGGATTTTCTCAATCAATTCCGAAGACTCGTCAATTCTTGTGAGCTGATCCCTGGCTCCCTGGCTGATCTGTCCAACTGCCGTAGCGATTTCACCGGTACTGATGCTCATTTCGTCGCTGGAGGTTAGCATTTCTTTGGTCGAGGAATAAATCTCAGAGGTTCTGGTCGATACATTGAACAGAAGATTGCTCAGATTATCCAGTGCAAAGTTGAGGTTCGTTGCCAGATCCAGGATTTCCCCTTTGGCTTCGTTCGTATATCGTTTGGTCAGGTCACCTTTGGATACATGATCGATGATGTCATTGATCGCATGGAAAGGTTGTACGATGGTATCAAACAAAGTATTGATGGATATCCCCAATTCTTTCCAAGATCCACTTTTGTCACTAATGTCAATCCTGGCCTGAAAATTTCCAGAATTCACTGCTTGATTGACGACATAATTGGTTTCCTTAATGGCCGTTTGCAAGCGCTCACTTTCCGCTTTCAATTGCTCATTTTGCTCGAGCACTTGTTGAGTTGCTTCCTCGACCTTGGTTTCAAGTAATTCTTTATCCTTTTTAAGTTGATTGAGTCTTCTTCGGTAGAGCCAAACCCCCAAACTGGTAAGCAGTAAAATACTGAGTATCCTAAACCACCAGGTGCCCCAAATAGGAGGGAGAATGTTAATTTCCAATGTACGAGGCATTTCATTCCAAACCCCGTCGTTATTGGAAGCCATGACCATGAATGTGTAGGAGCCTGGTTCTACACTGGTGTAGGAGACTTTTCTTTCCGTGCCAGCATCTATCCAGTCATCATCCAACCCTTCCAGGATGTATTGGTATTGATTTTTCTCACTGTGTTTGTAATTCAGACCCACGAAATCTATGGAAAAGAAATTCTGGTCATAGTTCAGGGTGATTGCTTCCGTCAACAGGATATTTTGTTGCAGTATCTCATCATTTCCAATGGCTATTGATTCGTTAAATAGTTTGAAGTCCATCAGATGGACCCTCGGCTTGGCCGTGTTTTTCTTGATGTTCTCCGGAAAGAATCGGTTGAATCCATTATTGCCGCCAAACAACATTTCACCAGTCGACAACTGGAGGTGATTCCTGGGCATGAACTGATTGCTTTGGAGTCCGTCACTTTTGTCGTAGTTGTTAAAGGTTTTCTCTTTGATATTAAATCGGCTCAGACCATTGTTGGTGCTCAGCCAAATTACGTCCGGGCTTTCTTCAAGGATTCCAACGACGCCATTGTTCGGTAAACCATTCATCTGAGTGAAGTAATTGAATTTACCGGTTTCCTTGTCCAGTTGGACCAGTCCTGTCGCTCCGGTTCCGATCCAAACCCGGTCCTGAGAATCTACGAGTAAACCATAGATGTAGTGACGGATCAGTTTACCTGTAGCATCCTTGTCCTCGTACAAACGGACTTTGTTTTGGCGTTCATTGAACATGAGCAGGCCATCAACTTCACTGCCAATCCACAGTGTACCTTCACTGTCTTCCTGCATCCGGTTAATGGTCCCGATATTTTCACTGTGCTCATCATCCCATTCGTTAAAAAAAGGGCTGAAATCGTCCGTTTCGCGGTTGTATTTATTGAGGCCGGTACTCCACGTACCCACCCATATTTGATTTTTACTGTCCTTGAATAGATGGAAGATATTGTCGGATGAAATACTGCTCCTGTCGTTTGGATTATGTCGGTATTTTTTGATCCTTCCCGTACGAAGGTCGATGCGGTTGACACCACCATCCCACATACCAGTCCATAAAATATCATTTCCATCATACAGTAGCGCTAATACCTTGTTGGTGGATATGGTATTGTTATTAAGCGGGTCGTTTTGTAAAGATCGAAATGAATTGGTTTTAGCATCATAGAGATTGATCCCGCCCCCGTCAGTGGCTACGGCCCACGATCCGTCAGGACTTTCGGCAAATCCTGCTGTGTAATTACTCGAAAGACTACTAAGGTCACCAGGGACGTTTTTGTACCAAGCAAATTTTTCCTTTTCCAGTGAGGCCATTGATAGTCCCCCTAATCTTGTAGCAACGAACAGATTGCGATTTTCGTCGACTACCAGGTTATTCATGATGTCGCTGCCAAGGCTATACTCATTATTAGGGTCATTTTCGAAAACCTGAAAACGATCTTTCTGATAAAGATTAAGCCCCTTGTCGGTGGCAATCCAAACTTCTCCAGGAGCTGTTTCCTGTATAGCTTTTACGTAATTATTGGATAAACTATAAGGGTCATTCATGCGGTGTTCGAAGCGACGTTCACTCCAGTCCTTAAGGTCTACAATTTGAAGCCCTTTATCCAGATAGCCAACCCAGAGATTGTTATTTTGATCAGTGTATATGCTTCTCACATCGTCTCCTAAGATAGGGAACGGGTTCTTTGTGTTGGTGGCAGGTTGATAGTTTTTGAAAGAAGCCCCCCAATCCTCTGTAACTGATAAGCCCTTATCAGTGGCTATCCAGATCCTGCCTTGTTGATCTTCCGTCATTTGAATGATCACTCCTCCATTGAACGATCCGGGCCTATTTACATCGTCGTTTAATCTTAGAAAGTCATCCGTTTCTTCCTGATACACACATATCCCACCTTCGGTTCCAATCCATAATTGACCTTTACTGTCTACCATCAAGGCGTTGACAACTGGATAGGGTAAAGTTCTTGGATTTTGCGTATCATGTTTATATCGTTCAAATTGCTTGGTCCTGGGGTCAAATTTGTTAAGGCCATTGATGGCGCCCAGCCAGACATAGCCATTATTATCTTCGACCATTGCCCTTGCCCAGTTGTCTGAAATAGTCGTGGAGTCAGAAGGGTCTTTGCGGTAGGTTTGGAAAGAATAGCCATCGAAAACATTCACACCATCTTCGGTACCCAACCATACAAAGCCGTACTGGTCGACCATGATGGTCTTTACATTGTTGTGGGACAGCCCTTCATCTACGGTAAATCGCTCAAACTTTAGATCCAATGATTGTGTAAAACTGGCAAAGGAAAGGGCCAAAAAACAGCACGAGATCAGTATTCGAAACATTGCTTATTTCTCTAAGGGATTTAATTCGCTGGTTCTTTGGTCGTTAATGAACCTGATGAAAAATAACCATTCACTGTCCATTTATTAAAGGTGGTATACATTAGCATAGTATCCAATTCAATTAGGATGAATGAGTATATTCAGATTCTTAGTGTAGAAATCTTTATTTGAGTTGACATGACAAGCATACAATCGTTTGTTGTGGCTATTTGTTCTGAATAATAGCGTTGAGTTCTGATAACTCTTTGATCCTAAAATCCATAGAGATAACGCTTTGATTACCCAGAAGTACAGTCTTCATTCCTAGTTTCTTCGCAGGTATCAGGTCCCTTTCTTTATCTCCAATCATCCAACTTTGGCCGGGATCAATCTTGAATTTCGCAATGGCTTTCTCAAATAATAAACTGTCGGGTTTTCTGCTTAAAGATTCCGAATAGTCAGGATGACCCGGAGCATGATAAAAACTATTTACTAATTGTCCGGAAATGTTTTGGAAATGGTCATGCAATTCATCCACTTCCTGGTCTGTGTAAATACCTTTGGCGATGCCCGCCTGATTAGTGATCACGATTAGTAGGAATCCTCGCTTTTTCAATGCTTGCATCACTTCGATAATGCCCGGCATTAATTGGAAATCCTCCAGGCAGTAAGTGTAATCGTTCCGATCAACATTAATTACACCATCTCTATCAAAAAAAACTGCACGATTTTTGAGATTTTTCGTTAAAGACATAAACAAGTCTAGATAAAAGAAATTAATTTGTAAGATTCAGAACCCAAAGCTGTGAGCGAAAGTCTTGTCATCATACCCACCTACAAAGAACGTGAGAACGTTGAAGACGTCATTCGTACAGTTTTTGGCTTGGCAACCGCCTTTGATGTATTGATTATCGATGATGGTTCCCCGGACGGTACGGCCGAGATCGTCAAAAAATTACAGGAAGAATTTAAGGGACTTCACCTGATCGAAAGAGAAGGTAAAATGGGGCTTGGAACCGCATATATTGTCGGATTTAAATATGCCCTGGAGAATGGCTTTGAGTACATTTTCGAGATGGATGCGGATTTTTCTCACGATCCGAAAGACCTGGTCAAGTTGCTTGATGCATGTAAACACCAGGGACATGACATGGCCATTGGTTCCCGGTATATTGGAGGGGTGAATGTCGTGAATTGGCCGATGGGGCGAGTCCTCATGTCCTATTTTGCTAGTATCTATGTCCGCCTGATCACGGGACTCCCGATCAATGATTCCACAGCCGGATTCAAATGCTACCGCCGACATGTGATCGAAACTTTAAAGCCACACGAAAACATCAAATTCATTGGATATGCATTTCAGATTGAAATGAAATTCAACGCGTGGAAGCATGGATTTAAGATCAAGGAAGTCCCGATCATTTTCACAGATAGAACCAAAGGTGAATCAAAGATGTCTTCGGGTATTTTCAGAGAGGCCGTGATCGGTGTACTGGAGATGAAAATCCGAAGCTTATTTAAAAAATATCAGCCGGTCCATGTTAGTCAAACCGGATCGATTTTATCGGCTGAATCCTCGAAATAACAGAAAGTGGGATAAACAAGCTTCCACTAATCAGTATAATCACCAGCAAGTTGACCCCAATTACCGGAACCCAATTGAAAGAAATGGGTACATGGTCCATGTAGTAGCTTGCCGCATCCAGTGGAATGATTTGACCATAATATTGTGCTAATCCGATACCAAAGCCAAGGAGGTTTCCCCATCCCAGCCCTTTGATGATCAGCCTTATGCCATTGGCCAGAAAGATATCGCGAAGCAGCTTGCTGGAAGCACCCATGGCTTTCAGGACCCCTACCATTTGGGTACGTTCCATGATCAGGATCAATAAGATAGAGACCATACTAAAACCCGCGACGAATAAGATAAGTACCAGGAAGATTACCACATTTCGATTGAGGAGTGACAGCCAGTCGAAGATCTGAAGGTATTTGTCGCTGACTTTTTCCACATAAAGGTCATGATCTATGGCGTCAAAAATGTCTTCTCTGTACTGGTCGATATTGGAAATATCATCGATGAATATTTCAATTCCACCGACCTCCTGTGCATTCCAGTTGTTGATGCGTCGCACCATGCCCATGTCGCCATAAATGATGTTTTCATCAAATTCCTCAAGCCCTGTTTCATAAATGCCTACAATCTGTAGTTTTCGATACCTCGGCGGGTTTTGAATAAAGTAGATGAGTACATCTTCGCCCACATTCAGCCGCAAATACCGGGCAATTTTTTTACTTAAGACCACTTCGGTCGTATACCCTTTTTCTTTCAGCATGGGGAGTCGACCCTCTATCAGATGTCTTTTGAAAGCCACTGTATCCTGACGTTTGCTGAATCCTTTGACCACTACGCCCTGCACTTCTTCAGGAGTCTTGAGTAAGCCTGCGCGAAAGGCATTTGGTTGCCAATGAACAATGCCTGGCATGTTGTCCAGTTGGTAGGCCAGGGAATCCGTCAGGTCTAATACCCGGTCTTCGTACGCATTGGTCAGGGTGTATTTACTGATGATCAGGTGGCCACTGAAGCTGTAGATCTTGTCTTTTATCTTATCCTGAAAACCCAGCAAGATCATGAAGGAAAGCAATATTGAACCCACCCCAACAGCAATAGAGATGACCGCCACCCGACTGATGATGGAGGAAAAGGATCCTTTTGCTTGTTGAGAGATCCGCGCCGAAATGAAATACGGAAGGTTCAAACGCTTAACTTTGGTGCAAGTATACGAGCAAAATACAGATGGTCCGAAATTATTTGATCGCATTGATTTTTACCCTCAACCTGAGCTGTGGACAGGAACGGGCGCCAAAGGAGTCCGTGACAGTTGCTCCGATGCTCACAGGGGCGGAACAATTGGAAGCTTACCTGCCGAAATTGGAGGGCAAGCGCGTAGGGCTTTGTATCAATCATTCGGCGATTGTTGGTGACGGACACTTATTGGATACTTTGATGGCGTTAGGTATCGAGGTAAAGAAGGTTTTCACTCCTGAACATGGGTTCACGGGTGTGGCGGATGCTGGTGAAAAAGTGGATTATGATGAAAATGAACAAGCTTTTGAACTCATTTCATTGTACGGATCGAACAGAAAGCCAACGGATGAACAAATGGCAGATCTGGATGTGGTCGTGTATGACATTCAGGACGTGGGCGCGCGGTTTTACACTTACATCAGTACGATGACCTACCTGATGGATGCCTGTGCTAAAAATGATATTTCATTTCTGGTGCTGGACCGACCCAATCCCAATGGGAGCTATGTTGACGGGCCTGTATTGGATACGGCTTATCGGTCTTTCGTTGGATTGCATCCTGTACCGATTGTCCACGGGCTGACTTCCGGAGAGTTTGCGAAGATGATCAATGGAGAAGGTTGGTTGTCCAGTGGGTTGTCCTGTGAATTGGACGTAGTTACTTGTAAGAACTGGGACCATTCCATGCCTTACAGCTTACCGTTGAAGCCATCTCCGAATTTACCTGATGATCAAAGCATAGCCTTGTATCCCAGCCTGTGTTTATTTGAGCAAACCATGTTTTCCGTAGGTAGAGGAACAGAGCGTGCGTTTCAGCAAATCGGGCATCCTGATTATCCAGATACATCGTTTTATTTCATTCCGGAGAGTAGGGAGGGCGCCTCATCACCTTTGTTCGAAGGTCAGCAATGCTTTGGAGTGGATTATGCACAGGAACCAATCCAGTATGCATTTACCGTACAGCCTTTGATCGATCTGTATGCGGCCATGGAAAGCGAGGCTTTTTTTAAGCCTTATTTTCACCGGTTGGCCGGAACGAAAGCCTTACAAACGCAAATAGAAGCAGGCTTAAGTGAGTCAGAAATACGAGCAAGTTGGGAACCCGCATTGACAGACTTTAAAAACAAGCGCAAAAAATACCTGCTTTATTCCGAAGACTGATCAATTTTGTGCCGACATCCGCAAGCGCCTTTATTCCCTCTTGTAAAGAGGGTGAAGGGAGATTTTAGGAAAAGGGCTTGCGGGGTAATAACAATTTATGCGAATAGTATTCATGGGGACACCCGAATTTGCGGTGCCCAGTCTAAGGATTTTGGTAGAAAATGGGTTCAATGTAGTAGGTGTGATCACGGCACCGGACAGACCCAAAGGGAGAGGTAAAAAACTGGCCACTTCAGCGGTGAAAGATTATGCCCTGGATGCGGGATTGAATATCTTACAACCCACCAATCTAAAAAATCCTGAGTTTCAGCAAACGCTTAGAGACCTGAAAGCGGACTTACAGGTTGTCGTGGCCTTCAGGATGTTGCCGGAAGCAGTTTGGGACATGCCGCCTATCGGGACATTCAACCTGCATGGATCACTGCTGCCACAATATCGGGGAGCGGCCCCTATCAATTGGGCGATCATCAATGGCGAGAAGGAGACTGGCATTACCACGTTTTTCCTGAAGCATGAGATAGATACGGGTGAGATCATCTTTCAGAAAAAAGAACCCATCGCATACGAGGACAATGTCGGTACAGTTTACATTCGATTGATGCAGAAAGGAGCGGAATTGGTATTGAAGACGGCTCAGGCCATTGCCAATGGTGAGTATCCAAGCGTACCGCAAGTCGTGCCCGAAGACCTGAAACATGCACCTAAGATCTTCCGCGAGACTTGTGAAATTGATTGGTCTAAATCTGCAGAAGCCGTGCGGAATCATATCCGTGGCTTATCTCCTTACCCAGCAGCCTGGACCACCTTTCAAGGGAAGAATCTGAAAGTGTTTGCTTCGGAATTAGTTGATTCGAAACTGAAAACCAACATTGGTGACATCCAGTCTGATTGGAAAACCTACTTGCATGTTCGGACCGGAGATGGCGTGTTGTCATTGACGGACGTACAACTTGAAGGTAAAAAACGCATGGCTGTGGCAGATTTATTGCGTGGCCTGAATCCTTCTTGAGAGGAATAAAAGATAACTTCGCTGCTTATGAAAATCTCCATGATAGCGGCCATGAGCCGTAACCGTGTCATCGGGAAAGACAATGACATTCCCTGGCATTTGCCGGATGATTTCAAGTTTTTCAAGGATACGACAAAGCATCACCATGTGATCATGGGCCGAAAGAACTACGAGTCGTTGCCTCACAAGTTCAGACCGCTACCGGATCGTACCAACATCATCATCACTCGTCAGGATGCCTATCCGGTGGAAGGGGCGACAGTTGTTGCTTCACTCGAAGCAGCACTGGAGATTTCCAAAAAAGCAGGTGAAGAAGAAGCGTTTATCATTGGCGGAGGGGAGATCTATCGCCTGGGACTGGCTATTGCGGAAACGATCTACCTGACGGAGATAGACGGAGAAATTGACGGAGATGTGTTTTTTCCTGAATTTGATAAAGAAGTTTGGCGAGAAGTGGCACGCAGCCATCATCCTACGGACGATCGACATAAGTTTGCTTTTGATTATGTTACTTACGAAAAAATCTGACCTGATCTATGAAGTCATTTGAAGGGAAAACCGTTTGGGTAACCGGAGCGTCTTCCGGAATTGGAGAGGCAATGGCCTATCAATTGAGTAACGAAGGAGCAAACCTGATCATCTCTGCCCGTCGAATGGAAGAACTGGAACGCGTCCAGGCAAACTGTGCCAACCCAGAGAAGGTGCGTGTACTCAAACTAGACCTTGCTGATGCGTTTTCCTTGCCTCAAAAAGCCAAAGAGGCCGAGACGTTCTTCGATGATGGTATAGACCTGCTGATCAATAACGGAGGTGTCAGCCAGCGAGAACGAGCGATTGATACCAAAATAGAGGTAGATCGTCAGATCATGGAGATCAATTACTTTGGGACCATTGGACTGACCAAGGCTGTGCTCAAAGGAATGGTGGAGCGTAAGAAAGGTCACTTTGTGGTGATCACTTCGGCAGTCGGAATCATTAGTACGCCTTTGCGGTCTTCTTATGCAGCTGCCAAACATGCCTTGCACGGCTTTTTTGATTCGCTCAGGACCGAACATTACGATGACAATATCAGGGTAACCATTGCTTTGCCGGGCTTCATTCGGACCAATATCTCTATCAATGCTTTGGTAGGTGATGGTAGCAAACAAAATACGATGGACAAGGCGCAGGCCAATGGCATGACTGCTGAAGAATGTGCCCGTCAAATCCTATTAGCTGTCAGACGCAAGAAGGAAGAAGTCTACATCGGAGGTCTCAAAGAAAAGATGGGTATCTATGTCAAACGCTTCTTTCCATCGCTGTTCAGCATCATGGTGCGGAAGATGAGTGTCACCTGATCACCTTTTCATCGAGTTCAATACCCTTTCAGTCGAAAATTAGCTGCTATTCTTCATAGACTGTCGTAGGTTGCACTTGTTCAGTCGCAAAGCAGTGTGAGGAGAATCGTAATACTGACGCTTATTTTTCTAGGAGGCCTGGTCATCGCTCAGGCACAACAAAAGTATGTCCTGCCCAAAGGGGTAGCCCAAAGTCAGATTCAACCCGGTGTACTGGTGTTTAAGCTTAAGCAGGAATCTTCCGGCTATCAACGAAACGCCTATTCTCTTACTAACCTGCCTTTCAAAGCAGAATCCATTGCTCCCGTTCCTTACCGAAAAGCCTTCGCCAAAAATGGCGAGGATGTATCTGTGCTACGGGGCATTTATAAAGTCTATGTTCATAAGGATTCAGATGTGATCACACTTTGTAATTTGCTGATGTCCGATGATGAAATTGCGTATGCTGAGCCCATTTTTAAGGAAGAGTTGTTAATTGTGCCATCGGACCCGGAGGCTGAGACAGATGGAGGAGCGCAGAGCTATCTCAGCGTGATTCAGGCTTATGAAGCATGGGACTTATCGCAAGGAAGTGAAGACATTATCATAGGTGTGATTGATACAGGAGCGGACCTGGACCATGAAGACCTTGCAGGTAACCTGTACGTCAATGAGGTGGAGCTCATCAATGGCATCGATGATGATAACAATGGATTCATCGATGATCGTACAGGATACGATTTTGCCGATGATGACCCAGACCCACAATCCGACGGGAGCGGCCACGGAAGTCAGGTCGGAGGATTGGCAGCGGCTGATACGGACAATGGTGTTGGTATTGCTGGATTGGGTTTTAAGTCCAAATTAGCGCCGCTGAAAGCTTTTTTGACTACCACTACAGAATCTGCGGGTAACTACGATGCAATCATCTATGCGGCTGACAATGACTATGATGTGATCAATCTTTCCTGGGGGTCAATCAATACCTTTTCACAATTCAATCAGGACATCATCGACTATGCGGTGCTGGAAAATGATGTAGTGGTCATAGCCGCTGCGGGAAACAGTAGTACGGAAGTAAATTTCTATCCGGCAGCCTATGAACATGTACTCGCTGTAGGAGCTACGAAGCTTGACGATACGAAATCCGACTTTGCTACCTACGGTAATTTCATTGACATTTCGGCTCCTGGTTCAGCGATTTACACCACGACGAATGATACTTATGGCAACTACTGGGGCTCCTCTTTTGCAGCGCCAATGGTGGCTGGAGTAGCAGGTTTGATCCGCTCAGAATACCCCAATTTGAACGCTGAGGAGGTGATGGAACGCCTGCGTGTAACAGCCGATGATATTGATGGTGTGAACGCTGATTTTATTGGGAAACTCGGGAAAGGTCGATTGAATGCTTTTCGTGCCCTGAATGACGCAAACTTAAAGTCGATCCGTGTCAGCAACTTTACGGTATCTGGTGAAAATGATCAGGTATTTTACTTCGGTGATTCGATATCGATTGATATTGAACTGGAAAATTTCCTGGAAGATATTGATCAGGGAGTGCTGTCGCTTTCTGACGCTACCTTAGCACTCGAGTATCTTACAAGTGAGATCAACTTTGGAAGCATTGCCCATGCGGATACAACCAGTATCGAGTCTATCTCGGCGGTCATAGCCTCAGATGCGGAACCTGGTTCGGTAATTGATATTCGAGTGAATTTGGAAGATGGGGACTATACTGACTTTCAACAATTTTCGTTGACCCTTGCTCCTGATCATCTTGATCTGGAAGGAGGGCAGGCGACTCTAACGCTTGGAGGAAACGGTGAGTTAGGACGAGTAGCATCGGGTACAGCAGGTACTGGCCTTGTTTTGGGAACAAATACACTGGCTTCTGAAATAGGTCTGATCCTGACGACTGGGGTGGATTCCGTGATCGACAATGCCCCGTTGATATTCGGAACGTCGAAAAATTCGGATTTTCAAGTTGAACAGCACATCAAACCGTACCGAAATTCAGCAGCGGATAAGTATGTTTTCAATACCTTCATCGAGCAAGATACGCTCGGGGTGAAAATAGAACAATCGACTATGTCATGGGAGGAGCTTGATAGTGCCCTCGTCCTATCTTATCGCATCGTTAACAACAGTGGAAGCGCGATCGATAGCCTGGCCGTAGGCATGTTCATTAACTGGGAACTGAACAATCCATTGGCCAACCAGGCCACATGGGATCAGGCCAATACAGCTTATGCTTTCGATAATGATTCCAGCATTTGGGCAGGTTACAGAATCTTAACAGATGGTGTCGTCAGGCATGCAGCTCTGGATCTTTCTGATGAAAATGAAAACATGGCCGACCTGGATAGTGTGTTTTCGGATTCGTTGAAATATACATTTTTGGTAAGGGAAAATCTGGAATCTGCAGGGAGTGATGGAGGTAATGATATAGCCGATATGCTGGGAGCATTATTAACAGATCTAGAACCAAACCAGGCATCAACCATTACCTTCCTTCTGGGATTCGGAAGGGATCAGCAGGAAATGGAAGATCGACTTGATGCTGCGGAAGGTCTGTTTGGGGAATTTGAAGAAAATCCACCGGTGATTAGCGAGGAGGTTTCTTGTGAAGGGGGCATGATGGAGATAGCTCCGTTAAGAGGTGCGTCCTTCAACTTTTATGCAGATTTTGAAAAGCAAGATACCCTGGGCATTGGTTCATCCTTACTTTTTGGGCCGGTTAATTCGGATACGGTCATTTACGTTAGTGCTGCAGATAGCACTTATGAAGGGCCATTACGACGCATAGACATCCGGTTCCTTGAACAAATTGCCAGATTTAGCGCATCTACAGAAGTGGTTTATTTAGGAGAAAATGATAACCTCGTGACCTTTACCGATGAAAGTTTCAACGCCATTGGCTGGGACTGGGATTTCGGAAATGGGATTCGCGCTACTGTCGAAAATCCTACGGTAGTTTACAATGAACCCGGCAATTATACGGTCACCTTAGTAGTCGAAAACTCAGACGGGTGTTCTGGGACTTTTTTACGTCAGGTTGAAGTGTTGTATCGCCCTGAACCTCTAGGCTTAAGCTCCCTGGAGACCTGCTTTGGAGATGATCTAACCATAGCCGCAACAGAAGGTAATAGCATAAGGATTTATGAGAGTCTAACGGAAGAAATACCAGCTTTTGAAGGATCAGCATTTGAATGGCGGTTTGTCACTGCTGACACCTTGATCTACGTTTCAAGTTTGGTAAACGGTCATGAAAGCCATAGAGAGGCGGTTACTATTGAGGTGTATGACGTTTTGCCTGAGTTTACCATCATCTCTGCACTAGATTCCGCAAATACGGACTACCTGTGGCTTGTCAACCAGACGCCAGCTTCGGTGGAAGCGTCCTGGGTCATTAATGGTCTCGAAGCGCTGGGAGATACGGTAGTTTATGAAGCTGGATTTAGCCAACTGGATGTGACCCTGAGTATTACTTCGGGTTTTGGATGCTCGGGAACGGCCCGTGAAATGGTAGAACTTGTTCCAGCACCTTTACCGGAATTCACACCTCCGGCCATCATTTGTCGAGGAGATCAGGTAATCGTAGAGCCATCGAACGGGACTTATTTCGGTTTTTTTGATTCAGCTGATCCCGAAGGAACGTTTATGAAGGCTGAATCAATCATTCTAGATAGCCTCATTCAGCCAGTAGACCTGCGCATTTTTGGTATAGATGGAGGCGTTCCCGGAGATACACTGCAAGTATTACTATCGCCTAATGCTTTTGAGTTTTTGATCATTGCCAATCCGGACACATTGTATCTTGATCAGGATCGTAGCGTGGATTTTTCACTGGATACTATGGTTTTTTCACCGCAGTGGTTTTTGAATGATGAGCTTGCTGAATTGTTAGAGACACCCATATTTTCATTTGATACGGCAGGCGTCTATCAGATCCATGTGATCGCCCAGGATGAAGACGGTTGTGTTCATAAAGCCTCAATGGATTACCTTGTTTTTGCCGAAACGCCTATTGTTCTTCATACAGATTTGGAATTTATGATCAGTATTTTTCCAAATCCGGTTCAGGCTGAACTTGTCATTGATGTCCCTTCCGAAATTAACCGTGCATATATTTTTGATTTGAAAGGAACTTTGGTGCTTGAATTTGATGAGTCCGATAGGGTTCCTGCCAAGTTGGATGTATCATTTCTGGAAACAGGTGTCTATGTCATTCAGTTGCATTTGCCAGGCCAGGTAGTCACCAGGAAGTTTCGAAAAGAATAAGACTTTAGTGGTTGATAAGCGGCAATCATATTCGTATGCATTATCTTCCCAAGTCAAAAATTAGATTGACCATTGAAAAAAATATTGCCTTATTTGATTGTAGTGATCCTTCTAAATGCCTGTTCAGCATCTAAGAAAGCTACTGCACTCTGGAGACCAATGACTGCTACGGATCAGTCCACCGTCCCCGATGTACTGCCTTCTGAATTTGGGTTGTATGAGATTCAAATTGACCTGCTTTCTAAATCACTCAAAGGAGTCGGGGCCAACGAAGAAGAAGGGATCATTATCCAGTTTCCTGATCCAGATGGTAACGTAGGTAGCTTCAAGGTCTGGCGTTCTTCAGTGGTTTCTGAGGCACTTTTGGAAAAATATCCCAATTTACGCGCCTACAAGGGATTTAACATTGCAGATCAAAGCGATATCAGAATGGAATTGCCGGAAGCGGGCTTACAAGTGATGGTAAGAAATTCAGGAGAGGTCTGGTTCATTGCGCCTTATCATGCTGAAAAGCAGTTGTACATGGTTTACCATAAATCTGCCTTTCCATCCGACAATCAATTCTGGGAAGGACGCATCAAATAAAATCACCCAATTATGAGATTAACCTTTATCTACTTCTTTGTTCTATTGGCATTTGGTGTCCAGAGCCAAAATACCTGGCAAGCCCCACATAGCAGTCAACGATTGGCTGATGACCAGTGGAAGGACATGGAAACTATCCGGATGGGGTTGAATGATCAGGCCCTTGTCGAGGCATTGGCTGTTTCTGGTAAAGCAGTACAACCAATGCAATTTCCTATGCCTGATGGGACATTTCGATCATTTTCAATGCAGGAAGCATCCATCCTTGCGCCGGGATTACAAGCGAAATTTCCTGAGATAAGGACATATAAAGGAACGAATGAGTTGGGTGAAACCATTCGGATCGATGTAAACCCGAAAGGATTCCATGGCATCATGTTCACCCGAGAGGGGACTGTTTACATAGACCCTGAAACATCCGGTTCCAATGATTATGTGAGTTATTACCGTCAGGAGTTCAAGAACAAGCGAGAAGCACCTGCTTTCGACGAAGCACTTATCGAAAAACCTGCTACACCTTTACGGAAAGTACAGCGGTCGGCTCAAATGAAAACGAATTACGGTCGTTCCAGTGGTACGGAGTTAAAATCTTATCGCATCGCGATTGCAGCGAGTAATGATTACACGGAATTTCATGGAGGCTCGGTTTCCGACGCTTTAGCAGCAATTGTCACTACCATGAATCGGGTGACTGGAATCTACGAAAGTGAGCTTGCCGTAACGTTTGTGATCATTGATAATAATGATGAACTCATTTTTACTAATGCCTCAAGTGATCCTTACGCTGATTTGGACGGAGATGGAGCAATCATACAAGAAAATCAGGAAGTTTTGGACCGAATTATAGGTTCAGCGAATTATGATATCGGACATATTTTCAAAACTGGAAGCAGCGGACTGGCTGGATTGGGTGTTGTTTGTAATGCCAACAGGAAAGGACAGGGAGTAACCGGACTTGATTCACCTCAAGGTGATCCTTTTGATGTGGATTTTGTGGCGCACGAGATTGGTCACCAATTTGGAGGTAATCATACCTTCAATGGATCTGCCGGTAGTTGTTCGGGGGCTAATCGCAATCCCTCGACGGCTTATGAGCCAGGTTCGGGTTCCACCATCATGGCTTACGCAGGAATCTGTTTTGCACATAATATTCAAAATAATTCTGACGCATTTTTTCATGCCGTCTCACTGGAAGAGATTTTAACCTATACGACAGATTTCGAAGGGGGCAATTGCCCGACGGTAACAGCGACCGGGAATACGCCACCGGAGGTAAGTGCCCCGGAAGGAGGGTTCACGATCCCGATAGGGACGCCTTTTTCATTGACTGCAAGCGGTTCTGATGCGGATGGCGATGCCATCACTTATTCCTGGGAGCAATATGATCTGGGTGACGCGGGATCGCCAGACCTGCCTGGTCGTACGTCACCTTTGTTCAGATCTTTTTCGCCAACGACAAGTCCAACTCGATATTTTCCTCGATTAGGTGACTTGTTGAACAATACCACGGTGTTTGGTGAGATATTACCAGCCAATAGTCGTGAAATGAACTTTAGGGTAACCGTGCGCGATAACAACAGTGCGGGAGGAGGTACTAATGAAGCCAACGTGCAGTTCAATACCACCGATCAGGCAGGTCCTTTTCGGGTTACCTCTCAAAATGCATCCGTAACCTATCCGGGAGGATCTTCCCAATTGATTGAATGGGATGTGGCCAACACGGATAAAGCACCGATCAGCCTGGAGAATGTGCAGATATTATTATCCACTGATGGTGGGGCCACTTTTTCTGAGGTATTGAGTGAATCTACTGCAAATGATGGAGCCGAGTTTGTGCTGATGCCCAACGAAAATATAGCCGATGCACGAATCATGGTTGCGGCTGTAGGCAATGTCTTTTTCAATGTGAACCAGAGTAGTTTTGAAATCCAACAAGATAGTGAGCCAGGATTTAGTTTTCTGGTCTCGGAGGTGCCTGGAATCACTTGTAACAACACCATCGATTTTACGGTGGAGGCTGTTGCTGTGAATGGCTTTTCAGAAGCAATTAACTTGACATTTGCTACAGATAATACCGGACTTACTGTATCGGCCTCACAAACCTCCCTATCTCCGGGAGAGTCAATCACCCTGACCATTGAGAATTCTGAAGAAATAGGAGAGAAGTCCATTACACTTCGAGGGACTGCTGGGGATATTCAGAGTGAATCCGCCTTTTCATTCTCCTTTTTATCGATTCCAGCAGAACGTCCGGGAGAGATTTTGCCGCTCAATCAAGAGTCGGGAGTCGACCTGGATGTAGATTTTAGCTGGTCAGAAGTTACTGGAGCCACGAGTTATAATTTCACGTTGGCCACCGATGAAATTTTCACTGACATTTTGGTGGAAAGCCTGGGACAAGTGGCTACCTCTTTTAGTTTGTCGGAAGACCTGATCAGTAGTACAACCTATCATTGGAAAGTTGCGGGTGTGAATGAATGTGGAATAGGCCCTGAAGCCGAACAAACATTTACGACCGCTTTTGTTCAGGAAGTCGATTTAGCAGCAAGCGACCTGCCATTAGATATCACGGATTTTAATACAACCACTTCCGTTATTGAAGTGACTCAGAACGTGAGCGTGGGTGAGGTAAAAGTAGAAGGCCTGGACATCACGCATACGTTTGTGGGGGATATGACCATTATCCTGACTTCTCCTGCGGGTACCGCCGTAACGCTTTTTAGAGAGCAATGTGGAAGTGCCGGAGATATACTCATCAGTTTTGATGATGGGGCTGATGAAGCTACAGCATGTCCTCCTAATGATGACGGAACTTACCAGCCTTTAGAGGCCCTTTCGGCTTTCGAAAATGAAGATGCCATGGGTAACTGGACCCTGTCAGTTGCTGATAATGGACCTGGAGATCAGGGCTCCATTAATGCCTGGAATTTGGTGCTTGTCGTAGGAACCGAGGCGATTGCTTTAACGGCTGCTACTGAGTCCGCGGATCAGGTAGATATAGCCTGGAATGACATCAGCATTGATGAAGGATATGAAATTGAGCAGGCGCTTGGAGATGACGATTTTCAGAAAGTATCGGAAGTAGCCGCTAATGTCACTTCTGCCACTTTTACAGGCTTAGAATCATCAACGGAATACCGTTATAGAGTACGAGCGATATTGCCGGCAGGCTTCAGTGAGTATTCGAATATTGCTCAGGTTGTTACCTTACCCGACCCACCGGAAGCTCCCTCTAATCTGGAGGGAAGTTTTGATAGCGAAGGGCGTATTCTCCTGAGCTGGACGGACAACAGTGACGTAGAAGAAGGTTTTACTCTCGATCGCGCCGCCGGAAACGGCGAGTTTACCGAATTAGCGAGTCTGGTTGCGAACATCACTAGTTTCCGTGATGACAATACAGAGAGAGGAGTGGACTATGCTTATCGGGTTAGCGCATTCAATGTGTCTGGTACCAGCGATCCGTCCAACGAGATCACGGTATTGGTTCTTTCCAGTGAAAGGCTGGATCCCTCGATGATCTATCCGAACCCTACGGCTGAAGCGATTACCGTGAGTGCTTCGGTTGCTCAAAACTTCGAACGGTTGACCATTTATGATCTGAAAGGAAGTATTTTGATTCGTTCTTCTTTGAACCAAAACGAGTCCATAAGTATTGATCTTTCGCGCCTGGATCCAGGGCTTTATTTCGTCCAACTTGCTGATGCTAATGACAATAAGCAAGTGCTGAAGATCGTTAAAACGAGGTAATTCACTTTGCGTATGAAGTTTCTAAAAACTCTTTTAATGGTCTGCTTGTGCACTTCTGCTATGGCGCAGGTGGGGAATGATTTTCCGAACATGGAAGCCGAAAGTCTGACCAATCAGGTGGTGAATATTCCTGCGGATGTGAAAGGGAAATATACCCTCATAGGTTTGGCATATTCCAAGAAATCAGAGCAAGACCTGAAAACCTGGTTCAATCCGACCTATAATCAGTTCATCTACAAACCAGAGACTCCTTCTTTGTTTGCTGGGAACTATGATGTCAATGTCTACTTTGTCCCCATGTTTACCGGAGCCAAAAGAACGGCCTATAAGTCCGTGATGAAAAAGGTGCAAAAGACGATCGATCCGAAATTGCAACCGCATGTCATGTTTTACAAAGGAAAATTGAAAGACTATAAAGATGCGCTCAATTTCAAGGGCAAGGACGTTCCGTATTTCTTTGTACTGGATGGTAAAGGTAAGATCGTCATGACCACTTCAGGGAAGTATACGGATGCAAAAATGCAAAAGGTCATTGACCTACTAGATGACGCAGAATAAGGGATTTAACATGAGTTCGGGATAAGATAGAGAAGAAAACGCCTATAATCCCCTCCTTTGGAGGGGTGAAGGGGTGGGTTTCATAAATATAGTTTTCTGCTCTTTATTGAATTCAATTTAAAATCACCTTTTTCCATCAACTCACCTCATACTCCCACTTCGGTGGACAGTCCCAAGAGGAGAGTATTTGAGTCATTTTAAATTGAATTCAATAATCCTTATCTCGAACTCACGTTAATTTAATGATCCGTTTATTACCACACTTGAATTAATCTGCTTTTCAGGGAGATGCTTGATACTTGAATTTCTTTTTCGCGAACCCCTGAAAAAGAACAAGCCGCCATCAAAAAATGAGGACGGCCTGAAGTACCAAGTATAACTTGTTTGTAATGAAGAAGTATCGACAAGGTTAGAGCAAATGACTATCGCCGATAAATGGCTAATGTTCATTTTACCTATGAAATTTCATCAATGCCGATGCTTAAGGAAAAAGTTTCACCTTTTGCCCCTCATCTTCAGCGGTTATTTCTTTTAGGAGCTTTCGGGTGCCTAAAGCAGATACTTTGAAGACTTTGCTGCCGATGGACCAGTCTTTAGCGCGCGTTTGGCCAGGGTTCATCGGGAAACCATAACTGAATTTACTGCCGTCCGGTTTAGGACCGACTACATAGCAATTGATGCGTTTCAAGGAATTGTTTTTCACATCAAATTTGATGAAGCGAGCATCAGGATT
Organism: Cytophagales bacterium; assembly: GCA_033344775.1. Classification (NCBI taxonomy): domain Bacteria; kingdom Pseudomonadati; phylum Bacteroidota; class Cytophagia; order Cytophagales; species Cytophagales bacterium. The sequence continues at coordinate 1,216,395 of JAWPMT010000005.1, read as the reverse complement.
GACGGCTGTGGCGGATTGATTCGCTGAGAGTACCTGACCCTTTCCAGAGGTTTTAACCTGTGCTGATCCGCGATAGATGACGATGCCACCTTCTTCCACATTGCCTTGAATTTTCTGGGCAGTACCCAGGTCCATTCGGCCCCGGTCCCATAGGTTGAGATAAACTTTTTCAGTTTCCAGTCCACGTGCATCGGTGTAGCCTATTTCTCCATTTGCCCGGTATTCTGTTACTTTTCCATTTAACTTGATGCGACCTACTATGGCCATTGAATTGAAGGATACCCGGTCCAGGTTATTGACGACCACTGTTTCATGCACTTCCTGCTGCACTCTTTCTAAATCTGGTGCGCCAATGCTAATCTTGATCTTTTCACTTGGTTGGATCCATTCAGTTTGTACTAATGTCAGGCGACCATGCGTATCGAGTGTTCTGTCCACTTTGTTCAGTAGGTTTTCATCGATGGTAATGGTGAACTCATTGTCATTGGCAGAAGCATCAATTTGAACCTCAGCATATAGATTGACCACTACGGACCGGATGCTTTCATAAGCGTAGGTTTCCGTAATGATGTTCTTATTCCCTTTCTTTTGAGCGAACCCTAGCGCCGGAACTATTCCGATCAGTAGGAAGACCAATTTCTTCATAGGATGAGTTTTTTGTTAAGGTAACTGAGAACAGACCATAATGGCCCAGGCCGGTGACAACCTTTGACAAGAAGAGACAATTACAGAAGATCGATATTCCGGCTGCCCGGCAATTCAGTTTTTTTGAAAGCCCATCAGAGTCACTAGAACAGGACTCTGATTTCACGAAGCTGAACTACTGCTTTTAGGAAACTATACAAAACTGAAACATATTGATTAGATTCACGTTTGTATAACTCAACGAAAATCAAATGGGGAATTCAAGAGGAGTCAATATTGGAGAGTTTGAAGAACTGGTACTGCTGGTTGTCGGGATGTTGCATGACAATGCCTACGGTGTAGAAGTACGCAATGCCATCATTCAGGAAACAGGCCGAAAGGTCAACATCAGTGCGGTGCATGAAGTGTTGAAGCGGTTGGAGAAAAAAGCATTGCTACGAGCAGAAATCGGCGGAGCTACCGAAGAGCGTGGCGGCCGTCGAAAGAAGTTCTTTTACCTTACTGCTGAGGGCAAATCAGCACTGGATCATTCAAGGGAACTGAGGAACAACCTCTATGGACGTATCCCTGAGATCAAATTCAATTTCTCCTATTGATGAGACCTTCTCCTCCCAAATGGGCTGATCGGTTTTTACAATGGTTTTGCCGCAAGGACCTGGTCGAATTTGTCCGCGGCGATCTCCACGAGCTCTATGGATTTAGGGTGGATGAAGATGGAAAGACCAAAGCCAACTTGGCCTTCATCTGGGATGTCCTTCGATTTTTTCGTCCCTCAAATTTCAGAAAAGTCAATAACTCAAACGTCATGATGATTAGCAATTATTTGAAAGTAGGCTTAAGAAGCCTGAAAAGAAATTGGGGTAATTCCCTGATCAATATTTCCGGACTATCTCTTGCGGTAGGCTGCTCTATTACCACCTTTTTGTTCGCAGATTTCTTTCTGAATCTCAATTCCATTCATCAGAACAAAGACAACATCTATCAGGTCATTAGTCGAATCGAAGAAAACAATGCGGAAGAGCTCTATGGTCCCACACCTATGATCATAGCCTCACGATTGAAAGAAGATTTTAGGGAAGTAGAACACGTTGCCAGGGTGCAATACCTGCGTGGCAATGTCAAGTTTGGAAAAAACGTATTTCGCGAGCTGATTCAATTTGCGGATCCGAGTTTTTTGGAAGTTTTCGATTTCCCGCTCGCAAAAGGGCATGGTGAATTGCTTGATCCCAATGAGGTGTTTTTAAGCAATGAAATGGCGATAAAGTACTTTGGTCAAGTTGATCCGATGGGGAAACGTATCGATATTAAGTTTGATGAGGAAGTGCTTTCTTTTAATGTAGTTGGAGTATTTGATCAGATGCCATCAAATACGACATTTGGTCCGGAGATCTTGCTCCACATAGATCACTTTTTTCGTTTGGAAGCTCGAAAAAATAACTGGATAGATGAAGCCAAGGCCACTTTTGTTTCACTAAGGCCAGAAGTTGATCCGGCCTCTGCGAATCAATTACTACGCGACTACACAAAAGTTCAAAATGAAGCGAATGCGGCTGATCCGGTCCTGGCATTTGAACTCATTTCTTTTGATGAACTCACCAGTAATAATGAAATACAAGACAAAATTGTGCCTGGAAACCATAAAGGAGGCACCATTGCCATTGCTTGCATAGGTTTTATGCTGATCTTTTTTGCCTGCCTCAACTATATCAATATTGCCATTGCTTCTGCCACAACACGCTTGAAAGAAATTGGTGTTCGAAAGGTTATGGGAGGTTCCAGAAGCAACATCGCTACCCAGTTTTTGGTTGAAAACTTTCTCACTTGCGCCATTGCTATGACCATCGGTACACTGGCAGCCTATTTTCTGCTTTTGCCGGGCTTCAACCTGATGACTCCTATCGTTATTCCGTTTGCCTTCTCCTCCGTGGCAACAGCGGTATACTATTTCCTCGGTGTGTTCTTTTTTCTGGGCTTGCTCTCCGGAAGCTATCCGGCCCTCTACATTTCCAGGTTCCAGACACTTAGAATTTTCAAAGGAGAAAAATCGCTAGGTGGAAGATCATATTTTACCCGGGTACTGCTTACTGTCCAGTTTTTGCTGGCTTTTATGACCATTCTGGCAAGTTTCGTTTTCAGCGACAATGCCCGATATGTGAAGGAATTGAGTTGGGGATATAATCCTGAAGGAATTCTTTCTTTACCTATAGGTGAACAATCCACTCTGGAGGCCATGAAAAGTGAAGCACTGCGCAATGCGCATATCACTTCGGTAGCTACTGCCAGTGGACACATGGGAGTGAATAATAATCCAATCGCCTATGACTATCTCGGGAAGCAGTTTCGAGTTATGACTTATGATGTTATGCCTGGTTATTTGGGTTTGATGAACGTGCCCCTGATTGATGGGAAGTATTTCACAAATGAAGGAGCAGATCGAAATTCCATTGTAGTGAATCAATTGTTTGTTGACCAAATGGGGTTTGAAGATCCTGTTGGGCAGCAAATTGAGTTTGCCGGGAAATCAAAAATGATCATTGGAGTCGTGTCCAATGTCTATCATGCCTTTTTCTCATCAGATATCCAAAGACCCATGGTGTTTACGACCGGGCAATCCGAACCAAACTTTTTGGTGGTAAAGGCCGATCCTGCGAATTTGGTAGGAGTAGACGAGTACCTGGCAGAAAGCTGGTCGGTAGTGGCACCATTCGATCCGTATGTGAGCTATTTCCAGGCAGATAGTTTTGATCGCTATTATGATAATGTAGACACCAATATTTGGTTCATGGCAGTACTTGGAACATTGACTATTTTCCTTTCTTGCCTGGGCTTGTATGGGTTGTTAGCTTTCCGACTACAAAATCAATTGAAAGAGTTTAGTATCAGAAAAGTATTGGGTGCTTCAAAAGGTCATATCATCCGGGTCGCGAACCGTGAATTTATCTGGATACTGATGATTGCATTTGTAGTAGGAGTTCCGTTAGGAGGGTTTGGTATTGAAGGTTTTGTAAAAGCTTTGTTTGCGATTACCAAGCCTTTAGGCGCAACGCCGATCATTCTTGCCATTATCTGTATGCTATTTACCATTGGCTTGACCGTATTTATGCAGATCCGAAAAGTGATCCGAATCAATCCTGCTGTGATCTTGAAAGGAGATTAACTAAATGAATGTCATGCTGAAAAGGTAGTCATGCTGAGCCTGTCGAAGCGCGGCTACCTTTTCTTCTTTCACAACCCCAACGTCATCAAGTCCTTCACTTTGTGATAAGTCAGCGTGGCTTTGATACACGCTTTCAATTCCGCTTCCGGAATTTTCTGATTGATTTCAAAGACGATGGCGCGTTTTCCTTCATATTGAAATTGATGATCAAAAACCAACCGAAAGGTATCTACCAACCGGCTGGTACATTGAAAATAGAAAGCATACTTGTCGGGTGTTTTTTCTTTCCAATCCATTCTAAGAGTACTTCCATGCTTCGTCACGAAACTAGGCTCACCCCATTTTAGCGTTTCTTCCAAAATCGTAAGTCCTTCAATTTCCTCCGCGGTTTCTCTAACCAGTGTCCTTAGGTATTGCATTTTGTTACGAACAAAATCAGGATAATCAGCGATTACGGCTTCAACTTGAGGGTCTGTTTTGATGGTGGGTTTGGCCATGTGCTTGTGCATTAAACTGATCCAAACTTACCCATTTCCTGATTCAATAACCTTTCAATAGTTTCTGTTTTTGCTTGCTGTAGTCATCTCTTGGCAAGATCCATATGGTTTCAAATTGAATCGAACATTGATGTATCTGATGCACAATCATAAATACCTTATCCGAGCAATGCTGATTTTGAAAAGAAACAAATTGAAACGTGTTGGCTTCGCCTCTTATCTTCCCATTAAACATGTCGAATTGCTTCATGGAACTAAATGGGCAATTCGTATGATCATCAACAATTTTGCTAAGTACATAAGCCTTATCTCCTCCCAGTTCTTTTTGTAAGTCTTCATCTTTCTCTAATCGTTTCATGATCATTCGACTCTGTTTCAATGCTTTGGATCAAGCTTACTCAGGTTATTACTGGCCACGCAAGAAGTGAATAATAACAATACAGTTAGGATTTTGACCGTCACGATATCAATGTTTTGTGAGAGGATAACGGATTTGCTAGAACAGATATTTCTCCGGATAGCGTTGCTGACCGGATTTTAGCATTTATTCACAAAACGGAGCTTAGGTTGTTTTGATCTTGATGATTTTAGGACTGATTTGATAGGTTATTTGACCTTCAAATTCAATATTGGTGCCATCTTCCTGCACAAACTCAACCTCGATAATCATTGGATTGTAGATGTCCAGAATCACCCCTTCCATTCCCTGCTTGACTTTAGGGTTTACATCTTCTAGCAATATGAATGTGTCAAATTGTTTCATCCTTGAATGATTGATTCATAAGGAGTTCTAGACATCTTCAACTCAAGCAATTTTTTCAAACTCCGAGCAATCGATCCTCAATTCAGCAGGAGCCAAAGGTTGTTCCAGAAAACTGCAATAATGTCCACCATCTTTGTTTTCGAGGAATCGACAATTTTTACACATGCGTTGGAGCGAGATCACTGATTGGTCATTGAGTTGGCCGATCATGTGGAGTAATCCCTCTAACAGGTTTCCTTTGGAAGAAGCTGATAAACCTTCCAGCGAACCCAATAACTGATTGGAAAATTGCGTAGCAGACTCACCGATCGTTTTCCCTGCTGTGGTCAATTGAATGGAATAGCTACGAGCGTCACTCGGATCCGTGTGTTTTACGATCAGGTCCTTTTTTAGCAACATACGCAAAGAATCCGTGATCGTGGCTTTTGTCAGGTTGAACTCTGTGGCCAGGTAGCTGGGTGTCGTGGTTTGTTCCGGATGGTGAAGCAGGAAAATCAGTAATTGCAATTGAATTGGACTTAAGCCTGTTTTTTTGGTTTCTTGCCAAAGTAATACCCGGAAGGCTTCAGCGATCCTTTCCAGCGCCACCACGATTTTATGGTCTTTACTTTCCAGTTGTTGATTGACGTCAAAGGCAGAATCCATGCAATGTGCTTATGCGGCTCCAAGGTAAGTCGTTTTGAGAATTAAGAGCGTCATTCCAGCATTTTTCGGCTTAAGTTATCGTAAATCGAAAAATGTCTGGAATCTCATTCGACGCTCTTTTCATTCCCTTTATAACGGAAAGTAAATCACCGCGTACCCACCGAATACGGCAAAGACAAATCACCGGAAGCTACCGAATAAACCGCGTACACACCCAGTAAAGGTTTTTGCTTGTTTTCAGTATTCACTTCCATGTAAGCAGTCACCGCATCAAAATTGAATGTCGTTTGGCGATTCATGCGGAAAGCCGGCACGACAACCGTGATTTTGTTACCTCTGGTAATGATATTGAAACCCGGAGAGTCCATGTAGATCGGCATGCCAGGATTGGTAGGAGGCAGTTTGATATTCGAATCATTCGCATCAAATTGAATCACTGAAAGCCCACCGGGGACACGATCATCTCCATTGAGGACCACCCAGTGGGCGTGCCAGATCAGTCCGTCATTGAGAAAGTCCCGGTCATTGTTCTCATCCCATAGCGGCGTGTCATCAAAATCAGGATGGGAGGTCAGCGCCAGTGCCACGATTCCCTCAACTGCAGAAAAACCTACGTCTGTTGCTTTCAATGACGTAGGAAATACGTAACCCAATACAGGGGCGCCATTCAGACTGCCAAACGTTTTTGGTTTGGATGCACCTGCGTCGCCTTTCACTTCAATGGAAAAGATCAGTTGCTCCAGGTCTGAATCATAATTCACTTCTGCTTTTTTGATCTGTAGGTCATTGGATCGGGCAAAGGTCGGATCTTCATTTCCTCCTTGAGCAAATGTGATGATTGATCCGAAAATTAGAAATACTGTGATAAGTGTTTTCATTATAATAATCAGGAATCCTTATTAAATATACCTTCACAACTTCATCTTATTCTTAATAGTTCCATTTTAATTAGGAATCCTTATTAAAATTTAATTGATGCTAAAATGATCTCGAAGCCAATCAGAGTCATTCCCTCAATAGGGTATTGGGGCATACGGTGATGGGAGCACTGATCGAATTATTCTGATTCGGTTAATTTTAGCCCGTCATGAAACAATTCTTATCCTACTTGCTTGTAGCCATATTCGCCATTTTTGTAGGCAGTCAAATTACTGAAGGGGTCATTCTGGTCCCTTATTGGCAGTCCTTAAGTGGGCCGGATTTCTATGCCTTTTATGGAGCGTTTGGAGGAATGATTGGTCGCTTTTATACGATCCTCACGATCATCGCCGCTTTGATTCCTTTGGGGCTTGCGGTCTATTTTCGAATGACTCAATCTAAGGGTTTTAATGAAGCACTCATTTCCACGCTGTTGGCTGTTCTGTTTATCGCTGCTTTCTATGTCTATTTCAAAGGTGCCAATGAAGCCTTTTTTCAATCCGCCTTTTCTGAAGCAGATTTAAAAAGGGAATTGGTTACCTGGAGTACCTGGCATTGGGGAAGGGTCGTGATAGAAATAGGTTCGCTCTTCTTTTTGATTAGGTCGTTGGTGAAGTCTAAGAATGCTTAAACTGGATCATAAACATCAACTTAAGCGTCATTCCTGACATTGATCCCGGCCGGGAACGGTAGGAATCTCAATGTAGGATGTACAATTTGAGCTTGAGATTCCGGCATACGCGCGGAATGACGGATAATAATTTTTTGGCTTAAGTTCATGGAAATGGAAACTAAACAAACCTAATCTTAAACTTCGCATCGACGTATGCCAGCGTGAACAACAGGATGGCTGAAATGATAAACGTGATGGCATTTTGGGCTAGTGAGTAATTATTCTTTCTGGAGATCTTAATTACCAGGAATAAGAGGAAAGCGACAACAATGGACGTGATTGTATAGAGATTCAAGCCCAAATCCAGACTGATCCTGCCTTCATCATTAGGTTGAAACCGATTGGCCCAACCTGCCCCCAGCCTCATGAAAAAAGGAAGGAACAAGAAAGGATACAACATGATGCTTCTTCGCTTCAGTAAAATGAAATAGAATACAATGGCCTGTATGATTGTGAAAATAGGTCCCGCGGCACTGGTGAACATGCGTTCTGACTTGTTGAGTTTAATTGCAGGGTCTTTCACAGAAGCACCATTCAACGTGAATCCTGCATCATAGCCTAATAGTTCATAAGCGATCCAATGACTCATCTCGTGAAAGAAGAAAGTCAAAAAAGTAGCAACAATTAGGACAGCTAAATACTTCGGCAGTTGATTTAAAGACATGGGTTGGTTTAATGTTTTGATGCAATATCATCAGGGGTGTAACAAGTCAATGAGACAAGTCCTGTAGTGGGAAGGTTGCTTTATCGAACCTTCATCAGAGTCGCTTGGAGAGGATTCTGATTTAGAAAGGTGAGATCATTGATTTCTCAGAGTCTTCGAAGAATGATTCTGAGAGACAGGAAACCAAAAACAACCTATATCACCGAAAACCCTTCCACAAACGGATCGTCATCGTCCAGGAAGATGGTTTGGTAGCCTGTGACTTGTGCCCAGCCTTCGATGCTAGGAATGATCGCAGGATAGTCTCCAACTTTGGTAGTATCTTCGACTCGGCCGGTAAACTTCGAACCGATGATGCTTTCGTGAATAAAAGGTGCTCCTTGTTGTAATTTGCCTTTCGCATGCCATTGGGCCATTCTGGCGGAAGTACCCGTGCCACAGGGAGAACGATCAATCGCTTTTTCTCCGTAGAATACAGCATTCCTGGCAGTACTGGCTTTATCCAGTGTTTTGCCTGTCCATAAGACATGACTCAATCCACTGATTTTAGGATTTAACGGATGCTGGAAGGTATATCGTGCATTCATTTCCTTCCTGATGGCACGACTCCACGGAATCAGTTGCTGGGTGGTGTAATGCTCGATCCCGGCGAAGTGCTCCTGAGGATCGATGATCGCATAATAATTGCCACCATAAGCCACATCTACCTTGAGCAATCCCAGATCCGGGCAATTGACTTCTAGCGATTGGGAATGGAGGTAGGAGGGGATGTTAGTAAGGGTAACAGATCTTACTTTTTTCCCCTCCTGAACATAGCTGACTTTTACCAGTCCTGCCGGGGTTTCCAGACGAAGGCTCCCAGGGGTTTTGGGAGTAACCAGACCTTCTTCCAGGGCAATAGTGACGGTGCCGATCGTACCATGTCCACACATCGGTAAGCAGCCACTTGTTTCGATAAACAGTACTGCAATATCATTTTCAGGGTCATTGGGCGGATAGAGGATGCTGCCTGACATCATATCGTGCCCTCGGGGTTCGAACATCAGTCCCTTCCGTATCCAGTCGTATTCCTCCAGAAAATGGAGACGCTTCTCGAAGATGTTGCTACCACTGAGGAGTGGACTACCTCCGGATACGACCCGAACGGGGTTGCCGCAGGTATGCGCGTCAATACAACTGAAAGTTCTTTTTGCCATTTTATGGGTTAATGGTTTTTAGTACGAGTTGCGCCGCGACCAGGTCTTCCAGCGCATGGCCTACAGATTTAAAAACAGTTATTTCTTCTTGAGTTACTCGACCCTTTACTTCGCCTTTACACAAGCCAAACAAGTCGCCTTGAATGTCTTCCATGCTTAGTGCCCCCGAAGCCAATGGAATGGCCAGGTCTCCACTTTCTTTAGGAGCCATTTCCAGATTGTCGACATAAACTCGGCCTTTAGCAATGACTTCATCATCGGCTTCCCGCATGTTTGGTAGATAAGACCCTACCAGGTCCACGTGTTGGCCGGGTCGTAACCAACTACCCAAAATCAAGGGTTCAGCACTCAAGGTGGCGGCGCTGATGATATCCGCTTGTTGAACAGCTTCACTTAAATCGGTCACTGCTTCCACCTGTTCAAATTGATCGGAGAAGCGTTCCACTAACTGTTCTGCTTTTGCCTTGTTACGACCGTAGACCATCACGGATTTGATGGGACGGATTGCTGCATGAGCTTCGATCAGATACGGAGCTAATGATCCTGTGCCGATCAGTAACAAGCTTGAGCTATCCTCGCGCGAGAGGAAAGTAGAAGCCAATGTTGAAGCGGCTGCCGTTCGCCAGTTGGTCAGGGTTTTGGCTTCCAATAGTGCTTTTGGTGATCCGGTGATTGCGTCCATCAGATAATAAATGCCTTGAATGCTAGGTAAGCCTACCTGACTGTTGTCAGGAGCGACCGTAATGATCTTTACCCCTGCATCTTCCTGCGATTTTACGGCAGGCATCAGCAGCATGGTGTTTGCTGCTTTTTCAGGCTGATTGGAGTAATTCAGGTGCATTCTAGGTGGAACCAAGTAGTCTTTGGTAAATCCTTCGCGCAAGGCGTTTACCAGATCAGGGTAATTAAGGGTGTTATGAAGTGCTTGTGCGGTAAGGTACGGTATGGTTTGACTCATGTGCTTCAGGGACGACCCAACGGTCATCGATTTTTCTCAGAATGTTCAGGACGTTCTCTTGCTTGAGTGCGTCCGGAAGCAAGTTATCTGGAAAATTCTGATAGCACAAAGGACGGGCAAACCGCTTGATCGCTGCTGCACCTACCGAGGTGAACCTACTATCCGTCGTAGCAGGGAAAGGGCCGCCGTGATGCATGGCATGGCCTACCTCAACACCAGTAGGTGCTCCATTCCAAAGGATTCTACCGACTCGATCCTGCAATGTTTCGCTTACTTGTTGGGCCAGTTCCATATCTGCATCATCGGCGATGAGTGTACCGGTCAACTGTCCTTCTAAGCTCTTGATTACTTGCATGAGTGCCGATTCATTCGGACACTCTACCAAAATACTCATGGGGCCAAAAATCTCCTGATGGAGGGTCGGATTAGATAGGAAAGCATCGCTGGTCACCACGGCTAAGGTTGCCTGACCATTTTTCTGGGTCAATTTCGAAACGCCTACTTGTTCAATGGCCAAACGCTTGCCTTCTTCAAAGTGTTGTTCAATGCCCATCGTGAGCATCGTAGCGGCTGAAGTTTCATTCAGCTTTCCTGACAGGCTGATTTTAAAATCCTGTAATTCAGGAGAGGCGATGCCAATCAATAAGCCAGGATTTGTGCAGAATTGCCCAACGCCCAGAGTGATGGAACCTGCGTAGGCCTCAGCAACAGATGCACCATCTTTTTTTAGTTTTTCCGGGAGCAAGATCACGGGGTTGACACTGCCCATTTCTGCAAAGACAGGAATAGGTACTTTTCTGTTTTGGGCCATTTGATACAGGGCCATGCCTCCTTTTCCTGAGCCAGTGAACGCCACCCCCTTTATGTCAGGATGATTGACGAGTTGCTCTCCCGTTTTAAATCCATCACCATTCAAGGAAGAGAAAACGCCTTCAGGCATGCCTGTTTTTTCTGCAGCCCTTTTGATGCATTGCGCCACCAATTCATTGGTGCCCAGGTGTGCTTCATGAGCTTTCACGATCACCGGACAACCTGCGGCTAAGGCAGAGGCGGTATCTCCACCGGCGGTTGAGAAGGCCAATGGGAAATTGCTGGCAGTAAAGACCACAATGGGCCCTGTCGCGACAAGCATTTTTCGCAGATCGGGTTTGGGAAGTGGGGTGCGATCAGGATCTGCCAGATCGATGGTCGCCTCAACCCACGACCCTTCCCTAACCACTTTTGCGAATAATCGGAGTTGCTCACAAGTACGTCCTCGTTCTCCCTGAAACCGCCCCAGAGGCAAACCACTTTCCTTGGAGGCACGTTCCAATAAGACTTCTCCAATACTTTCAATTTCTTCGGCAATTGCCTCAAGGAAAGTGGCTCTTTCCTCTGGTACCGTCTTTGCAAAGCTCTGATGAGCAGATTTAGCCATCTGAACGGCCAAAGCCACTTCCTGAACAGTGGCTCCCACGAATGTTCCGTCCAGGACTTCCTGAGTGGCCGCATTGATCGCATGCAGTTTCACATGCCCAAGGTCTGATGATTGAAATCCAATGATGTTCTTCCCCGTGATCATATCAGACAAGTTCGTATTCAGGAAGTACCGGTCGTTTTTCGAGAGCTGTACGAATGATGTTTACCACGTTGAATCTTTCTTCACCCACCAAAGGCAATCGAGGCGCACGTACATGCTCAGATCCCAATTCCACTTCTTGTTCGGCCAACTTGATGTATTGAACCAACTTTGGATGAATGTCCAATTCAAGCAAGGGCATGAACCACCGGTAGATTTCCCGGGCTTCTTCTATTCTTCCGGAGGTGATCAAGTTGTGGATGGCCACCGTTTCTCTAGGGAACGCACAAACCAATCCGGCTACCCAGCCCCTTGCACCCATCAAAATACTTTCCATGGCCAGGGTATCTACCCCGGAAAGGATCGAATACCTGTCTCCAAATCGATTGATCATTCGGGTGATATTGGTGATGTCCCTGGTAGACTCTTTAACTGCATTGATATTATCACAAGTGGCCAGTTGGTCAAACATGTCTAAGGTAATCAGGATCTTGTAGTCCACAGGGTTATTGTAGATCATGATTGGCAATGAAGTGCTTTTTGCCGTGGATTTAAAATAGGCCACCGTTTCCCGATCGTCCGCACTATATCGCATGGGTGGAAGCATCATAAGTCCACTCGCACCATGATCTTCCGCTTTTTCTGCGGTGGCTATGGCTGCTTTTGTGGTTTGCTCAGCGATGTTCATTATGATCGGAACCTGACCAGCTACATGTTCTGCAGCGACAGCTACCAATCGATATTTTTCATCATTATCCAGTGTGGACGCTTCTCCGAGTGTGCCTCCTAAAATGATACCACTGACCCCTGCATCAATTTGGGCAGACAGGTTGTGACGAAAAAGATCCAGATCCAGTTCGTCATTTTCGGTAAACTTGGTCGTAACAGCCGGAAATACCCCGGACCAATTGATTGTTTGCATGAGATCGAATAATAAAACGATTTAGGTGAGCAAAGGAAGAGGGAATATGAGTTTAAAAATGTATGATATTAACTAGATTGTATTGTATTTATGCAAATTAAGTTAGTAATACATAGTTTATGTCACTGAATGCCTTACCCTTTAAAATTCCTAAGACTGGTGATCCGGCAGTGGTGGTACAGGTGGACGAAGGGGAATACTTTTATGACACGCTGCATAAACATGAAGATCATCAGGTCACGTTTATCGCTGCAGGATCGGGAACCCTGATCTGTGGCGAATACCTGGGACGGTTTGAAACAGGGGATGTTTTTTTCTTTGGATCTAATCAACCGCATGTCTTGAAATGCGATGAGGAGTACTACGAACAGAACAGCGCACTACATGTGCGAATGGTTTCTGTCTTTTTTCAGGATGATGCTTTGGGAGCCCGATTTCTGGAGTTGAAAGAGTCCAGACAATTGAAAAAGTTTTTAGCAAAAGCAATCTATGGCATAAAATTTTCAGAAACTTCGGCTAAAAAGGGTAGTGCGATACTGGAGAAGAGTATCCATCAGGAGGGGTTGTCTCTGATTGTGGTTTTTCTGGAATTGATAGAAGCATTGATGAGCGATTCAAATCCACAATTTCTAAGTCATGAGCTTTTTCCAGTGATGAAGGATGATGAAGGGCAGCGCATGAATGCGGTGGTGCAATACACACTGAAAAACTTCAAGTCACCCATAGGTATTGATGAGATCGCCGCTGTGGCACATATGGCACCAAATTCCTTTTGTCGGTACTTCAAGTTGAGGACTCGGAAAACCTATTTGAATTACCTGAATGAGATTCGGATTGCACATGCTTGTCAGCTCTTGCAAAAGAACAGATTATCGGTAAGTCAGGTGGCACATTTATCGGGTTTTCAGAATTTGGCACATTTCAATCGTTCGTTCAAAAAGGTCATGCAGGTAACGCCGGGCAAGTATGGAAGACAGCTGATATAATGGAAAACGGATTTTGAAAACCTTTTCATGACAAAAATCAGCTAGAAAGATTAGTTTTAGTCGACACTCCGCCCACTGAAACCTTGATTTGTTACTTACTTTGTAGCACCATTTATGAAAGTAGAAAGTATAATCATTATTAACGGGCCTAATTTGAACCTGTTAGGAAAGCGTCAACCTGAGGTATACGGAAGTACGTCTTTTGTTGATTTTTATGAGGAATTGAAGGAGAAATATCCTGATGTGACCTTTGAGTATTTTCAATCCAATCACGAGGGTGAAATGGTCTCAAAAATCCAGGAAGTTGGTTTTTCAAACGTTGGGATCATTCTCAATCCTGCAGGATATTCACATACTTCCGTCGCTCTGTCGGATGCGGTGGCAGCCGTAGATGCACCCGTGGTGGAAGTACACATTTCCAATATTTTTACCAGAGAAGAGTTTAGAAAGCACAGTTACATCAGCCCGGTAAGTGCCGGTGTGCTCACTGGTTTTGGTTTGAAAGGCTACGAATTGGCTTTGAAATTCTTGCTGGAACAACATGGCTAATGTGACGTTTTATCCTGGTCCGAGCAGGGTGTACTCCAACGTACCGGAATACATCTATGAAGCGCACAAGGACGGGATCATGACCATCAATCACCGAAGTGATGCGTTCATGGAGCTCGCAAAACAAACCAAATCGGTCTTACATGAGAAATTAGGGATCCCACAGGATTATCGAATACTTTTTCTTTCATCTGCAACTGAATCCTGGGAGGTGACTGCTCAGTCACTCACCAAAAATTGCTCCCAGCATTTTTACAATGGTGCATTTGGGAAGAAATGGCACCAGTACGCGGATTCGATTTTAGATCATACCCTTGGAACCACTTTTGGGCTGAATTCCGCATTACCTATTCAGGAATTATCTCCGGAAGCGGATTGCATTTGCCTGACCCATTGTGAGACTTCCAACGGTACCTTCATTTCATCTGTCCTCCTGGAAGAGTTGGACAAGCAGCGAAATCCCGACCAACTGGTGACCATCGATGCTACGAGTAGCATGGGAGGATTGCATTTGCCATGGGAAAAGGGAGATTACTGGTATGCGTCGGTGCAAAAGTGTTTTGGCCTTCCGGCAGGCCTGGGCATCGCTGTAGTTTCACCAAAAGCAGTGAAAAGAGCAGAAGAGATCGGTGAAAAGGGTCATTATAACAGCCTGTTGCGGATGCTCGAAAATGAAGCTAAGCATCAGACGCATCTAACTCCAAATGTGCTGGGGATCTATTTGCTCTACCGGACTCAGGAATATTCAAAAACCATTGACCTGGTGGAGGAAAAGTTAAGGAAAAGGTTCGCTTACTGGATTGAGTTTCTGGAGGAGTTTAAGGAGTTTACCTTTTTGGCTGAAAATCCCCTGGTGCGATCTCCAACGGTCGTCGCCATTTCCAGTGATCATGCCCAGGAAGTAAAGAAGCTATCGCAGGAAGCTGGAATTACCCTGGGCAACGGGTATGGAGATTGGAAAGCCTCAAGTTTTCGAATTGCCAATTTTCCTGCCATCAAACGCAAAGAGATTGAACTTCTCAGCAAATTCTTGCGAAAGCAATATTCCACCTCGCGTTAAGGTCTTCTTTCAACAGAAACAGAGGTATTGATCCAGCATTTGATGTCTACTTCATCATCTTCTTCGTAATTCTCATTGAAGATGTCCTCAATAGATGGGAATTGTTCTGCGGATGCAGTCATTTGTGACTCATTACCTGCCTTTTTGTACATGATGTAAGCTGCTATGAATACCGCGCGATCCAATACCCTGGATTTTCCTTCCTTACATTCCTCGTAGCTTCCGAAATACAGGTTACCAATCAGGTTATAAGGTGCTGATTTTTCAGGACTAAGTGAGCTGGCTTTGTAGGCGGTGGTACGAGCTTTGACTTTGTCGCCAGTCTTGTAATAAGCGTTGGCTTTGTTGATGTAAGCTTCGTATTTCTCTTCATTATCTTCTGTCAGGGTGATGGCATTGTCATAATATTCATGCGCTTTGGCATAATCCCCTGCGCTAGCGTACTTATCCCCCAGGGCCTTGGCCAGGCCAAAGGAAGGGCTTTCGTTATAGACCAATTCACCTGCCTGGGTAAAATAAGCTTGATCAGTACATTTTGCCTGAAGTGAATATTTGAAGATCTTTTTTGCCGTATTCAAATCTTCAGGATTGGATTCCAGTCGTGGGACCAGGTTGCCTTCGATGAATGTACAATTCAGGATGCCGTCCAGTGAAGTTAGCAGTGCATCTATTTTATCCAGGTCCTTTTTAACCTTATCGGGCTTTGCACCATTGGCTAATTTATAGGCCAGCGCTTCAGAGACCTGACTGTGTATTTCCAGTACCATTTCACCAGTCATAACCTCCGGGGATCTTTCGTAATAGAACTTGGCCAGGGTCATGTAGGGAATCAGGTTGAAATCTGCCACATCATTGCCATTCATCTCGAAGTTTTTTTGATAAAGCTCCAATAGCATGGGATATCGGGCAGGGTAACGATAAAATTGCTTGAAGGCATCATAAGCCTTTCGATCTATGACTTTTGCTTCATCGCCAAAATATTTGATCCGCTGATCGTACATCCAGAGCAAAGAGTCCTGAAGTCTGGTCTTTCGGTCCTTGTCAGCCTCATCTTTGATGATGATCCCCAGGGTTTTTGCGCCATCGATGTAGATGGACGCATTGAGGTCCGGATTGTTTTGGTAAAGCCATTGCAACGTATTGAAAGTGGCGTTTTGATCGTCTAATTGAGCCTGGATCTTGTAGTAGGCTTGTTTTTCTTTGGCCTGATCACGCAACGTCTCATCTTCAGGCCAATTCCAACCGGGTTGAGCGTACATGGCCAAAGCCACCATTGAAAAAATGCTAAACAAAAGGGATCTCATAGCTGCAAGGATATGGTAAATAGATGTATACGTCTAGGTGCGGCTTAAATTTTCCGCAAAGTGAGTAAAATTCTGACTTTCATACCTTACGTAAGTCATTAGCTTTGTGTTAAGTAAAGTTGGTCTAAATGCTCAATTTCAAGGAAATTTTTTCAGTAACCCTCATTCTTTTCTCGGTGATAGATATCCTGGGGAATATTCCTGTGGTCGTCGACTTGCGTCGAAGGTGGGGGAAAATCGAATCGGGTAAAGCGACCCTCGTAGCAGGTATGCTCATGGTGTTGTTCTTATTTCTGGGAGAGCAGATTCTGAATTTGTTTGGGCTCGATATTGGCTCATTCGCCATTTCCGGAGCCATTATCATGTTCATCATAGGGATGGAAATGGTACTGGGGTTGCAGATTTTTAAGCCTTCTACCGACGAGGGATCAGCTTCTTCCATCGTGCCGTTGGCGTTTCCGATCCTTGCAGGAGCGGGTACCATGACTACTTTGATCTCGCTGCGAGCAGAATATCATGAAGTCAATATCCTGATAGGTGTAGTGATTAACCTGATTCTGGTCTATGCCATGTTGAAATCTTCAGAATGGCTTGAAAAGAGAATCGGCCCGGCAGGTTTCAACGTATTACGGAAAGTATTTGGGATCATCCTGCTTTCTATTGCTATTAAATTATTCAAAGCAAACTGGTTTTTATAAATGATTACGATCTGGACAGACGGAGCGGCTAAAGGAAATCCAGGCCCTGGTGGATTTGGTACCATCCTCGATTACAAAGGCAAACGAAAAGAGCTTTCGGAGGGTTTTCGGATGACGACTAATAACCGCATGGAACTACTGGCGGTGATCGTAGGGTTGGAGTCCATCAAAAAGGATGGTTGGACCGTGAAAATCGTTTCCGACTCCAAATACGTGGTGGATGCCGTGGAAAAGGGCTGGTTGAAAAACTGGGTGGTCAAAGACTTCAAAGGGAAAAAGAACCGGGATCTGTGGGAGCGATTTTTAAAAGTGTATTACCGTCATCGGGTAAGCTTTCAATGGGTGAAAGGTCACGCCGGTCATCCCGAAAACGAACGCTGTGATCAGCTTGCGGTAGAAGCCGCCGAACTTCAGGAATACCAGCAAAGCGTCGATACGGAATTTGAGAAGACGGTATAGATGTTGATCCCCCTTTGAAAAGGGAGTGAGGGGATTCTTCGATATTCTTCAAGCTTTTTTATCCTCAAATAATCTGTCGCCGGTCATATGACCAATGACCGCTATTGACGGTATAGTTAAACCTCCCCTTTGTAGAGGGGGTGGTCGAAGACCAGGGTGATTTTAATACCTTTTGCAGCTTTTTAATCCTTTACACTTATTGCTAGTGATCAAACCAATCACGGTTTAATCACTAATTATTGAATGCGTGCATCCATTATAAAATGGAAGTGTCTATAAACACGTAACCTGATCATCAGGTAAAATGATGTCATGTCATGTAACTTTTGTTTACAAACATGAGTATTATACTCTCGTAAACATTTACATTTATGAGGATTATCCTAAAATCATCATTATGAAGGGAAGTAACCTGGGCGAATTTGAAGAACTGATATTGCTAACTGTCGCTGCTTTGGAGCAGGAGGCGTACGCTGTGTCGGTAAAAGAAGAACTGGAGCGAAGGGCCCAACGAACCACGAACATCAGTGCGATACATTCGTCGCTATATCGATTGGAAGACAAAGGTTTCCTCACCTCGGCATTCGGAGGAGCTACACAAAAAAGAGGCGGGAAAAGCAAACGCTACTTCCAGGTTACCAATGCCGGATATGCGGCATTACAACAATCAAAAGATTTGCGCCAGGACTATTGGAAAACCATACCACGATTGGCATTTGTCAAATTGTGATTGAAAAAGTGTGAAACCTGAAGAACATAAATATCGCCCACCTCGCATGGGGGAAAGGTTGCTAAAGTTCATCTACGATGAGTCGCTCATCGATGACATTTTGGGTGACCTTGATGAGATCTATCAGGATAGGGCAGAGGTCAACGGCGCCACTCATGCCAAGATGCTTTATCTCAAAGATGCGGTGTTATCATTCAGGAACTACGATTTAAGAAGAAAAAGAAAGGTCACTCGAAATAATAAATTACCTATGGTTAGCAATTATGTAAAAACCACCTTTAGAACGCTCTCTAAAAACAGGATCTATTCCACCCTGAACATCATGGGACTGGCGCTGGGACTGGCGGCGTGTCTGTTCATTGTACAATACGTGGACTATGAATACAGCTACGATAAATTCCATCCCAACCACGAAAACTTGTACCGTGTGAAATACATGGTCTATCGGGGAGGGGATCTGGACATAGACTGTGCGGCAGCGGTGCCACGCGTAGGGCCATTTATGAAAGAAAAAATGCCTGAGGTCGAAGCATTTGTACGGGCATTCCCGATGGAGAGCGTATTTGAAAGCAATAACATTCAATACCGTGAACAACGGGTGCAGATAGCCGATCCGTCTTTTTTGACCATGTTTGATTATCCGTTGCTATACGGTAACCTGGAAGAGGCGCTTAATGAACCTAATCAAGTGGTGATTACCGAATCCACCGCCAAGAAATACTATGGTCGAACAGATGTGCTGGGTGAGACCCTGGAAATGGTTTCCTGGCCCCGTGGTAATTTCAAGGTAGTAGGTGTAACAGCGGATGTTCCTAACAATTCTCATTTGAAGTACAATGTGTTGATCTCCTATGAGACACTGAACAACCAGACTCGGAATGACGATGGGCAGGCTTCCTCGGAGACTGCCTGGGGGTGGTATGATTTTAATACTTATGTGGCGCTACGTCCTGGCACAGACCCGAAAGTCTTTGATGCGAAATTTAAAGAAGTCTTATGGGAGGAACGTGGAGAAGTGTTTGAGAAATATGACTTTCGGGCGGACTTTCCTTTGCAGCCAATCACGGATATTCATCTCTATTCTAATTTACTGCAGGAATCTGAACCACAAGAACAGGGCGACGGAGATACAGTATTTTTCCTTTCCGTGATTGCGGTATTTATTCTGGTAATAGCCTGGATCAACTATGTGAATCTGTCGACCGCTAAGTCACTGGAACGTGCCAAGGAAGTGGGAGTCCGAAAATCAATGGGTGCTTACAAAAAGCAGTTGATCTATCAGTTTTTGGTGGAGTCTTTTGTGCTGAATTTACTGGCGTTGGTCATTGCAGTTGTACTGGTGATACTGCTGACCCCTATGTTTAGCCAGCTGGCAGATGCACCTCTCAGCAGGGAATTCTTTTTGCGACCATCCTTCTGGGGAATTGTTGGAGGAATTCTGGTATTGGGCTCGGCACTTTCAGGTCTTTATCCAGCGTTCATTCTCTCTTCTTTCCGACCGATCCATGTATTGAAAGGAAAGTTGACGACTAATAAATCGGGAATCATGCTGAGGAGGTCTTTGGTGGTTTTTCAATTTGCGGCATCTATCACGCTGATCGCAGGAACCATCATTGTGTACCAGCAACTGGATCACATGAAAAACCTGGACCTGGGTTTTGACATGACGGATACGATGGTGATCCAGGGACCTGCGAGTACTGACTCGACTTTTAATTCGACGATGCAGGCTTTCCGAAATACCCTGACCAATAAACCAATCGTAGAAAAGGTAACTACCAGTTCGAATGTGCCCGGCGATGAGATTTTCTGGACTCGTGGCATGCGTAAACTGGAGGATACGCAAGACAAAAATTTCATCGTCTATCTGGCTGGCGTGGATTACGATTATTTCGAGTCGTATGATATCAATATCCTCGCCGGGCGGAACTATGACAGATCCTTGTCGACCGATACCGGAAACATTTTGATCAATTATGCTGCGATGAAGTCGCTAGACATTGTAGATCCGGAAGCAGCCATTGGCGTGAAAGTAAATGTAGGCGGCGACACCCGTACCATCATCGGTATCGTGGATAGCTATACGCAGCGTTCGTTGAAGCACGATGTGAATCCATTGGTATTTCCCCTGATCGAGCAAAATTCCAACTATATCACGGTCAAGCTAAGTTCGGACCAATATCAGCAAGCGCTCGAAGAAGTACAAGCCACTTTCGATCGCTATTTCCCGGGTTCTCCTTTTGATACCTTTTTTCTGGATGAGTTTTACAATCGGCAGTATGCCAATGAACAAAACTTCAGCAGAACGTTCACTCTATTCGCCCTGTTTGCCATCATCGTGGCATGTTTGGGTCTGTTTGGGTTAACCTCTTTCAGTACGTTGCAACGTACCAAGGAAATTGGGGTGAGAAAAGTACTTGGCGCAGGAGTCTCCCAGATCGTGATGATCCTATCCAAAGAGTTTATCATCTTACTTGCTATCGCCAATGTAATATCCTGGCCAGTGATCTACCTGATCATGGATGGATGGTTGAACAATTTTACTAGCAGGATCAGTATTGGGATTCCGGTATTGTTAGTTGCGGCTTTGCTTGTGATGTTGATCGCCATAGTGGCTGTAGGATACAAAACCGTGACCACTGCGAGAACCAACCCTGTGAAGGCTTTAAGGTACGAGTAGGCTTCGGCCAGCTTAGCTAGTAACCTGATCACTTAAGTGATCAGATTACTTTTGCTTCGCTATGCCCAACACGTACTTCCAGTTCAAGCAGTTTCGAATAGAGCAAGGTCAGACAGCCATGAAAGTGACCACTGAGGGTTGTTTGCTTGGTGCGCTGGTGTCGTTGGAGGGAAGCGAGCAACAAATCCTCGATATTGGAACAGGTACAGGATTGTTGGCTTTAATGATCGCTCAGCGATCAGAGGCTAAGATTGATGCGGTTGAGTTATCTTCTGATGCTGCGAATCAGTCGACTGGAAATTTCGATAACAGTCCCTGGTCCGAACGCCTAAGCGTATGGAATGGGGCCATTCAGGAATTTGCATCGGTTGCTGATCAAAAATATGACCTGATTGTATCGAATCCACCTTTTTTCAAAGGCCATCTGAAGTCCGGAAAGGCAAAGGACCAGGCGATTCATAGTGATGATTTGTCTCTAGAAGATCTCTGCCAATCGGTAATCAATCTATTGAAACAGAAAGGCCTGTTATGGGTGATCTATCCTTCTTACGAGTTTGACCAAATGGTGGAAGTCGCAAAGTCTCAAGGGCTGCTACTGCAGAAACAATTTGAGATCTATGATCGGCCAGAAAAGTCTATTTTCAGGAAGGTTGGAGTTTTTGGGTGTTATAAACAAGATGAACCTGAATCGGAAGTGATTTTCATCAAAGAAGAGAATGGAACATATAGCGATCGGTTTCAAGGATTAGTAGCTCCTTATTATTTATAACGTCACCTTTTTTGTTTGTGCCTTCAAAAGAACTGGATGTACCGTTTTAATTTTTATAATGTTTCTGCGACTAACGTACCTTATGGTGTATTTACCGTCTTTAAATGAAAGAATCGTTGCCGTGTGTACGTATTTTTTTTCATTTTCTTGAAAAATAACGACTTCTCCTAAAGCAAATTCTCCCGTGTTTTCCTGCCCTTCAAATTGTTCTTTGTTTTGCTGAATTTGAGCCGAATCCATGACACTGTCTGAAAAATCTATGATCTCGGCAGAGATAGTCACTTTCGTCGTACTAATAGGAAAGAAGAAAGTTCTTTTAAAATCAACAGTTGTTTGCCCAATTACTTGAGCAGGTCGGAGTTTATAATTCCGATATAGATTTCTTTTCGCTTCAAGAACCAATCCATCTTTCTCGTTACCACCTATTCCTAAGAATTTTGTGGTTTTTGCCGTTCCATATCCGAAATCTATGCTTTTAAACTGATTATTAGTAATGGTTCCTGTTCCTCCTCCAATTGTTCCAATATGGTAAGAGCAAGATGATAAGAGAATGCTAAACAGAAGTCCTAAAGTTTTGAATTTCTTCATTAGTTGATATTTCATTTTTCCAGATTGATTGCAACTTTTACGCTGATATAGCTTTTAATTTTCATAAAACGGTAACTTTTCTTCCCCGATCGTAATTTGTTAGGCCATCACAGATTTTCTCAATTGAATTTCCGTAATGGATGCTATCGTATTTGCAGATTTCAATACACACTGTTCCAAATCACATTGCTCTTAAGTAGGGCCTCCCAGGAGACTCAGAGGTTAAGACTCATTTCGGGATGACTTGCATTCTGATACCCTGGCCTGTGAAAGTCATTACGGCACCTGACATACATCAGTGTAAAACGCTTCCGCATCAATCAACTTTGGTACTGTAATTATTTCGTGAATGATCAGGATGTCTCCATCCTCTAAATAATAATGCCATGAAAAAAATATTAGTACCTACCGACTTTTCTAAAGAAGCCAACTACGCCATGCAACTTGCTGCTGAAATTGCTGAGCGCATTGAGGCTGAACTGCACCTGCTACATGTGATGGAAATCCCCTATGGCTCTTACAGCGTGATGGGTGAATTCATTCCTTCTTCTTCCTTCGAAAATGTATTTCAAGTACAGCTGATCAAACAAACAAAACGGGAACTGGATGAACTAGTGGACGATTTAGTGGGTCGCGGGATCAATACGACTGCCCATTTTGTGTTTGGCAATACTTTTTCTCACATCCACAAGACCGTCACGGCACAGGACATGGACATGATCGTGATGGGTAGCAAAGGTGCTTCTGGTTTGTCTGAGTTCTTCATTGGCTCTAACGCAGAGAAAGTGATCCGACATGCGAATTGCCCGGTACTGACAGTGAAAGGTGAAACACACCTGAAAGATATTAAGTCCTTTGTATACGCTACGGACTGCACGGAAGAGCAGGAACAAGTGGTTGGGCATGTGAAAGCACTTCAGGAACTACTCGGATTTCAGTTGTACCTGGTGCGGGTGATCACACCCTATAACTTTCTGGTGAAGAGCAGTGCCATGGATCAACTGAATGCCTTTGCCGAAAAACACCACTTCAAAAACTATATTCTGAGCACGGTCGAAGCGGAATTTGCAGAAGAAGGTATCCTGACATTCGCGACACATAACAAAATAGACATGGCGGCGATGGGCACTCATGGAAGAACAGGGCTGGCTCATCTGTTTGGAGGCAGCGTATCTGAATCTGTGGCGAACCATGCGGACATTCCTATCTGGACTTTGAAAATGCAAGAGCAATTGGAGGAGGCTGTCGCATAGCAGTGAATACTTCAGGTAGTTGGTTGGACCCCCGCAGGCAAACTGTGGGGGTTTTTTGTGCTTGAGGTGTGGCAGGATAGAACCAAGTTTTCTTCGGCTTGTTAGTAACATATACCATTAGTAAAACCATGTCCATAAAACTCATACAACATCGCGGAACGGAAATCATTTTGATCGACTACTCCCACTGTAAGGTGCCCGAAGAGACCCTTGCTGTTGTGGATGAGAGTGAGTAATTTTTGCTGGATTATGATGGACGAGCCAGGGTGCTGGTGGATGTGACCGGAGCACCGGGCAGTTCCGAATACATGGCTCGCGTGAAAGAGGTTGGCAAGAAAACAGGCCACAAAGTGAACAAGCGCGCCATTGTCGGTATTACTGGATTAAAGAAAATTCTTTTTCAGGGATTTGTCCGAATCGTGAAAGGAAACAATCGATCATTTGACACGCTAGAAGAAGCAATGGCATTTTTAGCTACCGTTTGATTTTTTGTTGGGGACCAATCGAACGGGTATCTGGGAGTTTTCTACAATTTCCCTGGCATTTTTGCCCAAATTCATGTTCATTCCGCCATTACCATTGACCCCCATCACCACAATATCGTAAGGTACTTCCTTCAAATGATTGAGGATTTCCTGGACAACCATGCCTGATTTGGTCAACCCTGAAATGAGATTGTTCAGGTCACTAGTATTCAGGCTTTGCGTGAGTTCATCGAGCTTTTTGCTCATGTGTGCTACCTGCATTGCCTGGCTGCCGTTCTTTCCGGGAACGATGTGTAGCAGGGTCATCTTCGCCTGATGCTGGTGACAAAGATCCAGGGCATAGCGTGTGGCTTCCCAGGATGCTGGAGAAAAATCCGTAGGTACTAAGATGTTTTTGATTTGTTGCAACGTAGAAGACATAAAAAATTCATTGCAATTTCTATAGAAATTAAAAAAATGATGCTGACATTCATTTTGGAGACGACTGATTTTTGTCATGTCCTCACTATATTGAGCACCTGACCTTTGTCACCATTCGATGGATCATCAAGTTACTTCTTACGACTTCAACCTGCTGCAGAGTGTATTTACATCAGCCTCTGAAGGTATCATCATAGTGAATCGCGAAGGCCAGATTGTATTGGCCAATAAAAGTGCAGAAAACCTCTTTGGTTACGAGTCTGAAGAGTTGGAGGGGGAGACCCTTGAAGTATTGATTCCAAGTCGTTACAGGGCACATCACCCACAACATCGTGAAGGCTTTTTTCAAGCGCCTAAATCTAGAAAAATGGCATCTGGACTCGACCTCACCGCCTTGAGAAAGGATGGAACAGAACTTCCCGTGGAGATCAGTCTGAGTTCCTTTTATTCGAATGATGAGATGTATACTGCTGCATTCATCGTAGACGTGACCTTACGCAAGCAGCATGAATTGAATATAAAGGAAAATGAGGCCCGGCTCAAGGAGTATTCAGAAAAACTGGAGCAGAAAGTAAAAGAACGCACACAGGAATTGGAGTTTCTGAACCTAGGATTGCAAAGTCAGGTTCAAGAGCGAAAAGTAGCGGAAGCAACCCTGGTTGAGGCCCAAAAACTATATACAGCCATTGCTGAAAATTTCCCAAATGGCCTTATTTCTGTGCTGGACATGGATTTCCGATTTGTGTTTGTGAATGGATCAGAGTTCAATCGACGTGGGTTGGATAGAGCGGATTTGATTGGGAAGACCTACTTGTCTTATGTGAGCAATCCGGAGGATGTGGAGCCTTTTCTACATGAAATTGCTAGCGGGAAAGAGTTATCAATAGAAGTGACCCTGGCTGATCAAACCTATCAGTTGCATGGAGCACCTCTAAGGGATGATGAAGATGCGGTTTTTCAGTTGTTGATCGTGGAAGAGAACATCACAGCGCAAAAGAAAGCGCAAGATGAGGTTCAACAGAACCTGGCAAAGGAGAAGGAATTGAATGAGTTGAAGTCCCGATTCGTTTCCATGGCCAGCCACGAATTTCGAACACCTTTGAGTACTATTTTGTCTTCTGTTTCGCTGATAGGCAAATACCCTGATGATGCCCGCGAAAAACGACAAAAGCACATTCTCAGGATTAAATCTGCGATTGCGAACCTCACCAATATTCTGAATGATTTTCTGTCGATAGGTCGATTGGAGGAAGGGAAAGTAGATCCAACTTTTGAGACAGTAGATTTGACGGCTCTGATCCATGAAACTCGTGAGGAAATAGAGCCTTCGTTGAAAGGTGGGCAGGAACTGGTCTGTGAATGTAAGGAAGGGATAGAGATTTGGTCAGATCCAAGGCTGCTGAAGAATGTTTTTCTCAACCTTTTGTCCAACGCCTCGAAGTATTCAGATGAAAATCAACAAGTGATGGTGGCTTGTGTCGATCGTGGTAGCTATCTCGATATGACCATTCAGGATTTCGGCAATGGCATCCCGAAGGCGGAGCAATCGAATATTTTTACTCGATTTTTCCGCGCAGGCAATGTGACCAACATTCAAGGCACCGGACTCGGGCTTTACATTGTGAAGAATTATTTAACTATGCTTGGGGGTGAAATTTCATTCAAAAGCGAAGAAGATAAAGGCACGTCGTTTTTTCTAAAACTACCTAAACATGCAAAAGATACTAGTCATTGAAGATAACCTTGATGTAAGAGAAAACATCGTTGAGATACTGGAACTATCCAACTACGAGGTAGTAGAAGCCCCAAATGGTAAAGAGGGAGTGAAGGTGGCCAAAAATGAGCATCCAGACTTGATCCTCTGTGACATCATGATGCCAGAAATGGACGGCTATGAAGTACTGTATATGTTAGGTAAGGATCCGAATACTTCAACCATTCCATTCATTTTCCTGACCGCAAAGTCTGAAAGAAGTGACTTCCGACAAGGAATGAGTCTGGGAGCTGATGATTATCTGACCAAGCCTTTTGATGACATGGACTTGCTGAAAGCCATCGAGGGCCGACTAGATAAATATGATAAGCTCAAAGCGAACTCCGATGCAAAAGCTCCGGATGATTTTCTTAATGGCTTGTCGGGAGTGAAGTCCCTGGAAGCCGCTGCGGCACAAGATCGGAGATATGTGAAACAGGACATCATTTTTCGGGATGGAGACTTTCCGCATTATCTGTTTTACATCGTCAGTGGGAAGGTCAAAACATATAAGATCAGTGAAGAAGGCAAAGAATTCATCCTTTCGGTTTTAGGTCCCGGTGAATATTTTGGCTATCGTGCCTTGCTGCTGGATGCCAACCACACGGAATTTGCGGCTTGCCTGGAAGATGTAGAACTCAAGCTGATTACGCGTGATTCCTTTCATCAGTTGGTTTTTGCGGATAAACACATTTCAGTAAGTTTTGTAAAGCAATTGGCAAATGAAGTCAGTGAAAAAGAATCTGAGTTGCTGCATTTGGCTTATGATACTGTCCGCAAAAGGGTGGTCGATAAACTGCTGATGCTTGCCGATTCTTATGAAGGTGAGGAGTACTTCAAGGTAGTTAGAAATGACCTGGCCGGATTAGTGGGTACCGCTTCAGAATCAGTCATCCGTATCCTCTCCGAATTCAAAAAGGAAGGCGTCATTGATATCAAAAGTCACGGCATAAAAATCCTGGATCGGCAGAAGCTGGAAGCCGTGAAGTGGTGACAATTCGAGCGCCTCGGGGGGGCTGATCAGTGTGACAACACTTTATCAATTGAGCTGGTTAGGTTAAGTTCTCTTTCGAAAACGATATGCCAGAATTAGGCTCACATCTTGCTGTGAGAAGCCCGCATTGAAGGTAGCAGGAGTGCCATCAATATCGGGATTGAATTGGTAGGACATACTCGCGCCTATCTGGCCTTGTAAGGAAGCATAGAATTGCTCAGCGAACAGGTACATGAACCCCAGTCGATACCCCACACCTGGTGTGAAGATCGTAGAAGAGAAATCACTATTGTTGCCACTGCTACGGTTGTTGCCGATACTAAGGCTTGGTGCCCATCCATGGATGAACTGGACTTTCTCAGCGATTTCCTTTCTGTTTTCAAAGGTCACTGATAGTCCAGTAGAAAAAGAAGTAGAACTTCTTCCTGAATTTGAGGATACGCTCAAATTTGCAAAAAGTACATCAAAGCTGATGTAGCGGTTTTCAGCTCTTTGCTTTTTGTAAACAAAGGCCAGATTGAATTCATCTCGAACGGAGAGTCCGATCTCACGAAAATCGTTTTGAGCAAAAAGTGAAGTTGAAAAAATCAAAAACGAGGTGAGGAAAAGGAATTTTGGTTTGGTCATTCTAGGAGCTTATTGTTTTCAGTTAAGCAAAAGCCATACCAAGATTGAGTATCAATTTAAATTTTCCTTTGACCTAATGTGTCTGTATGAAATCAAGTATTTGTGTCGAAAGGAGTTGCCGATTTGGGGTGGCCTTGATTCATTTTAGGTTTTTGACTCAATGAAGAGCAGATCAGAATAAAATTCTGTTCGAGCCTTCCGATATCTTTTATGAAAAAGCGAATTTCTTGGCGAGTTTATTTTATTCCTGCTTTCAGAGTCAAAAGGCGTTAAAAAATGAATCCGGCCTAGAATTTTTGGTTCTTTTTCTTCAATGGAAAAAGAACAAAGCAGCTTATTTTGCTACATGTCCCGTGTTCTTGTTGAAGTATCAAAGATCGATAACAGGAGAATAATTCATATCCTAAGGAGGCTTCCACTAGAAAAAAAAGGGACTATTCTTCGTAATCCCTCTTTTTCGTTTGACCAAGCTATGCAAATGAAATCCTTCATTTGAAGCCAGAAAATTCTTAGGAAAGGAGATTTCAATCAAGGAATCGTGGGTAAACGACCTATTGACTTGGGTGAACGTCGATAATTACAAGGCTTTGTTGCCGATCAAGTAACCTCCAAAACACAAACTGATACCTCCTACCAAGCTAAATAGAATGTAAGCTAGAAAAGTACTCCACTGACCACTCTGAAGTAGCTTCAGGTTTTCCATAGCAAAAGTGGAAAAGGTTGTGAAGCCCCCGCAAAATCCGGTGACCAATAATAGCATGGCTGCCTGTTGACTCTTTAGGGCGGAAGAAATGAGTAGTCCAATCAGAAATGCACCGACCAAATTGACGCAAAAGGTTCCCCATGGAAAGCTTGAGGTAGTTTTTTCGGAAACAAATGTTCCGATCTTATAACGGAGTATGCTACCTGCAAACCCACCAATACCAACCATTAACAGGTCTTTCATGCAGTACCGTTTTGGTTTTCTTCTATGAATGTTTTCGAGAATTGAGTCAATTCAGGGAAAAATGCATCAAAGTGATCCTTGAAATGATCGTAGTGCTTTTCAAGGTCGTGTACCGCTTCGTCCATTTTTGACTGGAAGGTCGTACGACGCGACATGCCTACCAGTGCTCGGTCAATTCCCTCTATCGATCCATAGTGATATAACCAATTGTCGGCCTTCATGTAATGGAGTACTCTTGCTGCCGATTTAGGTATCACGTCCAGGTACTTTTCTGCAAGGCGATAAAATTTGTGTGTAAAATCACGCAGTGGTAAGTAGTGTCTTTTGCTCCAACTGGAAGCTAAAAAATGGTCGTAAAAGATATCGACGATCACCGGAGCGTAGTGTCGGTATTTTTCTCGAAGCAGGGATTTGCTTTGATGAACAATTTCATGGGTATCTGTGTACCGATCTATTTCCCGGTGGAGTTTGATCCCCATGGCCATGGTTTCCGGGTAAGCATTCAGGTCACTGCCTTTCACAAAGTCACCAATGAAGTTACCCATGATCACTTCTTCGGATTGTCCAGATAAGTAGATATGTGCAAGGAAGTTCAATTCAATATTCGTATAGTTCTATACTGTAAACACTCTTTACCGCTAATCCCTGTAAGTTTAGAAAATTTAGCCTTAAACAATTACTTTTAACGCCTTAAATGCCGCAAAAGGGAATATGTCGTCGATAGACCAACTACATGTGCTGGTCCAACTTGCCAAAGTGGATGGAGTTGTTGTTCAGGATGAAATCGATCTGATCAAACAAATAGGGGAGGCCCATGGCCTTAGCTCAGAGGAGATCAGTGCTTGCTTTGATGATCCGGATAGTGAGATCAGTGATCTTTCGGACATTGCTGATGATGAGAAGTACGAGTACATCTACAACCTGGTACAACTGATGAAAATTGATGGACGCCTGTACAAGGAAGAGATTAATTTTTGTTCGAAGTTGGCAGGAAAGCTCGGCTATGACGAAGCAGTATTGCTGGAGCTCATGGTGAAAATTTATAGCGATCCTGACATCACAACAGACAAGGATAGCCTCAAATCAACCATACAAAAATTCCTGAAGCACTAACTGGATGGACTTTACGGAGCATTTTGCTCACCTCAACGATCTACTAAAAAAGGAGCGGATCGCTGACCGGGAGCAATACGAACAAAAAATACGGAATCGGTCCATCACGGACAGGAGAAAAGATGGAGCTACATGGTATCCGGTCACGGTCAATCAGTCCCGATTGGGGACTGGTGAGCGCTGGATAGTATCGGTAGAACGTACCCAGGAAGTCGGGAGGAGGCACCTTTTTCAGGTAGGAGCTTCTGTGAGCTTGTTTCTGGCTGAAGAGAAAGTGACCCGATCTGCGAATGGTGTGGTAAGCCGGTTGGGAGAAAATAATATGACCATCGTCCTTAACCGAGACGATCCACCCGACTGGCTGGATGATGGTAAACTTGGGGTGGACTTGCTCTTCGATGAATCCACGTATGATGAGATGGCTAAGACACTCCGTCGATTAAAGAAATTGGAGAAAGGCCGAACACTCGAGCTTATTCCTTTTTTACTAGGTCAAAAAGAGCCTACATACCGTGAAGTAAATCCACATCAGGGAGTCGGATTGAATGATTCACAGAATGAAGCCGTGAGTCGAGTGATTGGGACCAACGAATTTGCAACGATCCACGGACCTCCAGGGACCGGAAAAACCACGACGTTGGTAGAGGCCATCAGCGCAGTACTTCAAACAGAAAATCAGGTATTGGTTTGTGCGCCAAGTAATGCAGCAGTAGACCTGCTGGTCGAGCGATTGCATCAGCAAGAAATTAGCGTACTTCGGTTAGGACACCCCGGTCGTGTAGATGAGGAGGTATTGAGTCATACTCTGGATGTACAGCTTTCGCAGCATGCTGATGCCAAAATGCTGAAAGACTTACGCAAGAAATCAGAGGAATTCAAGAAGCTCGGTTTTAAATACAAACGGAAGTTCGGTAGAGAAGAACGTGCCCAGCGCCAGATGCTACTTGACGAGGCCAAAAAGCTGAAAGAAGACGCCATGCATCTGGAAGATCATATGATCTATCAGTTGTTGCAGGAAGCACAAGTAGTGGCCTGCACGTTGATCGGCGCCAATTCAGATTATCTGAGAAATCGTAGTTTTTCTACCCTATTTGTTGATGAATGCTCCCAAGCGTTGGAGCCCGCTAACTGGGTCCCAATTCTCAAAGCCCATCGTGTGATCATGGCCGGTGACCACCAGCAACTGGCGCCAACAGTGAAATCGAATGAGGCAGCTAAAGAAGGACTGGAAACAACGATTTTTGGACGCTGCATCAAAGCATATGGTTCCACCTCGATGTTGAAAGTCCAATACCGAATGCAGCCGCAGATCCTGGAGTTTTCCAATCAAAAGTTTTACAATGGCGAAATGGAGACCGGTGAAAATGTATTCAATCGACGACAGGTGTTTGAAAAAACCTTGACCTTCATCGATACTGCAGGATGTGGGTTTGATGAAGAGATCAATCCCGAAACACTAAGTACATTCAATAAAGAACAGGGACTATTCTCCTTGAAGTTGGTGGATTTGCTGTTGGAAAAATATCCTGATGCTGCAAACATGTCCATTGGGCTCATTGCTCCATACCGAGCTCATTTGGAAGTGCTAAGACAAGGAATCGTTCACTACTCCTGGTACGAGGAATTACAAAAGCAAATCACCATCCAGTCCGTGGATGGATTTCAGGGTCAAGAACGGGATATCATGCTCATCGACTTGGTGCGTAGCAACCCAAACGGGGTAGTTGGTTTCCTTTCGGAGATCAGACGTACCAATGTAGCCATGACCCGCGCCCGATTCCGATTGATCATTGTCGGCGATTCCGCCACCCTGTCCAATCATAAATTCTATGACGAACTAATCGCTTTCTGCCAGGAAAAAGGGAGTTACGAAAGCGCTTTTGAGTATTTGTATTGATCAAATACGCTTAGAAATTGTTAATTTAATCTTTGGAAAGAGGATGCAAATGGATAAAGTAGGAATCAGACAGAGAATTCATGACTATGTGGATCAAGCTGATGATCGATTTTTGACCTTAGTCAAAGGAATGATTGATACTGATATAGAGCAAGATTGGTGGGATACTACTTCTCCTGATATACAAGCTTCAATCAACCGTGCAATCGATCAGTCTGAGAAGGGTGAAGGTAGGTCACATGAGAAGGTTATGGAAGAAATCAGATTGAAGTATCTGAAGTGACATATTCTATTAAGTGGTTACCGGAGGCTGAACTGTCCTTCGCGAATGTGATTGTATATCTGGAACAACATTGTCCTCTAAGGAGATAGAGGCATTTATATTTCGCACGGAAGAAGTCCTTGATTTCGTAACGAACCGACCAAAACTGTACATTTATTCAAGCAAGATAGAGGTCTATCGGGCCGTAATTTCCAATAATGTGAGTTTATATTATAGGATTTTGGATTCAGAGATAGAACTCTTGACTTTTTGGGATACCAGGCAAGATCCTGACAATTTGAAATTTTGAGTATGTAAGTCTTTAAGACGATAATCAATACATGGATTCTAGCATTTAGTGTATTGCGTAATGCGAAATCTCCAAATACTTCCTGGAAGCTACTTTCTCCTTTTTATCCGCTTTTAACTCCTTGATCACCCCACCGCAGCTTACCATTTGTTCAGGTAATTTCTTTCTGCTTCTTGCGTGCGCCACAAAGAACGTTTCATCTGTTGACTGATCCCTCAGTTCGTAAACGTCATATTGGTCAATGATAGGGACCATCACGAAGGTCGTGACGCTTCCTGTGCTAATGGGGATCATGATAAATCCGGTAAATTCTGATTTCGATTCGACCAGTCTTGGGATTCCAGTGATAATCGAAGGAGTAGCGACTTGAGCATGTTCAGCCGCTTCTGAGGGTAGAAATCGCTGTGGCAGGTGTTTGTTGTATTTATGTCTTAAATCATTAGAGAGGTGCGACATTACTTCTTGCTTAGCTGGAGACTCAAGCTGATCTAATGATAATTCCAGATAGGTAATGATCTTTTGGGTATCCGAAACAACACCTGCGGCTTTTGCTAACTCTGCGTGCGTAATTTCCCCATCATTGGCACGGGAAGCTAAGTTGTAAAACCGACCACCATTGTCCAATGAGGCAATGGCTCCTTTTGTTGTTTTGTAGG
Source organism: Cytophagales bacterium (assembly GCA_033344775.1). Taxonomy (NCBI): domain Bacteria; kingdom Pseudomonadati; phylum Bacteroidota; class Cytophagia; order Cytophagales; species Cytophagales bacterium. The sequence continues at coordinate 1,183,260 of JAWPMT010000005.1, read as the reverse complement.
GAGTTACTTTTTTCATGTATATGATTCAACGGAAAGTGAAATCAAATGGGTGCATTTCTCCTTTTCTTTCCATGCTAACTGCAGCTTTTTATGATTGATCTGAAGGGTGAGTTACTTGTTTGCCAAGTAGTATGCGATCAATGATGAAAGTCAATCTTTGTTGTTCTGATTCCCTACTTTCAAAACGATATTGATCATCATTTCTGTTCACAAGGACATGGGAGATCTCAGCTCCATCAGCAATTTGTGTTATGGAAACTATATAAATGCAAGTGCCACTCCAGCTCCGATGAAAATAGAGTTTGTTGTTTTCAAAATAGATGAGCCATTTATCTTCCATATGGTGAGGGACCAATCCTCTTTTTAGACGGATAAGCTCTTTATTGGAAAAAGACCTTTGAAGCTTAAAAACAGACGTTTCCTTAGGCATATTCTTAATCTTCCAGTCCGTTTTTTGTGCGGATTTCAGATCCAACCGCATGACTGGTAAGTATCTTCCTGGTATGGAAGTTTCCAGTCTTCCAGCAATTCGAAAGCCATATTTCAAGTAGAACGTACGAGCGTTAGGATCAGCGTCAAGGGTGACTTTTTCGAAACCCATTATTTCAACTTTTTGAATAAAATCATCCATCAGTTTTCCGCCGAAGCCCTGACCCATAAAATCCGGATCGATAAACAGATTGTCCAATTTGACAACCGCGCTTGATTCCTCAAAAAATGAATAATAACCAAGTATTTGCTGTTGATCTTTAAGTGCAAAGACATGGTTTTGAGCAACGTAATCTTCAGAAATGGTTAAGTCGGCTCGCCAAGCTTCCATTTGTTCGGGTGAATATCCCCAATGCGCTTTGGATCGGATCGTCAATTCGGTAAGGCTATGGGCAATACTGTAAGTAGCTTCTGAGATTTTCATGTTATTAAAAGACGAGCTTTCATGAATCGCTTTTTCCTTCACGGGTTTTTACGAGCAGTTTTTCAATCCAACTTGAATTTCTGATCAGCAGAAATCCCACAACCACATTGATGCCGCTGACAGCCCAATAAAAGTTACCTTCAGGTCTTAAGGTGTATCCGGTAATGTCTTCTTCCAGTGCGAATAAGATGTGCATCAGAAAAGTAGGGATATTATCAACGATCATGATCCCGCCGATGATGATCATGGCAAGACGGGCGATGCTTTTAGGGTTAAAGTTGACTGTATCCATTTTGTCATTGTCAAAACCCTGGTCCAGATTCATGAGGTCGATCACGAAATCGGCGCGCATGATCAGCCAGTAAAACACGATGAAGACAACAGCCGCGGAAAATAGTACCCATACAACACTTGATACTTCAGCACTTTCAATGATATACCCCAAATTGCTGGGTACCACTTGAAATACAGTTGAAACCAACCAGTACAGACCAAAGACCTTGATCAGTAACCTGAAAAAATCTCGCTTAGTCATTTGTCTCTTATTTTACGAATTACGGACCTAAGCTAGGGTTTTACCGGATTCGAGGCAAATGTGTGGTCCAATCGTCCCAGGCCTTTCTTAACTTTAAGAAAGTTGATTGATCCTTATGAACGAAACGCTCCACTTTCCAACGTTAGCGACTTATTGCGAAGGTATAGGTATATCAGAACCGAAATGGAGCGATTTTGATATAAGAAGTTTTGAAGACAACATGAAGTCGGTCCGGCATCAGATGCCTCCATTTAAGCATGAATTCTATGCCGTAGCCCTGAAGCTGGAAGGTGCAGGAGCGGCCTCAACGGGTAATTATCAAACGCCAGAAAGAGGGGCAACAATCTTTTTTAATTCCCCGTACCAGATCACGCATTGGGACATTGCGCCAGATTGGAAAGGCTACTACGTGATCTTTTCAGAGGAGTTTTTGATGGACCGTTCGCGCCGACTGGTAGAAGCGTATCCTTTTTTACTCGTGGATAACACCATACCCATGTCTATCGAAGGGAATGAAGCCAGGCTATTCGAAAGCACCTTTCAGGAGATCTTTTCAGAATTCCGCGAATGCCTGCCTAATAATAGATCAGTGATTCAGCATTATCTGGAGATCTTGTTGGTGAAAACGTCCCGGACCTTCAATCGAATTGTCAATAAGGAGCAGTTGACTTACAAGGAGAGGAATAATGACCTCAATTTGGTCAGTCGATTTAAATCATTGATCGAAACCAGTTTCCAGCCGGGTTTTGAGCACAAGACCACCTCTCCACATCAAGTGCAGTTTTATGCAGATCAATTAGCGATCCATCCGAATCATCTGAATGCCGTTGTAAAGCGAATTACGACGCATTCCGCTTCCGAGCACATTCAAAAGCATGTCCTTAATCAAGCCAAGTCTACGCTGAAACATACCGGTAAGTCAGTGAAAGAGATCGCGCATGAATTGCATTATCCCTATCCGAATCATTTCACGAATTTCTTCAAGAAGCAAACCGGGATGACTCCCGTCGCTTTCCGGGGGAGTGCTTAGGGCACATATTTATGGATGCCCTTGCAGGTGTTATCACCTGTTAAGTGTTCGCACTCATGGCTACCTTTTGGTGATAACATCAAAAGTGGGTTAACGATGCTGTATCCATCCTATTTTGGCTGATTTTTATTCTTCGAACAGCCTTTTTAGATCACTCCTTTGAATTGCGTATTTCTTCCATTGAATTGCGTAGCGACTTCCGATCTGCCCACCCGTAAACTTGCTTTGAAAATAAAAACTAAACGAGTGCAAGTCATGAATATCATTAGAAAAATCGGAGTGTTGGTCTTCATCGGCTTGGCACTCGCGTCAACAAAATTGATAAACCAAAAAGCAATGGATACGCAAACTTTAGCACAAACAACGATCCTTTCAGAGGATCAACAGGCAATCAAAGACCTGATCGATGAGCTTTTTAAGGCGGCTGATGATCGTAAATGGGGAATCGCGGAAAGTACAATGGCGAATTCCGTCTATGTAGATTATTCGGCGCTGGGAGGGACTGTAGGATTTCAGTCTCCTGAAGAGATCGTCAGTGGTTGGAAAGCCTTCTTACCCGGATTTGATCGTACGGTACATCAGGTTCATAACCAGGCCATTTGGGTCGCTGGTGATCGGGCATCGGCTACTTTCGATGCGATCGCTGCACACTATCTGGAAGCAGGATCAGGCGAGAATCACTGGACTGTTTTTGTAGGGTATGATACGGAATTTATCAAGCAGGATGGTAAATGGCGTCTGGCGCGAATTGATTTGAGTTTGTACGATCAGGTGGGGAATTCCGAATTACCTCAGGCAGCTTTAGCGGTAATGGAGAATGGCGCTGCGAATCCTTTGGCTTCCGCGTCGGATGCGACAGCTACCGTTGAAAAATTCTTTCAGGCATTGGAAGCGACCAATTTCGAAGCATTAGTCAATACCCTGGATGACGAAGTAGTTCAGAAAATGCCTTTGGCTCCTGCCAATTTTCCTGAAGAGATTGTGGGAATTGAAGCCATGAAATCACTTTACAAAGGCGTGATGGATTATGAGCAGTCGTATGATCGAATCTACCTTCCGACTTCCAATCCTAATACAGTGATTGTAAAATTTAACGGACAAGTCACTACCGGTGAAGGCAAGCCTTACAACAATGCCTATGTCAATATCTACATGGTAAAACAAGGTAAAATCACGGAGATCGTGGAGATGTTCAACCTTAATATCTTGTTAAGTGGATGGCCAGGCCTGAAGCCAGAAAGTTATTCCGTACATGCGGCGGGGGCTTCTACTACATCAGGTGTCACACTAGAAGCAGTGGTGTTCAATAGTCAGGGTGTGAATTTGAAAGGACACCTGTTTTTACCTCCAAATTTTGATGCAAGTAAAACTTATCCTGCTGCAATTGTAACAGGAAGCTGGACCAGCGTGAAAGAGCAAATGCCTGACGAATATGCCAGCTTATTGGCCAGAGATGGCCTGATCACCTTAACCTTTGATTTCACCGGTTTCGGTGAAAGTGAAGGTCAACCAAGGCAGGTGGAAGATTACCAACTGAAGATCGCCGACATCAAGGCTGCGGTAGACTTCTTGACCCGCCATCCTTCAGTAAACAAAGACGAACTTTCTGGATTGGGCGTCTGTGCAAGTTCAGGATACATGGCCCATGCGACAGCTCAGGACAAAAGGATCAAACAATTGGTATTAGTGGCTCCGTGGTTGCACAATCCAGCGATTGCTAAGTCCATCTATGACTTACGACCAGGTGGAACAGAAGGCTTGTTGGCTTCTTCTAAAGCAGCCAAGGCAAAATATGAGAGCACTGGAGAAATGGAATATGTGCTCGGTGCGAGCGAATTAGATCCTTTGAGTGCGATGTATGTTCCTGAAAATGCCTTTGATTATTACCTCGATCCTGCAAAAGCCGCTGGAGCGAAATATGACAACCGATTTGCGGTAAGTAGCTGGGAGCCCTGGTTAACGTTTGATGGAATTGCAGCTGGCAAAGAGATCACGCAACCAGTGTTCATTGTCCACAGTGAAAGTGGGGCAGTACCACATGGAGCGAAAGAGTTTTATGATCACCTGAAAGGAGATAAGGAGATCGTGTGGCTTAATGACTTCAACCAACAGCAGCTGTACTTCGAAGAAGCTGCAGTCAATGCTGCGATGGGGGAAGTAGTGAAGTATTTGTCGAAGTAAGGTTTCGACAAGCTCAACCTGACAAATATGGAGTATTGAGCTGGCATAGAAGTCCAACGAAAGAGCCATCGTTTGAGTCCTCTCAGACGATGGCTTTTCTTTTTAAACCTGAAATGCCTTAGTGGCTTCTTCACAGTAATCGAAGAGCTTCTTTGCATCGGTCATGTCCTTTCCGCTTGGGGCTTCTTCGATCACTTTGCAATCAGAATAATAGGCACCATTTTCCAATTCATGATCAGGGAGTATGGAGAGCATTGTCTGAGTGGCTGCACCTACTTCCGGTTCAACCATGGAGAGGATCATTAAAGGGTGCTTCAAGACCATGCCCAATTTTTGCCCCAAAGTCATGTGTCGTCCCAGGTTCGTTTTGACACCTCCCGGATGTAAGGAGACCGCTTTCATATGAGGATATCGTTGAGCAAATTCCTTAGCCAACAAGATGTTACCCAATTTCGCTTGCTGATAGCGTGCTCGACTGACATAAGTTTGCTCATCCACTTGTTTGATGGCTTCATAATTTATACCCGGAGCACCGAATCTGATGTGTCCTTGAGAGGAAAGCCAAACCTGACGTTTGGTGATATCCACCAACATCTTAGCTAACAAAAAGTGACCAATCACATTGATGCCCATTTGTGTTTCAAAACCATCTTTTGTTTTTCCGGGTGGAGTAAACATGACCCCTGCATTGAGGATGAGGCTGTCCAATGACTGGTAGGTGCTTTTGATATAAGATGCGAATGCTTTGACGGATGCCAAGTCGCCCAAATCGACCGTATGGGAAGCATCTAATTGATGTTCTTCAAAATTGATCTCAGGATCTTCTTGCAAATCTTTGGCAAATTCAGCTTGTGTTTGAGCACTGCGACCTGATATAATGACGGTGGCATTGGAAATGAGCAAAGCTCGGGTATGGATAGCTCCCAGTCCGGTGTAGCCACCGGTGATCAGGAAGATCTTTCCTGTCAAATTCTGACCTTCGATGATGTTGTAGGCTGTTTTTTTCATGATTGCTTAATTGAGATTGCGGTATTCACTGGGACTCATACCCGTCTTTGATTTAAATAATTTACTGAAATGCTGAGAGTAGTCAAACCCCAGTTGATAGGCGATCTGACTTACTGGTGCTTGAGTACTTAGCAGTGTTGTTTTCGCCTTTTCAATGAGATAAGCATAAATGTGGTCCTTGGCACTTCTTCCTGTTTCAGTACGCAATAGGTCACTGAGATAAGCTCCGGACATATTCATGGCAGCCCCGCATTGATCAATGGTAGGTATACCTTGTTCACGAAGCTCGGGAGACTCAAAATATGCTTGCAGGTATTGCTCAAACTTCGTGACCAAATCCTTGTCAAAATTGCTTCTGGTATAAAATTGTCGGTCATAATAGCGCTGGCTATACTTGAGGATCGTTTCCAGGTTTTGGACTATCAAGGTTTGAGAATGTCGATCGATGTTTTGGTTAATCTCTTGCTCAATGGTGTCCACTATTGTGTTCACGAACTTTTGTTCTTTATCGGCCAGGTGTAGGGCTTCGCTGATTTCATAATTGAAATAAGAATACTGTCGGATAGATTTACCTAGCTGTGTTTTCCGGATCAAGTCGGGGTGAAAAAGAATGGCCCATCCATGGGGCACGGTGCCTACACGGTCCAGCGAGAAGGTGGCTACTTGCCCCGGAGCTATGAATACCATGGTGCCTTCCTGATAGTCGTAGGAGTTTCGGCCGTATTTGAAACTGCCACTGATGTTGCGTTTCAAGGCGATATAGTACAAGTCACTTGAAAACCGGAGCTCATCGACTCCCTTATGAACTTTAGGCCATTTTCGCATGACCGTAATTAGCGGATGAGGTGGTTTTTCTGTTTCCAGAAAATTGTATACCTCGGCGATACTTCTGATGTGAACAATTTCTTCCACGTCTTACCTTTACTGATATATGACAAGATAAAGGTAGGAAGAGGTGGTTTAGATCATGTATCCATTTCGTGGAAGTCTGAATACATTTCGCTGTTGGTTTAGTTAAGGCTATTCAAGATCGTTGAGCCAAATATCTCGTTGTAATCTGTAGGATAGGCCACTTTCATCCATGTTTGCTTGTCATGATCCCAGGTTTTGACAACCCTGGCTGGATTACCCACTGCAATAGAATAGGGGGGGATGTCAGTAGTCACAACAGAATTGGCACCAACACGTGAGTACTTTCCAATCGTAAGTGGACTACCATCTTTCTTGCCCATAATCACGGTTCCGGTACCTATGAAGGCATCTTCTTCGAGAATTACTGGAGCAGCTGTACAAGGTTGATGATGATGGGGCGTTCTTGGGTCGATGCCATGATGCATGCCCAGGATCCGAACATATTGAGAGAGTCCGACATGCTTTTCCATTATTACCGGGCCAATGATGACGCAACCAATGCCGGTGTGTACTTCATCCGCTAATGCGACATCACCCATTCCATTGTTGATGACCACATGCTTTTCAATTCGAGAATGCCGACCTAGACTGAACCGATGAAAAGGGACCAGATCCAGGCGTGCATTCCAGGCAATACCTCTTTTGAAATATTGGGGCAATGTCCACCAAAGCCAAACATACCACCTCAACCTGGCGTCGTATGGCTTTTTTCGAAAGATAAGCGAATGAATGCTTTTCTTGATTTTTGGGTGCTTTTTGATGTAGGATTTAAGCTGACTGATCATGATAGACGACATCTAAGAGTGTTTTTGAACGGCTGTCCCAATTGTTTTCAGCGGCAATGGCTTTCCTTTCATGTCTGCGGTAAGGATTGTCTTCGTGATAGGCTTTCAAAATAGCTTGCTGCATCTCATTAGCGGTTCTTGCTAAATAGACCATTTTGCCTAGTTGCTGAACCTGATCCGTATTGAAAGGAGTCATCACGACTGGCTTTCCGAAAGCGAAATATTCCATGAGTTTCAATGGGTAAATTTTTTCCATGTCGGGTGTGACTCGATAGGGGATCAGGCATACATCTACCGACTCCACAAAAGACCTAAGGTTATGGTATTGATAAGTGCCGTAATAGAACACATTCGGTAATTGCATCAATTTTTCACACTTCTGGGACACAGGGCCAGCTAAAACCAGGCTCATGTATCCCGCATTGAGCGTGGAGTTCAATAGATCCAGATCTACACGTCGATCAATGTTGCCAAATAGTCCAACTTTTACTCCTTTGAGCATGGAAATGGTTTTTGGGGGATGGGCTACCTGATGTTGAAGTCCGTTGAAATTGACGGCATTAGGCAAATAATGCACGCTATGGTGTTCCTTTTGCCATTGATCATAGAGGCTTTTGGCGCTGCAAAAAACATGATCTGCATCGGCCACTAATTTCCTTTCGTTCGCTATGCCGTGTTTTTTAGATCGATCCTTCACAATAGGGTCCAGGCTGTAATAGGCAACCTTATTCACCCGGTTGGCCAGTTTTCTTTGGAGGTAGGGGTAGTAGAAGTCAAACGCATTGATGAATAATTCTACTTTCCCTTTGCCCAGCACTTTGATGATGGATCGGTACAACCACTCGTGATTGATCTTTTGCAACCAGTCGTAAAACTTTCCTTTAGGTAAGAAATTGGTGGGCAGCATGGCAGCTGGTTCCAGGCAATGTAGGTTAGAAGTATGCCTTGTGATTTTTTGGTGTACTCGTTTGCGCATCTTCAGGCAATCGAGCCAGGTTTTTGGATGATTCACATACAATACCCGTTTGGAATGTGCCATGGAGTTGGCCATCTGCCAGGTAGAAGAATTCAACACGTCATCGCAGCGATTCAAAGCAAGGATTACTATGTCATATGGTGCGATCATGCAGCAACAGGTTTAAGGTAGTTGAACTTGTAACCCAATTGCCGACTCTCTGGTCCATGATTCATATGCCAAAAAGCACCTGCGATTATGGCTTTCAAGTTTCCGAATTCTCTTCGAATCAGCATTTTCAAGGTCTCCTTAGGTAATACAACCGTTGTGAAATATAGTAAAAATAATAAAAAATAACGGCTCGAATATTTTCTCATGAACAACATTCGGTTGCGAGTCATGAAATAAGTCTTTAAGTCACTGATTTTCGAGGTGGTAGCTGATTCATCATGTACAATTTCATGTTTAAGGTCTATGGCCAGTTCAAACCCTGCTGATTTGATTTGCTCGGACCAGGCCAATTCCTCATAATAAAGGAAGTAGTGTTCAGGCATAATTCCTACTGAATCCAGGACCTCACGCTTGATCATTACCGCACCTCCATGGATGTAAGAGGTTGGTGCCAGGCCTTTATGATCATAATGCAGGTCTTTCGTTCGTCCAGTCAGCGGATTCATGGTTGACTTTCCCTGGAACTGGATGCGGCCATCCGGGTAGATCAATTGTGGTGAGATCGCCCCTATCTCTGGATGTTTGATGAGTTGATTGGCCAGCGCGGAAAAGTGATCTTCCAAAAAGATCGTGTCATTATTCACGAAATAAAGGAATTCCCCATTGGCGCTATTGACTCCCAGATTGTTCCCACCGGCAAATCCAAGGTTCTGCTCGCTCCGAACTCCATTTACATGCGGAAAATAAGTTTGGAGTACAGGCACAATGTTTTCCTTCGAGCCATTATCCACGACAATGACCTCAATGTTTTTTGAGTTGAGTTTGTCGATCGATCGGAGGAACTGAAACGTATCCCTGCGATTGTTATAGTTGATGGTAATGATGGAGATGAGCTTTTCTATGTTTGTAAGTTTTGAACAAATGAATCAAGAATGAAGAGTAGGATAGTAACCCTTTCGGTTTTCGGGTGAAATGGACCTGAAAAGTGCTGAATTTGAAGATTCGAAGAACGAAAAGCCTGTATTATGCAGTTTATCGGGTGTTTTGACCTGAACTCCTATTATATAATTGGGTAAGGAATATCAAACTGTTGATTTGTCTTGAACTCAAATCCATTAAGTCATGCAAATCTTATTCTGGTCTTTGATCGCCTTAATTCTATTTACCTATTTCGGCTATCCTGTTTCTTTGTTGATGTTGAATAAACTGGGTATTGGTGCTCCAAAAGTGAGTAATACAATCACCGAATTGCCGACCATGACTTTTGTCGTAGCGGCCTACAATGAGGCTAGCTGTATTCGGGAAAAGATTGAAAACACCCTTCAGCTGGACTATGATTGGGACAAACTACAATTGGTGGTGGTTGCAGATGGTTCAAATGACCATACACCGGAAATAGTTCGTCAATATCCAGGAGTAACCTTGTATCATCAGCCAGAACGACAAGGGAAAGTGGCTGCCATTAACCGTGTAATGCCCTTTCTGGATTCAGAAGTGATTGTATTGTCCGATGCCAATACCCTATTGAATACGGAGGCATTAGAAGAGATGGGTCAGGTATTTCTGAATGAAAAGGTAGGGGCAGTCTCTGGTGAAAAAGTGGTAATCAGCGATGGAAGTGATGATGCTACAGCGAGTGAGGGGCTTTACTGGAAATATGAGTCTGCTATCAAAAAGTGGGATAGTGAACTCAATACCATGGTTGGGTGTGCTGGCGAATTGATGTCGTTTAGAAAAAGTTTGTATCAACCAATTGAGGAGGATACTTACATTGAAGACTTTGTAATGTCCATGCGCATTGCAGCAGATGGTCATAAGGTGGCTTACTGTCCACAAGCCAAAGCTCATGAATTACCTTCCGCTAGTATCGGTGACGAAATGAAGCGAAAAGTACGCATTGCTGCGGGTGGTTTACAAGCGATCTGGCGGTTGCGCGGATTGTTGAATCCTTTTCGATATGGCTTGTTGACTTATCAATATGTCGGGCACAGGGTTTTACGCTGGACATTGACACCTCTAAGTTTACCCTTCATATTCATGCTCAATGTTGCATTGATGGAGAATTCATGGATATATGGATCCTTGCTGTATACCCAAATTGCTTTTTACGGAATTGCGCTGTTAGGATCGTACTTCAAACAGAAGAAACTGACGATCAAAGGACTGTTTGTTCCCTACTACTTCACCATGATGAACTACGCCGTATTCCTTGGATTCATGCGCTTACTGAAGGGCCGTCAGCAAGTAACCTGGGAGAAAGCGGAACGGAGGTTATCCGCCTCTGTCTAAATCGTCTTGATCTTATTCATCAGTATGGGCTTTAGCGTACGACTGATAGGGATCACTTTTTCATCAATCACCAGGTTGTATTCTTCTATGTCGACGATTTTGGTCACATTAACGATGAAAGATCGATGTACCTTGATGAATTTATCGCTCTTCAGCTTTTCGTCGATGTTTTTTAAAGTGGAATGTACGATCAGCTTTTCACCGCTTTCAGTCACAAAAGTTACGTAATCACCCAGGGTCTCTACATACAGGATTTCATTGAGGTCCAGTTTGATGTAGCGACCATCCACGCGGATAAAGATCTGTTCCAGATCGTTGGTCGTTGAGATACGGGTTTCTACGAGTTGCCTGGCGCGATCGATGGCTTGCAGGAACCTCGGTGCCTGAATAGGTTTTGTCAGGAAGTCCGTCGCCTGAAATTCGAAGGCATCCACTGCATATTGGTTTTTACTGGTAGTGAAGATGACCTGGGGCGGATCTTTAAGAATTTTCAATAGATCCAGTCCTGTGAAATCCGGCATTTCCACATCTAGTAGGATCAAGTCAATGTCATGATCTTCTTTCAGGAATTTCATGGCATCAAATCCAGAGGTGAACGTTTCCACGACTTCCAGGTCTTCCGTCTTACTGCATAGTCGTTTGATGTGCGTCATCGCCATTTCTTCATCCTCTACAATGATTGTTCTTAGTGGATTCATGTGGTTATTTGGTTTTCTTAATTTCTAAATCAACTTTCTTGAGCAATTCCCGGACCTCTACCATGAACAGCCCTAAATCTGTTTTAGAAAGCACTTTTTCTTTATCGTAAATCGCTTCAAATTGTCCGGCAATTTTAGTCAATCCAGGTCGGCCAACCATTTCGAAAGTAGGCTTGGCCCGGTGTAATATGCTCTTGCATTCTTCCCAGTCCTCTTTATCCATGCTTGCCTGAAGTCCTTCCAACTCTTTCGGTGTGGTTCGTTTGAAGATCTGAAACATTTCAATCATGTATTCCTCATCTCCTTCATACAACCTGTTAAGGGCTTCCTGGTCAAAGTAAGTATCAATGGACAATTTTTCTTCAGGTGTGATGTGGGGTTCTTCCGTTTGGAAGGTGGCTAGCTCCATTAGTTTAGAGCGCAGTTCTTCTGATTTGAACGGTTTAGTGATGTGGTAATTAAAGCCCTGGTGATAGGCTTTTTCTCGTTCTTCGCGCATGGCATCGGCGGTGAGGGCAATGGCCATGATGTTGCGGATATGGTCTTCAGGATGTTTTCTGATTCTACCTATGGCTTCATAGCCATCCATTTCTGGCATTCGTATGTCCATGATCAACAGGTCATAAGTAGCAGCCTCAAGTTTTTCAAGTGCGATCCGCCCGTTTTCAGCTTCGTCACAGGAGATGTGCCATTTTTGTAGCGTTCGGCTGAGGTACTTTCGATTGACCGGGTTGTCTTCCACGATCAGCACTCTGCCCACATTCATTTCTTCAAATGTTTCTCTGGGTTTTTCTACTTGTGCCCGATCTGCATTCTCAGTGTATTCAAAAGGGATCACTATCTGGAAAGTAGACCCTTCGCCTTCAGTACTTTCTACATCAATGCTACCTCCATGGAGTGTGACCAGCTTTTGTGAAATGGCAAGGCCAAGACCGGTTCCTCCGTATTTGATTTTTGTCGAGCTGTCCGCTTGTTTGAATTCGGTAAAAATATCCGCAAGGTGCTCTTCTTTAATTCCTATTCCAGAATCCTCAACGGTGAACATTATTTGGTAATTATTATCTTTCCTTACCAACAGATCAACATGCAACGAAATGTTACCCCCTTCATCCGTGAATTTTAGGGCATTACCCAACAAGTTGTTCAGAATTTGATGCAAGATGAGTTGGTCACCATACACCTTCAATTCAATGTTATCGTCGTACTGAAATTGGAATTGAATGCCCTTTTCCAAACACCTCACTTCAAACATGCTTTGAATGTCCCGAACGGTCTTTTTCAGCGATATTTCTACTGGGTGGAAGGAAATCTCATTGGCATGGATCTTTGACAGGTCCAGGATGTCAGAGATCAGACTCATCAATGTTTGGGACGAGTTTTTGATGTATCCGAGGTATTCTTGTTGTTCTTTGGTCGGGTTGGTATCTTCTAACAAATGACTCATCCCGATGACAGCATTCAGGGGATTTCTGATCTCATGACTCATATTGGCCAGGAAAATCTTTTCGGCTTCCTGCGCTTTTTTTGCTTCGGAGGTGACCTGGATCAGGTTTTGCTCCATCTTTTTCCGGTCGGAAATATCGAGATGGATACCGATTGTACCCATCTTTTTTCCATTGCTGTCATAATAGGGTGCTCCGGAAATGAGCACCCACTTTCGTTCCCCGCTTTTGGTGGGTATTTCAATTTCATAAACACCAGATATACCCCTATCCCGGTCTTTATGCTGGTCGTCCAGGACATGTTTGTATTCAGGCAATACGAAAACTTCTGAGGCCTTTCTTCCTATGAGCTCCCAGGACCCATAACCCGTCAATTTGCAAAAGCGATCATAGACTTTGATGATTGTGTCATCATTGTCCACTTCCATGAGTCCGAGTTCCATGTTTTCCATGATGCCGCGGTACTTTTCTTCGCTTTGCTTGATGGTATCTTTCGTCCATTCCAAGTCCTGGATCAGGATCAGATTCTTCAAAGCGTACGTCAATCGAGGCTCGAAAAGCGCGAAGAATCTTTTGGTATCTTCGGATATGCCGTCTATTTGTCGAGAGGCGATACTCAGCACACCTAGAAAGTCACCCTCAAGTATGAGGGGCATATTTAAGGCACTGCGAAACCCCCTGACTAACCATTCCAAGCCTTGTTGGTCGGAGGTGTCGGCGGTTATATCATCCAGATAGATTGGTTTCTGATCGAGCGCCTTCATGTTCTCCGCGGTAAACAGTTTTACCAGTGGATTGTCCACTTTAGTCACTTGTTCCCGCATCCAGCTATTCAAAGACTCGATTGGGCTTTCTACGAGTGAGATTGAAATCTCTTCAATTTCCACTTCCTGTTTAAGAAATGTGGTCGTCTTTGCTAATAATGCGCGCAGACTGGCTCCCCTGATAAATTCGTAATAAGCTGCAAGCAATTTAAATCGACGTTCACTTTGCTCAATAGAACGTTGATTGGTTTTCCTTTCAGTGATATCACGGAATTGCCATAGTCGACCTTTGTGCACACCCATGATGTCGATAGGGATGAAATCTCCTTCAATGGTAATCCCTGACTTGAGTTCAATGGATTCATTGAGGACCTTTTCATTGGCTTCAAAGACCCGTGGGAGTTTATTGTAAAATTGTTCAGGGTCAGCGAAAATCCGTTCAAAATCCTGCAAGGAACGAGAGAGTTTTTTGCCCACGAGTTTATCCGGAGGCGCCGTAATCTCAAATTGATCACAGAAAACCTGATTGGCAAATAGGATTTCGCCCACTTCATTTTCCAGCAAGATCCCACTACTCAGATTGGTGACCAGATTGGAAATGATTGCCGTTCGTGAACTGAGTAGTGACTTTAAGGTTTCGGTGGCATCAGACAGTTCCTGATTTACCTGATGCAAATCCAGCGTTTTTGAATCGAGTAATTCTTCCGCTTGTTTTCTTGCGGCCCGCTCCCTGGCCAGGTGTCTTTTCAATATGGCGATTTCATCACTCATGTACGACTAAGGATGAATCGAGTGCTTTCCGGAGAGGTTTTTTCTTTTCGAATATCAAAAGTTTCCTGAAAGTGTTTAGCTGCAGCTTCCATGAGCCCCTCTGCCAATGCTTCCATGTGTCTGCTGGAAGTATAAATCAATACCAGCTGATCACTTGTTTCGCTTTCTACTTGAAACTCAGGTAACTCGGCATCAGGATAAAGTTTTTTCACTTCTACGTGGATGTGCCCTTCAATCATTTTGAGTAGACCAAATGTATCCGAATAATTGGCCAAGAGACTGGCATACTTCTTTTCGAACGTCTGAAATAAATGCCCACTAAAAACTTTGAGTAAAGTATCTCTATCTGCTCCAAGCGTTTCTTGAAGTGTCCCTAGTAATATTTCCAGGTCTTCGACGGGGTAAGTGCCAGTAGCGATATAAACTCCTTTCGTAGATAGTTCGGGATGAGACAACATCTTATCGGCGATTTCTAATCCATGCCCGCCTTCAACCATTTCCATAAGTTCCGTAAAGATGATCCCTTTCATGTCAGGCTAATTTAAGTTATTATTAGCAACGGCGTTGCTTACATTTGTTTTTGATTTGTATATAAATATTGAAGGTCAGCTGACTCGCTCTTGTCTAATTAAGTGATATTGAAAGTTTCAGGCAAGCATTCTTCGGAGTAACACGTGAATAATTCGATGAATCAGCTATATGAGGGCTTGATCTGTTTTTAAGATTAATTCATTTCATTGTGCAACCTTTCTTGGTTCCGGGGGTCTATTACCATAACTTAACTGTCCGTTTATGATTAGATCAATGACTTACATCGCAGCAATGATGATCGTTTTCAGCGTAGCTGCCCAAAAACAAGAAATTCGAGTAGACGATTTTTCAGAACTGACCTTCGGTACCTCAGGAGTGTTGTACCTGACACAAGGATCGGAGGCAAAAGTAGTTGTCGATGCAGATGAAGACATATTGGAGAAAATAGATTTTGATCAACGAGGTGACCGACTGGTGATCAGAAACAGAAATGATCGCGGCTGGAATCGTGGGTGGGGGAAATATGAATTGAAGATTTACGTGACCATGCGAGACATAGAGGCGATCACCTTAAGCGGCTCAGGCCCAATATATGGAGAGAGCTTATTGAAGACGGATGATTTGGAGGTAAAACTCAGTGGATCAGGAAGTATGGAGTTGGAAGTGGAAAGCAGAGACCTTGAAATCGGCATTTCAGGCTCAGGGTCCATTGAGATGGAAGGCTCTGGAGAAGAAGTTTATGCCCGGATCAGCGGTTCTGGCAAGATCAAAGCAGACGACCTGGAAGTAAAATCATTAGATGCTCGGATCAGCGGTTCGGGTAGCATTTACATGTCCGTAGAGGATGAAATCGAAGCGAGTATTTCCGGCAGTGGCAATGTGTACTACAGAGGAGATCCTGACCGTGTGATCAACAGCGCTTCTGGAAGTGGCAAGATTCGTAGGATGTAGAATTTACAAAGTAAGACATAGGTCGAGCTAATTCGACAAGCACTTGAAGCGCGGGGAGTATTCTCCGCGCTTTTTTTTGTTAAAATTCAATTTCCATCCAATTATGCAGAAAACCGGAGTTCTGATGCAGTTCTCCTAATAGTCCTCCCTCACACTATCATTAGGTCATACTTTCGGATCATCAAATAGATTCTAAAAAGCATCGGCAACTAGCTCAGGCTTTCAATTAATAAAGTATGCACCAATGAAAAAACTTGCCATAATCGATGATAGCCCAATGATGCTTTCATTTCTTGAAAGATTCTTGAATGAAAAATGGCAGGTCCAGACTTTTGAGGGGCCGCTAGAATTCATCAAGGCATATGAAGATGACAGATATGTACCCCATATCATCATTGCGGATTTACAGACAGAAGGATTGAGTGCAGTTGACCTGATGCGATTTGTGAAAGGTACTTCGCACAACATGCCCGTGCTAATCATATCTTCAAATGGGAACATTGATGTAAAGGTGGAGTGCCTGGAATCCGGTGCCACCGACTTCATTCAGAAGCCATTCAATCCCCGTGAACTCGAGGCACGAATCAAAAAAGTAGCGTTTCACCAGGACCAGGATTATCATGTACATTAATTACAGAAATTTCGGTAAAAGGTCCATTGATGTATTGATCAGTGGCGTCCTTCTTTTGATGTTAAGTCCATTATTGTTGATTGTGGCGGTTGCGATAAGACTGGAAAGTAAGGGCCCGATATTTTATGCGGCCAAACGAGTTGGGCAGCATTACCATACGTTTCGATTTTGGAAATTCCGGTCCATGTTTCAAGATGCAGACCAACGAGTAGGTGCGTTAAAAGCCCAGAGTCAATACCAGTCGAAAATGGAATTTGAGCCTGTATTGCTTGATGATGCCTCCGAAATTAGGGTAGCGGACGATGAGATCATAAGCGAGGATCAGTGGAACGCGCAGAGAGAAGATGAGGTAAAAAATGCGTTTTTTAAAGTGAAGAACGATCCTCGAATCACAAAAGTAGGTGCTTTCATACGACGGACCAGTATTGATGAACTGCCACAACTATGGAATGTATTAGTTGGAGATATGTCTTTGGTGGGCAATCGACCTTTACCACTGTATGAAGCGGAAAAGCTAACGGAAGACGCTTATATCGAACGGTTCATGGCGCCGGCTGGTATTACGGGCTACTGGCAAGTCACCGATCGTGGCAAAGCCAACATGTCAGTAGATAGCCGCAAACTCAAAGACATAGAATATGCCCGTCAGTATTCGTTTTTGATGGATATCAAGATCTTATTGATGACGCCACTAGCTGCGATACAGGAGGTTAAATCCTAGGAACTGCCCTAAACCGTCGGAGAACGGTTTAGAATCACCGATAACTCAACGTACAAAACTGAATTCAACAAGCTGCGGCTGAAAAAAGGGGTGAACCAGCAGTTCTCCTAATCATTCCAGAACATCATAACTGCCACCTCTAATTTCGACTCACCATCGAAGTTGTAACCAAGTAAACGCCATTCGCATGAAAATATTTGTTTTATCTCTTTTGATCACAACTGGTTTACAAGACAGCAGTTCACTCAATCCACAACATGAATTGGAGACCATTCAGGCTTTGCTATTAGATGTGACTAATATCGATAGCATCGTGGAAAAAGCGTTAGCGAACTCTTACACATTACAGTTGGACGAAGCACGCGTCAAACAACAACAATATGCGATCAAACAAGAACGCAATAGTTGGAGTCGAAGCTTTCGATTTGGCGTGAACTTTTTCAATGTCAGTACGGTGCCCTCTGCCAATGATGGCAATGTAAGTGTAACGCAAGCTTCCGTACTTTCCAATATTGGCCTGACCCTGGGGGTGAATCCCGAAGACTTTATCAATCGGAAGAGTAGGATCAGGGTGGCCGAACAGGAGCTTGAGATACGTAAAAAGGATTTGCAAAGAGACCGACGAGACATTGAGTCTTATGTGATAGGGAAGTTCCTTGAATATCAGCAAGCCCTTGAAATATTCATTATCAGAGAGAATAACCTGATGATTTCTGAAGAAAACAAGTTGGTGGCCGATGAGCAATTTCGTCAAGGTCGCATCACCACGCATGAGTACAACAAAATGTTGGGTGACTTGATGCTCAAGCAAGAAGCATTGGTTCGGGCCGAAACTACGGTTATGAAACTGAAACGAGAAATCGAACTATTCATCTCAGCGTAATGGAACATTTTACTCAAATACTGAAACTGATCTACAAGAACAGCTTGTGGTTAGTGATATTCCCGACTTTGGCAGCATTTGCGCTACACTGGTTGACCCGAAATGAACGTCCGGTGTATGAAGTTGAGGCGAAGATGATGATGGCCTTTCAGGAAAACAAAAACATAAGCCTGGGAGATCAGGATGTGAAGCAATACCAGATCCATACCTATTTCCAGAATGCCATTGAACTGGCCAGGTCCAAAAAACTCATTGAAAAAGTACGGATTCAAATAGCCCAACAAAGTATAAGCGATACCTTGAATCTTTTTCCTTTTCCCTGGCCTGATTCACTTCAGGAGGAGCTGCGGATTGCTTTAAACAAAAGGGGTGACGGTACTATGAATTTTGATGCCAGGTCAAGGGTTAATCAAGTGATTGGCACTTTTTTCCAGGAATACCATTTGAGTCATGATCAATTGAGAAAATCCTTGTTGGCTTTTCGTGTGATGGATTCGCATTTCCTCCAAATGAAATTGAAGTATGATGATCCGTATCGTGCTAATTTCCTGTTGAGATCCATGATCGAGCAACTGCAAAATGAATTGGGGCAGCTGTCCAAATCTTCGATTGTCAAACACCGTCAGGTCATAGAGGAATTAGTGCGCAAAGCCAAAAAAGACTTGGATGAAAAAGTGCATGTACTTGAAGCCATGAAGGTGAAAAATAACATCATTAACCTGGGGGAGCACACCAAAGCCATTGTGACTTATTTGGTGCAGTTAGAGGGCATACGCGCGGATGTGAAAGCCAGAATTGCAGCCCAAAAAGAGTTGGGAGGGTCGATCAAAGCGGGAATGGCAACGGAGGAATTTGTAACGCAATATCGTCAGGAAAATATGGCCATTGACCAAAGTCGCCAGGCTTTGTATGATGCCCAAAGCCTTAAATTGAGTCATCTGAAAAATACCATAGATGTCAGTGAAATCCTCCGCCAACAACAACTGATCAATGATCATCAAAGTACCATTCGAAATGGCCTGACTGATATTAGTCGTTCTTCGACCTATGACCCAAACAAAATCTATACGTCACTTGCTTTGCGTTACATCAATGCGACGTTGGACGTGGATCAACTTCAGCAGGAACTGACTATCGTAGAGCGGGAAATAAAGCGTGTAAATGGGTACTCGGCGCGGTTTGCACCATTCGAGTCCACGATTGGTACCATGACGGAAGAGATCAATACCGCACGTCAGACCTATCTGCTTTTGTTGAATAAACTGAACCTGACCGAATCCATGGAGTTGGGTTCTAGTGAAAGCCGATTGGCGGTAATCGATCACCCTGAAATTCCTGGTGCTCCTATCCCTTCCAAAAGAATATTCATCATACTGGGAGGAGCGATTGCTGTATTTGTGGTGCTCGCGGTACTATTCATCATATTGTTCCTGATCAATGACAGTATCCAGGATGTAGGGACATTCGAACGTAGATTCGGAGAAACGGCACTAGCTGCTCTACCCGCTTCTACCCAATCAAAAGATCGATTATTTACCAGTTCATTGAAGTACTTCCAGTTGGAAGAAGTGAAGAAAGTACTTGCGGAAATAAGAGATTCAAAAATCATTACGATTAACGCTTTGAGTGCGCGGGAGGACACCATGCCTGTGGCCGAGGCTTTGAAACAAAAGATGGAAGGTGAGGATGTAGATGTCCTTGACCTTAGACAAGCAGAGGATGAAGCAGATGTTGTTCGTCTGATGAAGCAACGATCTGAAATGCATAATCAGGTATTGGTGTTGCCACCACCATTACAATATTCCTATGATGGTCTGGCGTTGGCGGAAGCCAGTGATTGTAACCTGCTCACCTTTGGTCTGGGAAGAGTGAAAACTTCCGCAGACAAACGAATAATGAAGTTGTTTGAAGCGCCTGGGTTTAGGCACCTTGGTATGGTGCTAACGAATCTGAAACCCGAACACATGGAGGGGTATGTTGGTGGGATTCCGAAGCAAAGAAACTGGTTCAGACGAATAGTTAAAAAAATAATTCAGAGAGAATGGTAAGTGTATTTGGGACAGATCCAATCTAAGAGCGGCGCCTGGCGGTAATGTCAGGCGTTTTTTATCGTTTAACCGTAAATTTTTGAGGATTTCAAAGGACATAAACCCAACTCCGGGGATTAATGCAGAAAACCGGACTCAAAAAGCAGTTTGCCTAAACTTCTCGCGTTCCGGTCTGACCTCATTCTACTTTTGAATCATCACAGAAACGAACAAGCCATGCTAATACTTCATATCCTACTTTCAATATTAGTTGTCTACTCAGCATACATGTTCATCCTTGTCTTATCTGGATTGCTCTACCGGCCAAAACGCTCCGGAAATTTTCAATTGCCCCGGATCAAGTTGTTATTGCCTGCTTACAAACCCGATGCACGGTTTTCTCAGGTATTAGAGCAACTAAAGATGGTGACTGAAGGTCAGTCAGCAGAAGTATTCATCCTGTTTCAATATGCTGACTTGAAATACTATGAATTAGCTGATGAACTTGATTTTGAATACGAAATCAAAGCATTTGATCATTTAAATGGAAATAGCTACCAACATGCATTGAGATATCTGGCTGCAGAACATTTACCAGAGGGAAGCTGCGACTATGTCATGATCCTGGATAAGGACAACCTGATGGCTGCAGACTTCTTTCAAGAGTTGAAAAAAATTGATTTGTCTGGTTTTGATTTGGTTCAGAGTGTGAGAAGACCCCTGGAGACCGCACATGGTCTCCAGGTCTTCGACGCTTTGTCAGAGCGACTAAATGACCTGATGCTCCGGGCCGGAAAGTGTTTCTGGGGTGGCCCTGCTGAATTAAGCGGAAGTGCAGCATTGATCAAGACCGACATTTTTAAGGATTGTATCAAACAGCTTGATCCAAAAGCTCCTGGTTTTGACAAGAACTTCATGGTCAATTTGTTGACCAGTTACCCGTCTTTAAGGACCGAATTTTCAAAAAACCTGGTTGTATATGAGGAAAAGACAGCCACCGTACAGAATTACGATGGGCAGCGCTTACGTTGGTTCGGAGAGCAGTATTATAACGCATTTTATAAAGCGGGAAAATTGTTGGGAAGCGTGCTGAAGGGCAATTTGAAATGCCTGGATTACTGGGTGTCACTTGCCAGACCCCCTAGAATAGTATTGTTCGCGATGAGTTTTTTACTCGCTGCCATTGATTTGTGGGACAGTATGCCTGGCATCTTAAGCATCCCTTTTGTACTGAATTACCTGACTTTCCTAATGGTCGCATTTCCTTACCTGGATCAGATAAAAATGTTGGACTTAATCAAAGGAGGTCTGTCTGTACTGCGTAGCAACGTATACCATTCATTGACTTCACTCAAAAGCAAACACCTGGGCACTTTTATTCATACCCGATAACCTCAAAACACCATGAATCTCACTTTGGTAACCGATCATCATTTGAATTCCGGCATCGGACGCTACAGTTTTGAGCTGTCTCAAGCGTTACGAAAGCAACACAAATCACTGCAACTTTTTAAGCCGTTCAAGCAGGATGCCGATGACATCCATTTCGATCAAAAATTTAATTGGATCCGAAAGATCCGATACAAGTCACTTAGGAATTTGCATCCCTATTTATTGCCTTATTTCATAGGAGGACAATTGTGGAAAGAAAATAGCCAGATTTTTCATGGACATTGGTTCATGGCTGGACTTGGACTTCAAAAGGCGAGGAAGAAGAACATGGTCGTGACCATGCACGATGTGTCTTTGCTACATGAAAAAGAGATGAGTCCGAAGTTCACGCGCTACTATCGAAATGCGCTAAAGTTTCTGAAAAAGTCAGGCGTTCCGATCATCGTTGTGTCTGAACAGGCTAAGAAGGATGCCATGCAGTTTGGAGTGTTCACTGAAAGTCAGGTCCATGCCATACCGAATGGGATCAATTTTGAACAGTTCCGACCGATGGTCCAAAAGCAGAATGAACGATTTAAAATCGTCTATGCAGGTGGACTAAGCCCCAGAAAAAACCTCGATTTGATCATTGAAGCTTGCGAGATTCTGGAGAAAAGACATGTGGACTTTCAACTGGATATAGCTGGTAATCATCCCGAAAGGACACCTTATCCTGTGATGGTAAAAGAAAAAGGATTGAAACAGATCAAATTCGTCGGTTTCCTTCCTGATGAATCCATGAATGAGTTTTACAATGGTTCCGACCTAATGGTATACACGTCCAAATATGAAGGATTTGGTTTTGCTCCATTAGAAGCCATGGCGGCGGGCACGCCAGTCATCTCTACCAAAGGAGGAGCGTTGAATGAAATCTCGGGAGGAGGTTGTGCGCAAGTGCGATATTCAAAATACGACCTGGCAGATACTATTCAACAGTTCATCGATGATCCTGTTTTGTGTGATCGGTTTCGCCAAAAGGGGCTGGATTGGGTACAGCAGTACAGCTGGGAAAACTGTGCAGAAAAAACATTAGCGGTCTATCAAAAAGTGGCTTGAGATGAAAGTGAATATTGTATCGACATTTACGAGAAATTGTGGGATCGGACAGTATACCGAACACCTCGGAAAGCAACTGAGTAAACAAGAACTGGACGTGCAAGTTTATCGGAAAGATGGTCCCGATGACGATGTTTTCAATTCCTATCCTTATCGTTCATTTCGTTCATGGCAGCATCGGGTGGCTCCCTTTTTTCTAAGACAGGCCATCCGAAAGCAAGAGGCAGACCTCTGGCATGCGGATTATGTAAGCTCCTTTGATGCATTGGCGTGCGCTCGTGTAGGAAAGCAATCCATCGTTACGGTGCATGATGCCATTCCATTTCACTATCCGGGAAATGCCATTGATTTTCGGTTTTATAAGAACCAGCTGAAAAAAGCGATCAAGCAAGCGAAATTTCTGGTGACCGTTTCGGAAACAGCACGTCTAGATCTCATCAAGCAAGCGGGTGTAGATCCGTCGAAAGTAGTCAGCATACCCAATGGGATCAACGTCTCAGCATTTCAACCGAAGACAAAACCGGAAGAATATAAAGTATTTACCATACGATACCTGGGAGGTTTAGGAGCACCGCATAAAAATGTTGCGATGTTGCTTTACATGGCCCAAATGCTGGAACAAGATGGAATTGACTTCAAACTGGAGTTGGGAGGGTATCTTCCGGAACGGCATGCCTTGAGGGATCTTGTTGCGGAACTGGAACTTAAAAATGTAGCTTTTCCAGGCTTCATTCCAGATGAAGAAAAAGCCAACTTTTTAGCCGGGGCTGATTTGTTTGTATTCCCAAGTTTGATGGAGGGGTTCGGTTTTCCACCTATGGAAGCCATGGCTGCCGGAACAGCGGTATTAGCTTCCAATATTCCCGTTTTTGAAGAATTGATTGGTGATGCGGCCTTATTGGTTGACCCCAAAGCGGAGTGGTTTGCAAGAGGCGTCAAAGACATCATGAAATCAAAAACACTAGCGGAAGACCTGTCGATGATGGGGCAGGAACATGTTCGCCAATACACCTGGGATCGAGTGGCTCAACAAACCCTGGCGTTGTATCAACGCGCATTGAACTAGGATGATGAGTAAGCAAAAAATCATCCAGGCCCTGAGCGGAAATGTGATCGAAGTAGCCCTGGGTTTTATCACGATTATGTTCATCACGCGGAACTACACACAGGAACAGGCAGGTATCTATTTTCTGATCATGGCAATTGTGGCCGTGCTCAATAACCTCAAGGAAGGCTTCTTGCAAAATGGATTCGTCAAGTATTACGTTGAAAGTCAGGGAGATCGTACGATTTTGCAATCCGGGTTGTTGATCACCTGGGCCTGGGATGTACTGAATGTGGTGGTTTTTGGATGCATCACTTTTTTCAACGAATCATTAGCTCCTTTCCTGCCATTCTATTTGATTCAGGTTGTAGGTTATTCTCATTATCGTTGGACCCTGTTCATTCATAAAAGTGACCTGAATTTAGCTACCATTTTTCGTGTCAATATTCTTGTGTTGGTGGGAGTATGCTCAGGGTTGTTAATGGTTTATCTCTGGCAATTGCCGATTCATTATTGCTTAATGGCGGCCGGAATTGCTTATGGATTGGGGACATTTTCTTTTCCTGAAAATCGAAATTTGCTTTTCAAAGCGCTGTGGGGGAGGCCAAGCAAACAGAGGCTGTATCAGCTGTGTAATTTTGGGAAGTACGGATTTTTGAAAGAGTTGTCAGGTTCTATTTCTCATCAGTCCGGAGTGTTTCTTGCGGCCTATTTTTTAACCATGGGTGATACAGCTCTGTTAGGGCTTGCCAATCGATATGCAGTTTTGATCGCTATTCCTGGAAGTAGTTTGAGCGGTCTTATTTATCCGATATTACTTAAAGTGGGTATTGATTCAGGAAAGCTACGAGCCGCAGCCAGCGAGGGCATTGGAAAAATGTATGCATTATTAATTCCTTTGGCCTTGATGATTTGCCTGGCATCACCTTTACTCATCATCGGTTTGCACGGATCGACTTATGCATTCGCAGCAATTATTCTGATCATCCGTGTATTACTGACTACTTTCTTGTTGCCTTTGGGTACTGGATTTAGCTCCATTATGAATGTTATGAATCATCCCGAACGCATTACGAAACTGGTCTTGATCACTAGTTTGGTCAACTTGACTGCCATGATCATTTCAATGCCCTATTTGGGGATCTGGGGGGCTATGTTATGTCCTGTATTGACAGAAATTGTCGGATTCGTGATCATGAAAAAAGGTCTGCGAGTCATTCAACTCCATATGTCAGATATCGCGATTCAGGTCATGCAGTTCTGGAGGTATTGGTTTAGAGCATGGGTGCCAGGGTTGTGGATGAAACGTCGAATTGGCGCTCAGGCTTCTCAATCTGAGGCATTCTAAATTTTCAATTTTCCCCTGTCCGTAGTATTTTCCCTGAGTAATGGCCATTTTGAAAATCAAGAAATACCTGGGAGAAGGGACGCTGATCATATTTAGTGTCCTGTTTGCTTTGTTCATCAATAAGGCCTTCGAAAGTTATCAGACCAATCAACGGAAAGCAGTGGCCTTGAAAAGCATTACTCAGGAACTCTACCGAAATCAGGCCATTCTCGATCGCTGGAAGGATCAACATCAGACAGTTTTGGGCCGATTAACGGAGTTAATTGAGGGAAAGAATGACAGCTTAAAGCAAGCCATTGCAAGCAAGACGTACCTTGATCTTGGGTTTTTAACGGATAACAAATCTTTGATTGATGCTTTTCTTACCAATACGGCCTGGGAATCAGCGAAAGAAACAGGTATCATCGCGGAATTCGATTTCGAGATGACCCAAAAATTGACACTTGTTTATAAAATGCAAGACGTCATGACCGATCGAACGCTGGCTAAAATTCTGGATTATTACTTTGACACCAGTTCACATGATATGGACAACCTGGACCAGGTCCTGATCCAATTTCAATTGCGGTTTGTGGAGCTTACCGGACAAGAGCTTGTGATGGTGACGATGTACGAGGAGGCTTTGGAGGCAGTGAGGTAAACTACAAGAGGGTCACTGTTGGAAAATTAATATTTAGAGGTCCATCCTAGAGTATCAATCTTCCCTGCTTTTACTTGATCCATAGATTCATAAAGTCTGTCTGCATTCTTCTTGGAACTAAGTAGGTGTAACGTTTCCACCATTGAATTGTATTCTTCCAAAGACATCATTACGGCTCCTTTACCCGAATTTCTTTTGATAAAGATTGTCTGTTGCTTCTTTTCAACAGAATCCAGGTATGTTTTGAGGTTTTCTGCAAACTTGGAAAAATCAATGGAGATCATGCCTTTTTCGTTTCGATATGGAAGTTAAACATTAAAAGAAATAGGCGTGCAATAATTAATGGTCATTTCTAAAATTCCCCTTTTCCACACAAATCCCTGTACTTCCTACCGTTTTCCGAAAAGTCGCCTTGTGCTTGAAGGCCGTCTGCTACTTTCGGATCATGATCAATTCCAACATCCGGTCACATGATTCGCTAGCTAGTGAAACCTGGGAAAAGTCCCTTGTTGGAAGGTTGGTGGATTATTGTCGGGGGCAATCCACCATAAGCGGATGGTTCATGATCATTTTACTGGGTTTGATTACCCTTATTGTCACGCTAGGAGTGTACAAGTTAGGACTTCTGGGCGCGATCCTGTTCGCAGGAGTTGTGGTGGTTGGCCCCCTTGTTTTTACGGCTCTTTGGAAGACTCAGGTTGGGATATATATCATGGTCATCGCTTCATTTTTCCTGAGTGTGGCCCTCCGGCTGGTACCCAATATTCCTGTGGGGATAGGCTTAGACCTGATGATTCTGATCATGGTTAGTGGTAACATCTATAAGATGCAATACGAAAGAAATTGGACAGGCTTGAAAAGTCCACTCACGGTTATCCTTATGATCTGGGTGGTGTATAACCTGGCTCAAGTTGCAAACCCTTATGCCGCCTCCAGGGTAGCCTGGTTTTATGTGATCCGGCCAGCAGTCGGATACCTGATGCTCTACTTTTTAGTATGGCAGGCCATGGTAACTTCAAAAGATAGCAGGCGCTTATTCAACTTTGTGCTATTCCTGAGCGCCATTGCTGGTCTGTGGGGTATTTATCAAGGATTGTTTGGGTATTTCGGCTGGGAAATGAGCCATGTGATCCGTACGGATACCATTCATCTGGTATTCAATAATGGTCGTTGGCGAGCATTTGGACCAATCGGTAGCCCTGCTCAATATGGAATCATTATGGCGGCGATGTGCTGTTTGAGTCTGAATACCGCCTTCGGATCCAGGGAGGTAAGATCGAAAGTGATCTACCTGCTGATTGGGTGTATCTGTCTCCTGGCAATGGTCTTTTCCGGTACAAGGTCTTCCTTCATCATCATTCCCATCTACTACTTCATCAAAGTAGTGATCAGCCGAAACCGGAAGCTGTGGGTCAGCCTGGTATTCGCAGGTATGGCATTGGGGGCTGTAGCGAAGATGCCTACGAGTAACTACCACATCTTGAGGATCCAATCGGTCTTTAAAGCTTCTGAAGATAAGTCTTACCAGATCCGAGCGAACAATCGAAAAATGATCACACCCTGGATCATGAAGCATCCCATCGGTGGAGGATTAGGAAGTACAGGAGTCTGGGGTCAACGATTTTCACCGGGTACCTTCCTGGCCAATTTTCCTCCGGATTCGGGGGTCATTCGCGTAGCGGTTGAGCTCGGGTGGATTGGTCTGATCATCTTCCTGCTCATTTATTTCATAGCATTCCTGAAAGGAGTAATGGCTTATTGGCGGATGCCGGATAGTCCCCAGAAAGCGCAAGTGGCTGGAATGCTCTGTATGCTTCCGCCACTGGGGGTTGTGGAAATAGGGCAAGAGGTTGCGGGGGTCTTTCCGATGAGTCTGTTGTTCTGGGTGCTGCTCGGACTACTATTCGTCAATATTCGACATTCAAAAAATCAATCATCTAAACAAGCACAAGAATCATGAGTGCGATCAAAATATCAGTAGTCATTCCTACTTATAATCGGCTGGAACTTTTGAAGGGCCAGATAAATGCATTAATGAGCCAGACCCTGGCTGAAGCGCAATATGAAGTGCTTGTAGTGAATGACGGCTCTGGTGATGGGACGAAGGAATACCTGGATCATATTCTGGATTTTTACGACAATTTGAAGGTATTCCATCAAGAAAATGGAGGTCCGGCAAAGGCCAGAAATACGGCACTTAGGGTCGCTTCGGGGCCTATCATTGCCTTTACAGATGACGATTGTGTGGTAGAAAGAAACTGGTTGGAAACAATCCTGGCAGGATGGAATGAATCTATCGTAGGGATGCAAGGTGCTACTTATACGGATCGCGAAAGCGTCACGCCACTGACCCATCAGATCGATAATTTGACTGGCCACAATTCCGTTCCTACTTGCAACGCAGCATATTCAAAAGGAGCACTGATGTTCATTGATGGATTCGATGAATCTTTCCCTTCACCTCACAATGAAGACGCAGATGTGAGCTGGCGGATACAGCAAATTGGTAAAGTGGTCTTCTGTAAGGAAATGCGCGTTTATCACCCGCCAAGGAGAGACACGTTTCGAAAAGTGTCTCGTCGCATGAAGATCATGGAAAGTGAGTTTACACTTTATCAAAAAAGTCCGGCCCTGTACAAGAAGTATAGGGATAGAGATCCTTTGTCTCATATCTACGGGGAGGTGTTTTTTCAGCACCTGGGCTATCATTTTCTTGCCAAGGTCAAGCTTTGGAAAAAGCCGGTCTTGATGTTGCAAGGCATAGCCCTTTCTATGATCTGGTGGCTGGACCTGTTGGTGAAATTTCCTTCCTACCTGAGAATGAGTCGTTTCGTGTCGAAGTAATACAGCACAAACCCGGAATCGTACGTTTATGACATTTCTCATCTTAAATCAGGCATGAGCATTGTACCTTGCGCGTATGAAGACCCTGCTGACTTTTTTCTTAATTACCTGTTCATTTGTTCTATTGGCTCAAACTCCCGAAACAGCCATCAAGGAAGCCATGGCTGAGCAGGAACGATGTTGGAACGCCGGTGATCTGGATTGCTTTATGAAGAGCTACTGGCAAAGTGAAGAACTCGTATTCATCGGTAGTAAAGGGCTCACTTATGGTTGGCAACAAACATTGGATAACTACAAGGCGTCCTATCCTGACAAAGCAGCCATGGGAACATTGAAATTTACCCTGGAAATCATTGAGCCTTTGAGTGATGATTATTGGTTTGTGGTAGGGAAGTGGCAATTGACAAGAGAAAACGACATACCAAGCGGTCATTTTTCACTGATCTGGAGAAACCTCGATGGTGAATGGGTAATCGTCGCAGACCATAGTTCCTGAAAAGTTGAGGATCAAGCCATAAACCTTTGGAGTAATTGTGCAAAATGAAGTTGTCACTTTGGGTCGGCCTTGATTCATTTTAGGTTTTTGGGGTAAAGAAGAGCAGAAAAGAATAAAATTCTGTTCGCCGGTAGAGTCTCAACTGATTTGATTTCACGAAATTGCGAGTTTATTTTATTCCTGCTCTTTTGAGACAAAAGGCGTTAAAAAATGAATCCGGCCTAGATTTTTGGCACTTTTCATCGATGGAAAAGTGGCAAGAGAAAACGATGCCTCAGACCTCAACAAACGCACAGTAGATGATTCAGGTACTTCAGCTAAATTTTAAATCTTAGGAATTGCATGCTATTTGGGTGCTCCCCAAGAATATTGCTTGATCCAAAGTTGAGATCAAACTTATTTCCTATTACTACCCGTCCGCGTCACTTATGAGGACGCTGATGATTTGTATTTTACAGACTTAATTCGCAGCCTCCTTTTCGAATCAGAAGAAGAAATGTGATCATCAATTTTTCACGCTTCCAACCAATGGTTTAAAGTCAGGGTCAGAGGTATAATTGAGAGAAGTATTTTTCTCGTTGCCAATCAGAATACTGGCAGAGAAAAGAGCGTGCCCTGAGCCTGTCGAAGGGAAGGCTCGTCCCGAGCTTGACGAGGGGGCAAAAAAAGAGCAACCCGATAAAAATCAGATTGCTCCCAAAACAACTAAAGGCTACAGTCGGGCGACTGTAGTGATTCAAAGGAACGAAGATTTTTGATCTCTGCAAAATAATTTATGACTTCTTGTCACAAATTTTCTATGAATAGTAAAAAAACATCGTTCATTGGTGTTTTGGGAGGTTAAAACGCACTTATTACGGGTACCATTGAGAGAATTGAAATGGCCAGTTTCTGAAATTTTTCTAGCTTTATCAGTAGCTAACCTAGTTTAATTTTTACCCACATGAGGAAGTCTCTTTTATTCCTTTTTATAATCTTGTCTTTTTCATCTTTTTCGCAGCGCACCCTCATTCATGTCGGTAAGCTAATTGATGGAACTAACAATCGAATTCTTGAAGAAAGAACCATCATTATTGAAGGTTCGAATATTACATCCGTTGATCGGGGATACACCAGTCCTGAAGAAGGTGATGTCACGATCGATCTGAAATCCATGACCGTGACTCCAGGCTTGATCGACATGCATGTGCACATCGAAGGGGAGACCAGTCCGGACAGATATTTGAAACGATTCACTCAAAATGAAGCAGACGTAGCGTATGATGCCTTGACGTATGCGAAAAAGACCCTGATGTCCGGGGTAACGACGGTTCGGGATATGGGAGGAAGCGGTGTAAACATTGCGTTGCGTAATGCGATCAATCGGGGTAAGGTAGACGGTCCCCGGATCTTAACCGCCGGAAAGGCCTTGTCCATCACAGGAGGGCACGCAGACCCGACCAATGGCCACCGAAGAGACCTGATGGGAGATCCGGGCCCTAAAGAAGGAGTGGTCAACAGCATAGAAGATGCCAAAAAGGCGGTGAGATGGCGGTACAAAAACGGTGCGGATTGGATCAAGATCACAGCTACTGGCGGGGTTTTGAGTGTGGCCAAGGATGGATTGGGCCCTCACTTCAAAGAAGATGAAATTGGAGCCATCGTAAGTGCAGCTAAAGACCTGGGCTTTTCTGTAGCTGCTCACGCACATGGTACAGAAGGTATGAAACGCGCGGTTCGAGCAGGGGTGAAAACCATTGAGCATGGGACCTTCATGGATGAAGAAATCATGGAATTAATGATCAAAAACAATTGCTATTATATTCCAACTATTTCGGCAGGAAAGTACGTCGTTGGTAAAGCAAATCAGCCGGGTTACTTCCCATCTATCGTAGCTGCGAAAGCGAAGGCAATTGGGCCACAGATCCAGTCCACATTTCAGAAGGCTTACGCCAAGGGGGTGCCAATTGGATTTGGTACTGATGCGGCAGTCTTTCCTCATGGCGATAACTGGAAGGAATTGAAGTACATGAACGAAGCCGGGATGCCGATCATGGAAGCCATTCAGGCGGCCACGTCCGTCAATGCGAAAATCCTCGAAATGGAAGATCAGATCGGGAGCATTCAAAAGGGAATGCAAGCCGACATCATCGCAATTGATGGAGACCCACTGGAGGACATTGATGCCTTCGGTCGGGTGGTTTTCGTGATGAAAGCTGGAAAAGTGTACAAAAGCGAATTGTAAATGACCCGGACCATCTGACGATTCGAGTAGGAAATCT
The DNA here is from genome assembly GCA_033344775.1 of Cytophagales bacterium. Classification (NCBI taxonomy): domain Bacteria; kingdom Pseudomonadati; phylum Bacteroidota; class Cytophagia; order Cytophagales; species Cytophagales bacterium. Next base: position 1,151,941 of record JAWPMT010000005.1, on the reverse strand, counting down.
GACGATTCGACTGAAATCGAGGGAAGAAAAGTTGGTAGAGGCGTTTCTCATCATAACTAAAAAACTTGTTGTGATGAAAAACTTGAAACTCTCTCTCATACTATTTGCATTCATGGTTGTTGCTTCTGCTGTTCAGGCACAAGAACTGCCAAAATCCGGTATTGTAATCAAATTAGATAGCTACGAACTTGACTTGACTTCAGGTTCGGCTGAAACCAAAGTATACCTGTTGCGCTCAAAAAGACTTAGAAAGGTAAAGACTGAATTAGCTGTTCAGAAGAATGATGACCTGAACATCACTTTGGAACCGATCGCTGCTGAAGCAGATGCATATACCTTGCGTGTAGAAGCTACGAGTACCACAACTGGAAACTACACCTTGATGATTGACGGAGCAGGTCGATGGAAAAACTCAATCCGGTCTACAACATTTACTGTGACCTCTAATTCAGGTCAGCAGGTCAGTACCAACGGACAATAAATCCTTGATGATCAAGACCAGCTTTTGATTCGGTTAAAACAATAATATTAGTTAGGTTTGGATAGTAGCGGGATGCTTTTGGCGCTCGCTACTTCACTTTTACAGCATGAGCCCCTTCAAGAAATACGGCATTCGCGTTTTCATATCCCTGCTTGTTTATGTGTTCTTTCATGTAAATAGTACCCAGGCAGGCGAAACGTTGTTTCGGTTTGGCGGATTAGATCGTGTTTACATCATTTACACGGTGATCATGGTGCTTGGCATCTGGGAGGTATTTGACTTTACGTTGAAACGCCTCAATGCGCAAAACAAGGACTTGAGTAATTACCGGAACCTTTTGCACCTGATCCTGATCCTTACACTCGTATCGATTCCTATGGTGCTGACGTCCATATACTTTTCGGAATACCATATCAAACCCAATTTTCAGAACGAATGTGTGGTTTACACCAGTAGTTTTCAAAACTTCATTGTGATGTCCTTTCAAGGGCAGGTGCTGGGATGGTTGATCATAGCCGGAGAATTGTTCAGGATCTATCATGATCAGGCCAAACGACAGGAACGCGATAAGGCGCTGATGCAAAAAGAGCTATTGCAAAGTCAGTATGTAAACCTCAAGAATCAGGTCAATCCACACTTTCTATTCAATAGTTTCAGTGTGCTACAAAGTCTGATTGATACCAAGCCGGAAGAAGCGAGTAAGTTCCTTTCCAGGCTCTCAAAGATGTATCGTCACATATTGGACAATCGCGAAGAGTCCATGAGTAGCGTCAAGAAAGAGTTGGAGGTGCTGGACCTCTACATCTATCTATTGAAGATACGTCATGAAGATAGTTTTGATGTGACGGTAGATATTGCCGAGGAATACCGACAGTCATATATACCTACACTTTCATTGCAAATGCTCATCGAAAATGCAGTGAAACACAATCAATTTTCCAGTCGTGAGCCACTTCACGTGACCTTGTCCGTTGATCAGGGCTATCTGGTGGTGAAAAACAAGGTGAAAAAGAAAGGTGCGGTAGAATCTTCCACAAAACTCGGTCTGGAAAATATCCGTAGCCAGTATGAACTTCAGACCAAGCAATCAGTGATTGTGACAGAAGATGAGCAATTCTTCACGGTGAAACTCCCGATATTAAATACGCTACGATTTACCTAGATGCAAGCACTGATCATTGAAGATGAGCGACTTTCGGCGGATCGACTCAAAGTACTGATCAATAAAATCGATCCTGAGATCCAAATCCTGGAAGTGCTGGATTCGGTGAGTAGCGCCAGGAATTGGTTCCGTGATAATAGCCCTCCTGATATTTTGTTTTTGGATATTCAGCTTAATGATGGCCTCGGCTTTGATGTGCTTACGGAGCTCAAAATTGAGATCCCTGTAATCTTCACGACGGCTTATGACAACTATGCTATTAAGGCCTTCAAATTCAATAGCATCGATTATTTACTGAAACCCATCGATGAATCAGACCTGCAACACAGCATTGAAAAGTTGCGCGCGCAAGACCGGCCGGCTGAAACAGCCAGTACGCCCAGTGTAGGGCAGGACTTTGGACAACTAAAGAAAATCCTGACCGGGGACTTTAAAAAACGATTCCTCGTCAAGCTGGGTGATCAATACCGATCTGTGAACATTGAAGACGTCAGGTATTTCCATTACCATGATGGTATGACTTATTTGGTGGCTAATGATGGTAAAAAATACCCCCTGGACTACACCATGGACCATATTGAATCCCTGCTACATCCGCTGGAGTTTTTTCGGATCAATAGAAAGCTGATACTCAGTCTGTCTTGTATTAAAGAAATCCATAGCTACTTCAACAGCAGACTGTTGCTTAGATTATCCCCGGAGTTGGCGGATGAGGTGATCGTAAGTCGAGACAGAGTTGGGGATTTCAAGCGCTGGATGGACTTGTGATCTGAAATTCAGATCGATTTTTTCAGTCCTTTAGACTGTAAAGAGATACCTGTTCATTATTCAATGATTAATAGAATATTTCATCTAGCGGAACCCATTTTTTACATTCGTAAAAACTTCTGATAATCAAATTTGCATTTGAATTGTTTTCAGAACAGAATCAAATCGACGGCTAATTGTACTATTTCAATAAAGAAAGGGGGTAAAAACAAGTTGTGAGCAAAAAAAAGAGCAATCCGATAAAAATCAGATTGCTCCCAAAACAACTAAAGGCTACAGTCGGGCGACTGTAGTGATACAAATATATAGTAGATTCGATGTTAAACCAAAATGTTTTGAGTGTTAATTTTTTTTAACCAATGCTTAACATCTGGCGATTGAGGCATATTTGACTAACAGTTGGTAAGGACAACTTGAATATCACTATTCCAAGTTTTGATGGTTTGGATTCATTGCAGACAAGTCGTGCGCATGTATGACCTAAAACTAATCTACGGGATATGGGATGAATAAAAAATTCGTAAATTCTTCCTTTACTACAAACAGACAGCAGAATTCATCGGCGGGTTTATAAATGCTTTTGAAATCTGCCTCCTTTTCTATCAGCTGTCGTTCCAGGAACTCTTCCATATACGAAGCATAATAATGAAACTGATTTTCCATGACGCCTTTTTCATACAGCGGGCTACCAATGGGTATTTGCGTGTCCGAAACCGGGAATACTGGAAATTCCGAAAATCCTCTTTTTCGGATCTGGTAAGAGGCTTCTTTGATGTATTCTGATACCTTGACGAAATCCGAGGATATCGTTCCTAAAAATTTTGGGTCAAGTTCTGGATCGTTCTGCATATCGATTCATCCTGAGACGTGGGTCTCTTTTCTTCTAAAATGCGTTTTTTGCCTCTGTTAAGACAAGTTTCTAATAAGATTGATGCAAAGTTAAATCTTCTCGTTACGATCAGAAATGCCGCTAGTAAAGAATGTTTTTATCTTCACTTGTTGATCGTCTCAGGATTGTCGGCAAGTTTTGCTTTCGAATAACATATGGATCTAGATAAAGTCGTCACCCGTATTTCACAGTCCAAAAAGTACAGAGACCTGCATGAAGGTACCATTAGGGACATTTGTGAAGGGCTGTTGAGAGATGGGTTTTCTCCTAAGGAGATTGAGAAACAATGCCGGAAAAAGCTACACAATGTGTGGCAGGATTACCTGGGATTACCTAATTATAAAAAGGCAAAACAAGAGCTTGAGGAGGCTTTTGAAGCAAGTGATCTGGAAACGGTTCGTAACGCCTGTATCAACGTCATGTCCATTCATGAATCTGCCAGAGAACGGCTGGTTGTGCTAAGTGAGGCTTATTACCAGCGAATTTTTGAGATCACGGGTGTTCCCAAAATCGTCACAGACCTGGCGTGTGCCTTTCATCCATTTTGCTTTCCCTGGATGAATTTGCCGAAGGAAGTGCAATACAATGCCTACGATATCAATAAAAATTTTGTGGACCTGATCAATCACTATTTTGCGCTAGAGAGTATCCAGCCCCTGGCACATTGGCAGGACATTTACAGTAATCCACCAGAGCAACATGCAGATGTAGCCTTCCTTTTCAAGATGTATCATTGCCTGGATCACCGGAAGAAGGGATCAGGACTGGAGATCATTAGGAATACAAAAACGGACTGGATGGTCATTTCTTTTCCGCTTCAGAACTTAAGAGGAGCGAAAATGATCATGTATGACCGATATTCGCAGCCAATTGAGCAACTGGTTGAATCGGAAGGATGGTCGATGCATCGACTTGAGTTCGAAAATGAGTGGCTCGTTTTAATTCATAAGGCATAGCAAATGGCCAAACTGTATGTAATTGCAACGCCTATTGGCAACATGGAAGACATCTCCTATCGGGCGGTCCGGCTGCTCAACGAAATCGATGTGTTGGCTTGTGAAGATACGAGAGTCACCAAAAAGATTTTGACGAGGTATGAGGTGCGACTCCCAATGCATGTTTTCTCCTACCATGAGCACAATGAGCAGCGCGCGATCACCCGGATCATTTCACATCTGGAAAATGATGAGGATGTAGCCATTTGTTCGGATGCGGGTATGCCGGGTATTAGTGATCCAGGATATAGACTGATCTCCAGGGTCATTGAAGAGGGGCATGATCTGGATGTCATTCCGGGGCCAAGCTCCGTGCACAATGCCCTGGTTCAGTCCGGATTGCCGACTTCCAGTTATACTTTCAAAGGATTTATCCCGAGAAAGGATGGCCAGCGTCAGAAGTTCTTCGAAATGGAATTGGAGCAACCACATACGTTGGTATTCTTCGAGTCGAAGCACCGAATCATTAAATCCCTGAACCAGGCACTGGCAGTATATGGAGATCGCTATTGTGCGGTTTGTCTGGAATTGACCAAGAAATTTGAGCAAACGACACGAGGCTACATCGGTGATGTTATTCCCAAATTGGAGCAGTCGAGCATCAAAGGAGAGATCACCCTAGTGATCGCAGGTAATCACCCTAAATTCATAAGGACGGATGAGAAGTCTTGAAACTAACCACGGCACCCTGAAGCTCCCGGTGTTTTTGCCGGATGCTACTCGAGGCATTGTTCGGTCGGTGGATTCATTGGATGTGGAGCAAGCCAAAATTGAAGGACTGGTGGTGAATACCTTGCACCTATCTTCCAAGCCCGGGATGACTTCCTTTACGTCTCAGCACAGCATCCACGACTTTATGAATTGGGACAAACCCATCATTTCAGATTCCGGTGGATTTCAGGTGTTTTCCATGATCTATGAATCCAAAATGGGAAGCATCAATGCCAAAGGGTTTGTCTATCAGCTGGCCAAGGGGCAAAAGAAAAAGAACCTGACGCCAGAAAAATGCATTCAATTGCAATTTCAGATCGGTGCAGATGCGATCTACTGTCTTGATTATTGTACCCATCCTGATATGGATCATTCTGTTCAGAAAACAAGTGTGGAATACACCATTCAGTGGGCCAAGAAGTGCAAAAAGGAATACGACCGTTTATTAAAAGAAAAGAAAAAAGATTTCAAAAGACCGCTGCTTTTTGCGGTTGTCCAGGGAGGTAATAGCAAAGAGTTGCGTAAACAATGTGCGGAAGAGCTCCTCAATATTGGTTTTGATGGATTTGGTTTTGGTGGGTGGCCCATTACCGATGATGGTCAATTGGTTGATATGGTTAGCTATGTTTCAGAATTGATCGGTCCGGATTATCCCAAACATGCGTTAGGGATTGGTAAGCCAGAAAATTTGCTCAGTGCGTTCCGGGCAGGCTACAACATCTTCGATTGTGTGATCCCAACACGAGACGCAAGACACAAACGGCTTTATGTCTACAATGATGAGTTTACTCACGTGGATCAGTTGAAAGGAGCCGAGTTTTACGACTACCTGTACATGCAAGATGAAAAACACAAGCGGGATTATCGACCCATCGATGAATACTGCGATAGTCACACCAGCCGCTATACCCGTGCGTATTTGCATCATCTGTTCAACATTAATGACCATCTGGCTTATCGACTGGCTACCATTCACAACTTAAGGTTTTATTCCAAGATGCTTGAGATTCTCAGGAATGAGCGGTGACCCATCTAAGGCAGTACAGCAGATACTAAAGGCGAAGAAATATGCCAACCTGTCTCCGGATACGGTTCAGCGTATTTTGGATTGGGCGGAGGCAAGGGTCAAAAAGAAGGAAGTAGACAAGACGGCCAGGAAAAAACTGCATCAGATCTATGGTGCCTATTTTAATCCCAGTAATGCAACCGCATTTGAGAAAGCATTGCGAGACAGACCAGATAACCAGGATGAAATCAAAGAATTTTGTCAGGAGTTAATGGATCTGCATAGCTCCTCACAGGAAAGGTTGGAGGATCTTTCGGGGTTCTACAATAGGATTTTTGAAGTAACAGGTATTCCAGACCGCATGATTGACCTGGCCTGTGGCCTCAACCCATTGTCCTATCCCTGGATCCATGAACATGGTGCGATCCCTTATGTTGGCTATGACATAGATCAGAAGACTACTCAACTCATGAATGAACTGTTACAGTCTTTCGGTTATCCGGCTCAGGTATATTTCAATGATCTTTTTTTAAATATTCCGGAGCATCGTGAAATCGATGTGGTCATGCTTTTGAAAGCCCTTCCATGTTTGGAGCAGCAGGAGAAGGGCATTAGCGTAAAACTCCTCACCGAAATCAAATGCAGGTTTTTGGTAGTTTCCTTCCCGTCAAAATCACTTGGAGGAAAAAGCAAAGGCATGGAAACCAACTACGAGGCATTTTTGAATACTGTCGTGGATGAGTCTCGCCATTCCATTCACAAAATTAATTTCGAAAGAGAGATTGTTTACGTGTTGGAGCGTGCTGATTAAATCCTAAATTTACCTTCATCAAAAGAGCGGTAGACCATATCGTATACGGAGTTCCGGATCTTAAATTTGGGATTGAATATTTCAAAGAGAAATTAGGCATAGCGCCTGTTTTTGGAGGCTATCACAAGACCCAGGGTACCAAGAATGCCCTCCTGAACTTATCGGATGAATGTTATCTGGAAGTTATCGCTATTGATCACGATAATCTGGATGTGCAGCAGGATCGCTGGATGGGTATTGATCTGTTGGAAAGCCCCAAGTTGATTCGATGGGCCATTAAATCCGACAACCTTCAAAACGATCAGATCATTTTAAGAAAGTACCATCCGGAGATGGGAAAGATCTGGCCCGGTTCACGACAAACCGCTTCGGGAGGATTGTTACAATGGGAACTGATCATGCCGCTCAGCGAGCCGGAGGTAGAAGTGGTGCCATTTGCGCTTGATTGGAGTCAATCAGACATGCATCCAACTGAAGTGCTTGAGTCAACTCCATTCAAACTCAATGAAATTCGACTGACTCACCCTGAGCCAGCTAAGATTGATCAGCTATTACATGAACTTAATGTTGAGGCTCAAGTAGTCGAAGGAACTACTCCAATAATTCAGGCCCAATTGCAAGGCCCTGATGGCTTCCTGATCGTTATTTGAGAAGAATTGAATAAAAAGAAACAAAGTTGCAAAACATTAAGCCGTTGCGTGAATTGCTCTTTTTTACTATTAAGATAAATGCCGATGACATTTACATGAAATAATGGACTACATGTGATTAGATATGCGGGTATTCCTTATCTTAACTGTCATTTTACACAAATAATACACCAGTACGATGCCTTTGATAAATGACCAAAAAGCAGCACACGATCATGTGCATGCCTGGAAAACAGCGTTACCAAGCCAAGTAATTGATTCTTTTTATCAGTTAAATTCTCGATCAACCAATACTTCGCATGAACATCCATTGATTGATCGGATCATTGCCTTTGAAGTCCAACAGCAAGATATTCAAGAACTTACGACAGGACAAGGGAGCAACCTTGAGCTCGTCTATGGTTTTGATCAGAAAGATTTAGGAGGAGAGCAAGCAGCCTTTAAGTTGTATTTGAGAAGTGCTCAGGCTGATAAGAATGGCAATAAGGTTTATTCTCCGTATCACTCTTTGAAGTCGCTAACAAAAAGTGACATCCACCAGAACTATCCTAAGGCGATTTATAAATCGCTGTTCAGCCACGAGGTAGGTACCCCGACAGCAAATCCCTACTTGAATGCCAACCTGGATCATGTGACAGATGAATTCATCACTCCTACCATTGAACAGTGGCTTTTTTATGCCTGGAGGTCGTGTCCGACCAGTAAATTGGTGGATCAGTTGGAGACCGTGATCAACGGCTCCCGTTACAGAATTGAAAAGAGTAAGTTTGATATGAATGTGAGTAATATGGTTCAGGTCATGTCTGATCCAGGTAAAGGCACGACGGTTTATTCTTTTGTTTTACTTGCCCTTCATCAGGTAATTCCTGGTGATATGAGGCGCTATCCATTTGGCCCGATCTTACAGTCCTATGTGGTACCTCCTTCAGCGGCAGATGTGGCTGGAAAAGGAGATACCGATACGGATGTGATTCGACCGGTTAGTTTTGAACTGACGATTCCTTGTCCTCCCTGCTAAACATTACGCTAAAGGCATTAGGAGTTTTTAATTAGATGAAGTGATGGTAAGTACCTTACTTAAAACCGTGGGACTCTATGCGTCATTATTGCCACTGTTACTGGGACTCTTCACTTTTTCCAGGAACCATGGAGCCATTCGTTACTTGATTCTGTTGTCCTTAGTGGCCTGTTTAACAGAGTTTATTGGGGCATATTTAGCGTATCATAAAACCCCGAACCTCTTTCTTTTCCATTTGTATCCACCGATTGAGTTTTCCATTATATTGACCATATACAGCTTGAATATGAGGAGTACCGTCCAGCCAATAGCTTTTCTGGTTGCAGGTGTGTTATTTGTTCTCCTATCAGTGGCCAATGTACTGTATATTCAACCCTTACATGTCTTCAATACTCATGGCCGTGGACTGGAAAGCTTCCTGGTGCTCTGCCTGGCGATTGGATATGCCATTCAGCAACTTTACAGGCCGGAAGGTGTGAAGGCCCGGAACAAACCTATGTTTTGGATTAATACAGGTATTCTGATTTATTTTTCAACCAATATGCTCCTTTTCTACATGAGCAATTACTTGATCGACAACTTCTCAATGGCGTTCAATAAATTCATATGGGACTTCCATGCGGTGGTAAGTTTTGCGCTCTATCTTTTTTATACTTTTGCCATTTATATCGATTGGAAGAAAGCGAAATCACCGGTTTTATCCTGATTGGAATGGGCGGAATGCTCATTTTGGTGACAGGTTTTGTCGTGCTATTTGCCGTTTCTCAGAAGCAGATCAGAAAGCAACTAGAAGAAAAGGCGCGACTGAAAGAAGAGCACCAGCAGGATTTGCTGAAAGCAGCAGTGGATACACAGGAGAAGGAGCGCAGCCGAATTGCTGCAGAGCTTCACGATCAGATTGGGAATGATCTGCAGACATTGAAGCTGTTTTTGCATCAGATCAATCAGCAGGAATTGGAACTGCAAAGTACGGAGTTACTCGCTCAGACGATCCTGGAGGTAAGAAATTTATCGCATGAATTGATGCCAGCCTCATTGGAATCATTGGGCCTGGAAGAGGCCTTGATGAGTATGATTACTCGTTTAAATGCCACTGAAAAACTGTCTTGCCAATTGGAATGGGAAGGACAGGACCGCTTGCCTCCTGAAACTGAACTCGCTTTATACCGTATTGCACAAGAGTTGGTAAGCAATACCTTGAAACATGCCCAGGCCAGTGAGATTGTGATGAAGTTCGAACGAAATCAGTCAGGATTCCTATATGAATATGTAGATAACGGAATAGGTTTGCGTAAGGATTCGGACACGATGGAAAATAGTGGCCTGGGAATGAAGAACATCGAAAGTAGGTGTCAATTAATTGCTGCTACGCTTAGAATTCATCATGATGAACCCGGAATGAAGATCAGCATAAATGGATAAAGCCCTATGACGCAAGACGCAGATAAAATTACGATGGCCCTCATTGATGACCATGCCATGTTCAGGGCTGGTTTGGTTTCTTTATTTGGTCAATATGAGCACATCAATGTCCTGTTTGAAACCGGTAATCCTCATGAGTTTCTCAACTTACTGGAGGAGCAACAACCGGAAATCATTCTGGTCGATCTAAAAATGCCAGCCATGTCAGGGCAGCATGTGATTGAGTTGGTGAAGGAAAAATACGCCGATATGAAAATCATCGTCTTGTCTTCTTTTGATGATGAAAGTATCATTCTCAATTGCCTGAAAGAACTTCGGGTCAACTCCTATTTGTTGAAAACTGCACGTCCCCAGGAATTGTATCACGCCATCGTGAAGGTACATGAAGAGCGTTTTTATTTTACACCGCATATCTCCGAGATCATGTTTCATGGTTTGCGTAAGCGTAAACTTCAACATGGAGCGGCCGCTGGTACCCTGTCTATTTCAGAACGGGAAAAAGAAGTACTGCACCTGATCTGTCAGGGAGATACCAATGGTGAGATTGCGGAAAAACTTTTTATCAGTAAGCGTACCGTAGAAGGGCATCGCAAACACTTATTAGAAAAGACACATTGTAAAAATTCTGCCAGCCTCGTGGCATTTGCGTTTCAACAACGACTGGTAAGTATTTAGCTCAGGTCCTCTATTTGCGGATTCTGCAACCATTATTACCTCATTGGTAGTAGGTCGTACGTATAAATACGCATTCACCAAAACCCGTTTTTACACGCTTACAGGCCTTTATTCCGGCTTCTACTTTTGAATTGCTATTGAAGCACAAACACACAATCAAAAGAAAAAGTAGAACCATGAGAATTAAATTTTCAACCATTTCCAAACACTTGCTTTGGTGTATTTGCCTGGTAGTTTTTACGAGCTGCCAAAATGATGACCAAAACGATCCTACTCCGCTAAGTCAGAAGGATTACGCCACGTATGAGTCCAATTTATTGGGTCATATGCGCCATTTCGGAGAACAGATCCGAAGTAGTAGCTCTTTCGGATTTGATGATGAATCATTGAAGTCGATCTCATCTTCCTATTTTGAGGGAGACGATCATACGGCTTTTGTTGATGCGATTGATAATCCGGATACCAGTCCGATTACTGGTACACTAAAAGATAAAGTAGACAACCTTCATGATGCTATCCCCGATCATGCGGATCATACCAGTTACTTGACTTATCTGAGTGGGGAATTATCTACAGAATTGGTTAGTGAAAGCCTGAGTACTGAAGAAAAAGAAGGACTGCTTAATCACATTGTACACCTTAGGGTAATGACACAATTTCTGGCTGATTATCAGGACCTTTTTACCGACAATCCGACTAGCGGTCGGGTTGAAAACGACGAATGGTGGCCAAGTACGGGTCAATGCATGCTTAGCGCTGCTGGCCAACAAACAAGCAACAGCTTGGACAAGACGAATATTGGTGATGGAGAAACTACAGGTAGCCTTACGCAAGCCTTGAAGTCAGCCAAAACCAGTTGTAAGAATAACAACCCTTTGTTTTTGGCTGCATTCGAGTTTTTTGGCAACCTGCAAACCAAACCCTATTGTGATGGAGCAACGACCTGCGACGAAACCAATAGCTATAACATGTATAGTTATGCGCATCTCGTATCAGATGGTAACGGAACTTACACACCGGAAGAAGGTAAATCTCCACCAGTACAGGCAATTGATGACTTTGCTGTACCGACTAACATCGACCAATCTTCCATAGCGCTTACCTTCAATGAAGAAGGCCCATACGTGGGCAAGACTACTGATGATGAGTATTTTGCATTCACAGACTGTTCAGGATTTGTTAGCTACATTCTTTACCAGACTGATAAGTCAGCTTTTGATGAGATCATGAATAATCTTCCTGATGCTGAAAGTCACCTGCCGTATTGTCCATCCGCAGCTCAATTTGCCAGCTTCCAACCGTTGATGGGGGGATCCTGGACTAAAGTTTTTGGTGATGACGGAGAGGTGGATTTTAGCTTGATCCAGCCAGGTGACATCATTGCCTGGGATGAAGATCTGGATCATGATGGTGATACGGGGCATGTAATGATTGCCGCCGGACCTTCACGAGCAATTGATACTGGATGCTATTATTTGGTTGATATCATAGATTCTACGGTAATTGGTCATTTAAATGATGACCGTGTCGGTATTGAAAAGAACAATGATGCGACCGGTGTAGGGCTTGGTACCATAGGCCTGAAAGTAGATCAAGGGCAATTGCAATCGAATTTCTTTCCAAATAATACGGATTGTGACGGAGGGACAGATCCCTGGTTTTCTCATCCAAATATTAGTATCCTGCGCTTAAAATCCAGTTCATAGCTTTCGTCAGTAATCAGGTTACTTAGTAACCTGATTACTGATTCAAAAAGGATTGAAAATGCTAAACACTTTTTCACGGTATTGCTTCGATACCATGACCCGTTTATTTTGTACGAACAAGGTGTTTCCTTCCCAGCCGTCCACTGCGTCAATGTTGATCACATGGCTCCTGTGCACGCGGATGAAGCGGTCGGTGGGAAGCTTTTCTTCCATGTATTTGAGCTGGGTAGAATAAATGAACTTGTCCTTCTGGGCGTAGATGGTCGTATAATTTCCATCCGCCTCCAGTAGTGAAATGTCTTTCAAGGCCACTCGTTGAAAATGATGATCTTTTTTCAGAAACAGCCGGTCGGAGATGTTCATGACCTGATTTTCATGTGCTTCAAAGGCCTTTTTCTGGTGAAGCGTAGGAGATTCCGGCTGGTTGGCAAAATTGGCCAGGGCCAGTTCGATGGCAATGGGAATTTCCCGGTCATTAAAGGGCTTAAGCATGTATGAAGCTGGCTTGACTTGCTTGGCTCGTTCCACCAGTGCATGGTCGGCGTGAGACGTCAGAAAGATAAAAGGAAGCTGATACTTTTCATTGATGATCTGACCCAGGTCTATTCCATCCCGGTTACCCTCCAACTTGATGTCCGAAAGTATGATGTCGGTTTCCGGATGCTGTTCCAGCAGATCCAATGCTTCACTCACACTAGCGGCAGTACCCACAACTGAATAGTGTTTCGACAACCTCAAGGCAATGTCCTGCGCCAGCAGGATCTCATCTTCAACCACCAATATGTTAATGCGGGCTTCAGCCATACTTATTCACGAAATTACGCTGTTGGAATGGTTAATGTCCACTCACTTCCTTGATCATTGACATAATTGATCTCCGCTTTAAGCTGTTTGGCTAGTGAATACACAAGTTTCAAACCAAAGGAACTATGATTTTCCGGAGGCATCTCTGACATGCCGATACCATTATCGATGACCTGCAATTTCAGCTGACCTGGATTTTGTCCTAACCTTACGACTAGTTCAGGCGTGTTTATGCCTTCATATGCGTATTTCAATGCATTCGTTACCCATTCATTGACAATCAGTGCAAGCGGAATGGCCTGGTCAATGTTTACATCCAAGGCCTCAATGTCCAGGTCGGGCTTAATGCGGTCAGCAAAAGAAAAGCAAAGGTTGAGAATCAGCTCTTCGAGGTAATCTTTTAGCGCAATGGTGGTATGGATGTCTTCACGATACAGTTTTTGATGGATCAAAGCCAGTGCGTCTACACGAAATTTGCCCGCAGCAATGGCCGCTTCTGCCGGATGACCTTTCAATTCATTGCCCTGAAGGTTGAGTAGACTGCTGATCATTTGAAGATTATTCTTTACCCGATGATTCAGCTCTTTGAGTAACAAAGCTTTTTCTTCATCACGGTTATGGATCTCTTCTTTTTGAATTGCCAATACTTGATTGGCTTGCTGCTTGGAGCGATTGCTGCGATAAAGCAACAGACTCAACCCGAGAAAAACTACCATGGCGGCAATGGCTGCAAAAGTTTGCTGTCTTCGGCGTTGATCACGGTCATTAAGAAGTTCGATCTCCACATCACGTTGACTTATCTCATAATTCGCCTTCACACGTTCCAGTTCCTGCACGTTTTCCTTATTGACCAGGCTATCCTGATAGACCTGAAACAGCTCCTGATACACCAGTGCATTTTCAAAATCCGCCTGAAGTTTGTAATACGTGACCATCATTTCGCTGATGTCGCGGATCTGCTCCTTCAGTGCATTTTCCTGAGCAATTCCTAAGGCTTCTTTGAATCCAATTTCAGCAGCTTGCCATTTTTGCTCCTTTTGGTCCACGAGTGCCAGGTCTGCGCGGTATACCGAAAGCGTATATGGATCACCCAGACCTCTGACTTGTTTGATCGCAGTGCTTAGAGCTGATCTTGCATCTTCCAGTTGACCCAGCGTATTGTAAGTCATGCCAAGGTTTCCCAGCGTGTAAGAAGCAATGATTGGATGTTGAATGGAGTCATTGATCGATAGCGCACTTTTGAAGTAGGACATTGCGCTATCTAACTGGCCATTTAATCGAAATGCTTCCCCCAGATTGAGTCGGGTTAATGCCATGTAAATGCCTTGTTGACTTGCCTCATAAGTGAGCAACGCTTGCTTAAAGTAGCTGATGGCTTGCGAATAGTCTTCATCTGTTACTGCATTATTCCCTAATTGTGCTAGTATAGTCGCTTTTGAGTCCTCTAGACCCAATTCACTGAAAATATTCAGCGCAGTTAGACTAGCCTCTGTTGAACGAATATTGTTGCCTAAAATTCGTTCGTTGGCACCAATTTCTTCATAAGCCTTAGCTTGCATCAACTGACTATTAGAAGCTTCTGCATTCTTTAGCAATAAGCGAGCATAGCGAATGGCTTCTATTGGTTCTGGTTCATTTACAGTAACCTTCAACAGTACCTCCATAGCCTCCTCCTCGGATAAATTTCCGGTATTTAGCACCTGCTTCAAACTGTCCGCTCTATGCTGGTTTTGCGAATACACGGCCATTTGATGAAATAAACAGATAAGAATTAGGATGGATTTAGCCCAATTCTGAATTGGGCTGATGGCAGCACTTTTAATTTCCTGACACATCTGAAAATCAGGAAGATCCCGTACTTGTAGTGATCTTCGCCAGAGGGTCTATGATGGCAAAATAGGTGTGATCCGGATCATTGGCAATTTGAAAAGAGACCAATGCCTTATAAGAGACATCAAGAGGATCCTGAGTCGCAAGCGGAGTTATTGTGATGGAGCTGGAATTTGCCTCAACAGGTGACAAGAATGCGGTACCCGCAGGTGTGATTGCCCAGGTTGCCGTATCAAAGTGGTCTGACCAACTGTTGGAACTATCAGGAATGCCAACAAAAATTAGCTGCATCTCTACGATGTAGATGTTCTGAAGAAGGGGACTATCGGTTAGAACTTCAATGGTAGCTGCCTGGCCAGTAGAGATATTGGGAATTAATCCATTAGGATACAATTGATCCAATTGACTACTGGTTTTAGGACTTAGGTCCAACGCAAATTGAGGAGACTGATACTGAACATTCGTCCAAAAAGTGACGATTTCCTTGATCGTATTATCATTGAAATAGACAGAGGAGATGACTACTCCATTCTGAGAGATAGAAAATTTCATTTGGTGCTATGGTTTGATTGTAAATAGTCGCTTGAGTTACCGGGGCAAATCAAGTATCGGTGGATAAATTAAGAATGGAATGCAGACAAAGCAATCAGTCTTTGATAAAAAAGGAATTATTCAGGTTGGACCGGCAGTGCGCCACATGATATTCTTGCGCATACACACAAATAAAGATGTCACCCACACAATTAAATCTGATCTCGGAAAAATGTGAAATAACCTTGAACCATGTGTCGGCCAATTATTGCTGACAAATGCATGTGATGGTCAATTATTAAAACTACGCTGCTCATGGAACTAAAAGGATTTTCGTGGAGGGCTTCAGAATTGAAGTCCGGGGCAAAAGATGTTACTTATTGTTTCAAGTATAAGATTGGCGTAGCCAATCCTTACTACATCTTTTATGCGTTGGCCAATAACAAAGCCGTAGATACGTCAAGTATTGGAAACCCGATCAATACTGCCCAGGTTGAAGTGCTCCTGAATGGAGAGTCGGTAGAAGTTGATACGGTTGGAACCAATTCATTTAACTATAAGAATGGGCTTTGCCTCCGGCTTAAAGATTTTCGGGTACCCGTGGGTAGTATGATTGAAGTCATACTGAAGGGGGTCAAAAACAAAAGCATCCCAGGTAAATACAGCTGGAAGTGGATCACCACCGCCACTTGTATGGGTGACCCAATCGAAGAAGTAACCAATGGACGGAAAGTCATTCATTTGGTGGATTGATGCAAAGTATGATGGAAGGATCGTCATACAAATTCCGCATCCATTCATACAGAATATCGAAGCATTCACACATGTGATTCGCTTGACAGAAGGTGTCGCATGAACTTAACTCAAATTTTAAACCATAGCTCAACTCCAGACTGATGGACACTTTTAAGAAAATATTGAACCTGATCCCCGATAACTGGAAGGATGTGTTAGAACAAGCCGACACGCTGGAAGCTTTTGTCGATCAGGGTCATCAATTTGTTCATTCCCACAAAGAGAAATTGCGTGTATGGATTGCTCAGCTATTGTTTGCCATAAAAGTAGATTGGGTGAAAGTAGAGGATTGGCTGACAGCAACTCCTCAGTTCGCAGAACTAGATAAAATACCCTTAGACATCAAAGCGTGGATGTCTACTCCCCAGGGTTTCGACTGGGAAGACGAAGCACAGCGAACGACCCTTATCGATGAGAAAGCAAACCTGCTAAAAGCAACCTTTCAGGAACTTTCCTTTGGCAAAAGCAATGGAGAAGCGGTAGACTTATTACTGGCGGTAGATCAATTGCGAGACCTTGTAGAGGTCCTCCTGAATTGGCCAGA
Source organism: Cytophagales bacterium (assembly GCA_033344775.1). Classification (NCBI taxonomy): domain Bacteria; kingdom Pseudomonadati; phylum Bacteroidota; class Cytophagia; order Cytophagales; species Cytophagales bacterium. The sequence continues at coordinate 1,135,143 of JAWPMT010000005.1, read as the reverse complement.
GGTCGATTTTGAAAATGCTGAGGCGGTTCAACAGTTCAAAGAGGAAGTGATGATTGAGATTCGTCCCAAGGTTTTTGCACTGATCCTTACCCTCACCGGGTTCGATCTGCAACGAGCTCAGGAAAACAATGGAGCAACGAAACCTTCTTTCAGTTCAAGAATTGAGACAGTTGCAGGAATCTCTGATAAACTTACTGAATCTCGAGTCGGAGAAGAAAATACTGCTTTACCCTCGGAGATAAGACAGGTATTGGGTGCTATGCAGCAGGCTCAGCATGCCATGCCAATTTTGAAAGCAGAGTTCAGCAGGGCGATTCCTGAACTCGACCCTTTGCTGGACAGGTTTGGAGGCCTGGAGCAATTGCTGGGGCACCTTCAGGAACATTTTCCATTAATTACTGAAGCAATACAAACCCTCGCCGAGGGAAATGATTGGACCAATCTCGATGTTTCAGAACTCATTCCAGAGCTCAGGCAACTGTTTACGGTTATCCGAACGTTTTTGGAAACATCTTCAATTACCCAACAACTACTGACGCTTGTTGATCTACAACAGGCGCTTCCTGTCAGGCTAGTAGGATTTGAAGAGGAAAAGACTTTAGAAGATAAGCTCACTACATGGGTAAGTGAGGCCATGACTTTATTTACATTACCGGAAGACCTGGACACGTTGCAGCCTGATGTGTTGATGGCCTGGTTTAGGAGCAAAGTAGAAGAGCTGCTAAAGTGGGGCAATCATGTGGAGGTGTTGGGTACTACGATAGACAACTTGCACCAACAAGTCAAATCACCGATTGAGCAATTATTGTCTACAGACGGAGCGGACCTGAATTCTACAGATGGTGTGACAAATTTTGTACTGGATAAACTGAAGTTGATCCTGAATTGGATAAGCCCCGCCAGTGAAGAAAGTCCTGAAAATAATAAGGTAACAAAAGATAACAACCCATCGCAGGCCGAGGATGTTGGGCCCGGAACGGAACAGTCGGTGGCTCCGTCCTCCAAAGGCATGATATCCATTCTGGTCAATGGTCTTCGTGATAGCATTGAAAAGGGGCAACTCATTTGGCAATTCATCAAAGGAAATGACCTGGGGATTTCTCTGGAAGAACCTAATGAAGATTCCCAGCCCCCGGCCTTACAGCCCACCAGTTATAGTGGATCAGTTCCTGCTCCTGAAGCAAAGGTCACGGACGATAATGCAAGCCAAGCAAGTAAACAGCCCGGTGGTTCAAACCTGGGCGAAGGAAGTACTGGAAATGCAAAAAATACGCCTGATCCAAATGAGTTGATTTCCTGGAACCAGGTAATCATGAACTTGCTGGGCGATCGGGAATCTGGCGTGATCTCTCATCTAACAGATGATAAGAAAGATATTGCAATGTACCTGAAAGATGGCGAGTGGCAACAGCAATTGGAAGCTGAGTTGTCAGGTTTTTGGGAAAGTAGTGGTTTAGCAGTAGCGTTCGCCGAACAAATTGCGGCATTGCGAACTACACTTGGCTTTGAAGAAAACGAAGCAGACAGCACTCCACCTACACTAGGAACGATATTGATCCAATTAGTCAATGGAGTGGGCTTGCTCTTCGAAACAGCGAGGGTCTTTCTGGAGAAAGTCCTACAATTTTTGGTAGACACCCTGGTTCGCCTGATTGATATGCTATTTGAGCTGTTCAAAGCCATCAGGGTACCTGCGGAATTAAAAGAATCACTGCCTCAACCCATAGAAAATATCCTTTTTGGTGAGAACGATCCTAATCTACTATGCCTGCTACTGGCTATGCCGACAGTGGTTTTAAAGGGGTTGTTTGACTTGCCAATCGAGACAGTGAAGGAATGGATGGAGGCAGCTTAAATGTATGTTCTTAAAGATTAAAAAAAGATAAAATGAGTGAATTAGCGAAGAATATTTTTCAGAATGTAACCAAACAAAAGCAGAGCAAGGAAGCCAGGCTAAAGATCGAAAGTATCGAGAAACAGAAAAACCTTGCAGAGGCCATATGGAGTTTAGTCCATGATACCACTGAAGAAATTTATCAGTCAATCAGCAAAAGTTTTGAATACGAACAAAGCAGAACATATGACAAGTGTTTTCTTAATTGCAAACGGATTCGGTCGGAGGAATTGGACTCAGGCCAAGAATTAAGTGATACAAAGGAGTCTTTGGAGGAAAAGATTGATAATTCCTTGGAATGTATTGATTCAGCATCAGGTGAGCCCTTAAATGATTTGTGTGCAAAACATGCAATATATGAGAAGGAACTTGAGAAACTGAATGCAAGAAAGGATAGAATAGTCTCCTACTATTTAAGCTATTTCGTGGTTAATTGCGATAAGGAAATAGCGGATTATGAAGACATTCGGATATCCTATCAACAGCTCAAAAGCATTCGTGCAGGAAAAAAGGGCGATTGGGCAATAGCAATAAAATTGTTTGAGAAAGACTCCAAGTACAACGTTATTGAGTCGATCGAAAAATACATATCACAACGAAAGAATGATGAAAACGAAGCGAATATCATTAAATATGATAATCCTATGGTCGTTTTGGGCACTTCTCCGGAAGAGGTTGCGATCAAAGTTGCTTCTTTGACCATGAAGCCCCTGGAGGACTGGTCCCAGGGCAAACGGTATTTGCATGTTATTGGTACTTTACTATCGAAGGGGTATTCCGCTTACAGTGACTATCAACAGAATAAAGAGATGAATAACTTAGTTTTTCACCTTCCAAATCCTATTGAAGATGAATATCTGTCGCGAATTTGTCAAGGAACTACTCTGCAGGAATCACAATTGCATTATGACGCTTATTTAAATGAGAAAAAGGCCTTGAATAAGGCTGAATTTATTAGGCAATACGGCAGCAAAGATGAGAAACAAAAGTATATCGTTACTTGCTTGGGCAAGTTGACCGATCTACAAGTAAATAAAAAATGGAGTCAAATAAGTGAATTCTATTGGTCGAAAGATACATTCGGAAAAGATTGGTTGACCATAAGTGGCCACTGGAACCCAAAATTGGATAAGCATGCTAACCGTATTGTAAAAGCAGTGATAGGCAAGTTTAAGTATTATGATGGGCGGGATTACTTAGGTGATACATCGGAGATTACTCAGGTCTTAACAGAAATTAAAATAGTAACCAGTTGACTTTCACTAATCTCAACTCTAATGGGCGCGATCACCGGCAACCCCCAAACCCTAAAACTGCTCAAATAATCCGAATATGTTTACCCAATTCTTTTCTCAAAAAGTGCTTGCCCTCTCTGGAAGCGACGGCCGACTCGGTATCACTGCCACCCAGGGGACCAATGGTTCCATTTGGTGTTGCCAGGTCCTACCCAAAGATATCGCGGGCGGCTTATTATCATTGATCGAATGGCTGGCAGGAGATTCAGTCGTAAACCAACTGCGTAGTACGGGAGAAGCGGGTGAGGAACTGGAAAGGCTCATCAAGCTGGAAGGAGCGAAGCTCCAACTATTGGGAGGACTTGCGAGCATGGAGATTGAGCAGTTTCGGTTAGCCATCGAGAAGCTTTCGGCATCTGAATTGGGAACAACAGGGAGTGTTTTTACATTGTCATTCAAGGGAGAACTAGACGTATCGGATTGGGTTGGTTTGAGAGGAGAGTTGGTCCTTCAAGTCAAGCCTGGTATGCCTGCTTCGGTACAGTTTCAACTGAGCGAAGCAAGTCAATTGCCTCCAGTAACCATCCCCATTCCGGGCTATCCGTCGTTGATTTTGGCCTCAACTGTCTCAGCGCTGGATGTTGTCAGAGAGGAAGTAAACGGCACTAAAACAAGTGCATTGATTAGTGCAGGACTTATAGGGATCGTGGGTGGACCAGAGTCACTCACACAATACTTTCCGGAAGAACTGGTTTTCAATCTGGTAATTGCCAGTATGACAGATATCAGCGGCACTTCTAACCTTCAGGTCAGTATGACTATACCTCATCTCATGGAGGATGTCACTGTTCCAATCCCGGAAATTCCTGAGATTGTCACCATTCCGAGTTTGCCGAAATTGGACTTTGGGTCGGTTAATATGCTCCTGAGCAACCTATCGGTAGTGCTGGAAAGTAAAGCTGGCTTTCAGCCTTACCTCACTGTAGATTGTGGCCTGGGCTTGCCTGCGGAGCTCAATAAATTCACGGGTACAGATGCTGATGGAAAAGCTAACCTGGATTGGATCCAAACCTTTGACCCCAACCGACCGGACGAAACAAGAATTACGGGCAGATTATCCATTAAGCCTGAGGGCATTGAATATCAATTGCTGACTCCTCCCATCAAAGGCATTGATACCCAGTCTAAGAGCAATGTGCCCGGTGCTCAGCAAGGAAATACCTGGATCATCGACCTGGAAGAAGAGGGCCTGATCCATTTAGATCCGCCAGTATTTGCCCGGTCCAATACCTCGCAGGCCATGGCGGCCAGTGGTGGATTTCATATCATCCGCCCACTGAAAATTGCCTTAGCCCCTTTTCATCAATTGATCGACGATGTTTTGTTCTCCGGAGCCAATAGCGTATTACCTGATCACCTGGAACTCAAAGACATTGCCCTGCTCAAGGATGGAAAACTCAGTTCAGAAGATCTAGGACAACTCTGGGGAGATACCTTGACCGATGGATTACAAGTACTATTCGATCAGCTTTCTGGTTTGGTATCCTACCTTCCCAACCAACTAAAATCTTATTTGAATTTTACCATTCCGGATCGCTTCCATTACAACTTAAGGTTGAATGCCGACGGCAGTGCGATGGGCGGGGTGCTACTCTCTGAAGAGCAGCCCCTTCGCTTGCTGCTGCCGGCGGGACTTGGCTTGCTGGGAGTTGAGTTACGACAAGCCAGCCTTGGACAACTAAATGGAGGTAAACTTGGATTACTGGAACTGGATGTAACAGTGCACTATTTTTTCCTGCCAGAGATCGTGGCATCCATGACTTTGAGTAAGGCACGAACTCCATTAATCCCGCATGCTTCGACCTTACATACCCAGGTAGAACTGAGGAAAGTGATGGCTATCATCAATTTTCAGACAGGTGCGGTCATGCCGATGTTCTATGACAAAATTGCGTTGGGTCGATTGGGCGCGGAAGGGTTTAATCTGGCTTCACAATTCAGTTTACCTAAGCCAACATCAGATATCTTGAATATGGTAAGTCTGGTGGCTACCATGGTGGATTTTCTTACATTACCTGCTGATAAACCCAAAGGTTTGTTAGATCCTAAGGTCATTCCGGAAGCACTGGAAACTTGCTTCGAGATTGGTCTTCAATACCTGAAAACCCCCGAGTACACCGGTGAACAGTTGTTAGGAAAAGAGACATCCTTGTTGAATGTAGCATCAGCAGACCTGTGGCCACATGTGGCGCATACCTTCAATTTTTTGAAAACAGGTCAGATCGATGAGTTTGTGCAAAGCTTCCCTTTGGAGTACCGGGTAGGTGAGCAGGACTTGTCCTTTTTCGGCTTAATTGACCTTGGATTATCCTGGGTCGTCAGCTCTCCTGAAGAATTTAAGACCACTTCGTTCTCCAAATTAAACCCAAAGCAATCAGGAGTAGCACCTACATTGGCTTTACTTCCAAACGATCAAGACAACAATCGACTGGTCGCCTTGCTTCACGGTGAAGTTACCCTTTCCAAAGCCGCTAGATTAAGTGGTACTCTGGCATTCAGTGGTGGATTTGCAGGAGCCAGTACGGGATTTTGCTTCAATGGTACATTGGTCAATCAACTGATTGGTGTCACTTTAACTGGAAAAGTAGCCCTGGAAACCGATCCTGCGCTGTTGGCGATAGAGGGGGCTAGTGAATTGACTTTGCTGGGATTTCCGGTACTGTCTGGCCAGGTAGGGCTCAAGAACGATGAACTCTTTTTGAGTGGGGCATTGGACTTGTTCCCGAATTCAAAAATACTATCACTGGCTGCAGATGTAGCGGGTCAGTTTACTTCTCAAAGTATTGATATTACAGGCAGTACCATCTTCAAGGTGCGAGGAGTTCCGCTGATTACCGGAGCGGTGAAACTGACCGATCATTCGCTTCAGGTGTCGGGAACGATGCTAGGAATAGATGCTCAAATAGGCTTAGCTAAGCAAGGCAATGATGTTAAAATCAGTGGCGGATGCAGTATGCAACAGGAATTTAGCTTGAGTACAGGGCCGATCATCATTCAGGGAGTCAAAGTCAGTGATCCGGTAGGTTTTGATACGTCCATTTCAGCAAGTTTATCCGTAAGTGCCAGCCTCAATCAATTCACTTTTGCGGTTGATACAAAATTTGCTGCACTGGGTGAGGAGTTTAGTCAGGAACTAAGACTCTCCGTAATGCCATCGTCTTCGGAAGGTCTTTGGGAACAGCTAAAGTCCGGAGCAGTGGAATTGGTAGAAGATTTCCTTACTGACTTACTCAATCGACCTGAAAAACTGCTGGAAGTCCTGGCGCGTACGGCGTTGAAAGCTACGAAAGTGGACGTTACCGCCATTTCCATTGATGGAGCCAAAGGGGATGATGTAGGATTATTAAGCTTGCAAAGCAGATTGTTCAATATTTCCACAATCGCTACTTACAATGGAGGCAATTCCCTGGATCGATTGTTTGCTTATGCGCAAATGAAAAACCCCACGATCAACCTGTCTTCCTTTCAAGTGAAGCGCATGGCTTTGGCCCTCGCGGCGAATCGCAAAGTCCGTATGCCGAAGGCCAAAAAGGTCGAACGCTTTCCTTTGGTCAAACAACTTGGCGAAAGCATGACGATCAGTGATCAACCTACTTCGAATGCGATCAGAGAAGCGAAAAAGGCCATTTCAAGCCTCGTCAAAGAACTGCCCAAAAAAGAAGGCATCCAGACCCTGGCGGTGGGTTTCAAAGGCACTTCTTTTGGACTGATCCATTCCACGAATGTGTTCATGGTTGAAATGGGTTCGGATCTGGCGGCTTATCTGGTTGGCATGGCTTCTATCAAATTACCACCCAAGCCCCTCACGACCGTGGTGAACATGGAAGTGAAATACAAAGGTGCGGTAGATGTAGCATCAGGGAGCATCAAAATTGATGGGAAACTGACTGACAATAGCTACGTGCTTTCGAAAGCAGCAAAGCTCACCGGAGATTTTGCCGCCTATTCCTGGCTGGCTGGGAAACTTGCAGGCGACTTTGTGGTCACCATGGGTGGATACGCACCCAAGTTTAATAAGCCGTCACATTATCCGAGCTTGTCTCGTCTCAAGCTTAACTGGAAGATCACTTCTAAGCTGAAAGCCAAAGGCAAGATGTACATGGCCTTGACGCCAACCAATGTGATGGCTGGGGGTAAACTTGAAGCAACGTATAAGGCAGGCCCGTTGAAGGCTTCATTTGATGCCGGACTCCATTTCATGATGTACTGGCAGCCGTTTTACTATGAAGCGGACCTTTCGGTAAACATCAGTGCGGCGGTTACTTTAAAGATTAAAATTGAGGTTTGGGGTGTTGGTTTTACCATCAAGAAAACCTTCAAAGCTAGTTTAGGTGCGGATCTGGAAGTATGGGGGCCCTCGTTTGCAGGTAAGGCCAAAGTAGACTGGACCATTTTCAGTTTTGACATCAAATTCGGATCGCAATCAAAGCCTAATGCCAAGTCCATCAGCTGGCGCAAATTCAGAGAAGACTACTTGTCTGACGGGAAGCACCTGACGCCAGACTTTGCAGTGGTTCGTGGAGGTCTGGGCGTGATGACCGATCCGGATGGCGAAGTGTGGCAGATCATCGATCCGGATCAGATCGAACTCAGGTGCAATAGCAAATTCCCGTTACGCAAATTGTCCTTGCTACCTGCAGCCAGTGATCAACAGGACGAAGCCTGGTCTGTCGAAGGAGAACCCTTCCATCTGGCACCAACCGACCCCAATGGGGAAGAAAGTACGGATGAGTGGTACCTCGATGTGAAGTACAATGGTCCTGATGGAATGTACTTTCATGGAGAAACTTTGGAGCGTCCTTATCCAAAAGCGGTTTGGGGCAAGGACTTCAAGCCAAAACCGTCTAAGCATCCAACCATGACCTTGCTAAGCGGTACCCGTTTTGTGCCCAAGCCAGGAAAGCCGCCAGGTTTTACGGAAGCAGTGGATGCAGATGAGTTCAAATTTCAGGATGTAGTCGAGAATGACCCAACCTGGCAGTGGGGAACAATGCTGAAAAGATCTTTTGAGAAGGAAGAAACGAAAAACGAGCAACTAATCCGGGAAACCATTACGACAGATCGCGTTATGAAGCGTCGACAGGCATTGGCGGACTTCATTGAATATCAAGAGCCAATGTCGATGAAGGATTCAGCCAGGTGTCCAGCAGCAGTTTTCGTGGGGATGCCGAGTACCACGACCAATTAATAAAAGAAAAACGCACATGCAGAGTGCTGAAAAAATACGACCATGAGTAACGACCAATTACAATTCATCGATTATCGCAAACCAAAACTTGAGGCTGGAGACTATCAATTCACCACTTCACACCGATACCGGGGAGAAGGCTCGGGTCAAAATGCTAAACTGAACCTTAGGGTTACCGGTGAGCGCGTAAAAATCGGTGATGACGTCATTTTTGCCTGTTATCCGCCACCTGGAGAAAGTGGCAACTTTGCCGATACCATTCCGCACATTTCCTTCCGAAAAGGGACGTTGCCCTGGATTCGTTCGGCTTACAGCCATGATGATGAGTCCGGAGATGAGGTGGAGATCTATGAACCTTGGTTGTACCTAATGGTTGTGAATGAAAATGATCTCGAGGATGGGTTGGTAAGATCCATACGCCCTCGATCCATCAATGACTTGAACAGCGATGCTTATTTCCCATCAGAACAACTCCGAAGCTTGAAGGAAGATGCGACGTTGACCGGGAGTCAGAGGACAATCAATACGGTTGATATTAAGCAAGGCTTGTTTCGAAAACTCTTGCTCAACGACCGAAATGATCATGACGACAAAGACCAACTAGAATACCTGGCCCATGTTCGTCGGAGATGGGGTGAATCAGGCCAACCTATCGTGCTACCGGCTTCAGCAAAAGAACAGCTCAACGAAGGCACGAAGCTTGCGAAGCTCGGATTGCCAGGATCAGCTGGTAGATTGTCCACGGTCAGTAATGATCGAAGCTGGTTGGTGCAAGACTCGCTTAATGGGGATTTGCTACTGGATGTGGTGTCCGATGATGGGAAGCAGGTGAAGGTCCAAAAACTTAAACTAAAGCGCGAGTTGTCCGTGCTGATGGCCAATCGTTTTGCTCAGAATTATAAAGGCAAGATTAACCGACCCGGACGAAACATCGCCATGGTGGTGTCCCTCGAAAAATATTTGACGGAAGCATCGCTGGAAAAGATCGATCATTTAAACGCCAACCGATGGATGCGGTTCATGGTGTTGACTTCCTGGGAGTTCGAGAGTCAACCTGTCAAGATCAACTTTGAGCAACGAAGCAAGGCGCTCAATGCCAATGCCTTCCGCTATACAGATGGACAGATCAAATCCATGTCTGGATTCAAAGATAAGTTGGAGTCAGGTTTGGTGCCTTTACCGCATACCTTTCGAAATAACGATCGAGGACTTTCATGGTACCGGGGACCTCTGGTGCCTACCGTGAATAATAATTGGAAGGATGTCCATTTTTTGAAAGATCAGATTGGAACGCAAACTGCGACTGATGCAGACCGATTGCTCTTGTATCATGCGAAAGACGGCATGATGGACATCAGCTATGCTGCAGCCTATGAATTGGGAAGGGTGCTCTCGCTCCAAAATCCTGATTATCTGAAGAACCTTAGGCAGTATAAGAAAACGCAATCTCGCTACATCAAACTAATGGAGACAGATAAACAGCGAATGGCGCGTGTTCAAGATCTGGGTATCCATATTGAGGAATTACCCTATGCCCAGATAAAGGCAGCAGATTCAGTCAGTCAATTGGAGGTTGTCAAGACCTGGTTGATCAAACTGTCCCGCTTATCTCAAATTCCTTCGTGGTACCTGGTCCCAGACTTGCGGTTATTGCCCCCTAAAAGTTTACGGACTTTCAATATTGATCCAGCCTGGATACAGGCATTGTGGTTAGGAGCACTTTCACTGGATGGCCGCGCCCAGGTGACTGAACTAATGTACAAGTCTTGTTGGCAAGATTGGCATGAAAGCTTGCCGCGATCAGGGGCGTTTTTGAATTCCGACATTGTCTGGGCCTACCCTGATTTGATGGCACATTTCCGGAATATCGATGAACAAGCTGTGGATATTGATGATGACCTGATCGTAAGCCTAAGAGACTTGAAGTTGAATCATTTTACCGGTACATCCGATAACTTGAATATCGAGGAAATGAAAGAAGATTTCGAGGATCAATTCACAGACCTCATAGAAAAACATCCCCCCATTGAAATTACAGATGCGCATCAATTACAGCCGGATCTGACGCTTTACCTCACCAAAAAGCCTTTTGATTATGTGTCGTTTGCCTTGCCACCGGAAAGCTTGCATTACGGGACGGACTTTGATGGCAATAGGCAATTTACCAAAGGTGTCAAGTTCAAAGGAACAACAGCGGGAACCTTTAATATTTCCATGACCGATGCCAATCTCGCGATCATCAATGCATCACGACTTGCAACAGATGTCAAGGGGGTACTGGATCAGCACCTAAAGGAAAGAATTGATCAACAGACTGATCCTGATCAGAAAGCCCAATTGCAGGGCTACAAAAATGGACTCAGAGCATTTAAGTCCGCACGTATAGGGCGGTTCATGTTGGAAGGAGAACCCAAAGTAGAGTTTACGGTCGGTCAGGAAAAATCAAGAGAATCATGAATGTATTAGCAGTGCCCATTCGGGTAGATGCCTTTGTGGCTAAAACAGTGGAATCAGTAGTAACTACCACGGATGACTTTGATGTCTTGCCTTATGTGAACAAGCAGCATAAAGATGTCAATTTTGATGTGGCTAACATGGCTTCTTCCATTGCAAAAACACCTTTTAACAGTTATGAGACCCTGCCGAAAGGTGTGCATCTGCACTGGAGCATGCCAGATGCCATGACGAAAGGGAAGAGTGACGAGCATGGGATCAAGATGCCTATCGTACCCAATCGTTGGTTGGTGCGACGAATCAAAAAAAGCACACCAGATCAAGTCAAATCCTGGATGGTAGAAAGTGACTACCTCTATCCGGATGGCGTGGTGCCTGATCGGGCCATTGCCATTCCTGCGATGCCCCAACAATCAGCCGGTACATCTCAATGTCAATTCATGGGGCGTCAGATTTTACTGGATCAATGGCTTCAGGAGTCTGAGGTGCTTAGAAATAGTCATCGCTATTTACCAGAACTCAATGTGCTGGGTTGGGGTAATCCATTGTTTTCAGCGTTGTATACCAGTTGCTACAGTGTATTTGGGTACTACGATGAGACATTGAGCGACGAACAAGTCAAAGACTATACCTATGAGGTCTATGGCTGGTACGCAAATGAGCAACAGGATTTTGTCAGGCAACATTTGACCAAATCTGATCTGGATATTGCGACTGTTGCGAATTCAGAAGCTCAATGGGAGTTTGAGTTAGGAAAGGGACAAGAACTAAAATCAATGCTTTGCTATGGGAAGGTGGATTTTAGCGATAAGGCGGTTTTGAAAGATCCGACACATGAGGCGCAAACAAAGTTGGTTTTTGCCCCATCACCCCCAGAAGCTATAGCAACATTTCTTTCTAAAACCAAGGCACAGCAAGAGGGTGAAAATGAAGCTCAGGCTGTCAAATTAGAAAATCAGATCCTGTCTTTGCTGTACAATGCTGATGTGGAAGGTCAGGGAGTTGATTTTGTAGATCAGTTAAAAGAAGCACGTCACAAATCTGAGTTTGAGCCAGTTTCCGGTGGTACACTCTGGGACATGTTGGATGAAGCAAGTCTGAAAGAAGATATCTATGACGATACCATCAAAGCGCAGGTGCAAGAAGCCTGGGAGCAGGCTAAGCCTCGGTTTTGTACGGAACTTGCTGCACTAAATAGTTTGCAAGAGGCCAAAAATCAAGCGGAACATCAGGTAGCCTATCAGCGCCGGGTGCTCTACAATGACTGGAGCAAATACATGCAGACGTTGCATCCGGTGGATCTGGAAGGGGACTACTACCCCGACATAGATATCTTGCGATTACTGATGACCCAGCAAAGTATTCCCGCGTTGGAAGCTGCATTGGCGAAACTGAGTCATCTCGAACAGTCTGTTTCCCTGAATAAGGAAGTGTTACAAAATCATTATTTGAAATGGAAAACGGAACATGAACCCGCAGATAGAACCCTGGGCTACTTGCCTGTTGCGTTATTGGAAGAAGTGCCCGCGCCTCGCTATTGGCAACCGCGCGATCCTTGTTTGTTGATCGAAGGTAACCTGGCGAAGACTTCTGCAAGACATGGCGCGGATGGCCTGTTGACTTGCCAGGTGATTCAAGGATCTAAAGACTCGATATTGGAAATTTTGGAATCGGCTGATGTCAAAACGGCCTGGACCTGGGACAATCATGCGGTCAATACATGGTCACATCAGCCCTGGTCGCCATTGCTCGTGGAATGGAGCATGAGGCTGTTTCCTGACGAAATGGCCAGTAAATCCATCCAGGCCAACCAATATGATTATGATCCAAAATTCATCACGGGTAACTATCGTATTCCATTGAACGATGAGCAGTTTGGTTTACCCAGTTCGGCCATTGATTTAAGGAAAGATAGAGGTCGAACGCTGGCTACTACGAATCAACCAACCATTGTTCTTGGTCAGGCATTATTGAGTGATACCGTCAAAAAGGTGATGCAGGATCGGTTTGATCGCTTCGTAAAGGAACACAAACCCGCTCCCGGGGAAACAGGGCAGTCCAGGACGATCTATGATCGCATCGTTGCTACTTCTGATTTACTGGAAGAGACGAATTGTACCCTGCTGTCTTTAGATGGCTTATACGACAATCTCTTGATGTATAGCAACTTGTCACTGATGGATGTGGATGATCCTTTCATGTTTCTGCCACGCCATGCGGATAAACATGTGACGGAGAAAGTAAAGGCGTTGTTGCAAGGACATGATTTCAAATTACCTGCTACAGGTCATCGGTTCACTCCTATCAAGAGCGGCATTCAAAAACTAGGGGCCCTTCAATTAGTGGATACTTTTGGTCGCTACAAAACCATAGAAACGGAGGAACTGATGCGTCCGCATCGCTCAGCACATGGCAATGCGCTTTATGCACCTCCACGCGTGTTACAGCCCTTGCGGATGTCATTCCGATGGGAAGACAATCCAGCGGTAGCCGAGGCCACTCCGATCCAGGGATGGTTGGGCTACAATGTATTTGATGCCACCGTACTTTTCTTTGATGAAGCAGGTACATTCATGGGGCACATCAACAGCGATGGAGAATGGTGCAATGAAAGAGGATTCATGCAATCACTAAGTGCGGACATCCCCAGGCAAATGCGTTTGTTCATCGAGAAGTTACTGGCTTTTCATCGAGGTAACCGCATCAAAAAGGAGGCCTTTCTCCGACAAAAGGGAACCAGCGAAAAGTTGTGGGATCAATTCGTGCAGCTAGGTGTGTTGCGAAAGTTTTCGGACAAGAAAGCTTTGTTGATTCCGATGACACAAGCAGAATGGTCCACTCGCATTCAACCTGAAACCGGAATTGATTTTGCTAAAGGTCGAGGATGGTTCAGGAAGGCACTTTCCGAGAAGAACTATTGGCCTCAGTTGAAACAAGCTATCCGTCGGGGGATTGATAATGTAGAACCCATTCATGCTTCCGATCAAGGTCAACCAGGAACGATCAAGCCACTGGCAATTGTGAAAGCTCAGCTGGATCTGCAAATGCAAGGAGGGCCGGAATCGGATAAAAGCTGGTCAGCAGTCAATCATGCCCTGAATCACCCGAAGCGCAGTGATCGGGAATATACGAAGGTGCAGTTTCCCATCAAGTTGGGAGAGTACAATAACCTGGATGATGGATTGATTGCATACTGGCAGGTGTTCGATAAGGATGAACTGCCTGCTGATGGATACTTTCCGCAATCGGACATGGATGATGTGGAGGGGTTCATTGATGCCGCCAATTTTGACCGTTCCGAGCATGATTATGTGGACCAGATCCGTGCAGAAGGAGTGGCCAATTTGAGTCAAAGTTTAAACGACCGACCTCTTTCCGTTTTGATGCTCATGGATCCCGATGCGCCTGTTCACGCAACGACTGGTGTTGTGCCTAAAAAATCATTGCAAATTTCCCCCAAGCATTACCGGGATGTGGTGGGTGAGATCACGGGCCGGTACTTCATGGCGCCAATGCTCTCACCCATAGATGAAACGGTATTGCCTTTGCCCGCTGGAGAATCCTGGTTGTGGGAAAGTGCGACTGGCGAATCAGGGAATTACCTGGCCCAACAGGACAGTGACCTGCTGGATATGGGAGACTTCATCGAGCGAGGTGGTTCGGAAGTGGACTGGCAATGGTTACAGGATCAGCACATACTGGTCATTGAAAAGCCTGGACGAGGCCAATTGCAAATCCCAAAGGGTGAGCAAACTAATGAAATACGTCAAAAGCTGGAGGCACTGGCACCTCTGCTGGAAGCCACTGTACAAAGAGGTATCATCCGTCCGGCAGATGTAGCTCCGCTGGCTTATTCCAAAGTCCGCGTGATGGAAGGCTGGTTATCGCCCTTGAGTTGAACACAAAAAACACACATAAAAAGAATTAAACATGATTACCGAATTAAGACCCGGCACAATTGACCTGGAGTCTATTGAAATGACCGGAGTTACACCAATTGCTGATCAGAGATTTTCGCAGGCCCTCCAATTGGAAGCCAATAGCGAACTAAAGCTTTTGGAACTGGCACACTTGCAGGCCACCTGTAGTGTTTGGATCAAACGACAATCCACTAATTCACAGCTCAATCTTTCTGTTGCGGGAGGTTGGTCTATCAGTGCTGAAGGAGAGTTATTGCTGAATGAAACGTCTACGGGACAAGTGATGCCTCAGGATCAATGGTATTACCTCTGCCTGACCTTTAAAAATGGCGAGGTGACCTTGCATATCAATGGGGAATTTTGTGCAGCGATGGAGTTGGATGCTGTAGAATTGACGGGTGAACTCACCTTCAGCAGTGCTTCGGGGCATATCCTCCTGGCAAATCCTATGTTTACCGAATTAGCGCTAAGTGAGTCCGCGATTCAGAGTAACTACATCAGTGACCTGCCCACGATCAGTCAGTCCTTTACTCAGGCTCAGCCAATCAATTTCAATTTGGTGAACCAAAGTGACGGGCCTTTCGATGGCTATCCGGATGATAAACTATTTATCGTGGATGCCATCGGGAAGGATACGGTACCGATGCAACTCGTTGTGCAAAACGTAGATACAGAACCCATTGAATTAGAGGCCAGCAATCAGGTAACTGCTGGTAAAGGAAATCATCATTTTGAGTTGCGGTTTCGCAATGGGGTTTTCGCTCAGATCAAAGACACATTACAGTTCGAAGAACATGCGGACTGGATCATTTCTGAGCCTTTGCAAGATCCGTTGGATCATACCTGGTCCGTCTTTTTCCTGGCCAAGTCAGCGATTACCTGGGAAGCTGGTGAAAGTTGGATATTCCCTTTTCAATACCGCTCAGCAGATGGTGCATTAGGTGAGCGTGGCACGCATGTCAGTTTGAGTTACCGACAAATGAATTTAAAATCAGGTGGAATCCTGACCGGTGATCGGACCCGGCAGGTAGATATCCTGAATCTGTCGAGCAACAACCAGTACATCAGTCAGATGAGTGAGCAAGTCTCACTGACCGATCAGAAGATCGATAACATGGAAAGCCGGACGGCAATTGAACTGAAAAAATTGAAAGAAAACCTCAGTAAAGGGAAGCAGATAGATGGTATGGAGCAGGCCGAGAGTTTGGGAGATATCCTTTCTCTGGTCAATAAGCGCTTGACCTTATTGGATAATGAAGTTGATGATAGGAGTTCAACAACCA
The DNA here is from genome assembly GCA_033344775.1 of Cytophagales bacterium. Taxonomy (NCBI): domain Bacteria; kingdom Pseudomonadati; phylum Bacteroidota; class Cytophagia; order Cytophagales; species Cytophagales bacterium. Next base: position 1,119,109 of record JAWPMT010000005.1, on the reverse strand, counting down.
ACAAACGGCTGGAAGACCTGGAAGCGGGAGCACCCTTTTCAGTAGCTGTTCGTGCGCCGCAGGACCTGGTGCGCGGTAAGTCCTCCAATACGTTTACGATCTATGTCAAAAACCGGACGGATAAAATGATCAGAATCCAAGAACAAGGACAATTGATCATCAGTATTCCCTATGGAAATAAAGTAGATGACCTGTCGGGTAGTGCCCGAGGCTGTGGTACAAGCAATCCTGATTTTGGCCCATCGGAAACTGGGAAATTTCAGGTATTTAAATGGAACATGGGAAATATTGGTCCTGGCGTATCGAGGGCTTATACCTTCAACGGAGTGAGTATCAATAATTTGACAGGCACAGTAAACATACCGGTAGTAGTCACGGGGATGGAAGGATACCAAACCCAGCAGACTTTTGTGTCAGTGCATAAAGTTTCACATGATACACCTCCTGTGGGTACGGTCATCGACTGGTTTCGACCAACAAAAAATACGGCTATTCCTACGGGTTGGCGTATTGCAAATGGAGACTATATCTCCAGTAAAGATCAAAATGCTGATGCATCCATGCGAGGGAAACGTTTACCTAATCTCAATGGACGTTTTGTACGTGGAGTTACTTCAAGTAGTGCATCAGGGGCTGTCTATGGCGGACGTGATAGTCACAACCACTCGCATAGCCTCTACAATGGTTTTGCCGGAGCACATAATCATAAATGGTTGGATATGAGCGGTAGAACGATCCGAAGTTTCCGGTCATCTGGAGGTTCCGGATATGGGTTTCATTGGAATAATGGACATGATACTTCTGGTAGTGGGTATTATTCCATGACTTGGGGTTCTGGAGGATGGGAAGACCGCTACACGGATAACGAAGGCAATCACCGCCATCCTATTTATGGTGCCATCAAGTCATCCTCTCATGTACCCTCCTATGTAGGATTACTCAAACTGATTCGAGTCATATAAAATTTCAAAAACATCATGTATCTATTAATTGCTAAAAACCCTCAGAAAATACTAAGTACGGCTGAGGTGGAAAAACAGGATGAGGCAACTACACTGGATATCTTTCCCCAAGCCGAGAGCCATCACTTGTTAGCCTGGTGGGAGGGAGAAGAAATTCCCGAACAATTTGAGATTGATGCTGCGGGTAACTTAAGGGAGTTGTCTGATGTACAATTGATTGAACGGGGGCTGTTGGAGTTGTCCGCTTATGAAGTATTGCAGGAGGGAAAAATTGTTGCCAAACAGATTGATCAACTGGTAGAAGAAGGCCTGTTAACCTTAAAGCCAGGAGAGCGGGTTGTAGATAATCGGGTCCAGTCCATACCGATGGAACAAAAAGTGGCGATGGGATTGATATCCATCAGGACTCCTTTTGAATTCGTTGAGGCAGACGAAATCAAGGAAAGGACCTTGGAAGAAGTGCTGCAGAAACCTGAGGTGGTGACGACTTTAGAAGAGGCGCAGCAGGTGGAGCAAGAGTTCTATAAGTCCATTGAGCAGGCAGTTGCGCAAGCTTTTTCACCGGGGTATGAATTGAAACTGACCAAAGATTACACCTTATGGATGGCGGAAGGTAGCCCGGATGGCGATTCGCGGCAATCAAAGTTTGAGCACATGCAGCAAGAGATCGCCACCCTTAAATACGGCTTTTCGGAACAGAAAGCGAAGGTAAGAGCGCTTGTAGCGGGGTTTCAGTAATTCTATACTCAGAAGAAAACCATCTGGTCAGAGATAGCGCCTTCGACCTATTGATGATAAGAGTTTGTAACCCCCTGTTTTTCAAAAAGGCAGGTCCTCTTCGTCAATATTTAGGATGCATTCACAGCTGCCATTTATTCCTTTTTTGTCTTGTGAAATGATGAAGTGTTCCCAATCATCGTTTTCGGTGATGAAAAACTCGTGAATGGTATCATCTGGTCCCAGGGCCTGCACAAATAAGGTATCTCCTGATTCCGGATAGAACGGGCAATCTGTAAAGCCACTTACGGCTCCTCCTAGAAATGAATTACCCAGAAAGTGGAGTTTTGTGGAAGGGGGTACTGAGATACTGTCTTCGAAATAGATGTCAAATAAATCGTCAATATTCCCGCCTAAGATGGTTATCGTATAAGGTGTGTTATTTGAAATGAGCTTGTCATACCTGGCCTTGGAATCACAGGAAGGTAATAGGAGTACCACGAATCCAAAGCATAGATAGATGAGGGCTTTATAGGTTTGCATGTGAAAATAGTGTTTTGTATGATTTCTCCTCAGCATCCTTCGAAGACGCTGAATAAATCTTTTCGAATTAAACTGACTCCACCTGCAATTTCTGCAAAATTTTGGTCACTTCATTCGCTTCCTCCATTTTATCCAGGGCCTTCAATGCTGCCAGTTTTCCTCGCAAAGCTTTGGTTCGATTGGTTCGTTGTACCAGTGATTTGTCAAACATAGCTATGGCCTCTTCGAAGCGTTTTTGTTCCAACAACCAATCTCCGTACTGTTCAAATGATGGATAAGCAATAAAAGGAGGTCCAGGATCGTATCCGGCTTCCTCTTCTAAGGCGACTGCTTTCAGTAGCGCAGCTTCAGTGGAAGTGGGATCATCAGTCAAAATGGCCGCCATTGCTTTGATCTGCTGGATCACCACGGCTGTACGGGTCAGGTTTTCCTGGTTGGGGGCATATCGCGTAGGACCTGCACTACACAAGGCTACGCCTTCATTGTTGACCAGTAATTTCGAAGCTTCCCAATGTGTTTCCAGGGCAGCTGCTTCTTTGGCGACAGCCGCAGCATCCTTTTGGTCATAGGCCAACAGACCTTTTAGGAAATGGATCTTGGCCTTACCCTCCATGCCGATCTTGAGGGCACTTTCATCGATATCCTGAAAGTCCAGTGTTTCTGGCCAGGAGCCCGCTTCTATCCGTTGCTGGTTTTGCATCATGATCAGGTAGCTTTTGCTGGAAGTACCGTCTCCATGGTAACTGATCATTTCCTCCAGAATAGAGGTGGCTTTGTCATAGTTGCCTAACTGCAAATGACCGTAATGCAACCAGGCCATTGAGTGATAGCCACGGGCTTTTCCGTTCAGTTGCTTTTGCTCCACCCTTTTCAAACTCGCATCATAGGAATCACGATTGGAACTGACCACTTCTTGCCACATGCCCAGGGCTACATAAATGTGTGATGGCATGTGTAAAGCATGAGCTGCATCCGGGGCTACTTTGGCATAATCATTGGCGGCAGCAATGGCCTCAACCGCAAACTCAGGATTATCGTTCGCATGGATCATATAGTGTAGTGCCCCGGGATGGGTCGGGTTTTCCTTCATGATTTGTTGCACTACTTTGGAAGACTTGCTAAGGTTCTCCTGATCGTCATATCCAGCCCACATCAAGCCCAGCGAATAAAAAGCGGCTACTTCGTGGTTATTAGGATTGGCCTGATATACCTGCTCCATGTGATCCAGATACTTCTGATTGCGCTCCTTCAACTCACCTTCTCCATACAAAATTTCGACCCCTGTCCAAAAGTCCCTTTCTAACTGATTTTCGGCCTTGGCCAATCTGGCGGGTTTATCCGCGCCTAGTTGCTTCATCACTTGACGGCCTGCGTCCACATCCTGTAAACCCCAGAGTGCTTTATAGTGCGTCATGGCGAGGCCCCAGTAGGTCATGACCTCATTAGGATCTTCATCCAAAGCCAGCTCGAACGCTTCCCTTGCATCGTCATATTCAAAGCTGTGCAGCAAGAGTAATCCCTGATCGAAATCAGGCTTTGCTGCGGAGGAAATAGAAAACTGATGATTCAGGTCTCCCAGATTGGAGGAGCCTTCTTTCAGCTGTTGAGGAACCGAGCAGGCCCATATGACGAAGGTCAGGAATAAAGGAAGTAGTGATTTCATGATCGCAGCATTTGATGGATGAAATTAAGCAACAATGCGTTAAGTCAGGTAACCAGTGAACAAATGGAACTGTTTACAACTCTTACTTTAGTGGTTTTATCCAAACTTATTTCGCAATGGCTGCGTGCTATTGTTTCACCCATCTGCTAGCCTGCTGAATGCTGCACGCCATTGTTTTGACCTTTTGCAAGTCTGCTGAACATTGTGTCACATGTGCTCCTCAATTTTCTGATGAATCCCAGTAGCTATTGACACGCCTGATTTCATTCCGTATCTTCAGAAAAGAATTAAACTAGAGGTACACTATGAGCCGAAATCGAAAAAAGAACATTCAAAAGGAGAAAATGTATGAGTGCTTTTTGAGGGCATTCGAGTTAGCAGAAATTCCTTGCGAACACCATTCCATCAATAACCGACCTTATTTGAAACCGGAGAGGGCCTGGTACAAGAAGCTAGGGGATCAGGTCCTTGAAAATTACGAGCATGATCAGCAGGCCCTGCCACTGAATTACCCGCAGTACTTGAAAAACTATTTTGAGAAACTGTTGCGGGAACTTGGTAACAACCTCATCGAGGAAATCGGATATTACGAAAATGAAATGAAACCCCTTTTCGCATTTGCCGAAAAGGTGAAAGTAAAACAGCAAAGTTTTGAGTTTGGCGAGCCGGTTTTGCTCCGTAAGAAACGATTTCGGATTTGGGAGCTATGGAGGTCCTGTACTGTGGGTAAACTGTCCATGACTCAGGATTTTTTGATTCACCTGAGTGAGACAGGGCGCATCATTATTTCAAGGAATTGCCAGATGGAAGCCGTACAAATGAAGCCATTTTCTGGCACCTGGCTGAAACTCACCGATCAAAAAGAAACGATTTACCTGGCGATTTCAGACGGATTGGGAAATTTAAACGCACCCGATCCGCTGAGAAGCCTTGTAATTACTGAATTCGAACAGAACCAATAGATTTAAAGTGATTTTTTATTGGTGTAACTAACTGATAATCAGTTAGTAGAAAAAATCATTTCACAAAGCACAACGAATCACCAAAAGCTTAGACTCCAACATACTAGCGTCGTAAAATTGCTCTGTCAACGTTGATGTGCATGCGCACCGAATGAGTTGGTAAGTAAGTCCGGGAAACTGATTTACTGCCTCATTCACCTTCCCATCATTGAAGTCCAATGACCATGTGACCTGAATGTGTCCATCACCGCCATAATAGCGGCAAGTGGGATAGGTATGCCCTTGTCGAAACCAATTCGCCGATCGATACATCCCGGCCTACTCGCGGGCTTCATTCAAAATTTTTCAACGAAAAACATTGAATATTATGAAGCGTATTTCATTATTAATAGTAATACTGGTTTGTGGATGGTGCATGAGTTCGTGCGCCGAAGAAGATTTGCTACAGCCTCAGTTAGAGGAGTTGAGCTTAGATCCTGAGGATGATGAGGATGATAATCCTCCCAACCCTCCATCAGGAGGATAGTCCACTTGATTAACCTGATAGGAGCCACTTGCTTAATGTAGGTGGCTTTTTTGATTTTGAAGCTTTCAATCATTTTTCTTATTTTCCATTTGTAATTTCCAGCTCGATTGAGAATTTAATTTGTTGTGCAACAGTAGATAAATTGTCTATTTGGAAATAAGCTGCTAGGTATCACTCTGACCTTTCCCAATATGAATAGAACCTTGATTGGATTTTTCTTGATTGTGACTAACTACTTGGGAGCTCAGTCATTTGATTCCTTATACCACCATGCTTACTATCATGTAGAAGTTTCTGGTAGCTTAGATAGCGCTGAAAGTTTAGCGAATGCTTTATTACCTCTTGTTTCAACGCCTCAGAATAGTGCAAAAAGAGAAATCTTATTAGGTGAAATAGCGATTCGAAAGGGTGAATATTTAGATGCCATCGGACATTATAAACAAGTAATAATAAATCCAGCAATAGGTGAAATAGATATCTTGTCATACTATGCCCACGATGGTCTAGGAATAGTTAATAAACAGATTGGCGATTACCAGAAGTCATTGAAACACTATCGCGTAGCGCTCAGGGGTTACGAAGAGCTTGAGCCATCGAGAGTGGTAGATATAAAAAGCCGAATTGGTAGCGTTATGGAACGTATTGGTAATTACGATCAAGCTGAAGACATATATGTTGAACTAATTGAACACTATTCCATATCTCAAGACTCGATGAAATTAGCGTCTGCTTACAACAAACTTGGTATACTTTGCTATCGTAAAAGTCAATTCGAAGAGGCATTAATATCTTATTTGAAGGCGTACGATTTTAATCCGGATTTTGCAAGTTACCTCCACAACATCGGCGATGTGTATATCAAACTGGAACAATTCGACTCAGCCATCTGGTATCTCAATCGTTCTCTGGATATCAAACTACAAAAGCATCAAACCCGAAGTACGGCAAGCAATTACATCAACCTGGGGCGTGCTTATCTAAGGAGTGGTGACTTTCAGAAAGTACCAGAGAATTTGAAGAAAGGAGAAGAGATCGCCCTGCAATACAGCTACCTCGAAAAACTCAAGGAAGCGTACGAGGTTTGGGTGGCGTACTACGATGCGGTGGCGGATTATCAAAACAAGTCTGAAGCGCTGGAGCAACTCTTAGTGCTCAATGACAGCTTGCTCAATGTAGAAAAGATCCGGTCCATCAATGACCTGGAGATCAAATATGAATCCGAGAAAAAAGAAGAGCAGCTACAGGCATCTCTGGCGAGGGAAGAAGTGAACCAACAATCCATTTTGGTCCAGCGGCTGACCATCATCGGGTTGCTCATCATCGCCTTGTTGTTGATCATTGTCGGACTACTGGTGTATCGATTATACCGTGCTAACAAAAGAGAAAAAGACAATGTCTTGCTACGCATGCGCGAGCAGCATCACCGCATCGAAAACAACATTACCGTGCTGGCCAGCATCCTGAGCCTGGCCGCCAAAAACACTTCTAACGAAGAAGCCCGGGCATTGGCAGAAGAAGGTGAAAATCGTCTCAATGCCATGAATTTGCTGCATAAGGAGCTCTATTGGGATGATCAGAAAATTTCCATTCAGTTTGCCAGCTACGTGGAAAACCTGTGTCACTATCTGAGTGGCGTTTATGCCAACCCGCGAAAAGGATTGGTGCCAGTTCACACGCAATTGGAAGACCTGAAGGTAGATGTCAATCAGACCATCCCTCTGAGTTTGATCCTCAATGAATTACTGACTAATGCTTTTAAATACGGGATGCTGAGCGATCATCCTGCCATTGAGGTGTCCTTGGGCCAGGAGGGAGAGTCTATTTTCCTCAAAGTTTCCGACAATGGTCCAGGGATTATGGAAACCCAGAAGGATGAACCTTCTTTCGGGATGAACTTGATCGAGACGCTGGTAGATCAATTGCGCGGAAAAATGACCACCGAAAGCAGCGAATCCGGTACGTCTATCAGTATTTATGCACCTATGAAATTAGCTTGAACGTGGCCTGAACGGTCTTTTTATAGCTTTTACCAACGGGTATTTTTTCGTCATGTACCACCAAATTACTCTTGTCGATGCTATCTACACGGTTGACATTGATCATCCACGATCGGTGTACTCGCATCAATTGTGGGGCCATCAGCTTCTTTTCGAAATAGCTGATGTTATCTGAAAAGATGAAGGTTTTGGTTGTGGTATGGATTTCTGTGTAGGCCCCTGCTGCTTTTAGGTAATAGATATCATCGATGCTCACCTTCTCGAAGTGTTGCTCTTCGGACTTCAGGTAAATGGCCTTGGATAACACGTAGTTTTTCTCTTCCACATTGGTGGCGATCGCAGCGTGCTCCAGGCTCAATTCAATGGCACGGATCAGGTCCCATAAATTGACGGGCTTGGTTAGGTAGGACACAGGTTTGGCCTTTTTAGCTTTCTGAAAAGTTTGCAGGTCCTTGAACTGCGTCAGGTAAATGATTGGAGTACCGTAAGTATTGGTGATGTAGGATCCAATTTCCAAACCATCCATTTCTCCTTCTACCTCAATGTCCAATACGGCCAGGTCCGGAATGTCCTTTTGAAAAGCCTTCAGGGTTTCTTCCCCGCTACGAACATGTTCTACATGATAACCAAAGTCTTCCAGTTTCCCTTGCAGATCCTTAGCGAGCAGTATTTCATCTTCCAGGACTAGTATTTTGATGTCACTATTCACTGCGATTTTTTAAGCGTTATGAGTAAGGCGCTTCAATTATATTCGAGATTTCTGTTGATTGGTAAATATTCTCCTATTTATTTTATGAAAGTTGATCCATGAAGGACATTTCACTCATACATATCCACAGTAAAATTCACCTCATCAGCAGGGTGATTGTTATGGTGCTGATCTATGTGCTTTACACACAGGGAGGGTTCTTTGAGGAGGAATTTTTCGAAATGCTGAGGACTTTGAGTGTTGTGAGTATTTTTTATGGAACCGCCTTTATTGCCTTTATGGTTCGGTATCCCTATCCGGTAGCTACGGATAAAGCAGTCAGGCGTGTGGACATAGGTGCCGTAATTGTTTTGGTAGGGTGTTATGGTATTTATGCGGCTTTGATGTTGCTAAGTGCATTTAAACCTTCCTGGGTTGGGTTCAATACCCTGATGAATGTTTTGTGGATTGGTGAGGTTTTATTTGCGTTGGTCGCGGCGCTTAGCTTACCTAATATTCTTCAACGCTTTCCTCTTCGATGAGTTCATATTAAATTCAAGCCAACTTAACCAACAAACAAGCCTTTGATTGCAGGATGCGTCTGCTGTTTACCATATTATATAGCCTAGGAATATTCGGACTTTTTGCTCAAGGTGTAGCAAGTGACTACCAATCGTGGTTGGCTTCAACACCCTTGACGGACGTATTCGAAGTAGATAGCTATAATTCCGGGAGAGGTGAACTGACCATTGGGGTGAAAGCTGCTTTTGATGATCCACTCAAAATTGAAATGGCCTACGTGCTCCTGGATCGACTGACAGAACATTATGATTCATTAGAAGCGGACATGGCTCGGTTCATACTCAATCGATTGATCCGGCTAACCAATCGACCTTTCAGTGAGGTCGCAATTGTCTTCCGATCTGAATTCAATCAAGAGGAGTTTATGCGCATTCAATATTTGCCTTTACTCTTTGTTGGGTATGATCCCCCGGAGATCAAAATCACGAAAAACTACACGTCGGAAAGAAGTGCGCTGGAGGTAGATCTGGACGACCTGTCCATGTTCGATATGTCGGGAATGATTCCGCTACAAAAACCAATCGGCAAGGCGAGGGGTGTTTTACGGCAGGCGGTGATGAACTATGTAGAAGCTAATCTCAATGTTGGGCCTGAGCTCATTTCTATAGATACGACTGATTCTTTTCAACATCTGTTTATTGTGGAAGGGAAAGAGATCATCACTCCCAGCTACCACGAGCAGATACAGATCTCAGTGCATTTTGCAGAGGTGTCTAATATTCAAACACAAATCAACTACGATGTGAGCGGTTTCTACGCCCGTGGGATTGGCGAGCGAGGAGCTTTCAAGCCTTTTCCGACAGCATACAAGGATCGACTCATAGTTGTCTTTAGCAATTTCATCAGCGAAGTTTTCGTCGTAGACGGCAGTTCCAGGTAGCAACCAGCCCTTTCTTTCTCATTTCTTTCCTCAACCAAATTGAGCTCTTCGTAAACCGAATAGCGCCGTTGGTTAATCTTTTTTTCACTCAAAAAATGATCAAGTCATATTCGGTTAAAAATTAGAAGTGTCTACGAGGTATTCCAGGATTTTGTCGGAAATGATTTATCAGAGGCTGCAAAAGTACATCAGGGAGAAGCAGCTTTCAAGCTATGATTTTCTTCTTCAACCCCTTGATGGTTGGGCAAATAAGCATTTTGTGGCATTGGCCAGTATCTTATTGGTTAGCGAATCAACCGTCAAACGACTATTCAAATACCCCGGTCATACACCTCCAAATCATATGAATCAGACTACTCGCGAAAAGCTCGCAAGCTTTCTGGAATACGCTGATTGGATGTCGCTGGAGAATGAATTGATCAGGCAGGTCTCCAAAGAAATCGATGAATGAATCCTATTGGATCAACTCTTCAAAATAAATGAAAAAAGCGCTGATGAGTATGTAAACATGATTTAATAAAAGCCTGCACATCGGCATAATTAAACATACCAATCTAAACTGAACAAAAATGAAAACCATGATGAAAAAGTTTTTTACGCTCTTACTTGTTTCTTCTATCTGTGTATCAAACTACTTGTTGGCACAGGAGAAACAATCCATTGGAATTGTTGATTTTGATTTTACCGAGGGTGTAGGCATCAAAGTTGAAGATGTGGCAGTCGTCCAGGACTTAGTTACCAATAGTTTTATTAACAGTAAACGATTTAATATACTGGAACGTGAGATGGTTACTAAGCTAAAGGAAGAGTTGGAATATCAAAAAGAGGAGGATTTTCTAAATAATATTTCGAGTCTTGCAGAGCAAGGTAAAATGGTAGGTGCTAGCTACATGCTGCTGGGAAAAGTCAGTAAACTGACGATTGAGGAAACTAACGTAAAGGAAAAGACAACAAATTCCAGAGAGAAGAACTCATCTTCTACAGTGAAGGAAGTTGATGCAGAGTATATCGCCTTTGTCACTGTCACACTTAGAGTTGTCAATGTAGAGACCGGAGAAGTAAATGGGAGTTCTACTCTAAATATCCAACCTAGCTTGATTGATAGACAGTTATTTGCGGCGGATACACGTGGGGCTGCACTCAGAAAGATCACAAAACCTTTAGGTAAGCAGGTAGATAAATTTATTGGCGAATATTTGCCGATCGAAATGGGCATCGGGGCGGTCAAGGAGGAACAAAAGGGCAAAGTGCGTGAGATATATATCAGTGCTGGCTCCAAATTGGGTCTGTCCAATGGAATGGGGGTAGTGATCATCAAGAAGTCATTTCAGGATATAGGTACTGGAGATCCGATCAAAATAGAAAAGCAGATTGCCGAGGGGAAAGTAATTGAGTTACTAGGGGAGCAAGCCTCTCTTGTTCAAATCAAAAAAGGGGGTGATTTACTGAAAAAGGAAATCGGTAATGATGCTACATTGGTCTGTAAGACTAAGGGTTAAATGATCTATTTGATATGAGATCGTTAATATTCGTAATTGCCATGATTGGTGCAATGCAGTTCATGTATGCCCAAAGAAACCTCACGGAGACAGATCAGGTATTTCTGTTGTCCGGCAGCGACCGAAACGAATTATATTTAGAAAGTGTCGGTATTGCAAAGAAAAAAAATCAAGAAGAAGCTCGCTATCTGGCATTAAGGGCCGCAATGGAGACTGTTCTTTTTAAAGGGTTTCCGGAAAAAGGTTCTCCATTGAAAGATCCTTTGATCCCTTCTTTCAATAAGCTTTCAGAAAGTTCCTTACTATACCTTGATGAATTTTTCGATCAGGAAAGGTTTTTGATCTATTTCAACAACGTAAGACTTTTGGGTTCCGACAAAAGACTAAAGAAATACTACGAATATTCATTTTCCTCTACTTTGAATCTTGATTTGCTAAGAACGGAATTAGAGGGCAATGGTATAGTCAGAAAATTTGGATTTTAATGTTATGAGAAAGTTGCTATTCATTGTTTTACTTATAGTGAGCAGACTCAATCTTGCACAGGAAGCGCAGGGTGAAAATACGGTTCAACCAACAATCATGGTCATTCCTTTCACTAAAGAAGGAGAAGATATTCGGACCATTATCGAAGAAGATCCAAACAAGAGGATATCCATGTCTGAGGTCAAACAGGGTTTTGATTCCAGGGGATTTACGACACTGGATTTTCGGGCGAAACTCAAAGCTGCAACACAAAACAGTGCATTGTCGGGTATGGACCAGACCTCAATCAAACGTCAGATCATTGAGAATTCAGGTGCGGATATTTATGTAGAAGTAGACTATATCTTAACGGCAAGTGATAATGGGAATATGGTCGAAATTATCCTAGAGGGATATGATGCCTATTCCGCACAATCACTCTCTAATGCGACAGGAAGGTCCAGAATATTTCGAACTGATAAGCTTGGGATTTTGGCAGAACAGGCTACGGAATCTTGTATAGAAGATTTTTTGAATGTGATGAATGAGAAATTTGCCAATATCGTGGAAAATGGTCGGACCATTACTTTGTCATTTACCCTTTCTGAAACATCAACCTACGATATGAATACTCGAATTGGGGATAAGGACATACCTCTGAAGTTTGCGATCAGAAAGTGGCTCAAAGAGAAATCCTATAAAGGCTATTACCATTTACAAGGTTCTTCGGCGGCTAACATTACTGTGGACGATTTTCGGATCCCTCTGAAAAATGAATACGGTGAGAATTATCAGATCGATGAGTTTGAATTTGAAGTATTCAATTTTTTCGATGATATGGGTATGGATGCGACCACTTCGATCGTAGGAACAAGTATGCAAATATCAATTAATTGAAATCCTATGAAAAGGTGCCTTTTATTGTACTTATTCTTTCTTGTTCAAATTGCTCATGGCCAGGATATATCTGAGATTGATGTGTCCTTTCAATATCAACCACCATCAAATGATGATTTGACGTTGAATGATTTGCACTTACAGACCATCGAAAGTAAAGTGCAACAATTGCTCACAAGAAATGGACTTGGATCGAATAACAGCACGCCGTTTGTCATTAAACCTGCCGTTGATATATATGAGACCACAATTGTGGAAGGAATGCAAAATATCTATGTCACTGATGGGGAATTTAGTTTGTTCATAAGTCAGGTGAATGGACCTGTGTTTTCTTCTTACACACAACGAATTAGAGGGTCGGGTCGAAATGAAAAACAATCAATTCTGGGTTTAGTCCGGAAAATTCCAACTTCAGGTTCGGCACTGAAGGAATTTTTTGATGATGCTAGAAAGAAAATAGCAGACTATTACGACGAGAATTGTGACCGAATTATCGCTGAGATCGATGCTTTGAAAATTGTTGAGGATTATGATGGAGCGATGTACAAGCTGGGTTCAATACCTGTCATCGCAGAAGGTTGCTATCCGAAGGCAGTTCAACAGATGGAGGAAGTTTATGTGGCTTCTTTGAATCGGGATTGTGAAAAATTCCTGAATGTAGCGGAATCCGCAATGGCATTACGAAGATTTGAAGCTGCTGCCCATGCACTAGTACAGATTCACCCGAAAGCTAACTGCTATGCGTCGGCTGCCAAAATAAAAACGGAAATTATTAAAGAAACCGGAGATGAATATGAGCGGATTTGGGCTTATGAAAATAAAAGCCTTGAATTAGCAGGGAATGCAATTGATTCAAAATACAAGGCGGTGGCGGAGGTGTATAAGGCTTCCAATACAAACAGCAGGCCGCTTTTTGACAATACTACAAGTCCAGCAAATAGCAATTCTGGAATCAGTATCAATAACCTAGCTATAGGTAATCAGCAAGGGGGAGCGATTCCACCGATGACACCTCCGGTAATTGAAAAATCTGAATCAGTGGAATTCAAAGTGGTGAGTCCGTCTGTAAGAGCAGCTACCGGAGATGTAGTCGTGTATGAAGAAAGCATTACAGTTTACGGGTTGATTGATGATCCTAAATCTGCCAAAACATTGTTAGTCGATGGTTTGGAGACTTCCTGGGATAAAGAGGGCATTTTTTCGCGAGCTATATCGGTGAAAGATTCTGAAAAGGATATTCAAATTAAGTTATTTGATAAGAAAGGGGAGTACGCCACACAGTCTTTAAAAATAAAGCGACTCAAAAAGAATGATCAAACGCCCAAAGTAATTGATCCCCAAGAGCTCAAGAAAAACGCTTTGGTGATTGGCATTAGTGACTATCAACATATCAGTAAACTTAAGAATCCTAAAAATGACGCAGAGGACATGTCCATCCTGCTGAAGAACATCGGTTTTGAGGTGACAACTGTCCTGGATGCTGATTTTGAAACGATTAGAAAACAGGTTGGGAAATTTGCAGGGAACAAAGAAAGCTATGATGTGTCATTATTTTTCTTTGCAGGTCATGGTTTAGAATTGGATGGAGAAAACTTTCTCTTGCCCGTTGATGTGAAAGGAGAGACCAGGGAAGAAATAAAATTGAATACACTTTCGGTCAGTCAACTTACCAAGTATCTGGAAATGACCAATGATGATAAGCTTAATATCATCATTCTTGATGCCTGCCGAAATAACCCCTTTCCTAATGGTGATCGTTCAGTCGGTGGAGGCACTGGACTGGCCAGAGTTACTCCAGCTACAGGCATGTTGATTGCTTATGCTACTTCCCCTGGGAGTACCGCCTCCGATGGTACTGGTGAAAATGGATTGTATACCGGAGAGCTGATCAAGCAGATGAGTATCCCTCAGCGAATTGAAGATGTATTTATGAATACGCGAAATGAGGTTGAAGATAAATCTAATGGTAGGCAGAAACCCTGGGAAGAAGCTCGTTTAAGAGGTGTATTTTACTTAAAAACAGAATAGACTGGCGAGTCTAATTAGTGATTACCCTTTTGGAAAAGCGGCCTTGTGCCGCTTTTTTATTTCCCTTCGTTGGTTATTGCCTTCCCTTCGTGAATTATATCGAGTCCTTCATAAAGTAAATTTTAGTTCAAAAATTGAGCAACCGACCTTGTAGTTAAATCTTACCAATTTTTGATCATTATGAAACATACACTGCTATTGATTGCCTTTATTTTATTTGGAACAATTACGTTCGCTCAATCTTTCAATCGAGAGAACATCACCTACAGCATAGGTATCATCAGGATGCCCCTGGAATCCGAAGATTTTAACGACTTTCACATTTCTGACTGGCAGGATTTCGGCCTTGGTAGTATCGAGGGACGTGTTGCTGTACCGCTTTCAGAGGAAAGAGCCACCTCATCGTATGGTGTGACCGGAGCGTTGCTTTACAATTTCAATGAGAAGTGGACCGGACTGCTGGAGCTGGGGCTTGGAGTAACGGACTTCTTTGTGTTGGATTTCATGGTTGGTGCTGAATACGCATTGATCAATGCTAACCTGTTTCAACTCCGTGGCGTATTGAAAGCAGGTTATGCCACAGGTTTCGGTGGAAGTACGACTGCTGATATTCTGCCAGGAAAAACACCACCGGTTATTTTGCCAGAAGGAACCTTTGATGCCGGTGATGCCATTGACGTAACTTTCAATAACATTCCCGTTCAATTGGGAGTGAAGCCCGTGATCCAATTAACCGAACGTTTTGCGCTTTACGGAAATTTCTTCTATTCAGTTTCACTTGGCAATGAAGCAACGATTGAAGCGGGTGAAGTGGAAGTTATGTTTGATTCGGATGCGGTAGTTGCCCCGGATGGTTCTAGTACACAGGCTGGGATCGCTCCCGAATTGAAATTGAATGGATTCGGATTTGATGCTGGTGTCATCATACGTCCAAAATAAATACCGATACCGACTTGCAAATTCTTCGGTTTTGGCTTGAATACCCATTGAATCTTTGAAATATTTCAATAATTCTACCTGATTATTCTTAATTTTTAAATTTTATCCCGGAATTTTCTATATATTCATGCTCAGTTTAGCAAAGGACCTGCTGTATAATAGGATTGAAATTGTGGTTGATTCTGCGGAGGAGCTTTACTATTTGGAGAAGATTTCAAGGTAATTACCAACCGGTAATTTTTTATATAGTTAAGGGTCGGTAGCGTATTTCGCTATCGACTTTTTGTTTTCAGGAAATTGCCAACTAGAATTCCATGAGCGAAAACGTTTTCATTCTCATATAAAGAAATAGCTACCAAATCACTTGAATTTTAATTTCAAATGGATACTTCTTGGTGTTCGATAATAAACAAAATAAAATATTGCATATCATCTTTCTGTGATAAGAATATATTAAAGGTTATCTTTCTATGATTTTCAATTCGAAGTTACGTGATTTTATGCCCGGAATTGAGGATTAGAAGATCTCGATATTAACACCAAACCTGATTATAATGATTGTAAAACCCTTTACAAAAACAGGGTCTGTATGGCCCAATGCCAGGTCGGGAAGTCTTCCCACCAGGAACATTTTTTCTTTTCTATTATTATTTCTTTTCGGTCTCACTTCTATGGCGCAAAGTGTCGTTTCGGGTAAAGTCACTGATGGAAGTACCGGTGAACCCCTTGTTGGTGCCACTGTGGTAGTCAAGGGAACTACCCAGGGTGTCATCACAGGCATAGATGGTTCTTTCGAATTATCATCCGATACACCCCCTCCTTATGATATAGAGATCAGATTTACAGGTTTTGCTACTAAAACGCTTTCGATCAACTCTTCGAATATTACTAACCTTGCCGTGCCGCTGGATGCTGGTCTTTTGCTGGGACAGGAAGTGGTGATTTCTGCGTCACGTCGACGTGAAAAAGTGCAAGAAGCGCCTGCTTCGGTTTCCGTACTATCAGCTGAAAGTTTGGAAGCTACCCCCAACCCGACAGATGTTACCAGAAACCTGATCAATGTAGCCGGAGTTCAGGTGCAACAACAATCGGCTAACCGAATCAATATTTCTATGCGGGGCGGTTCAGGGCTTTTCGGAACATCCGTCTTCCCAATCATGGATTATCGAAGCTTGATCGGTCCGGGTATTGGTACCTTTCAAACGGACCAATCAGGGATTAACGGCCTGGATATAGACAAGATAGAGATCGTTCGTGGTGCAGGTTCCGCACTTTATGGACCAGGTGTGACACAAGGTGTCGTACACTTCATTACCAAGAGCCCGATCGATAAACCTGGTACAGCTGTAGAACTGGTTGGCGGCGAATTGAACACCTGGGGTGGTGCTTTCCGTCACGGGACCAAGATCAGCGACAAATTCGGCTTTAAGATTACTGGTCAGTACCGACAAGGAGATGAATTTACCTTAGATCCTGATAATGCAGATGATGCGGTTCAGATCGCACGATTCCAAAATACGGTGACCTCACCAACAATTAATAGCTTGGGAGTGGTGGACCAGACAGCACCAGGTACCTTGTTGAGAGGTAATCTGGATGTTGATGGAGATGGAAACCCGATGGCAGATGATTGGTTCAATGCGCAATTGGCAACAACTTTAGAATTCCGTCCAAAAGATGACATGACGATCAATGTCTCTGGAGGATTCAATCAGGCCAGTTCTGTGTTCTACAACGAGCAAGGTGAAGGATTAGCACAAGCAACCGAATATTGGGGCCAGGCGCGTGCTCAGATCGGCGGATTGTTCGTGCAATTTTTCGGCGTGTCCAATGATGGAGGTTCTGACGAAGCACCAACCTTCCTTTATCAGACTGGTTTGAATACTTCAATTGCAAGAACGCAGTTTGAGGCACAAGCACAGTATAATTTTGATACACCTGATTTGCTGAATGCCAACTGGACGGCTGGATTTGATTACCGGTTTGCCGGTCAGGATACACAAGGATTTGTATACGGTCGTCAGGAAGAAGATGATGACTTTAGTGTGGTAGGAGGTTACGTACAGGGTAAGTTTGTCCTCAGTGACAAATTTGATCTGGTAGCTGCGGCACGTTACGATCGTTTCAACTTCATCGATGACGGGGCCTTCTCTCCGAGAGCAGCATTGGTATATAAGGCGGCACCTAATCATACCTTCCGTGCTTCTTACAATCGATCTACTACTACAGTTTCTAACCTTCAGCTGAACATTGACTTTCCACTATCCGGTGTAATTCCAGGATCTTTTGATGTTTGGTTGAAAGGAAATAAATCAGAACAGACCTTCAGTGATAATGCGACCATCGATTGGTTTACCGGTCTGATCCCTAGCATTCCTTATGGAACTGAAGGGGCTGGATTGCCATTGGCTGTGATCCTGGGGCAGGAAGCAGCTCCCGGAGTAAGCTTAAATGATGCGGTTATTGCCGGCATCCTGGCTGCACTCGCTGCAGACCCAGCGACTGCCCCGTTGGTAGATGCCGTTGCGGCTGCTTTGGGTGCCGTTAATCCGGCCTCCATTGGATTTGGCGGAACACTTTCTCCTGGATTCAACATTTTTGATGGATCACCACTTGGTCTGCAAACTGCACCTATTTCACAGATTGCAACTCAGGATACCTGGGAAATCGGATACAAAGGGGTGTTCAATAATAAAATTGGTGTATCTGTCGATCTCTATCGTGTAACAGAAGACGGTAATTCCCAGTTTACGGCGATTTCACCTGCCTTTGCTTTGTTAGGCATTGATGGTCTTGGTACAGATCTTGGTAACAATGCGGAAGGATTGTTTACACCAGCACTCATTGCCGCATTACAGGCAGCCGGACTGGATGAAGCTACTGCTACGGCTACTGCGGCCTCTCTCGGACCGGTTATTAATGGCGCGTATACCGATGCAGGAAATGCTGCGTTGAATACTCCTTCAGCTGCTTTTGGAGGATTGACCCTGGCACAATTGATGGCTGCATTGCCATTCCATGCGACTGTAGAGACAGAGCAAGTGCCTCAGGGTGATGGTATCACACACCTGGCGGCAGGTTATCGTACATTTGATTCAAGAACTTACTATGGCTGGGATCTTGGTATTGAGTACTACGTGAATGCGGACCTTTCATTCTTTGGAAACTACTCCGGAGTGGACCGAACCGATTTCATGCAGACGGTACGCGGAGATGCCAGTGGACAGGAGCTGCCAAGCAGTCTGAACATACCGAAGAATAAATTCAGATTGGGCGCAAACTACACACCTGAATTTGGAATTCGTGCCAATGTAGCCTTCCAACATGACGATTCCTTCAATCCGATTGCAGGACAGTTTTCCGGTGATACCGGAGATCGAAATCTGGTAGATGCTGGAGTAGGATACAAGTTTGATTTCGGAATACAGGTAGATGTTACTGCTACGAACTTGTTCAATAATGAGTACAGATATTATCAGAACATGCCATTCATTGGCAGAAGAATGCTGGCTAAGATCAAATACGAATTTTAAAGAATAGCACTTAAGAAGATGAGAAGGCCGTTCATTTGAGCGGCCTTTTTTCATGTTCAGGATGAACGGTTGAGTTGGCAAATAATTATGCTTTAAATTTCCAACTGTTGTTGAGGCTTGCTTCAGTTGGCTAGTAAAGGCAGGTGATCAGGGTAAGTAATAGGCGGGACTGACTGTTTTTTAAGCATCCATTTCAATTGAGAGACCAGAAAGGGGAAAGGATACTTATTTGAATGAAATTTCATGAGTGAACCCAATTTTCTATTCAATAGTTACAAAGCCATTTTCAATCACATATTGGATCCCATATTGATATATCAGGTGGATGATCAATATAGATTCCATAAGATGTTGATGATTAACGATTCGTTTAGGAAATCCTATGGTTATGAACTTAAGGAAATCCTTCATGCGGACTTTTCCATGATCAATGCCCATCCTCGCAAAGTGCCGGATCTCATTGAAAACATTTGTAAGCATGGTAACGTCCTGTTCGAAACGACGCATAAGAATAAGGCAGGCGAAGAGTTTCCAGTAGAAGTCCATTCGCAATTTGTCAGTATGGAAGGTCATCCGATGATCGTCTCTATCATTAGAGATATTGCTGATCGAAAGCGGGTTCAAAGTGAGTTGTTTGATTTACAAGAAACTCGTTCCAAAACACTTAGGTTGATGTCTCATGATTTAAGGAACTCCTTTGCACAAATGGCAGGAGCGTTGCTTTTACTCAGAGAATATTCATTTGAAGCAAGCGTGCAAGAGTTGATCGATCTATTGAGTGAAGTGCATGATAATGCGAGCCGCCTGCTGATGGAACATTTGGGGGCTTCTGATGATCTCGGGGATGCCATGAAATTAGAAATATTCCCTTTTGACCTGGCGAACTTCCTCACCAGGTTAAAAAAGAAATATGAGGTATTGTCGCAAACTGAAAAGGAAATCGACTTGCGATGCCAATTCCCGGAAGTGTCGACACTGATTGAAGGGGACCAGTACAAGTTGGTCAGGGTACTGGACAATATGATGTCAAATGCTATCAAGTTTTCAGATTCAGGAGCGAAGCTTACCTTCTCCGCCACCATCAATAAAGAACATGTGTGCTTCTCGGTAAAAGATCGGGGAATAGGGATTCCCGAAGAACTCCACGCCTCCATTTTTCTTGCTGATCCTGCCTCGGGACGACCTGGGACAAGCGGAGAGCCTTCTAATGGCCTGGGTTTATTTATTGCCAAGAAAATAGTCGACCTGCACCGGGGAAACATTTGGTTTGAAACGAAGGAAGGTCAAGGGACTACCTTTTTTGTGGAAATTCCAAAGCAATTCATGCCCTGATTTCATCTCTTTATCAATTTCACCTCGATCGTTTCTTTTGGCCTCAAGGTCAATAAGGGGTTAAAGGGTACTTTTTCCGGGGAAAGTGACTTGATTTCAAATGATCGCACAAATTGAGTCAAGAGTAACAAGATTTCATACATCGCGAAGTTGTTGCCAATACAGAATCGGCCACCTCCTCCAAACGGCAAGTATTGGAATTTGTGAAATTCACGCATTTTCTCATGGGTAAATCGTTCCGGATCAAAGACTTCAGGCCGTTCCCAGTATTGTTCATTTCGGTGGAGAAGATAAACATTGAGCATCAGCTGCTTTCCTTTCTGTATCTCAAAACCACCAACACGGTGAGGCTTGATGGCCCGACGAACAACATTCCAAATCGGCGGATAATATCGCAGCGATTCCTTGATCACCTTGTGCGTGTATTCCAATCCTGTGTAATTCATCAAGTCGATATCTGCGAGTGCTTGAATCTTTTTTACCTCTTCAAATACCTTTCGTTGGATTTCCGGGTGGTGGCCCAGTAGATGCATGGTCCATGTAAGGGCAATAGCAGAAGTTTCATGACCGGCGATGAGTAAAGTCAGTAGTTGGTTCCTGATCTGAACAAATTCCCTTTCAGGATCATACTGCTCCATCAGCACCGTGAGGATGTCTTCGATCTTATTGGGATCTGCCTTACGCGAATCAACACATTGCTGGATCAATTCGTTGGTTTCGCGCATCATTTGGTGGTAGCCCTTGTTGTCCCTCGTTGGTATCCACAAGGGCCATTTAAAAGGTGTTCGGATCCGGTTTACAATGAATTCCTGACTAAAAACAATGTGCTGGCCCATTTTTTGGATCAACTCTTCATGCTGATAATGGATCAGCGAATTCATGAGTACGGTCAGGGTCAGGCCACTCATCTCCGTATCCAAACGAAGAGATTGCCCATTCTTTATGCTTTCCAAATAGTGTTCCCCCGTGTGCCAGATGGCAGGGATCAGTTTTCTTAGTTCAGTTTTATGGAAGGATGGTTGCAGCATCTTGCGCTGGAGATGCCATTCTTCACCTTCGGCTGTCAGCAATCCGTTACCCAATACATGTGCGATTTCCTTGTAACCCCTGCTTTTTTGATAGTTTTCCCGTTCATTGAGAAACACTTCCGAAAATTGATTGGGATCATTGAGTAACACAAAATCTCCCATGGGCAAATGCAGGTCTACAGGAGAACCACCTTTCCTGATGGCTTTTTCCATGTAGCCAATAGGGTCTAGCTGGAAAATCTTAAGATTCTTAAATATTCCCTGGTCGGGAAACGCTTTCGGGAGACTCATACGTGGCTAAAATAAGGCATCGGTCATAGGCATTAATGTGTTGTACATGTAAAGCTTTTGCATCGTTTAGTAAAATGCCGCCGCCGACAGATCCGCAATACCTCATTTTGAAATTGAAAAGCAAGACACCTTTTTGCTGCCGATCATTGTTGAGTTGTTTGAATAGGAAGTAATGGTTTGATGCTCTAAGGTAAAGGCACAAAAAAGGAAACGGCCATTGACCGTTTCCCTGCCCTCGCGGTTGCCTGGCGGCTAGTGGACTTTCATTTTCTTGATGATCAGCTGATCGTCAGTCTTGATCCGAACAAAATAAATACCCGGTGTTAATCCATCCTGACCCATTGCAATTTCATTGTTACCGGCCAGGACCTCCCTGGATTGGATCAGGTTGCCTTTAAGGTCATAGAGCAGAGCTTCTCCGTCCGATTGCAGTCCGGTGATATTCACTTTGAACCATCCGGTATTTGGGTTGGGATAGATCATGGCAGTGAATTCCGTAGGTAGGTCTTCCTGAATCAATCGGGTGGCCGTATTGTTGATCAGGCCTGCGTCTGTGTTGGTCATGAGCTCATTTCCGCGACTTGCCCGGAAGGCCCTGGACCGTCCCCTGCGGTTGACATCACTATCGATGGTATCGTCTGTTCCTGCATCAAGCAAGGAGAAAGCATAACCGGTTGGTGCATCAACTTCGATCTTTAAGGCGATATCCGCAGGTGCGCCATTCAAGGTAGCAATGCCATTGAAGTCAGAAGTGGCTTGTGTGATTTCTGCATTCTTTCGGGTCAGTAAATTCACTGATGCGCCTGATACGCCAGGCTCGCCAGCATCTTGTAAGCCATTACTGTTCAAATCGTCCCAGACAAATACCTGTACTGTTCCTGGAGACCAGAGTCCAGCGTCAATTGACGTGTGGATCTGTTGGCTTTGAGTGGCTTTGAATGCGGCAGATCTGCCTTTTCTCCCAAAATCACTATCTATCGAATCATCAATCCCTTCATCTCTCAATGTAAATGCATGATCTGTGGGTTTGGTCAGGGTAAGTCTTACACGTCGATCGGCGGGAACACCATTTAAGGTCACCACGCCTGAAGCATCGGTTGCTGCCTGGTCGAGTACCAGCGAATCAATGTCCATGAGCGTTACAGCTATGTTAGGAATTCCTGGTTCACCCGCATCCTGCAAACCATTGCCATTCAGGTCATCCCAAACAAAAGCTTCTGCAGACCCAGGCAGCCATAGTCCGGCATCCACATCATCAACAATCTCTCCAGGACGAATTACAAAGGCTCGTGAAATCCCACTGCGGCGATTGATATCACTGTCCTGCTTGGTATCCAGGCCTTGTCTTCTGAAAGTAAGCCCATGGTCCGTTGGTCGGATCACTTCTATTTTTACCCTGTTTTCAACAACGTCGAAGAAATAGGCTACACCGGAAGGGGTAGATACCGTCGTGGCGATCAGGGAATCATCTCTGTTTAACAAATTGACGGTGATCCCACCCATGCCAGGTTCCAAATTGTCCTGCACGCCATTGCCATCCAGGTCTTCCCAAAGGAAGGAAGCGACTGTGCCAGCGTTGTTATTGGTAGCGTCCAATGGATAGGTATCAAATTCGTCTGGAATACCGTCGTTATCGTCATCAGTATCACAAACATTCGGCATGCCATCATTATCCAGGTCTGGAATATTATCCGCGGCGATGGTCAGCGTACTCTGTGCGGTGTTGGAAAGCCCTGCAGCATCGGTGACCTCCAGTGTGACTAACACCGTACTGCCCAGGTCGTCACAAGTAAACGTGTTTTGCCCAATGATGGCCAGGCTATCAATATCGCCACAGGTATCGAAGCTTCCGTTATTCAAGTCTTCCGGGCTGACGATTGCTTCTCCAAACTCATTTAGTTGTATGGTTAGGTCTTTGGCGATGGCTGTAGGAGGAGTAACATCTGCAACCGTCACATTGAAAGTTGAAGTAGCCGTATTCCCAGATAGATCTGAGATCGTATAAGTCACTTCCGTCGTTCCTACGGAAAAGTCACTACCAGAAGGAATGGAGTAATCTCCGACCAAAATACTATTGAATTCCACGATGTAGGTAGGAACTACTCCTGATACTTTGGCATCATTCCAAAGTCCGGTGATAGCAGACATTTCCACGATATCCTCATTGTTGTTGTTATTGGGTTCTCCGGGGCCCCAGTTGGTGTAGGTGACCGACTCTCCATTGGACCAAACGAAATTCCCTTCGCTGGCCAGGTCATTCAGGCCAATCCAAATGGTAGAGCTGGTCAATGTGCGAACAAATTCATTTTCAGCCGCATCATTGATTGCCACCAGATTTGCACCAATCGCCTGAGCTGCTGCTTGAGCTTCTGGCCAAAAGTTCGGGATGGTCGAGATATAATAGGTATGTCCATTGAAGGTGCCTCCGAATTCAAATCCGGGAAAGGACGGCACGACTAACGAACAATTATCCGATACAAGCGCAGAGTAGTTGACGGATGTGCTACAAGTGCCAGGTTCGGCATTGACGGTGATATCTGTTAAGCCTGTCACTGCAGGAGGTGTATCGTCTACTACCGTCACAAGCGCAGATGCCGTACTAACATTGCCACTGGAATCTGCTACAATCAGGATAACTGTATTTTCACCCAGGTCGCTACAATCAAAGGACGTTCTGTCCAGTGTACGACTGGCAATGCCACAGCCATCAATCGATCCATTATCGATATCATCCACTTCAATGGACGCCTGTCCGCTGGCATCCAGGTTAAGGGTAATATTTGTTGTTGCGGCTGTTGGCGCTTCATTGTCTTCTACGGTTACGGTAAAGCTCGTTTCAGCATAATTTCCGGACCCATCTGTTGCACTAAAGGTTACTTCCGTGCTTCCTGTTGGAAAGCTGGAGCCACTTGCGATAGAATACTCAAATTGCATAGGCAGAGTGTTGAATTCCAAAATGTAGGTGGGTACTACGCCTGATACTTTGGCATCGTTCCATAATCCGGTGACCGAAGACATCTCGACTACATCCTCATTGTTATTGTTGTTTGGCTCCCCAACACCCCAATTGGTGTAGGTGACCGGATCGCCGTTTGTCCATTTAAAAGTACCTTCCTGATCCAGGTCATTGAGTCCGATGCAAATCGTGGAAGCGGTTAAGGTCCTCACGAATTCATTTTCAGCTGCATCGTTGATCGCTACCAGATGCCCACCAAATGATTGAGCAATGGATTCAGCTTCAGGCCAAAAATTGGCTTCGTTTGCTACGAAGTAGGTGTGGCCGTCATGAGTGCCTCCGAACGTAAATCCTGGTACAAATCGGGGTGCGGCAATGCAATTGTCATTGACACTGGCGGTATAATTAACCGTCGCTTCACAGGTTCCAGGTGCAGCGCTTACGATAACATCTGTAAGTCCCAGGATTTCAGGTGAGGTTACATCTTGAATGGTGATGGTGGCTGTGGCGGAAGCAGTATTTCCATTCAGGTCCGTTATGGTTAGGGTAACGGTGTTCGCACCCAGATCAGCACATTCGAATAGCGATTGATCCAGCGTCATGCTAGCTATGCCACAGGCATCAAATGAACCATTGTTCACTTCTTCAGGTGTGATTGTTACTTGTCCTTTTCTTCCGGAATTTCCGGCATCCAGGTTTTTGATCAGGTCTTGTGTGAAGACCGTCGGAGCTTTCGTATCATGTACCGTGATATTGAAAGACTGTGTGATGGTATGGCCTGACTCATCGGTAGCCGTGACGATTACAGGTGTAGTGCCTACCGGGAAGAATGTACCTGATGCGACAGAGGAAGTAACTGAGATGTCTCCCAACTCCATGATATAAGTGATCGTTACTCCTCCTACTTTGGCATCGTTCCATAAGCCTGTAACAGGAGACATTTCAACGACATCTTCGTTGTTGTTATTGTTTGGCTCTCCAGCCCCCCAATTGGTGTAAGAAACTGGATCACCATTGGACCAGACGAAGTTGCCTTCGCTATCCAAATCGTTCAAGCCGATCCAGAAAGTATTGTTGGTGAGGGTTCTCACGAAATCATTTTCCTCTTGCGAGTTGATTGCGACCAGGTGACCTCCAAAAGTTTGTGCAGTGGATTCTGAATCAGGCCAGAACTTGCCAATGCTTGTGTTGGTAACAAAATAAGTGTGGCCGTTCAGGGTACCTCCAAGATCGAAACCACTGTTAGGATCTGTCGCGTAATAAGCATTGATGTCGAAGGAGACGTTGGCTCCGCATTGTCCTGCATCTGCCTGTACGGTAATGTTGGCAATGGGATCAATGGTCAGCGTCTGAGCGGAGATGCTTTTCGCGAATAGCATTAGCATCAGGAAAAAGACCATCGATAGCCAGGTCTTGTTTGTATTAGTAAACCTTGTTTTCATAGGAATTTATGGTTGGATTCTATGGAAACAAATGTGATAAAGGACCTCTATTGACTGTTAAGACTGTTTTGCCAATGTTGTCATCGGACTGCCAACCCTATCATGAGCCTGCCACGATTTATAGCTCCTTGCCATAATGGAATACTCCAATATATGTCGGATCAATTTTTAGATGAACTTTCCTTCCTGGAAATACTCGGAAGGTTGTTTGCCGAATCGATCTTTAAAGTTTTTGGTGAAATGGCTAAGGTATTTATATCCGACAGCATAGGACACTTCGGATACAGTCATAAATTTTTGCTCTTCAAGCATGATTCGGGCTTTTCTCAGCCGGTATTCTTTCACATAGCCTAGCAGGGATAAGCCGGTGTTCGATTTGACTTTTCTATACAAGCTTCTTTCACTGAGTTTCGTGGCATTTATGAGCTGTTCTGTGGTGATTTCTGCATCCAGGTGTTCATCGATGTATTGGTCGAGGTGCGTTCTCAAATCGGACTGAAAATCTTTCCATTCAATTTCATCTGCTTCTACACCTTCCTCGTCGATGTACTCTTGTCGTGCGCGCCGGGCATATAGCAGATTGGTCACCCGGACAAGCAATTCCTGAGGGTTAAAAGGTTTGAACAAATAATCGTCCACACCAAGATTGAGTATTTCCAGTTTGTCTTCTTCATCCGTTCTGGCGGTGAGAAATATGAAAGGTACGAAAGCGAATTTACCGGATTGCTTCACTAATGTAGCGAATTGGAGACCATCCATTTCTGGCATCATGTAGTCGCTGATGATCAGATCAGGTGTAACTTCTTTCAGGATTTCCAATCCCTGTTTGCCATTAGCGGCACTGGAGACATTGAATTGACTGGCAAGCAATTCGCTGATGAAGGCCTGCATTTCAGGATTATCTTCTACAATTAAAATATGTGGCCGGTCTTCCTCTTTATTTCCAATTTCCGGTGCGGGAACGGAGGACTCATTCAAGTGATATTTACTAGCCAACTCACTGGTCATCACTTCATTTTCCAGAGCAATTTCGTTCTCATTCAAATGTGTGTTCCCTTTCATGAAGCTCAAGACAAACTTGGCGCCATATTCATTGGTCACTACTACTTCTCCATGATGCAGGTCCATTAGCTCTTTGGTTAGGGCAAGGCCAACGCCGAGGCCTTCGCCACTTTTAACGGAAGGACTCTGATAAAACCGGTCAAAGACAAAAGGTAAGTCTTGTTCAGGAATTCCCTGACCGGAATCTTTTACCGTGATGTTAACGTGCTCTGCTGTCGTACTCATTTGAACGCGAATCACACCATTTTCGGGGGTGAATTTGAATGCATTCGCAATCAGATTGATGAGCATGGTTTCGAATTTGTCCGAATCCAGATAGATTTCTTCATCCTGTAGCAATTCTTTTTCTAGCTGAATGCTTTTGTTGAGGAACTTGGAGTCGAAAAAAGCCAAAACTTTTTCAATAATAGCTGCAGGTCTTACCAAAGAGGCTTTTAGTTGCATATTACCGCTTTCCAATCTGGAGATATCCAGGATGCTGTTGACCATTTTTAGGAGTCTTTCCGCATTATTAAATGATACCTTCAGGTTCTTTTCAAGGTTCGTACTCAAGTGACCGTAAGAATGATTGAGTGCCCTGGTAAGTGTGCCGAGTGTGAGGGTTAGTGGTGTTTTTAGCTCATGAGAAATGTTGACAAAAAAACGCTTCTTCAGGTCGTTCTGATTTTGGAGTTCTTTTGTTTGTTTACGCAATTGTTGGGTTCTTAAAGCTACTTTCTCCTCCAATTTCCTGTTTTCTGATTTAAGTCTTGTAGCATATAGTGCAATGATCCCATAGATGGTTCCACATCCTATGATCACATATAGGAAATAGGCCCATAGCGTTAAATACCAGGGTGGCAGTATAGAGAATTCTATCGTTGCGGGTATACTTTCCTGTCCATAAGTATTTCTGGATAGTACTTGAAAAGTGTACTGTCCGTGGGGAAGATTTGTATAGTCTTTGCTGGTTTCCTCAGACCAGTTGGACCAGGCACCATCCAAACCCTGAAGCTTCCACTTAAATAGGGAAGTTCCCTGATGGAAATCTGTGGTGAATTTGAAGCGAAACGAGTTTTGATTTGGCGCAAATATTAGTTGAGGCTTTTGGCCAAATCCCCCGAATAATACTGTATCGACATCCAGATGCCTGAAGCTTGTTATTTGACTATGAAACGCATTAGAAACTGGTTTGAGTTTCGGATTGAGGTGTGCCATGCCATTGGCACTTCCCACCAGCACATTTTCATTATCGATCACTCTTATGCTCATTGGTGAGTATTTCTTGTAATCGAGTCCAGGGAAAGCTTTTTTGATATACGCACCTTGTGAATTTTGTAGCAAATAGAGTTGATCTGAAAAGTAAAAGATATCTTCTCCTTCCTTTCGAATGATACGTATGGGTTCTTCTCCAGTAAGTTCAATTAAAGCAGGATCTGGTACAATTCGATCACTGATCTTATCGTACCGATAAATGCCCTTCTCGGTTCCAAAGTAAGGCTGCCCATCTATTCGAAAAACGTAATTGTTCTGGTTGCTTGGTAGACCATCTACTATTCCATACTTTTTCTCATCCAGAATGACCTGATTTTCAACATCGTAAACCAGTCGATAAAGTCCATCGGCCTTTCCACTTGCCCAGATATCTTGTCCCTCGCCCTGAATAATGAACTCAACACTGTTAAAGATGGGGTCAAACTCCTCAGTGGCCTTCCAGTGACCATTCATGTTTTTCACGTGGACCATAAAGCCTTCAAATCCACCCAACAATACATCATCGGATGCTTCGAATTTGAATCCCGTCCAATAAACTCTTTTGGGTAGATCCTCGATCGTTTCGAATTTGCCATATTTATTCATCACCAGACTTCCGTCAAGTTCAGAGGTCATGAATAAAGTCTCATCTGATTGAAAAAAATAGTGCCCAATATTTTCGTCGATTTGTGTGAATTTCTGATCCAGAAAAGGGTCGCCTAATTCATTCCATGATCCGCGAAAAGTGCCCTGTATTGTACTAAAATATAGTTGTCCGCTGAATAAAGTCATGTCATGGACTATACCGTCATGTCCGCCCGATGCGTTATCCAAATATGAGAATCTTGAGTTCAAGGTGATTTTACTGATCCCATTATAAGTTGCTACCCAAAGCACACCTGAGTTGTCCATGGCCACTCCAAAAACATAGTCATCAGTGAGTCCCATTGCTTTGTTGATGAATTGGATGGGTTCCCCGGATAGATCTGTGATCAATAATCCGCTCCAGCTACAGATGGCCAGGTAGTTATTGGAGAGTAGGTTGATCCGATAAACAAAATTGTTCTTGAGAAAGTCTTTGACTTGTGAGTTGATTGGGAGTTGTTCATCGGTATCAAAATCATAAAAGCCATTCTTGGTGACCATCAATTTTCTGCCATTGACTGTTACCGGACCGACCAGTGATTTTTCATAGAATTGAGCGATGGTTCCTTTCCTAAGGAATTTCCAGCCATCCTTGTTCAGGACATATATTTCGTCTCCACATACGCTGTAGTAGCCTTCAGAAAAGAGCGAGTAACAGTTGTCATTGACCCAGCGCTGTTTGGTGAAATTGACCACCTCTTTGGTCTCAGGGTTGATATAAGCAATGTCCGTAGAGCTTAGTGAAACGATTTGATCTTCCACTCTTGTTACTACCCTGACGGAACCAGGGATGGAATCGCCATGGATCGTCTCATTCAGTGAATGGTAGGTAATTACCCCATTTTCATTTGGTTGCAAATATCCCGATTCAGTGACGCCTCCCACGTAAATGGTCCCATCATCACTTTTGGTGAAGAAATAAACTGCTCCCTGATTAGGGAGTGGTACTTTGGTCCATTCCTGTCCATCGTAGATCAAAACCCCTTCCTCATTGCCAAAGTAGATTCGTTGATCGTCACCGATGATGACATCATAATTATTTACTGCCGCATCATAATCCGAAGTACCAAAATTTTCAATGAGTGGTAACCCAATAGATTTGATTTCCAGGGGTGGTTCCTGAGCCTGCAAGGCCCAGGAGAGCATGAGTAGTAGTAGGCAGGTCAGGAGTTGGCGGCTCATGCGGTTAAGATAGTAAGGTTTGAGAAATCAAAGCCTTAATTAAATCTTCATCGATCTCCGATCCCTGCAGCGTGATTTTCTGGTGATCTTTCAATCTCATACCGGTAAAGAAGGTCAACCAATGAAATTGCCTATACGCATTGGATGTTTGGCGTTGTATTAAGTAAGACGGATATGCTGACTAAACTACCTCCTCAACAACCCCAACACGTACCCATAGAAAGCTTCCCTATCCACGGTTTTTACAATGTGCACCCAATTTTCATTTCCTGCGGCGCGAATGGTTTGCCCTTCAGCGGGTAGTTCGGTGCGAACGGCCAGTTCTGCTCTTTCTGAGGTGAAGGTTTGCGGGATGCCCAGATAGGTGGTAGACAATACGTCCCACATGAAGTAGGTGTATTCATAGCTAGGAATGGTGTTGATGGTGGTCGCCCAGAATTGAGAAGCCAGGTTGGAGAGGGGAAATTGCTTTTGTGCGGCCAGTTGCCGTAAGAAGTTCATGCTGACAGGGACGCTGTTCGTTACATCCAGGGCAATCAGTTTAATGTCCAATCCCATTTTGAAAAGTTCTGCAGCCGCTTGAGGGTCCCAGTAGGCATTCCATTCGGCGGTTCCGTTGTGCTTGTGCGTACGGACATTTCCAGGTACATCTACGGCGCCTCCCATCCATATTACTTCTCCGACTTTTGACTTTAGTTCGGGATAAGTGCCTAGTGTTTTTGCCAGATTAGAGCAAGGCCCGGTAATGAGAAAAGTCAATTGCTCATTCG
This sequence comes from Cytophagales bacterium, assembly GCA_033344775.1. Lineage (NCBI taxonomy): Bacteria > Pseudomonadati > Bacteroidota > Cytophagia > Cytophagales > Cytophagales bacterium. The sequence goes on along the minus strand of JAWPMT010000005.1, from coordinate 1,088,287 downwards.
CTGATCTAAGCTTGGAGGCAATAAACTCATAAGCAGGCAAAGTGCTAAGTTGTTGGTTATTCCCTTGTATGGTGAGCATGTCGGGAAAGGCATTCAATACCATCGGTTGGGCGCGCCATTCCGTAGGAAAAGGATTGACTGCTCTGGCCTGACTTTTGGCTACCGATACGTTGGTTAGTCCGGTCATTTTCAGGAGTTTCAATGATGAGATGGTCGCATCTTCGAGAAAACAATCTGCTGGTGTGACCACTACGCCTTCCAGTTCCACATTTTCCATCTGCGTCAATAGTAGCAGAGAAAGGAGATCGTCTACACCACCATCATGATCGAATATGACGTGCTTTGATATCGTTTGAGCAGTTGCTGGATAAAAGCTTATTGTGGTGAAGAGGATTATAACCCCGAGTAGGAAGTTTTTGATGGCTTTCATGATCACAAATGTATGTGACCGAGATGTCTTGGTCTTTCAAAAAGGGAAGAGCATGCACAATAATTTTTGACATCAGTAAACCATCTTTTTAACCCAGACTATGAGAAAATGGCTAGAAGATTTTAAGATAGATCGAACTTCTCTTAAGAAGTGATCGCATGATGCCTCCGGAGTATGGTATTAAGAGCTGTTAATGCTGCCGGGAAGGAGGTTGGATCAGCGATTTCATCGTGAGTGATAATGAATACAGGATCTTTATCCAATTCTTCGTCCATTCTCATGGCTTCTTCGAGTCCTAATAAGGTTACATCCAATCCGTAGGATTTGAATTTGGAGTTGGCGATCAACTTTGTCCTTCTCAAATCCGCGTATGTGGCAAGAAAGGTAGGTTTCTTACCAATGGTTTTCCAACAGTAATCAATGACCGAGGTATAACTTTCTTGCACAGGAGAAGACAAGGCGGTAGAAACCACAATGGCTTCTATTTCGTCAGAACGATAATTACTGGCATCATGGAGTTGATTAAGAGGGACAGGAGTGGCTCCTGTAGATTCGACCAGTTTTTTCATTTTCTCTACAATGAGAGCACTTGGTCGGGCTAATAAAAAATATTTCATGATCAGGCTTTGGCGGTAGCACATGAATAGCCTGGTTCTATTCATTCAAAATTACTATCGCTGATTGATCACCAAAATCAATTGTCATGAAGGTGTCAAGATCACGTTGAAAGGGAAAAGTTTAATGACTACACAGGTTGATTTTTAGTTGGTATTGGTAGTTGGCTATTCAAATGAAGAGTGATTATTGGGGGTTGTAGCAATTCACTTGTATGAATTGAGAGGTCAATAACGGAGCTGGAAGAGGGGACGATTAAGCAAGTTGACTTTTTTTGAGAGTACAGAATTAATTGTTTTGGATCTTAAATTCATGAAATTACCTGGTGATATGTTGAATCGAAACCTGATCATGCTCTTATTGTTGTTTTCCATTTTGCCAATCTGGATGTCTTGCAGTGGAGATAATGGAGGGATTGACCCTGTTCAGGGTGGAGAACAATTGTACACCAATGGTGCTATTTATACGGTCAATGAGCAACAACCCTGGGCCGAAGCAATGCTCGTTAAAGACGGTGTGATTGTGGCCATTGGAACGATTGAAGAAGTGACCCCTGAGGCCTCGAGTGATGCGCAAGTCGCGGACCTGTCGGGTGCTATGGTCATGCCAGGGATTCATGATGTGCACCTTCATCCTTTGGAAGCCGCTTCAGACAATTTTCGATTCATATTGGACGGTACCGAGACTGACCCTGAGAACTATGCCAGAGATATTGCCGATGCATTAGATCGCAATTCCAATTCCCCTTGGCTGTTGGGTTGGGGGTATGACTTCTATACGATACTTGATACAACCAGAGAACCCATAGAAATACTGGATGACATCTCCTCGACGCAGGCCATCATTGCAATGGAACAGACTTCTCATTCGATTTGGGTAAACAGTAAAGCCCTTGAGTTGGCGGGAATTGATGAAAATACACCTGACCCGACCGGCGGTGTGATCATGAAGGATGAGTTTGGTTTCCCCAACGGATTATTGATTGATAATGCCGGAAACCTGGTCGTGGACCTGGCTATCGCTTCCATTCCAGACAGTGAGGCAAACGACTATGATGGATTGATCAACTTCGCACTCCCGGAATTGGCGAGAAATGGCATTACCTCTATATGTGACGCCCGGACCTATTGGAAAAGAAATCACCATGAGACCTGGAGACGGGCAGAAGAGGAAGGGCAATTGACCGTCCGGGCCAATCTTGGATTGTGGGTTTATCCCACAGAGGATGATGACACTCAAATTGCCACGATCCAATCTTTGTATTCAAATGACCCCAATAGTTTTTTGAAAATCAATCAGATCAAGTTGTATGCGGACGGAATTGTGATCAATACGACTGCTGCATTGCATACCAATTACTTGTTGAACATCCTTCGAAGAACGGCTAATAATGGCTTGAATTACATCACACAAGAGCGCATGGCCCGATACATTGAAGCGCTGGAGCCGACTGGCTTTGACTTCCACATTCATGCGATCGGCGATCGTGGCGTACATGAAGCCTTGAATGCCATTGAAAGAAGTGGGACCGCCAACGGACGTCACCGACTTACTCATATCGAGTATGTAGATCCTGCAGATTATGACCGATTTACGCAGCTTAATGTTACGGCTGATGCGCAGGTAGTTGGGGATTTTGCCCAACCCGAAAATTGGAATGAAACCGATGAACTTATTGGCTCAGCATTGAACAATGCAGTAATTCCCATTAGGAGTTTGAGTGAAGCCAACGCACGCATTACCTTGAGTAGTGACTGGGATGTGAGCGCTCTGAATCCGTTTGTTGGTTTACAGAACGCCGTGACCAGAACACCGCAAAACCTTACGTTAGCAGAAGCCATAAAAGCGTATACCCTCAATGCTGCTTACGTGATGCGGCAAGAGGATAAAGTTGGATCACTTGAAGTAAGCAAAGAAGCTGATTTCATCGTCTTAAACCAGAATATTTTCCAGGTCGATCCCAGCCGGATCAACCAAACCAGGGTGATCAGAACGTACCTACGAGGTGAGCTTATCCATTCCAACTAACACAGAAGTTGTGAACTTAATTTTATGAGATCAAAAACTCCCGTCTTCGCGAGGAGGCGGATCGCTAGCCCGGCGATATTATACGGGAGTTTCTTAATTCAAGAATCGAAGATTGACTTATAGGCAATGCTAGGTATGATTTCTTCCACTTTTCATTGATCACAAATTTTCAGGTCTTGCATTCATGCTTTAATTGACACCTTATCCAATTATAAGCACCTTCTTAAGGTGATACCATTCGAGTGTTTTTTGAAGGAATACGTATTAATACGTATCCTGTTAAATGCGTTTTTATACGCTAAAGTTGGCTGATCCTGCCAGCTACTTTTGATGTGCTTTCCTACTCCTATTATTCACTTAAAGCAAGCCTTTATTGCCATGAGAAAAGCATATCTACTTACTGTAATTCTACTCTTGACGCTGAAGCTTTCATCAGTCGCTCAATACGATTCCTATGTGCAGGATAGCCTGCTGGTCGTCTATGATAACGATATTGGTGATTCACTGGCGATCGCTTATGATCTTTTAAGTGAGGATACGGATACGACCTGGATATTATCGGTAACAGGAACCGGGATCACATTTGATGCTACTGCCGGAACTGTTTCTTTGACAGATTCAGCTTATTTGAAATCGCTTTTTGGCCCCGATACACTCGCAACACTTCCAATGAATTCAGATTTTGCGATAGCCGACCTCATCGATGAAGGCTGGCAATTGGACAATGGCAATCCGATCAAAGTGAGTGGACATTCTTTTTTGCCCGAATTGATCCATTTGACTCATATCGGCGGTAATAAAACAGATAGTACAGGACATAGTCTTTCGGGTAAATTCGATTTCAGTGAACTGGATCGGAAGTTTTCTTTGCCGGAAAATACCCTTCATTTCGTTAATCAATATGTCCAGAAACTGGACACTTTCTCTTTGACCGATACCTTCAGTTTTTCGTTCGCCGGATTCAACTTCAAGGATGTGGAAGTTGAAGTCAAGTATGAGTTGTCCGGAAATTTTGAAGTGTCGGGTAGTGTGGATTTCATTGTTGGAGAGGATACTCTCAAAGCACAACTAGGCAATGCTGATCAGGGGCTGCCAGGTATCGAACTTAAGGACGGTAAGGTCAGCTCATTGCTGATCTATCTCAATACTTCATTTTCATTGCTGGATTTTGATTTTTCAACTGATGAAGCCTACATCAAATATGAGCCAGAGGAGGAGAATTTCCTCTTTTATGGAGACACATTGAAAGTAGCTGTGCATGATGACTCCCTGACGCTGGGGTTAGGTACAGCCAGTGATCCTGGAGGATACTTGAAAGATGGAGCAATCGTGACCCTCAGGTTTCACCTATATGAGGGTGAAGTGTTGGGATTGTTTTTGAGAGGGGAGTCTCTGGTATTCGACTATGCGGCTGCGAACGAGCAGTTTAAAGTGTATGGCGGTCCTGATACCCTTGGCTTTGTGCAACAAAAAAAGAATGCTGACAATAGCACAACTACCACATCGCATGAAATGGTGTTGTCTTTCGGTACGGCGACGGCACCGGGACTGCAATTCAAAGCAGGTGAATTACTTGAAGTAGACCTCACCGTGACGGATACCTTGAGCATTGAATCAGTAGGTTTATTCCTTGACGAGGTTACGATTGATTATGATCAGGACAGTGCCCTTTTTGAGCTATATGGCACTTCCATTGGATTCGCATTGAGCCATGATACGCTGACCCTGGGATTTGGTGATGCTGAACAGCCTGGTTTATTATTCGGTGAGCAAGGCCTTGAAAGCATCCATTTATTTCTGAACGATACAATTTCCATTGCCGGACTGTCGCTGTATTCCGATAGCGTTACTTTTCAATACAACAGCGATTCTGCTTTTTACGAGATATACGGGCCATCATTAGGTGTTGGTTTTGAAGGGCATGATTTGCTTGTACAACCGGGTACAGAAGATGACCCTGGGGTGATCTTTAAGGATGGTGAATTGTTTCATGCCAACTTCGGCCTATCGGATACGATCAGCCTGGGAGGAGCTTCTTTCAAAATGCAGGATGCCTTCTTCGAATATGATCGTGCCAATGATCATTATGAGATCTACGGTGGTCCTGTTGATCTACTGATTGTAAAAGACAGCATTGAAGGCTCCCTGGGTACTGCGGATGATCCAGGGTTGGTTATAGATGATGGGGCTTTGGAGTCGATCAATCTGACATTGACCTCAGGAGGTAAACTTCTCGGCTTTGAACTCCTCTCTGATGGTATCGATCTGCAATGGACCAAAAGTAGCGATCAATTTGAATTGAGCGAGGGCTCCCTTGAATTGAAATATGATCAGGACAGCCTGCAGGTGAGTTTTGATAAAACCGGAGATGCATTGATCATCAAGTCAGGTGAAGTACAGCAATTTCTGGGAGAACTGACCAGTAATTTTTCGATAAGTGGTCTGGACTTAAGCACGGACAGTCTTTTGTTTCAATATGAGCCTGATAGTGCTGTGTTTGAGTTGCATAGTGGTGTGGCACAAATTCACTTTGATCAGGATAGTCTTGTGGCCTATTTCGGAAATGACAGCCTTCCGGGTGTAGTCATTGATAGCGGCAGGGTAGTGGATGTTGCCTTTGTGGCGAGCGCGCATGAAGAGTTGCTAGGATTGACGGTAGGTATCGATAGTCTGGGAGTCGTTTATGAAAGTACAGAAGGTCTGCTATCCATGTATGACCGGGAAATATTGGTCGTAGTAGACTCGGATTCCATTGAAGCCAGCCTCGGCAGTCCTTCTAATCCTGGATTGGTATTCCGATATGGTGAGTTGGAGCAGTACAGTATCGGAATCACCAGTGACTTTAAGTTTCGCGGGATTGAGATCCAACCTGAAGACCTGGTATTTGCTTACGATTTCGGGCAAGAGCATTTTGAGATGTACGATAGCATCAAGGTGGTGATTGATGGCCAGGAGATTGATTGCTTTCTCGGTGATGAAGAAGATCCCGGAATCATCCTTGTGGATGGGAGTTTGACAGCACTTAACGTAGAAGTCAACAGCGATATCACGCTCGGTGGAATGGAACTGCTTACCACTGGAGCAGGCATACGCTGGCCGGACAGTGTGACGAGTGCCAATCAAACAGCACTATTTGGAGACTTTCAGGTGAAGGAATTGTGGAATGCGGACCTTTCTCTGGGAAATGATAGTCAGCCAGGTATTCTCATCATTGAAAAAGACGGTAGTTCCTCATTTGAAGTGGAGAACCTGGATGTGAAGTTGGGAGAGGTACACGTAGGGTTTGCCACCATCGAAAACATGGAATTGAAATATGATCCTGATACCTTGATGGTAGCTTGTACCTTGATTGTCAGTGACAACTTCGAGGCACTTGGAGACATTGAATTGGTAAGAGACTCGCCTGATGATACCTGGGAATTGAACAACCTTGGTCTGGGTTTTGAGATTTTACCTCCTAATGAAGGACTGCCGCTAGGACCTGTCTTCCTGCAAGGGGCTAGTGCACAGGTCAATAACCTGACACAGGAAAACGACTTACAAATTGAAGGAAGCTTCCAGTTGAGTAGTGGAGAACCCTACAGCTTTGATGGAAATGAAGGGTTCTTGATGTTTCTGGATGCCACAGGAACCTATGATCCCGGACAATTTGATCTGAACCTGGACCTGTATATAGGCGCGTACTTTGATGCGGATGCAACACCCAATTGGAGCAGTACCATTGGTGATGCCACCCTAAATGCCGATTTTAATTGGGCCGAGGATTCGTATACGCTCAGTGGTGAGGTGCTGATTCCTACCGACTATGGTGTAAAAACTACCACAGACATCATTATTAATAATAACGTGACTGCCGTGTATGGTGAGGTGGAAGTTCGAGTTCCCGAAAGCTGGGACTTCATCGGTGGAGATGTGTTGGGAGATATCGGTGGCGCCCTCTATTTGGATCATAACAATTCCGATGATAGCTATGCGGCTGGCTGGACTACTTTTGATATCGGATGTATCTCCTGCGACCACTGGTACTGCGATGGAGACTGGAGACGTTGTTTGTTCAGTGGGACCTATGGGTTGCAGTACAATTTTGGTGAGGAGAGCTTTTCTGAAATTGGACAATCAGGAGTAGACAATATTCAGAAGCAATTCAATGCGAGTCGTGCCTTTGGTATTGACAATACCCTCCAGAAGCAGACCTTTGAAGTCATGATTTCTGACGAAGAAGTAGCAGACCACATGACAGTCAAGTTGCTTTTCGATCAGGAAGTAGATCCGGATAGCTTAAGCCTGTCGGTGATCGGGCCGCATAAAATGCATGAGCCCTCGCTGACCTTATACGATTCCATCAATGGGTACACTGCCGTAGAGAGTTTGGATTCTATTCCGCAAGGCACCATGCTTTCTGAAATCACTTTATCCATTGCGGAATCCTTTCACGAAGGGAAGACAACTCAGAATTTTAAATCAAATAGCCAGGCAGATCCCAAATTACCAGAATTGGAAAAAGGGATGTATGAAATCGTGGTGATGGCTCCCGCGCAGGTAACAATGGAGTCAGTTTTAGGTCACTCCAAGACTTTGATTGACCTGGAAGTTTCCTATGATCAGTCCAGTAATATGGCGGAGATCAAGACTTTCAGCTGGGTTCCTCAGGTTCATTTACAGGCATCTTATGATTCTACAACCAATACGATCCATCATAATCACAAGCCCACTCCTCATGCCACGAATAGTGAGAAAAATGCAGCAACCATCAAGGTTTTTGTAGATACGGATTCGGTCGGGTATGATGGAAAGCTGATCGGAGAGTTCCACGAGCTGGACAGTACTTTTCAGAATGGCATCCAGATCCATACCACGGATTGGGAAGTAGTTGGAAACAAGCCAGGAGAACCCCATTACTTCTATGCGACTATTGCCGATAAAACGAATGCTCCGGTATTGTCCAAATATTCTGCAGGGATCACTCCTGTGAGCAGGATTACCGGGCAATTGGTCAATGTGGATGGAAGTGAAAAAGGCGTGTCGGGTGTAGTTGTATTTCTTGACCTCAATAAGAATGGGAAGCTGGACCTGAACAGGGTGCCTAAGCGGCAAGGGGAGACCCCACATAGTTCCCATCAGTTGGATGGTGCTGAACCCAGTAGTGTCACCGATGCAAATGGCAATTTCTACTTCGATGGCCATCGCCATAGTGGAAAAGGGTTGGAACCGGCCGATTACTCCTTAGAGTATTATTTGAAAAGGGGATTTATGACGGATCAGGAGTCCCCGGTTAGCAGAGGACATGTCATCCAATATGTCGGCGAGCCAATATCGGTAGAGGTTAAAATCAGTAAGAAATAGCAAATGCGAATCGATATGAAATACGCAACATTAAAAGTGCTAGTGCTGTGCATGGTGTTAGCAGTTCAGTCCTTAGTAGCACAGGATTACACGATCACCAATGAAACCACGCACGACCAGAATCACTTCGGATGGTACATCTCCGGAGCAGGAAACCATTGTGCCATATCAGACCCTCGAGATGTGATTTCTGATTATGGTAATGGGAGTGTCAGTCTATACAGAAGAAGAGGTGGTACCTGGCGATTCACGCATCGGATTACACCAAACAACCCTGAGAAGCATGGGCTTTTCGGTCACAAAACAGTCATGACAGACTCCCACCTGGCCATTTCGGCCATCGGAGATTCCCGACAAGGGTTCATGGCGGGAGCGGTGAGTATCTATCAGTTACAAGATGATGCCTGGACCTTGATATCGGAAGTACTTCCGGAGAGGAGTGATGACAAGGTACAATTCGGTGCTGCCCTGGCTATGGACGCTAACTATTTGTTTGTTGGAGCATCTGGTGCAAAGAATCACACCGGTGAGGTATATGTCTACGCCATAGAAGGAAATACCGTCACTTTGCTTCAAACCATAGATGCGCCGCATCCGGTAGGATATGAGTTTGGTAAGACGCTTCAGCTGGTAGGTAATACACTCATCATAGGTGCTCCTTCAACTGCGAAAAGTGTGATGAAAGGAGGGGTTTTTGTTTATGAGTTGATGGATGGTGTTTGGCAAAAGGTGCAGGACATTGAACCGGAAGACGAAGAAGTAGGCTCCTGGTTTGGATATGCCATAGCGGCAGATGAAAACAACCTGTTTATTTCTGCCCCTCACAATAATGTGCCGCATGCAGATGGAAATGAATATGCTTTTGCAGGAAAGGTTTATCACTACATTAATCAGGGCGACACATGGAGTTTGAACACCGAAATCTTGCAAGAGACCCCTCATAGTCATAATTTCTTTGGTTATCAGTTGCAGGTTGACAATGGCGAACTCTTCATTTCATCTCCTAATACTGATGGAGCGATTAAGGATCAGGGAGTCATCTATAAATACACCAACGAAACCGGAGCGTGGACTGTAGCTCAGGAGTATCGGCTTTCTGATGGGACGAAAACTCACCTGGGGCACAGTTTTCGATCCATCGATGGTGAAATACTGGCTGGAAACGGAGGACAAAAAAAGGAATCCAACAGGGGGACTGTGACGGTTTTCAACGATGGGTATGTCCCGTTGAGTGCTGATAAGCTGACGGAGCCTATTCAAGTGAGTGTATACCCCAACCCATCATCCGAACGCGTCCAAATTGAAGTGGACGAGATGAGGGCACATAAGCTTGCTCTCTTTGATTTGAATGGCAGGCAAGTACTGACCAAAGTTTTCATGAGACGAACGGAAATAGATGTGAGTAACCTGAATCCAGGGCTCTACATCATCTCCCTAAAAACTAAAAACCAGCATGTCAGCAAGTCACTGCTGGTCAGATAAGCTGATTGAAAATTACAACCCGCAACAACCCTTACAATCGCTCGGTATCATGCCGGGCGATTGCTTTTTATGAATTCTTAGGAAATTAAAACTTGATCCTGGCGAATCCGTCGGCGCTTTTTCTGCGCTTTTTTACATCCAGATCCTGCGCATCGATGTTGCCAAAGCCATCCAGTTCCAGGTCAGCTCGATCGGCTTTTCCGTAGACTGTCAATTGAATGAAGCCATCTACATCGATTTGAAGGTCTTCTACATCGACTTCCAGATCTCCTTTGATGAACCCATCTGCTTTGATGTCCAGATCTCTGCTAGTTAATGGATCATAGCTGATCATGTTTACGAAACCATCCATGTCCATTCGGTTGATGCCCGTATGAATAATGGTCAGCCGGATTTTGCGTTTGTTTTCACGATCATTTTCAAAGCCTAAGTGCAGGGTGCCATGTTTGACCTCACTGATGAACTCCCTGACGTGATGCTCTTTTTTTCCCTGTATCTTGATAGAAGGCGTTTCACCTTGCTCGAAATAGATCCTGGCATTGCCATCAAAATCTATGGCATCAAAGACGTCCAGCGGCCTGGTTTCGGAGTACTGAGCTTGAGCAGCGAACAGGATAACAAAAGAAAACGCGAAGAGTAGAAAATTCCTTTTCATAGAGTTGAGTTTTGACTATTTACGGATTAGATGCAAAAAAGGTGTGAAGGGTTGCGTAGTTAGACGAAAAGGTTTTGAACTTGCTTTATCATTCTCTTATTTGGTGCAAATAATTGGATGTCCGAGTGATTGCCTCGCTGGAAGGACAATGCACTTATTTTAGAAAATGGAAGTATCTTGCCAATCTAAAACATAAAAAAATAACTATGCACTACATTTATTCATTTCTCATTCTTTTGATGCTTTCATTTTTCCAGCCAGAAAACATTAAAAACAACGAGTCAAATCAAGCCACACAAGCAAGCGGTGGTGGCAGTGTAACAGATGATCCATTTAATAACGGGAATTAGTCATTATTATAGTCGGGGACACCTTGCATAGATGTCCCCTTATCCTCTCAGCTTAATCTCAAAGCCAATACAAAAGTTTCAATTGCCCTTCTTTCATTGATTTATAAGGGCTATAATTCTGGAAATTTCGAATAGAAATAACCGGAGATGTTGATCTCCCCCGCTCCACCACCACACTCTCTACATGAGATGTTTGTTTCACTTAAAATAGGTTTCTGTTGAGCTTATGAGGCTTTTTTCTTTTAGATGTGTATTAAGAATGTTATGGCTATGTGTAGCTACATACTCACACAATTTTTTAAAACCTTTCTAAACTACTTAATACCTTGATTTGTGCACATCATAAAATAAAATTGCAGCATTTTCAGTTTATTCCTTACTATAATTTCTAACAAGAGTAGGGTTACTGTCATTTAGTGTTGTTTCGTTTTTTAGGAGTCGTATCAAAAGCATTTGATCTTAGGAGGCCAACGTTCCTGAAAAGGGCGTTTCTGAATAGGAATTGAATATTTCGATTGTTGAATTACTTAATATTTGGTTAACGTTTTTTGACTTTTCGTAAAAAAAAGCTAGGTTCGATTTTAAATAGCTAAAACCTAAATAAGTTAGCTAAAAAATAAAATTTCATTCATTTAAGTCAGAGTATGGGACTTAAAGTAGCGAAGCTGTGCCCTACAGTTAATTAATCATCTCTTTCAAGACAATTCTATTAACCGCATAGACATCTTAAAATAACTTTTGTGGGTATGTAGCGGAATTCTCTTGTTCGCAAGACCGACCCTAAACCCAGTTTTTGTTGGAATTACCCCTCTAACATAGAGTACATGCTACGTAATGTGCCGATTAAGAATTTGAAGCCTTTATTCACATATAATTAAGCCTTATGGAAAATGAAAAAATAGTAGACCTATTAAAAGGTATAATAGCTAATGACCTGGATATAAACATTTCTGAGGAAGAGCTCGATGAAAACATATCACTGTTTGAAGACGGCATTGGTCTTGATTCAATTGCTGTTGTCCACTTAATTACCAGGATAGAAAAAAATTTCGAAATCCAAATAAATGACAATGAGATCAGTACTAAGGATTTCAAGTCATTGACAGTGTTGTCAAAGCTTATTGAAAACAAATTACAACATGAGCACCATTGAGATATATCCAACTCGTAAAATATTTGTCACCAATTATCCTGAGTTCAAATACTGGCGGAACATCAGTTCCCAGGGGATTAGTGAAGTAACTCCACCAACTGACGATGATACACCACTAAGTCTTTATATCCATATCCCTTTTTGCTTGCAGCGGTGCTCATTTTGTTTCTTCCTGACATTAAAGTACGAAGACCTGGCACAGATAAACAGATATGTCGATACGGTCTGCAAAGAGATCAAATTGGGTAGTGAAGTGCATGGGCTATCACGGAGAAAAGTAAAATCAATATACTTCGGTGGGGGTACTCCAAGTATCTTGGGTGATGAACACCTTACGAAGATTGTTACCGCCTTGAGTGATAGCTATGACATTTCGGAAGCAGAAATGACCATTGAGATAGAACCTAAAATCGTAAAGAAGAAGAAAGTTCGCATACTCAATGACCTGGGTTTTACCAGAATTAGTTTGGGAGTCCAATCCTTCAATGATGATGTATTGGAATTAAGTAATAGAAATCATACCCGTGCACAGGTAAGGGAAGGATTGGAATTGATGTTAGCAGAAAGCAATGCCACGATTAATATCGACTTGTTGAGTGGTTTGGCGAATGACACCTACGAGACGTGGAGCCAAAGTGTGCAGGAAGCGGTTGATATGAAAATCCACAACATCACGGTCTATAAGATGCAGACCTATTCCAATACTGATTTCTTCAAACATGGAGTCCGGAGGGATGACATCAAGTTACCGACTGACGAGGAGGAGTTTGATTATATGAATCTGGCCCTGGATAAATTCGAGGAGTACAACTACCAAGCGTCTACTTATTTTACATTTAATCTCGATGGAGGATATCAGGATGGGCATCTGAAGAATATCTGGAATGGAGGTGATATGTACCCAATAGGAATTTCCAGCTTTGGAAATTTGGGTAAATCATGTTTCCAAAATACAAGTAACCTCAACACATATTATGAAAAGCTCGATAAATCAGAGTTGCCTGTTATTAGAACATATGACTTGTCGCATGCTGAAGGTGCGATTAGGTACATACTACTCCGTGCAAAATTGACTACTATCCATTTTGATGGGTTTGAGCAGATGTTTGGCTTTGATTTGAGAGAAGTGATCCGGCCGACTCTGTCCGAGCTCGAAAGCGAAGACTATATCCGAATAAATCACGATGAAATAAAGGCAACTAGAAAAGGGATCTTATTTGGAGACTATATAGGAATGAGAATAGCAGTAGCTCTTAAGGAGTATTTCAAGCTCGACAAATTGTTGATGTCTACGGAGATTTAATTTTCATCACACTGATTAATTGGTCTACTTTAATCATTTCTTGAAATATCGTACGCATGCCTGATATAATGGCCTATGAAGAAGTAAACGAAAGTTCCAGTTGCGGGGCTAAAGCCAAAAGTTTAATTCATTTGGGCAAAAATCATTTTAACATTCCAGATGGTTTTGTTTTATCGTATGATGTATTTGAAAAGTACAAAGCTGATCATGCTTACGTAGATGTCATTTCCAATGAAATACATGATAGCTACAAGGATCTTTCTAAGCGATCTGGTCATTCAGCTGTTGCAGTAAGGTCCTCCGCATCTGTAGAAGACTCCAATCAAGCCTCTTTCGCAGGTTTATTTGAGACTTTTTTGAATGTGGATGGCATAGATCATGTGATTCATTGTGTTAAAAAGTGCTTTGATGCCCTGGATGCAAAAGTCTTGTATGATTATGCTCAAAAGCGAAATATAGACAAGCGTCAACTGCGACTGTCATTGATCATACAATCGATGATCAAGCCTTTATGTTCAGGTGTAATGTTTACCAAACATCCCTATAGAAACGACAATATGGTGATTGAGTCAAATTTGGGCTTGGCTCAATCTGTGGTATCTGGGGCAGTAGTACCTGATTACTACGAAATTGACCTTGGAGCAGATGAATATCATATCACGAGCAAAATAGGAACTAAAGAGTTCAGTTTTTCTGTGGGGAGCAATGAGGTTGTTGAGCAGCAAGTAAGCAAAGAGAAGCAAAGCAAAAGCTCTCTCACCAGGGAAAACCTGGAGCAGCTAATCGCCCTAGGTACTGAACTAGAGCACCACTTTGGGCAGCCACAGGATATAGAATGGACCTTGTCGGAAGACAACACCATAGTTGTGCTTCAATCAAGACCTATAACAATAGGTAAAGCGATGGTGCTTTGAAGGGTGATGCTTAGTACCACACTTCAACACTTTAATTCCTCATGTTAATCAGGTTACTGTTTGACGGCCCTACCGTTTAGCTTTTGAAGCATGCTTTTAGAGCCTATCTAGTGGCGCAAACTCTTGTACACTCAATTTGAATTTAAAAATCAAAAAAATGTCTTGATGGCAAAAATTCCAGAATTAGAAATTTTTTGTGAGAAGCTGAAAAATTCGATCAAAGCATCGGGTAGTTCAGACACGTATACTCAAAAGTGGGGAATGGGTTCATTGGACGAAATCTTTACCATTCTTGGCAATAACTATCAAGGTGGCTACGCATCACATAAACGTGCCATAATGTCTACTGAAACAGGAAGTTCTGTGCTAGATGTTGGGCCTGGAATGGGTTATTGCGTATTTATGCTCGCCGAGATATACGATCAGGTCTTTGTCGCAGAACCAGATGCTGATAATTGTAAGTTGATCGAGAAGATTGCTAGCAAGTATGTCACCGAAGATGGTCGACCGGCCTCTGAAATAGTGAACTGTATCAATGCTGGAATCAATATTACAGACGAAGCTGTGAAATACTGGGAATTAAAACGAAAGATGCTCAGCAGAAATGGCTCAAGCGGCGGAATATTGAACTACACAGTTACGGGTGCTCAGGAACTTGAAGATGTCTTTCAACTAAAAGTAGATAGGATATATCTGCATAAAGTCATGTCGAGTCTAAGTATTTCAAATAACATACAAAAGGTAATTGACACGCTCATGTCGAAATATATTAGTCAGGGAGGAATACTATCCTGGACAGAACCCACTTACATCTTTAGCCAGTTTTTCGAGGAAGAAAATATGGAGGTTATTTCAAAAAGAATCGAATCTCATGATCCGGTAAAAAGACAGACAGAGGTTCTTCAATACGATCTGAACTACGTCAACAAAGGAATTAAAGAAGTAAGCAATTGGGTATCATTTGCAGTGAAAAATGGAAAACACTAAAACATCAGTTTTAAAAGGAACCAGCGCCTCTCCAGGTAGAGCCTCTGGTATGGTTAAAATAGTCAAAGAACTCGGTGATCTGGACAAAATCACAGACCAGGACATCATGGTAGTGGGAGAGAATAACCCCATTTACGCTACTGGTCTTATGCAATGCAAAGGGCTGATATGCGAGAAAGGAGGTCTACTTTCTCATATATGCATAGTGGCGGGAGAGCTGGGGATTCCATGCCTTGTAGATGCCAATGGTGCACTTGAAAAGCTGTCGGATAACGATCATATCGTATTAGATGCAGACGAAGGAACAGTATATTTCGGATGAGCAGGTAGAATGGATTGATGATTTTAAAAGATCAATCTGGGCACTTTGGGCACAAGATGGGAAAAATACCTGGCCCATAGATTTGAATAGCATTATTCACCTCTTTATTCAGGAATTTTTCGAAGAGCTCACATCAGAAATCAATGCGCTTGAGTCAGAGGGACTAAGTAAGTATGAGATAAGCAGAAGGTTTAAATCTCCAGGAAGAATCATAAGGCTTATGGTGCCGCTGATCATGGGGATGAAAAGAGCCAAATTGCACGTTAGTGAGATACACGCTCATATTACGCGAATGATCACTTTTGTCCAGCAAACTAAGGCCGGAGACATTTTTAACAAAACCGGTGCTAATCATATTTTAATTGATTCAGAGCTCGAAAAGTTGCTTAATAACTCCTTAGAACCCTCCGCACATCAGGAATCGATTTTAATCCATAGACTATGTTCGATCCTTTATGCATATTCCGAAACCATTTTTTTCAAGACTCATGGATTGGTCAGAGAGTTTCACGGACCATATGTGTCTGATAAGTTGGAGTTTATAGTTAGAGATTACATCGATCTCAACTGTTCACACCTTTGGAAAGAGCTTGCTGATTTTGAGATTAATAATATTCGGGTAATTACCGGATACAAACCTTGCGGACTGAAAGTCGACATATTCAGCAATATCTTTAAAGACGAGGGGGCAAATACGACCAAAAACTTGTCACAGCATCGGATACTGGTTAATGGCAAGGACATTGAGGTTCAGCAAATACCAGAATTGATAAAAAAGATTCAGGGTATGATGATTGTCATTGGCAAGCGGATAGAAAAAATGGAGTGGAAAGATTTGGCTATGAAGTATGCTGAAATATTCTGGTATTCAAAAAATGACCTGACCGGGACCGACGTTCCACAAAAAGTGATCGATAATATTCGATCGGGAAGTCCGAGTGAAAGGCTTTCAAAAATTGATTCCGAGCAATTATACAAAATGCTGAAATTTTCATTTTAGGCAAACGGCTTGAAACGAGTGAAAAAAGTATCATCAGCTATGGAATACAAAACATACCCTCTGTCTACACAGCAAGAAGGTGTTTGGTTTCATGATTTGCAAGCCGAAGATCACTCTCGATGGACAAGAACCACTGTGTGGGAAATTGGTGGTGATTTAGATTATGATGTATTCAAAAGGGCACTTAAGTCCATTATAAGTGAGCATCTAATATACAAAACCGTCTTTATTCTGGAAGATGATAGCGTTAAACAATCCATTCAAGATGAGTTTGACTTTGATTCGTATTTTGCCCTGTCTGACATAAGTGCTCAACAAGAAGATTATGCTGATACGATAAAGCAAATCAGCACAAATCTCAATGCCACGGAATTCCAACTGGAGCGCTTACCTCTCATTAAGTTTGTCCTGGTCAAAATTGATGATAAAAAGCACCTGCTGTTTTCTTGCAAGCATCATATCATTTCTGATGCTACGTCTAATCAGGTGCTTAAAAAAAGAATAGTAGACAAATATCATTCACTTCTGAATGGACGTGCGGCAGAGGAGGATAATCAAAGTGTCCAGTATCATGATTATGCCTTATGGCAAAAAGAGTTTAAAAACTCCCCAAGATACGATGAGTTAAGGCTCTGGTGGAAGTCAAAAATTCAGGGTAGTTCCTTCTTCCTTGAATTACCTGCCATGGCTTTTGAAAATGATTTGTCTGAAAAAGCCAACTATCAAGAGATCGTTATCAGTTCTGAGCTGACGGAAAAAATAAGAAATCACTGTTTGCGAAAAAGAGTGATATTTTCCGCTCCATTCCTTACCTCACTTTATCTGCTGTTGCATGGTTATACAGCTCACACAGAGTTGATGGTGGGTACAGTAGTCAATGGGCGAGATGCAAATAAATCTCAATTCAAAAAAGGCCTGGGGCTGTTTGCCAATACCTTGCCACTGAAATCTACCATCGACCGCAATCAGAGTCTAAAGCAATATATCAAAAAGGTCAACGATGACTTTATCGAGGCATATTCAAGGAGAGCGTATCTATATGAAGATCTCATAAGGGATTGTGGGTATAATAACAGCGGTGATATATTGAATCCTCTTTTTAATGTTACTTTCAATTTAATAAAAGACCCTGGGACGGGTAGGAATGACGAGCATGTAAGTGGAATTCGGATTGATCCATTTAAGAATAACTTCTTTGATAAGAAGAGTAGGGCAACCCATGCTGCGCTTTCATTGACTGTGATCGATAGCATTACTGATATAAAAATTCGATTTATATGTGATGAAGCACAATTGAGTAGGGAGTACCTAAATGGTCTGTCAGCGAGTTACCTGGATATACTTTCTCAAGTCATAGAAAATGAAGAGATTTCGCTCAGCGAGGTGTCGCATATTTCAAAAACCGAGAGAGAAAAAATCCTGAATGAATTTAACAAGACAGATTTTTCCAACCCTTTGCCCCAGTGCCGTTCGATTTTAGATCTAATTGAAAATGCAACGGCTACGTATCCGGATAAAATCGCACTGAAGGAAGGAACAAGAACAATTACTTACCGTGAGCTTGGCAGGCTAAGTAATAATGTTGCTTTCAATTTGTTAGATGGAGGATTGAAGAAGGGTGCGATATGTGCACTCTTATCTGACCCTTCGATAGAGACAATAATTGGTATTTTGGGCATACTGAAAGCGGGTGGTACCTATTTGGCAATTGATCCTGAACTGCCCATGGAAAGAATCAAATACATTCTTTCTAATTGTAACACTGCTTTGGTACTTGGCAGTACACATATTGATAGGAAAAATGTTCCGGTTCCAGTCAGTGAATTGGAACAACTTATCAACAAAACACCGAATTCAGGTGAGCGGTTAATTGATATTTCACCGGACGATCAAATATATGTAATATATACTTCAGGAACTACGGGGAAACCTAAAGGGACAAAGATTTCTCATGGCAACATGCTCAACTATATTACATGGGTCAATGATGATTATGAAGTCTCAAGTAAGGACAAGTTTGTTACTACAACGTCTTTTGCATTTGATGCTGCCTACATTAGTATTTTTCCGTCTCTGACAACTGGCGCAGAGCTACATTTACCAAAAAAGGAGCAGGTTTTGAATGCGGAAATTATGAATGAATACATTCATAATGAGGAAATAACAGTCATTCCGACGACCCCTTCTATTTTAAGCGTAATTGTTGATTCACCGTATTTTTCTTCTTCGAAATTCAAGTCCATGAGGGTAGTAATGGCAGGAGGAGAAAAGGTAAAAACCAGTACGATAAGGGTTATTTTGGATCAACTACCACATGTTAAAGTCTTTAATGCGTATGGTCCTACGGAAGTAACAATTGCTTCAACATCTCATCTGGTTACTCCCGATAATTTGGATGCATTCATTGAAACGCCTGTAATTGGAAGACCCTTATATAATACGCAGATACATATACTAGACAAGTATCAAAGAATCACTCCTATAGGGGTACCTGGAGAATTGTGTATTGCTGGAAAAAGCGTTGGTCAGGGATACGTGAACAATGAAGCGTTGACCAACGAAAAATTTGTAGATGATCCGTTTGCCGGGTATGGCAAAATGTACAAAACGGGGGACATTGCCAGATGGCTACCTAATGGTACAATAGATTTTATTGGAAGAAATGACGAACAGGTAAAAATAAAAGGGTTCAGAATTGAAAAAGGCGAAATAGAATCAGCTATTAGCTCCATTAACGGTGTGTATGGTGTTTTTGTCAATGTATTTAAACCCAATCAGGAAGATGTCATTTTATGTGCCTATTTCACAGCGGCCCAAAAAATTGAAATTGATGCAATGCAGGTGCAATTGGAAGCAAAGTTGCCCTACTATATGTTACCAGCATTTATTTATCAGCTGGATCAATTCCCCACAACGAATAACGGAAAAATTGATGTAGGCCGATTACCAGCTCCTGATTCACGTGAACTGCAGTTAGAAAGTGTTGTTTTACCGCAAACTGAATACGAGCATGTTTTATTCAAAATTTGGATGGAGCTTTTCTCGCTGGATCAATTGTCAATTCTTGATAACTTCTTCCTCATCGGGGGCAATTCGGTTAAGGCGGTAAAGCTTATTGGAGAACTTGAGCATACCTACAACCTTCGGCTAGACCTCAAAAAAATATTCTCTTCTCCGACCATTAAGAGTTTGGCGAGGTATCTTGAGAAGATTGAGGAGCAGGATAAAAAAGTCATTCCAAGGGTTCAGAATAAAAGATTTGAACTTTCCTCGGCTCAAAAGAGAATTTACTTTGCTCATCAGCTTAACCCAGGTGGCTTAAAATATCACGCACCACATGCGGTTAGAATAAAGGGAAATCTCGATATCGCAAAGCTTGAGAATGCCTTCATCAATGTTATCCGGAATAATGGAATTTTGAGAACCACCTTTCATGAGGCTGATGGAGAGATTTGGCAGCAGATTGAAGAAGAGTTTGACTTTAAAATTGAGTTGATTGATAATGCTGGTAAAACAGTTCAAAGTCTCTCACGCTTGATTCAAAACCTGCCATTAAATCAAGCCCCGCTCTGCAGGATATTCTTGATTCGGGAATCAAGCACTGACCATATATTGGTGATGAACATGCACCATATTATTTCGGATGCCACCTCTAATGAATTACTGCTAAAAGGGGTGTTTAAAGCATATGATGGTTTACCTCTTGAGAACAGTGAGGGTCATCAATTCTTCGATTATGTAAACTGGCTAAAGATAAGTGCTAAAAGAAATCTTGAAGTACAGAAAAAATACTGGATCAACGTATTTGATGGGTTTTCTGATGAAAGCAGAATACCGTATGACAAAACACCAAACGATGGAGATATAGAGGCACAAGGCCGCATTACATTTTCTATTGAAGATGACAAGTTCAATCAGCTAAGACAGCTTAGCGGAGGAATAAACACATCAATGCATGCCGTCCTTTTTGCCATTTATAAAGTGGTTTTATCTGAATTTATTGGTGACGAAGATGTTGTCGTTGGCATTCCGGTAGATAACAGGCCTCAGCCTGAATTTCGTGAAACTTTGGGGCTGTTTATCAATACATTGGCCATTCGTAGCCAGCCGAAGAAGCACATCAATTTTTTGGATTACGTTTTGGAGTTGAATGATATCACCATTTCAGGACACACCAATCAGGATTATCCGTTCGACGAATTGGTAAACGAATTAGGAATAAAAAGGCATGTTCATAGAAACCCGATATTCGATACACTATTCAATTATAAAGAGACAGATCAAATTAGTGGTGTAAAAAACTATCACCCGGAACTTCAATTTATTCCCCTTCGCTTGTCAAAAGATCAGTCAAACTTTGACCTCCGGGCATATCTTTTAGGATGGGACGACAAAATAGATGTTTCATTCACCTTTGATCTTAAGTTATTAAGAGAAAAGACAATTCTGTACCTGGCTGATCAATATCAGTTAATGTTGGATGAAGTTTTGTCGAATCCTCATAGAAAGATTTCAGCGTTTAGCTTATTCCAATTTAATCTCAATGAAGGGCAATTAATTGAACAGCCATCTGAGCCCATCAGTAGTAAGAACCGTCTTGATTACAAAGATTCCGACAAAACCATTCTAGACTACTTCGATGAAATAGTAACTGCTTATGGACAAAAGGCTGCTGTTCGAGACAGAGATAGATCAATCTCTTATGATGAGCTTAATGAGCTGTCTCATGTTATTGCAAACCAAATAATTCAAAGTCCTAACAGTGATAAAGCAGGCGGACAGCCGGTTGTATTGCTATTAGACAAGGGGATTGAACTTGTTGCAGCCATACTCGGCGTATTGCGGTCAAATAACTTTTATGTCATTTTGGATATCAATTATCCGCTGGATAGGCTTGAGACACTTGCACAAGCATCCGGGGCAAAATTGATTTTGACCCATGCTGATGCTCAAAGTCAAGCCGATGAGATTCAAAGTCGTTTGGGTAACATCCAGGTATTGAACCTTGATTCAAAGGAATTGGCGACCAATAAAGAGAATGTCTTTACAACGGATCTGACTTACAATAATGACGAAATTGCTTATGCCCTGTATACTTCGGGATCTACTGGTAAACCGAAGTGTGTTGCCCAATCAGCAAGAAACCTCTTATATCACGTATGCCAATACTCAGAAGCACTCGGGATCAATGCAAATGATCGAATGGCCTGGCTTGCCAATCCGGCCCATGATGCTTCGGTCGTTGATATATTTAGTGGTCTCTTGAATGGTGCCACTTTATGCAGCTATCAGATAGGTTTACAAAGTGGCGAAGCCATGGACTTGTCGGAATGGTTGAATGAGGAAAAAATCACAATTTATCATTCTGTACCTACAGTCTTTGGAATGCTGATGCAGTCTACTCCCAAACATGTCATATTTCCTTCTGTGAAATATGTGGTTTTAGGGGGAGAGCAAGTATTCTCTTCCATGGTAGTGAATCATCAATCACATTTCCCCGAGGAAACACGATTGGTGAATTTGTACGGCGCTTCTGAAGCCTCCATCGTAAGTCTGAACATACAGTCCTTTAATGAGTTAGAGGAATTTGGCAACATTCCGATTGGTTATCCACCCGCTGACATGCAGCTTAGTTTTGGGAAGGATAATAAGGACATCAAGGTTTATGGAAAATATGAATTGACCCTCAAAAGTTTTTACCTGGCAGAATATGTCGATGACCTGGTCAAAGAGAAAAGTTCGGTTGTTGATCGCTTGCGACAAGAGAGACAATTTGAAACAGGAGATATTGTCAGGATAGTAGAAGATGACACGCTCCAGTTTGAAGGGCGGGTAGATGACTTGTACAAGATTAAGGGAAATAGGGTCAACCTTTTCGAAATTGAACAAACGATGGCACAATACCCCAGGGTCAAAAATGTTGCCGCCAGCGTTCATGACCCAAGCATGCCAAAAGAAACGCTAAACCTTTATTTTACATCGGACGAGGAATTATCCGTTGCTGAATTGGAAAGTTTCTTATGGCAGAAACTACCTGAATATATGATGCCATCGGGGATCATGCAATTGGAGGAAATTCCACAGACAAATTCAGGAAAAGTAAATCGTAGGTTATTACCTAAAATACAAAAAGGAGTCACTACGTTGACCCGACCTACGAGTGATTTACAGAAAAAAATTGCGCAGCAATGGTCAGATTTATTAAATATTGAGCGGGACGAGCTTTATTGTGAGAGTAATTTCTTTGCCTTAGGTGGGCATTCACTGAAGTTGGTGCATTTGTTATCAGCTTTCAATAAAGCATTTGATTTACGCCTGAGTTTAAAAGATTTCTATAAACAGCCTACGATTGCATTTCTGGAAAGTTTTGTGATCAAAGGTGAAGACCAACATCCAGGTCAGTCAGAAAAATTACCTGAAATTAAACCAGATGCAGGTAGAAAAATTTATCATGCCTCTTCCAATCAAAAGCGTCTTTTTGCACTGCACAGGCTCAATGTTGAGAGTACTACTTACAACATGTTTTCATGCTACTTCTTTCATGGAGAAGTAGATTCAGATAAATTAATGGAGTCTGTCAGACGACTGGTGGAGCGGCATGAGTCTTTGAGAACCTATTTCGTTTTGGATGGAGAGGAGCTGGTTCAAAAGATAATGGACACTCCTGAGCATTGTGTTGACTTCTATGAAACAGAAGAGGACCACTTAGAAGACACAATTGAAAAATTCAAAAGACCCTTTGACCTGACCCAGGGTCCTTTGTTTAGGTTTCAACTCCATCGCCTGAACCCTGAGAAGCATTGCTTTCTCATGGACATACACCACATTATTTCAGATGGTTTTTCAAATGGAATATTAATTGATGAATTAAACAAAATCTATAACGGTCAGGAATTAGAACAACTAGAGGTAGCGTTTAAGGATTATACCACCTGGGAACAAGATTTATTTAAAAGCGACGGGTTAGTTAAGCAAAAGCAATATTGGCAAGAAGTATTCTCTGGTGAAATTCCCGTTTTGGAGTTTCCAATGGACTTTACACGTTCTGCTCAGCAAAACCTTGAAGGAGATATCGTTTCTTTCGAGCTGTCTGCAGAAATATCAGCGTCACTCAAAGAGATATGCAGAAGTAGCGAGGTGACTGTATATACTTTGCTTTTGAGTCTCTACAAAGTTTTGCTTTCAAAATATACCGGGCAAGAGGATCTAATTGTTGGCACTGTGAATGCGGGGAGAGTTCAAGCCGAAACTCAAAGAATAGTAGGGATGTTTGCCAATACCCTTGCGTTGAGAAGTCAGCCCGTAGGTGACAAGCCTTTCTTGACCTATCTGAAAGAAGTTAGTGATGTTTGTATTTCTTCATTTGACAATCAAATATACCCTTTTGAACGCATCGTAGATGACCTGGGTATCAATCAGGAGGTTAGTAGAAATCCACTATTTGATACGCTATTTATCCTTCAAAATCTTGATAGCCTTACTTTAGAATTTGATCAGTATACCCTGGAAAGGAAGAAGCGAAAAGGAGTTTCGCCGAAATTTGACTTTGAAGTAGTGGTACATGAGAGAGAGCAGAAGTTTCTCTTTAATATTTTTTACAGGAAGAGTCTCTTCAAACCTCAGACCATGAAAAGGTTTGCCTCTTGCTTTGAGAATTTGATCCATAACGTAGCGCTTAATTCCAAAGCTGAGATTAAGGACCTTTCGATAGTTGATAAGAAAGAAGCTAAACGGATTGCCTCCTTCAGTCAGACCTCTTCATTCAATATTGATGGTCAAAAGAGCATCTCTGACATCATAGAATTACACGCTGTAAAAAATCCGGATGGCATTGCGGTAAGCACCCATGGTAAAAGTATTACTTACAGAGAATTGTCTGTCTTATCCGGGAAGGTAGCCAATTACTTATCGGGCCGGGGAGTTGGCCATAGCGATATAGTTGCGCTTTCTATTGGACGCTCGCCTGAATTGATCGTATCCATGGTTGGCGTTTTGAAGCTCAGAGCAGGCTTTCTTTCCTTGAGCAGGTCCCTACCAGAGCAAAGGATTCAATACTTATTGAATGACAGCAAGCCTAAGTGTATACTGACCGATGATGTGAATTTGTTTGAGGTGCAAGGTGTTGAAACCAACCATTACCAGGAGGCGGTCAAGTACGATGAACCTTTTGCTCTGTCGGAAGAATTCGATAATGCCGAGACGCTGGCCTATCTTATCTATACTTCTGGTACTACCGGTAATCCGAAGGGGGTACAGATTTCGCACCGGTCGTTGATTAATACTGTAACGTCAATGAACAACGCATATTCTGATCAATTCAATTCTTCAGACGTATGCCTATGCATTGCAAATGTTTCTTTTGATGCCTACGTATTAGAGGTTTTTACTGCTCTTTTAAATGGTGCTGAATTATTTATTACTTCAGACACAGATGAGTTCACACCTTCAACTATCGCGAAGGTGATTGCTAGCTATGGAATCACGTGGAGTTGTATTCCTCCCTCCCTTTTGGAGGGTGTATGTGAACAGGTCAGCTCGCAAGAGACGAAGACCAGTTTGAACAAGATTATTATGGGTGCTGAATCGGTAAGTGCCCGAACATTGCATCATATCTATCAAACCTTCCCCGGTATAACAGTGATCAACGCCTATGGTCCGGCGGAAGCTACAGTTTTTTCGACTTCTTGCAGGTGTAACGACTATGATTTCCACGAAGGTCAACTACCGGTTGGCAGGCCGATCTTGAATACACAGATTTATA
Source organism: Cytophagales bacterium (assembly GCA_033344775.1). Lineage (NCBI taxonomy): Bacteria > Pseudomonadati > Bacteroidota > Cytophagia > Cytophagales > Cytophagales bacterium. The sequence continues at coordinate 1,062,944 of JAWPMT010000005.1, read as the reverse complement.
TTCTGGATAAATACCGGAAACCTGTCCCTATAGGTATGGCGGGAGAACTATACATTGGAGGTACAGGACTATCCTTAGGTTATCTGAACGCAAGCGATGGGGAGAATGCCAAGTTTATGCCTTCTCCTTTTGATCTGACGGAAAGGATCTATAGAACTGGTGACAAAGCAAAATGGTTAGAAAACGGTCATGTTCAGTTTCTAGGACGGGCTGATAGTCAATTGAAGATCAGAGGGTACCGCATTGAGCCAGGTGAAGTCGAAAAGGCGCTTACCCAGCATACGGAAATCAAACAGGCGGTAGTAATAGGGCTTAAAGTTGAGCAAATTCTGATTGCTTATTACACATCACCGGAAGAGCTCCCTAATGGTGAACTTCGTAAATATCTCATGGCCTCATTACCTGAGTACATGATACCTTCTATTTTCATTCATCTCGATGAAATACCGCTCACCACACATGGGAAAGTCGATGTAAAAACCCTCTCTCAACCAGATATCGAAGCATATCTTAACGGGGACAATTACGAGCAACCCACAACAGAGACTGAGGTAATTCTGGTAACGGTATTCCAGGAGTTTTTCAATCTCAAGGGCATAGGCCTCAACCATGATTTTTTTGAACTTGGGGGCAATTCATTGAAGGCCATGTCGCTGGTAGCAAGAATTGAAAATCAGTTTCAGGTAAGTCTTTCACTAATAGACTTTATGAGTAACCCCAAGATTAAGCATCTGGCAGAACTCATAGATTCAGGACAGCTAAATGAACCAAAAGTAAGGGTTGTTAATAGACCATTCTTTGGTCTATCCCGGTCCAAAGAAATATACTACGATTACTATGAACCCCTTAACGCGAAAAAGAATGTGGCAGTAATCATTTGCCAATCTATTGGGAATGAGAGTATTGTAGCGAAGTTTACGGTTTCGAAGTTGGCTGAGAAGATATCAGAACATGCGTATCCAACGATATATTTTGACTTTGCAGGCACTGGTAATTCAGAAGGTGAGCTATCAGACTTTGTTGTCGACGATTGGGTTTGTAACATTGAAACAGCAGTAAACGAAATCAAGACGAAGTGCAATCCCGACAAAATTGTCCTGCTAGGATTACGATTTGGAGGGCTCTTGTCAATGATGCATATCCGACGCCTCGAACGGGTAGATAAATTGATTCTATGGGAGCCAGTAGAAGATGGTTCAGGTTTCATTGAAGAAGCGAGAGCCAATCACAAAAAGTGGTTTAATGGTGGGTTCGCATTTCAGAAAAGAGTGCAAAAAGGTGGTGAGGAGTTCAAAGATTCTTACTTTCCCAATACACTTATCAAAGAAATTGAGCGTCTGCACATAGACAATGCCTTAACGAGGGATGATGTGAAAATTTACCAGCTCGGAGGTGAAAATCTTGTCCTTCAAACGGATCAAGACAACTTAACTTATCAGAAAAGCAGAAATAATCGTTTTTGGGAGAGAAAAAGCGACGAGGGTGCCAAAAGATTAATTCCCGAAGAAGACTTTTCTTCTATTATTAAATGGATTTCTTCTATCTAATCGTAAAGAAATGCAGACAACTATAGTTCCAATTGATAAATATCACAGCAATGGGATACTGACCACCCCGGAAGCATTTAGTCCGGAAAAGCCAATTGTACTGTTCATAAACGCGGGGATTATCGATGCCACAGGCCCGAACAGATTATATGTTAATCTATCTCGCGGATTTGCCCAATGTGGATATGCCTCATTTAGGTTCAATTTTTTTAACAGTGGCTATTATGAATTGGACAAAAATCTGGATTATGATCAAAGTATAGTAGCTGAGATTGCGCATGTGGTATCGATAATTGAGAAGCAAACGGGGGGCAAGAAAATCATCTTATTGGGGCTATGTTCTGGAGGTACCACGGCGTTTAGGGCAGCACTAAGTGATAGTCGAATCGTAGGAATCATACCTATTAATGCAAATGTGTTCGACCCTGGTCTTCCAAAAGGTATAATCAAAAGAGCCAAAGAAAATAGGCAGATTTTATTTAACGAAAAGAAAATATTAAGTGAGCAGCAGTGGCTCAGGTTGATTTCTGGTAAGTCAGACGTTTACAAAAAGCTATTTAAGCAAACAAAACGAAATCAATCTAGTAATACCAATCACCAGGAGGTGCAGAAAAACAGCGACAAATTGATTGAGGTGATGAAGCTAAAACAGTGTTTTCTCATTTTCTGTGAAGGGGATCTGTTCTATGAGACTTTTCGAATAGCCTCACATGAAGAGCTTTCTCAATTAAAATCTGATGGCGAGATTAACTACTCTTTTCAGGTTTTTAAAGGTGTGGACCATACGTTCACACCAAGGTGGTCCCAGGCAGAATTGAGTGATCATATATGTGAATTTCTTTTGAAGAGGTTCTAAAATTTTTCACAAAAACTTCAAAAGAAAAACTACCAGAAAGAAACCGCTTGTCGGGCTTATAATAGATAAGTGAAAAAGTTTTATTCTATTTTATCGGTTGCCCTCGAAGTTTAATAATTTTAATAAAAAGAAGCACGCATGGTTATTTTAAAAAATTACCTAATGACATTCTTGAGGCAAATCAAGAAAAATCAACTAACTACATTTCTAAATGTAGCTGGTTTATTAATAGGGTTAACCTCAAGCCTGTTTTTGCTATATTATTCTTTTTATGAAAGGAGCTTTGACCGTTTTCACAAAGACAAATCTCAGGTATATAGAGTCATCGCTGACAACTATAAAAATGGCGCGCTTACATTGTCGGTAGCATGCTCACCAGCACCGATAGGGCCGGCTATTCAGGACGAAATTCCAGAAGTAATCAACTATTCAAATATAGGCAAGATCGTCCAGGCAACGATCAGACATGAAGACAAGGTCATATTTGATGATAATATGATTTATTCTGACGCTTCTTTGTTTGAGCTTTTTTCATTCGAGTTTTTGAACGGATCAGATACATCGGCCCTGGGGAAACCGAACACCATATTTCTTTCGGAATCTATGTCGAAAAGAATCTTTGGTGATGAAGACCCTATGAACAAGGTAATTGTTGTTTCCGATAAATTCTCTTCAAATAAAAATTATGAAGTAAAAGGAATTTTTTACGATTTACCAGGAAATACGTATTTCAACTTTAGTGCGGTAGCAAGTTTTGAGAATCAGCTTGATCAAATGCGCCTTAGGAATAATTGGTGGCCACATTTCACGCATACATATGTCAAAGTAAATGAGACTGCTGTTAAAAGTGAGGTAGAGAGAAAAATAAATGATACTGCTCTAAAGTACTTGTCAGCTACCTTCGAAAAAAGAAACATGGTTTATAAGTATTCTCTTCAGCCAATTGAAGACATGTACTTGTACTCTGATCTACTGTATGAATTCGGTAAAAATGGAGACGGTGATACCGTACGAAACATGTTTGGGGTCGTGATTCTGATCCTGATTATCACATTTATCAATTTTCTCAATATCCAGGCATCACAAATATTAGGCAGAGTCAAAGAAGTAGTAGTAAGAAAATCACTGGGAGCAAATAGATCATTGCTTGCCAGGCAGATTATATTCGAGAATACGATGATTGTTTTACCGATCGTCGCATTTTCAGTTCTATTGTTTCTTCTTTTAAGAGCCCCAATAAACAATGTATTGGGTTCCGAAATTTACTTTACAGCGGAGTTTTTTATTGCAGCATTCCTTATTGTCCTAGTTTTTTCCATTTTCCCAGCTTTATTTCTTACTGGGATTGTACAGTCGATCAAGCCTGCTCTTTTTCTGAAAGGACGAGGAAATATGGTGAATGAAAGGAAAATTAAACCACTCAAAAATATATTTCTCGTCTTTCAGTTTGCAGCCACATTTTACCTTTTGATCTATGCGATCTCTGTTAATCAGCAAATTACCTACTCCTCTGAAAGGGATCTTGGTATAGATATTGAAAATACCCTGGTCATTAATAAACCCCCACAAACTTCTCGTTCAGATTCATCGTTCAATCGACGCTACAACACATTTTTCGATAAATTGAAAAGCCAACCAGGTATTAGTCATTTGGCCTATTCTTCTCGATTACCCGGTGAAGATATACCTAACCGTCGTAGGTACAGAAAAAGTGGAGAAGATGAAAGTAAACAACAATATCTGTCTACTTTGGATATAGATCAAAATTATATTTTCAATTACAACCACAAGGTTATTGCCGGAGAGGTTTTACCGAATCTGAACCTGGCAACTTCAAAAAAAATAGTACTGAATGAAAGAGGAGTTGAACTTCTAAACTTTGCGAGCCCGGAAGCAGCAGTGGGTCGTCGTTTGCTGGTAAAAAATGATGAAATAGAGATAATCGCTGTTATTGAGAACTATCATCAACAGTCTGTCAAAGTAGATTTCATACCAACCGCCTTTATGCTTTCAAAAACACCTCAGCAGAATCTTTCTTTTAAGTATAATGAAGCAGATTTTGAATATTTAGTGGGAGAAATAGCGTCTATTTGGAACAGACTGTTACCTAATTTCCCGTTTGAATATAGGGTGTTATCGGACCAATATGCTTTGCAGTATTCCAACGAATTTTTACTCAAATACTTAATTTTCTCACTTTCTATCATATTCATCGTAATGACTTTCCTTGGCATTTCTGGAATATTATTTACAGATATGATAAATCGAAGAAATGAAATTGGTTTAAGGAAAATATTGGGGTCCACACTTAGCTTATTGATTCTGGCCTATGTTAGAAGATATTTGAAATTGGTGCTAGCGTCTATTTTAATTGCGATACCTGGGTCTTATTTTTTTGTTAGAAATTGGCTGGAAACATATGCATTTAGAATTGACTTCCCCTGGATTTTGATGTACATACCTACTTTCTTTTTATTGGCTATGGTAGTAATCGTGGTGAGCCTTTATGTAAACAAAGTTTCCAATACCAACCCTGAAAAAGCTGTCAGAGCTTAATCTTTAATCAATACCCTTTAGTTAAGACTCGTCTGCGCGACTCGGTCTGACGCGACCCGGTTTTCGCGACCCGGTCACTGCGAAGGAATTGATCGGACCGCCTGGTCGGTCAACACCGAAGCAGCAGTCTGTTCTACATCTGCGCTTCGAAAAGACATTTGAGATTGCCACTCGGCGGTCCGATCGCCAACTCGCAATGACGATGTATTTCTCTTAACTAAATGGCATTGAATCTTTAATCAAATATTGTCTATTACTTAACCTACACACATGAATAGGAATGTAGCATTGTGTCTATGCCTCATTATGCTAATCTCCTGTGCTAAAGACGACTCTGTTCTTTTCACAGATGATTTTGAAGCAGGAATTGAAAACTGGGAAGTAACCAGTCCTCATAAAGTCAGAATTGTTGATTCTGGAGATCCGGAATACAAGAATGTATTGGAATTTCATCCCAACGGAGCCGGAGCATTTGCATTGATTGAAGGTTCGGAAAAATGGGAAAATTATAGTCTAGAAGCTGATTTCATGTTTCCCGTCAATCATCATGTATACTTGGGATTCATATACAACTATGTTCAAAATTTGTATCGAGCAGATTTTGGGAGTGTTTATGTTTTTGGCACCTATAGCCAGCCAATTGATTCTTTGTTGCCGGCCTATCGTAGTTACCTAACCAATCAAGAACCTATTGAACCAAGTAAGCAGGGCAATGTCATCTGGGCAAATCCTCATAGGGACTTTAAGGCAAGTCGTTCTTTATATCCCGACTTTTATTCTTACATAAGGGAAGGTGATGTCGTAAGGTCCGGCGAATGGCACCGATTAAAGGCAATCGTTTCAGGTTCAGTATGTCAACTTTTTGTTGATGATATGGAGACCCCCAAAATGACCTTTGACGCCTTTGAGTATTCTTCCGGAAAGGCTGGGTTCAAGCCGAGATATAGCGGTAGCCAATTTTGGTTGGATAATGTAGTAGTGAATAGAGATGTGCCGCTAAAACCGCAGCTTGGGTTCAAGTCGGACATCCAATCAAATCGAGAATTATGCATTAACAAATGGAGTTACCTCGGACCTTTTCATCATGACATGGATTCGATGGTACTAAATTCATCAGCGCAAAACGACTGGAAGCAGATTGATACCGATAACAGAGGGTGCGTCGTAGCTGATCGAATTACCGAATTCAAGGGTGGTAAAAGACTTGCCTATTTTCAAACAGACATTGACGCTGACGAACCGAAGGAGGCTAATTTATTGATTCACTCTGTGATTGGACTAAACATTTGGCTCAATGGTGAAGAAGTTGGTTCCATCAGGTCAAAGAGGACAGGCGTGTTTTTATATCCAGATTTTATCACTAATCCATCCAGGGAACGAGATACACTTAAAATTAATTTAGAACAAGGCAAAAATAGTCTTATCATAAGAGCTAACGGAGGAAGATATTCTGGAGATGGCTTTTATGTGGCTTTAGATGATTCTGAAATTTAATGACCATGAAAATCAATAGTAGAATTACCATTTATTTTTTGTTTATCACTTTTATCGTGTATTCAGGTTTTAAGAATGGAGGAAATAGCAGCGACTTATTTAACGAGGATTTCGAGACAGGTTTGTCTAAGTGGAAGATCACAAATAAGACAAAAATTCAAGTGGTGGAATCTGGCGATGATCAGAGAGGTAAGGTCCTTGCATTGTATCCTGCAGAAGCTAGCGTTTACGCTATTATTGATAATTCGAATAAGTGGAATCGATATTCTGTAGAAGGATATGTCAAATTTCCTGAAAACCATCATCACTATATGGGCCTTATTTATAACTACCAAGAATCCTCACATAGAGCAGATTTTGGTTCAGTTCATTTGTTTGGGCCTTATGGTGGAGAAAAGGAAGAGCATTTAGAGGTTAGAAATAAATATTTAAAGACCAGGATACCGGATTATGAACCAGGAAATAGAGTTCGCGCAAACCCTCACTTTGATGGTAACGCTACTCAAAAATTATATCCGGAATTTTGGGCGAATGTACCCGCCGATGATATTGTAAAGGTTGGAGAGTGGAGGAAATTTAAGGCTGAAGTCTACGATTCTGTTTGCCATTTTTATGTTGGAAATATGGAAAGGCCACAGCTTACTTTTGAGCATTTCTTTCAATCAACAGGGTCTTTGGGCTTTAAGCCGCGAGATACCGGATCTCCATGTTGGATAGACGATATTTCTGTTAAGCGCATTTCTCAATTGAGTTATCAAGGAGATCCAATTCCAAATACCCAATATCCAGACAAGGACCGTATGATCTCTTCCTGGAAAATGTGGGGACCTTTTATTCACAAACAGGAAGGTATTGTGCTTGATGACTCACTGTCTCAAAATATAGAATGGAAAACTGTAAATGCAGATGCCAGAGGTTGTGTAAACCTTTCGAAGATGACAGAACGCGTGAGCGGCAAGAAGATCGTCTACGCTTTGAAAACTGTACAAAGCGAAAAAGCCACTAAAGCCACACTTAACATTTCAAATACCAATCCTATTCACGTCTGGGTGAATAAAAAGTACATTGGTAAGCTTAAAGTGTCTGAAATGGCGTGGCACGATTTTCTATCTAATGAAGAAAATTCCGGTCAAAGTATTGAGTTCGATTTACAGGCCGGGGAGAACGAAATCCTGCTAAAGATTGCGGGGGGTCGTTTTGGTGGAGACGGTTTCTATTCGTCACTAAGTATTGATTAGGCAAATTTTGAGAAAGCCAAACCTTTTCGTAGTGGGGATGCCAAGGTCCGGTACCACCTCACTTTACGGATATTTGAAACAGCATCCGGAGATTTACACGTCTGTTTTAAAAGAGCCCAATTTTTTCTGTCATGAATACTTTGATCATCCGTCTGTGGTTGACAATATTCAGTTGTATGAGCAAATTTTCGATCAGGCTGGTGATGCTAAGTATTTTGGAGAAGGGTCGGTTTGGTATTTGTATTTTCGATCGGCTGCCAAAAAACTTAAGGAGTACAACGCTCAATCAAAATCGATTATACTGCTGCGTCACCCTACGGAAATGATCATTTCGTTGCATTCCTTATATCTAAGAACCGGTAATGAAAGTGTGGCAAACCTGGAAGAGGCACTGCAACTGGAGTCTAAGCGAAGAAAAAACGAGTGCCTTCCGGCTTCGTGCTATTTTCCGTCTGGATTAAACTATACCTCGATTGGCTCTTACTATGAAAAATTGGAATTCTACCTTGATCTGTTCCCAAGGGAGAATATTCATGTTGTTCTGTTCGACAACTTGATCAGTGATACGAAAGAGGAACTTAAGAAAATATTCGCTTTTCTGGACGTTCGACAAGATGTTACTATTGAAACAGATCCAAAGAATGTTACAAGAGTGCTGCGAGATAAAGTGATAACTCAGTTGCGTACGGCCCCGAAGGAAATAAGTCAGAAAATGAGATACAAAATGGGGCATCATCATATGGGTAACAAAAAAGGCATTGTCTCAGATGCTGTTAGGGATTATATGGATCATTATTTTATTGATGACCTTCAAAAGACGGAAAAGTTGTTGGGCCTTCCGTCGAAATTATTGTGTCGAAAATCAAGTTAGAACTACGCTGTACTAATGCCTAATCTTATTAATAGCATACTTGATGACCACAAGTCAACCACCCAAATACTGGAACGGGCGGCTAGTCAGGTTTTATTATGTCGGGTGGCATTTAGAAAAAAATACATAGATGATCATCAACAGGAATGTATGTTGCGGGCTTCGGAATTATATTTTAGCGATGACAAGGGGCCTGTTTTGTATTCAATTAGTTCTTTGGTGCTGGCAGAGTTGGATGAGGTTGAAGCCAGGCATGTAGAATCTGGCGTTGTTCCTATTGGTCAGATATTCAACTATGATTTGTCCAAGAGTGACCTATACATTGAAAGGCTAAAAGACAACAGGTTACAGCAGATATTAAACACGCATTCCAACTTATTTTATCATAAGAGATACAAGCTATGGAATGGTAAAAGATACATTGGCTTATTCAAGGAGATATTCAATAAAGAGTCGCTAACCAGATGTTAATATGAATTTGATACACGAATTACAAGGACAGTGGCGTCATAATGATAATTGTATTAAAAATGAGTTTATTACCATCAGATACAGTCAGTTAGGCAACTATTTTGAGGAACTTGATGGGTTAGTTGATTTAAGAGACATTCCTTCTAATGCTTGTTTCCGTCTTTATTTCCAAAATAGCCCGGTAGATGTGCTAGTGCTGATGTACTTACTTTCTAAAAACGTAAATGTTTTTATATCTGGAAAAGAAGAAAGCCCCACGTTTTGCAGTCATTCTATAGCGATTGACCAAAAGAGATTGAAGGAATCGGATTGGTCGCTGAATGATGTCGTTCAACTTAGCGAACTAAATATCAAGGATTATCCACTCAAACAGAACCAATGTGTAATAGTAGAAACTTCAGGAAGTACGGGTTCATCTAAGTTCGTTTTGTTCTCAAAAACGAACTTTTTATACAATTCTAAACATGTACTGAGTCGAATCAATATTTTGAACCAGGATAATGTTTTCATTAGTGTGCCCTGCTATCATATGTACGGTCTGGGGGCGGCATTACTGCCAAGTCTTATCGCTGGTGCTTCCATTCACATGCTGGGAAACTATAACATCATAAAGTATACTGAATATAGTAGAGCTTTTGAGCCGACAATTGTATTTCAGGCACCTTCTATGATTAATATGCTGACTGAACTCTCCGGGGCTGCTCAAAAATATAAATTATCAATCGTTGCAGGAGATAAAACAGACAAGTCTCGATGGGTAGCGTATGAAGAAAAATTTGGTATGTTAATCAACCTCTATGGCAGTACCGAATTGGGAGTCATTGCAACGTCAATTGTAACTGATGAGCCGGCATTGAAGCACGATGGTTACTTAAGTTTTCTTGACACAGTCGAACCTCAATGGAAGCCACTTGATGAAGATAAATTCCTGTTAGAAATAAAACATCCCTACAGCTTTGATACTTACATGGATTCACTAGGCATGCCAATTCAGATTGAGTCCAAATCGCCGAGCAAGGATGGGTGGTTCCCCTCAAATGATGTTTGTGCTCGAAAGGGGTCGAATAGATTTCTTTTGTTGGATAGATATGATAATACCGTAAATAGAAATGGCAAACTGATCTCATTCAATGAAATCGAACGTAAAGTTGAGCATGGAATCGAAGCAGTGCAAAAATCAATAGTCATCGCAGGAGACAGGAACTCAATCAGAGGGAGAGAACTCGTACTTTTTTATCAGATGAAAGATGGAGAAAATGTTGATCTGGATGTGAGAAAGGCTTGTTTCAAATTGATGAATAGAGATTACGTACCCGATGTTGCCATCTGTTTAACCGAATTCCCCAAGTTACCTAATGGAAAAATCAACCGAATGAAGTTGAAGGAAGAACTTTCTAGTCGATGAATAGGTAGGTGACAAATTGGCATTGTAAACAGGTTGATGCGCCGAACCAAAAGAAGTTAAAATGGAAGCTGTCTCGTAAAGAGGCAGCTTTTTTTGTTTTAAACCAATAAAAGTTGTTCTACCCCCGCTCCAACAAAACCACACTCTCTACATGAGATGTTTGTAAGGCATAAAATGGCCCTTCATTGAATGTATGAGCTGATTTTAAAGCTTTAAGGTGTTTGTTTGGACAAAAAACGGACAAGCGCATGTTCGGTTCTCAGTTTTTTCCCAGATAAGTTGGGAAAATGTTGAGAAATCATTCCCAACTTCTAAAAAGTAGCTCAAAAAGATTAGAAACTTCTCATCTATTAGTAAATATGGCTAACCAGAAGTTTATTGGCTTCTGATCAAAACTTGAGGTATTAGTTTTCTTATTAAAAAGACCTTAAAACAGAATAATGCAGTCTCATTCGCCTGATTTCAACACATTAAAGGTTTTAGCTAAATAAAGCGAATTCATATATTCAGTGAGCTTTGTGACTTTTCCATTTTTATCAAAATCGACACGAAAAACATACATGTTGTCATAATCTTTTCCTGAGCCTGACAATTGCATATCCCCCTGTGCTTCAAAGAACACAACACTTCCATCGTTAGAAGGAGTGAATGCCTTGTTTTTATAGCTCATTGTATCTATCAATTTAAAAATTCCCTCAAAGCCAGCCCGTATAGCTTCTTTGCTTGAATAGGCATAGTCCACCCCCTGAGGGTTAAATGGTTGAGCAAATATGGCGTCCTCCGTAAAAAAGCTCATCAAGGTTTCAATATCCTTATTTTCAGTCGCTGCAATCATCAACTTGGCTGCTTTGAGGTTCGGATGATCATCAGATTGAGCATGGCTCACTTTTGCACAGGACGCGGAGAAAATGATTAATGAAACTAATAGAAATCGTCTTACTGTAATGGATTTTTTCATATCTAAAGTGTCTGGGTTAAGGGTTAAGATTTATGGTGTATCAAATATTCGTGCTTTCATTGCAGCAATAAACTCATCATCACCTGCTTCTTTTCTCACTTTTATAGTATGAGGTGCATCTCCTAACAAATACCTCAACTGCTGCTTCCCATCGGTAGCTGCTTCATAGATTCCTTGGGCGATTTCTTCTGGTGTGGCTGGAACCCTATCCGAATTCTTTTGGGCATCCAGAAATTTTTGGACTGGAGGTCCATAATCAGGTAAATCATTAGGCATTGCAAAATCCATGGAACGACCACTGAAATCTGTTGAGACTGCTCCTGGTTCAATTAATTTTACTTGAATACCTAGTTCACCCAATTCGAAGGAAAGTGATTCTGAGAATCCTTCAACTGCCCATTTGCTGCTATGATATAAACTGGTAAAGGGGTAAGTAATAAGTCCCCCTAATGAAGATACATTAATCAACATGCCAGCTCTTTTGGAGCGGAAATATGGGAGAAATGCCCTGGACACCTCCATCAAACCGAATACATTGGTATTGAACTGACGTTGAATTTGCTCCGGAGTAGCGGCCTCAAATGGCCCTACTAAGCCATAGCCAGCATTATTTAGGACAATATCGATCCCTTGATGATCTTTTAAAATGCTCTTAGCGCATTGTTGTATGGATAAAGTATCAGTAACATCAAGTTCGTAAAGCTTAACACCTTCTAACTCAGATAATTCCTTTTCGCTACCAGGTTTTCTCATTGTAGCAGCAACTCTCCATCCATGAGTCACGAAAAGCTTAGCTGCCTCTTTTCCAATACCAGAGCTGGCACCAGTAATTGCTATCGTCTTCATAGGTATGATATTATTTCTTTCAATCATCCCAGTTGGCCAATGCTCTTGCTTCATTCATTAAGTCAAGACTTATTGGTGCGTCTCTTTTTGGACGTATTCCTTGTAGGAATGTAAAAACGTCTTCCGTATATACTTTTTGGGTTTTCAGATTCCCACCTGCTTTGACAAAAACCAATGCACACTCAAGTTTGCTGGGCTCATTCGGCTCCACATTTTCCTGCTTAGCTACCCATTTTTTCATATCCACGATATCTTGAAGTGTAATCTGCCCTTCTGTTTCCAAGCCTTTGGCTAGTTGTTCCAGTTCGGGTAAGTATTTAGAAAATAAGTCGCAATGGGTAACGCCATGCACTTGATCCAATTTGTAAATATTGGGGGCCTCTCCTTTAATTACAGACCATAGACCATTCTGTTGCCAGCCTACTTGAATTGCCACCAATTGTGCCATAGTCCGATCCATACCGAACTTCTCCACATCATTTACAAATGCTTCTCTACTTTCCATCGATGGCTTTGAAATCGCTAGGAAAGGACATTTTATTTGCGCTTCCCCGCTATCACAGTCTGGCACTAGCATGTTTCTTACGTATATGTCTGCGGCTACTAATGCCAGGAAGATCGCTCCGAAAGAAATAGAAGTGATTTTAAACCACTTCCTTTTAATAAGCTTTTTCTTTTGCATAGGTCAATTGAGATTTCTGTATTTTGTGGGTGTCATTCCTGTTTTTAACTTAAAAAGCTTACTGAAATGCTGTGGGTATTCAAACCCAAGATCATAAGCGATCTCGCTTATGGTTTTGGTTGAAAAAGCTAAGGAGGTTTTTGCCTCGCCGATTAGATGATCATATATGTGCTCTTTCGCACTCTTTCCAGTCTCTACTCTTAGAAGATCGCTTAAATACGGGCCTGACATTTGGAGAGCCTCTCCACACTCGGTGAGTGTTGGGATTTTTTTTCTTGTAGACTGATCAGAAAAATGCTCGTTTAGGAAAACTTTGAAGCGTGTAACATGATCTTTATTGAGGTTGCTGCGATTATAAAATTGACGATCGTAAAAGCGATTACTATAATTCAGAATCGTTTCTAAAAGATTCACGATAAGACCTTGAGAATGCTTGTCGGTGTTTTGAAGGATTTCACTTTCTAAACTTTCAACAACTGTATTAATGAACTTTCGCTCTTTCTCGGATACATGTAAGGCCTCATTGATATTGTAGTTGAAGTAGGAAAAATTATTAATCACCCTTCCTAAAGGTGATTTTCGAATCAAATCTGGATGGAACAACAATGTCCAACCGGAGGTCTTAACTGCTTCATTGCCGCGATTGAAGGTGGCCATCTGTCTAGGGCCCATGAAGAGGAGTGTACCTTCTTGATAATCGTAAGTACTTCTTCCATAGAGAAATTCACCGCTCACATCTCCTTTTAATTGAATATAGAACAGATCACTAGTAAACGAAACTTCATTCACCTGAAAGTCTACCGCAGGCCATTCCCGTATGATAGAGATTAAAGGATTTGATGGCTGTCCAAGGTTCAGCTTGTCAAACATCTCTCGAATCGAACTAATATGAATCGATTTAGACATGGAACAAATTTAGAAGTCTAAACATGAGCTCTCACTAAACATATCCCTGAATGAGAATACATTTCGGAGAAATTGAATTGCGACAAGTTATAACTAGTAATTATGCGATTAGAAGGTCACTTCTTTAGCTCCAACAAAACCATACTCTCCACATGACTCGTATGTGGTAATTAAGACGTCTCACAAAACCAGAATAAAATGAGACGGAAGATTATTGCTTCTGGGTTAAACCTTTCTTAAGCTACATTATAGGTTTTTCATCCACTGTATTTTCAAATTTGACCTAAAATGGGAGAAAGATTTGAAAAACAAAAAATCGTGGAGCTACTCAGTGAATACCAGAAATCACTTAATACTTCGGATGCCGATTTGGCTCAAAGTCTTTATACCAAAGAAGGAATATTCATGCCCTCTGGATCTCCAACCGCTTTTGGACCTGAAAGGATTCTGGAATCATATAACTCAATATTCTCCAAAGAGAAAATAACGGTTGATTTAAGTATTGAAGAAATTGAAATTGAAGATCTTTTTGCCTTCGCTTTGGCCAATTCAATGGTAAAAACCATTCTACTACAAACAGGAACAACCTCCATCCTGGCCAAGAGAGCCCTTTTCATTTTTGAAAAGATTGAAGGTGAGTGGCTAATTGCACGGTGTATGTTAAACATGACCGAAATAAATAAAGCGCTATCATTCTGACGAAAAATATACTGCTGTTAGTACCTTAAATTCCTAAATTTAGACATGTCCACAGCACTAATTGAATATTTCAGTAAGTTCATTACACTAACTGAAGAAGAAATATCCTTTATAGAACGAGTCTACAAAGAGAGGAAAGTAGATAAGAGGGAATTTCTTCTCAAAGCAGGTGAGATTTGCAAATACAGTACATTTATTGTCGAAGGTTGCTTTAAGATGTATTGCCATGATAGCGATGCAAAAGAGCACATTGTTCAATTTGGAATAGAGAATTGGTGGATCGGAGATATTCACAGCTTCCAAAAAGAGACACCCTCGAGAGTATACATTAAAGCCCTGGAAAAATCGACCATCCTACAAATCAAAAAGAAAGATCAACTGGAGCTATTTGAAAGATTTCCTCGATTTAATCAAGTATTCAAGACCCTCGCGGAGAATGCGATCGTCAGCCTTCAATATAGAATCATAAGGAACATAAGTTATACAGCGGAAGAAAGGTATCTTAATTTCATCAAGATGTATCCTGATCTCTTCAATAGGGTTTCAAATGTTCAGATCGCCTCATATTTAGGGGTAACACCTGAGTTTCTAAGCACCGTAAGAAAGAACTTAGTTGGCAAATAAATAGCTTCAAGGATTTCTTAAGATACCTTAAGAGTACTCCATCACTCATTCATGGACTTTTGAGCAAATCTCACTCAAAACCCTGTTACCATGAATAGATATCACTCGGCTATTATTTTAATAAGAAGAATTCCTTGGCAAGAAGTAGCCTGTAAGACCAAAGAAAATAGGTGGTCATATTGGTGTTTTGTTTTTGTTATTGCAATAATTTCTTCGGCAACCACCTCAATAGCCTCATATGCTCAAGTCACAACTTCCACCGGCGCTGACATGGTCGTATACAATGCACACATCACTACTCAGAATCCAGCCCAACCTTCTGCTTCAGCATTAGCTGTCAAAGGAGGAAGGATTTATGCAGTAGGTACAAATGACGAAATTCTTGAGCTAAAAGGTACTGAAACCAAACTGATTGATGCTCGTGGAAACCGCCTTATCCCAGGCTTAAATGATGCTCATATTCATTTTCACAAGGCCGGACTTAGGTATAATTACGCCGTGCGTTGGGACGGAGTTCCCAACCTCAAACTAGCCTTGCAAATTTTAAGTGACCAGGCCAAACGAACCCCTGAGGGCCATTGGGTCAAAGTAGTAGGTGGTTGGTCTCCTTATCAGTTTGAGGAAAATCGGTTACCCACAATGGAGGAGCTCAACGAGGCTGTACCAAATAGACCGTTCATTGTTCAATACTCCTATAATGTTGCATTCCTCAATGAGAAGGCGCTAGAAATCATAGGCGTGGATAAAGAAGACTTTTGGCTTCCTCCTTTTACCCGATTTGAAAGAGACAAAGAAGGAAGATTGACAGGATTGCTTTATGGAGATCCCGGTTCCATCATGTTCTGGGTTATTGAGACCATCGTCCCACAACCTACTCCCGAAGAGCAAGAGAACTCATTACTGCAACTTACCAAAGAGTTTAACCGCTTGGGGTTGACCTCTGTCATCGATGCAGGAGGAGTGAGCTATCCCCAGGAATATGGAATTATGAAGAAGGTGATTACCGAAGACAAATTGAACTTAAGGTACTCATTCACCGATATTGGGGATGGATATACAGAAATGGGAGAAATTGAAGAAGAAATTCACAGCATTACCAAACTCGACCCCATTAGCCCAGGACAAAATCTTCATCCCTACCTTGAACACGGATATGAATACGAGGGTGTCGGGGAGGCCATTCGAGTAGAGATGCTTGATTACGAAAACTTTGATAGGCCCCCTCATATCCTTGACCCGGAACTCATTAAAGAAGTTATTAGCCAGGATGTAAGTGAATTGGTGAAACGAAGAATTCCATTCAGAATTCATGTTACTTACGATGAAAACCTAACGGTAATGTTAGATGCTCTTGAAGCGCTGAATAAAGAACTACCCTTTGATGGCCTGCGCTGGGGAATTGAGCACGCTGAAATGATTTCAACCAATAATATAGCGCGTATTCAAAAACTGGGAGCTGGAATTACTTTGCAAAACAAAATGGCATGGCATGGGGATGGCTTTATCAAAACCTACGGGAGAGAAAAAGCATTGCAAACCCCACCGTTTAGAAAACTGATAGAAAGTGAGATTCCTTTAACACTCGGTACAGATGGATTGAGAGTATCCAGTTTTAACCCCTGGATCGCAATGTCATGGGCGGTAACAGGAAAAGCAGTTTCGGGTACGGTAGTGCTGGCCGAAGACAATAGATTGACCAGGGAAGAAGCGCTTAGACTTTATACTCTGGGAAGTGCCTGGTTTCAGTATGACGAGGACGAAAAAGGTAGAATTGCGCCCGGTCATTTGGCAGACTTTGTGCTGCTTGATAAGGATTATTTCAAAGTATCTGAGGATCAGATTAGTACCATTTCATCTGTCCTAACAATTCTTGGAGGAAGAGTAGTATATGGTGTTGGAGAGTTTGAAATGCTGGCCCCAATCATCCCGGAACCAATACCTGATTGGTCTCCGGTCAGATACTATCCAGGTTATTACATTAAAAATTAATGTTCACAATAAATGACATCTTTCTTAAGGTACCTTATAGGTATCCTGTAGTGCGATGGGGGAATATTGTGTCAAAAAAAACTATGGGTATGAATCGAATAGTAGCACTTGGTGGCAGCAATAGTAGAAACTCAATAAATAGACAGTTTGCTTACTGGGCAGCAAGCAAAACAGGAATAGACAATGTAGAGCTCATTGACTTAAATGAGTATGAAATGCCCATTTATAGTGCTGACCTGGAGAAAGAGCAAGGAATACCTGAATCGGTTCACGATTTAAGAGAAATGCTGGAGTCAGCCAGTGGTTTTGTGATCTCATTAGCGGAACATAATGGCAATTACACAGCAGTATTTAAGAATATTCTGGACTGGCTTTCCAGACTCGATCGTAACATCTGGGGCAACAAGCCTACCCTTTTGTTGGCTACCTCGCCAGGACCATCAGGAGGTAAAAGTGTACTGAAAATAGCAAAAGAGAGCTTCCCTTATCTGGGAGCCAGGGTAAGTGGAGTGTACTCATTACCAGCTTATCATAAGAATTTTAACCCCAAAGATGGAATTGTTGATCAGGGCCTTTTGGAGTCATTTGGTACTGAGATGAACAAATTCGATGAAGAACTCCATCGTATAAAAGAAGTAATGGAATGAACAGGAACATCATTCACCGAACCACGGGTAAAAGACATGGATTTATTAACCGAATGATAAGTCCTTCCGATGTTGGAGAAATAACCAAGCCCTTTGTCTTTCTTGATTTCATTGACGGGGTAGCCCCGGAGGGGGCTGGATTTGGATGGCATCCGCATTCAGGGATTGCGACCTTCACCTATCATATCGAGGGTGGGAGTCACATTGAAGAAAGCACAGGCCACAAGGTGAGCTTTGGGCCCAGGGATGTGGAGTACCTTCAGGCTGGCTCCGGTGCGTGGCATACAGGAAGTCCGGAAGTTGGGACTCGGATTAAAGGATTTCAACTGTGGATCTCCTTACCCCCAGAGTTGGAAGAAGAAGATTCGAAGAGCCTTTTTCTGAAAAAGGAAGACTTTGAAAATGATGAAAATGTCACAGTTCTCCTGGGTGAGTATAACGGAATGAAATCCAAAATTCCCCCTCCAAATGAGATGAATTATCTGGAGGTAGCTATCGCTCCACTGAAGGATTGGACATACACGCCACCAGCAAATCATGATGTTTTATGGGTTCAGGTATTTGAAGGAAAACTAATAGGTGATATCGAAGTGAAAGAAGGAGAATTAATAGTTTTCGAACAAGGCACCAGTCCAGTACGATTTGAAACCAACTCTGGAGTGAGTCTTATTCTAGGATCTGCTAAAAAATTTGAACACAATCTGATTCTTGGACGAAGTTCTGTACACACCTCGGAAACGGCACTTCGCAACAGCCTTGAAAAAATCAATTCGATCTATAGCGATCTAATTAGAGGCAAGAAGCTCTGAATCAATTTATCCAGCAAGAAAATATGACACTCAACAAGAAGTATAAACCTATTCTGATGAACCTCGCATTGGCCATTCCATTTAGTATGGTCATGTCTTTCATTGGCATGGTGATAAGCTCCGGCTTTTTCGAGGGTTGGATTATTGCATGGTTAACAAACCTGTTAATCATGATCCCTATTGCCTATTTGTGCGGACTCATCTTCGTGCCTATGTCACAACACATCATGTCTAAAATCAATTGGAAATGAATCTAAGAAATACGTTAATCATTGGACTCGTTCTAATAGCATGGACAGCAGTAGCTCAGGAAAAGAGAGAACCCCCAATTTTATTAGAACTAATTCTCGGTAACAACCGCTACGGTATGCAAACGATCATCAATCGTTCCTTACCAAAGAGTGAAAAGTTGTCCTTCTTTTCAGTCACTGCATTAGACACTAATTATGAAAATGATGTTGGTGCCATTGATATCATTAATACCTCTCAGGTAGCCTATGAGTTATACAAAGGAATCGGGATAACTGGGGGCTTAAATGCGAATAAAGTTACTGGACTCTCTCCTACACTTGGCATTCGATATGTGTATGCATCTCCAAAGTTGGTAATGGTCTTTACTCCGGATTACATCTTCACCAGCGATAGAAACATAGCAGTTTTCTCTTTGATTGAATATCATCCTGAGCTGAAAGAAGACCTAAGGCTATACAGTAGGGTGCAAGGACTTTATAACCACAATCTGAATTCTGATGCGCATCAGAGGAGCTATTTACAACTACGATTGGGGATAGGTATCAAGGATTACAACTTCGGTTTCGCGACCAACCTGGATTACTTTGGTCCAGAGAAGATTTTTGCAGAAAACTTCGGAATTTTCATTAGAACAAGTCTTTAGAAAATGGAACCCTTGCATATCAGTTATCAGAACATATCTGCGCTTACGATCAATGAAGGAATTCAAGTGAGGATACTTTTGAGAGCAGAAGATACCAATAATTCTTTTGCCATGTTTGAGGATTTAGTGGATCCGGGAGTGGGGCCAGGTCGTCACATTCATCATTTGCAAGATGAAACCTTCATAGTAATTGAGGGCTCTTTCGATTTGGAAACTGATGGTGCGATACATCACCTGAAACCAGGTGATGTGGCACTAGTACCAAAAGGTACTCCTCATACCTGGAAAAATGTAGGTCTGGAGAAAGCACGTATTCGATACTTTTTGAGCCCCGCCTTAAACATCGAGGACATGTTCAAAGAATTGCACGAGCTAAGAAAGGCAGGAGATATTAATACGGAAAAGTTAAAGGCATTGGGCAAGAAATACCCGAAACAACAAAGTGTAGGACCTCCCCTTTGACTAAAAATAGTTGTCTCCTTCAATTGGGTCTTCCTGAACCTTTTTTTGAGGTCAGGTAGAACTGACTCAATTAGAATGGAATGAATAAGAAAGACCTGGAATAGACTTGAAAGTAAACAATAGGAAATGGGTATATAGAGATTTTCCAGTTTTTCCGGAAAATTTCCTATCTACGTTTTCAAATCCAACAAAACCACACTCTCTACATGACTGGTATGGGGAAACTGATCAACAAGGCTGAATTTCTTCAATTCATATCCAGCTAAAGCCAATTGCTCTATATCTCTGGCCTGGGTGGCAGGGTTGCAGGAGACGTAGACCATGCGCTCGGCGTTGAGGCCGATGATCTTTTTCATGGTCTTTGGGGCTACGCCAGCACGGGAGGGATCGAGGATAAGGGTGCGTATCTTACCTTGATATTCGGGATGCTCGTATAGGAATTTGCCCACATCAGCAGCGTAAAATTTCACACCTTCAATGCCATTACGATCGGCATTTTCTTTGGCATTTTCAATGGCTGATTCCACGATATCTACCCCTACAATTTGTGCTTTTTCGCTTCGGGAAGCGAGGATCTGTCCGATGGTGCCGGTTCCGCAGAATAGGTCCAATACGATGTTGTTGTCAATCGTTTCTTTCTTCTCAAAGGCATACTCGATTACTTTCGAATAAAGCTTTTCTGCTGAGGCAGGATTAGTCTGGAAAAAGCTCTTCATACTGATCTCGAAATTCAGCCCGAGCAATTCCTCGACAATCTTGTCTTCGCCATAGATCAGTGAGATTTTTCCGGTCGTCGCGATGGTCCGATCACCGGTCTCGTCATTGGTCGTGTGTAGCAAGCCTGCTAATCGCTCCCCAAATTCAGCAACAAGAAAGTCTGTGAACTTTTGTAAGTCAAATTCAGCAAGCTTCTCTGAAGTAGTGACCAGATTGAATAAAACCTGATTGGTTTTTAGAGATTTTCGCACCACAAAGTACCGGAAAAAACCTTCTCTTTTTGGTCCATGCCATGGTGGGAGACCAGTCGACTCACAAAAGTCTTTGATCAGCTTGAGTTTGTCTTCTACTTCCTGATCAAATAAGCCAGAATCCTTTTTTAAGTCATCGCCACACCACCAGGTGCCTCTCTTTTTGAATCCCAGTGTGAATTCATCGACATCTGTTTTCTTTTCATGGTCATAGCCGATCGCTGAAAAGGCATATTCCATTTTGTTGCGATAATGGAAGGTGTTGGGTGAACTGATCAATTCATCAAATAGCGATTCAGGATCCTCAATTTTACCGATCCTGCGAAATAGCTCAAGCGTACTTTGCTTTTTATAGGCGTGCTGCTTTTCAATGGGTAGCTTGATGTACGGAGCGCCAGGAATTTCCTGATAGGGTATTTCTACTTCATCTTCAGAAGGCTTAACGACATCTACGAGTTTGCATTCTGCATAGGTCTTGCTGATTTTCTGAACCTGCGCTTTAACGAGTTGTCCCGGTAAGGTATTGGGGACGAAAATGACGAACTCCCCTTGCTCATTGCTCATCTTGCCAATGCCCTTACCTCCGAAAGCATAGTTTTGAATGAGAATCTCAATCGTTTCTCCGCGCTTGACAAATCTGTTCTGCTTTCTTCTAGACATAGCTTTTCAAATAGTGGCGCAAAATTAGCATTTTCATTACGAGAATAAATGACTAAGCTCAGCATGCGTATCTATCATTTCAAAAGAATGAGGGAAAGGCCGGAACGTTTTGTTGTATTAAGTAACTAAAGACCAATGAGAATTTTACTACTTGATACCGCCCTTCTTCAGAAGTTCCTTTTGAAATGGGGCGGATACTTGCTTTTCTTATTGACCGGTTGCGTTACTCCCTATGATTTTGACGTATTAGGAGAGGCTACCGCGCTGGTGGTAGATGCAACACTCACGAATGAAGAGAAGGCACATACTGTGAAATTGACCTTGGCTGAAAACCTGGACAGTGCGACGTTTCGGACGGTCAGTGGCGCTTCAGTGGCCTACCTTTCTTCAGATCAGCGGATTGCCCTGCGAGAGGCAGTTCCTGGAGTTTATGTAACAGATTCTTCTTTTAGTGGAATTCCTGGCAATAGTTATCAATTGGAGATCATTCTTGAAAATGGTCAGGAATACCTTTCTACTACTGAAACATTGCCCATCGCCGTACCCATTGATAGTATATATGCGAGATACCTTGTGATTCCCAACGACGATAATGCG
Source organism: Cytophagales bacterium (assembly GCA_033344775.1). NCBI lineage: Bacteria > Pseudomonadati > Bacteroidota > Cytophagia > Cytophagales > Cytophagales bacterium. The sequence continues at coordinate 1,040,764 of JAWPMT010000005.1, read as the reverse complement.
AATGATTTGAATGGTGTGCAGATTTTTCTGGATGCACATGGAGAAGGGGCTGAACCCTTAAACTTTAGGTATGAATACCTTGAAAGTTATGCCATTGATGTTCCCTTTCCGTCTCAGTATTATTTTCAGGGATTTGGGAATTCATTTGAGGTGATCAAACGAGAAGCGCCACTGGAAAGGTGCTACCGAACTGCTCGTCAATCAACCACCATTATTGCAACAACCAAGAGTCTCAGCGCCAATAGAATTGCGGAACAACCGATTCGGTTCATTAGTGAATCACTACCAGAATTGGCCTATGCTTATCGCATCGGAGTACGTCAATACACCATCACTAATAAGGCTTTTGAGTTTTACAAGCGCCTAAGAGAAAATAATGAGGGTTCTGGCTCACTGTCAGATCGACAATTAGGTAGGCTAACTGGAAATATTTCAGGAAGTCCCGGAGCTGCTTTGGATGTGTTGGGTTACTTCGAAGTGGCCGGTGTATCGGAAGTTCGAATGTCGCTCAATGCTGAAGACTTTCTTAAAGATGGGATACAAACACCTGACTGGGTTTGCCCGATAGATTCGATCAGACGACCCTTAGGTTGCCCGCCGTTTGGTACATGTACACTCGACTGGGAATTTCCCATCAGGGTTCGTTACGAACAGGAAGTGGTGGACATCATAAGAGGTGATACTGTCAGGACAATTGAATCTTTCTTTGATTTTACTTCGCTGGATTCTTTGATCAACTTACCCTGTTGTAGGGACAATTGGCGGATTACAAATATTCCGGAGGATGAAGATTTTGCCTATTTCACACATCGTTTCTGTAGTGATTGTACCACTTATGGTGCCTTTGAACGTCCGGAAGTTTGGGAGGATATTCATTGAAGTTTACGATTTCAGCCTTATCTATCCCTGATAAAAAAATAGCCGCCCCAAAGTTGAGGCGGCTTTCAATTTTAAGATTGGCTACTTTACTCAACTTTGAAACGTTGCGTTTCTGAATTTCCGTCTGCGTCGATGGTTCTTAGGTAGTAAGTGCCAGGTGATAGGTTACCTACACCTAATTTTGCTCCGTTACCTTGTTTTTCTACGCTGATGCCCTCAACAGGTTGACCGGTTTCGGAGAATATGAATACTCGATATTTTTCCGATGATTGACCAAACTCCAGATTGAGCTCATTGCCAGAAACTGGATTAGGGAAGACTTTAATCTCTCCAATTCCCGAAGGAGATACGCTTCTGTCCAGGAATCCTCCGCCTGTACACTGCACCTGGTTAGTGACTGTAGCACCATTACATACCCCGCCTGTAATGGTGACACTTACCGTATAGGTGGTGAATGAATTGGTGTTGTTTAAGGTGATGGAAGTACCAGTGCCATTGACTGTAAATGGAACGGAGGGAGAAACTGACCAGGAGTATCCGGTAGCTCCGGAAGGTACGGGATTAAGTATGGCCGCAATCAAGGAACAGTCTGTTGCCTGCAGAAATAACAGATCTGAATTACAAGAAGGAGGCTGTTGCACAGTAAGGAACCTGGCAACTCCCCTTCCATTAGTAGCGCCAACAGAGATCACTGCGGTATTGCCAGAAATGGACCGATCGACAATGGCATTGGTGATGGTCGTTGAGCTTGTGTTAAAGATCAACTGATTGTTGATGTCTCCAATTCCAACGGTCCATCGTTGGGGCGTGCCGTTTAGGCCTGTTACCGTCGCGGTGAAGGGCAATCCCTCAATAACAGTACTGTTATTGACTCGCCCTGGACCACCAGTCACGTTAATGATTTGTGCGGTAGTAGTAAGCGACAATGCCAATACCACCAACATTGATAAGGAGAATTTTCTCATAGTCATGAATTTAGGTTTAATAATGAAATGTTTCGATCCCCTGATTGCTTAGTCACAGGAGATATTCGGATAACTGGCATTGGTATGATATTGTTAAATACCTCATACAATTAATTGTAAAAAAAAATTATGCTGTTCTTTTATAATGCTTATGGACCCTGACTTGGTATGGAGTTTTTAAAAGATTCGGTCATTGAGATCGTGTCGTGTTAGCGTACTTTAGTTGTTTTTACATTCATGTTTAATCTGGGCTCAGGTTTTTCCATAATTTTACTGATAAGCGTGACCTGAAAATTTAACATAGTCATTTTCGCAAGCACATTAGGGTAAGTGTTGATCAGATTGTATTCAGAGGTAACCTGCTTTATGAAGAAACTCGTCGGAATCGCGTTCGCGTTTTTTTGCTACTTAACCGCTACAGCAAATCACATTGTTGGGGGTGAGATAGAATTTATCTACCTCAGGGATGGACTGTACCGCATCAACGTGGTGCAATATTTTGATGTGGCCAATCCAGTCAACCCTGGTCCTGAACCCTCCGTATTTATCTCCATTTTTAGCAACCGTAATGATGAGTTGATCTCGACCCATCAACTGCTCCTGCAAGAAAATGTGACCGTACCTTACACCAATCCTGAGTGCGCTATTGGTGAACTGCAAACCTCGCGTGTCGTTTGGAGTGCCGATGTTGCGCTCAACCCCATTGAATACTCCCATTTCGAAGGGTACTATATTGCGTGGGAACGTTGTTGCCGAAACCTGAATGTGGTCAATATTGTGAATCCACTGGGCACAGGCATGAAATACGTCCTGGAAATTCCACCATTGTGGCAAAACGGTCGGCCTTATAGGAATTCCTCGCCGGTATTGTTTCAGCCACTGAGTGATTATGCCTGTATCAACCAATTGTATTATGTCGAGTTCACAGGTACTGATCCTGATGGAGATTCTCTGGTGTATTCACTGGCCACACCTTTGAATAGTTCTGCAGCGGTGGCGGTGCCTATTCCACAACCGAAACCACATCCCGAAGTGGTCTTTCGCGAGCCGTTTAGTGTAGAGAACACCATCCCAGGGGATCCTGCCTTAACAATTAGCAATAGAGGATTATTAACGGTCACTCCGAATCAGGAAGGACTGTATGTTTTTTCAGTCTTGGTGGAAGAATTTCGTCGAGGAAGAAAGATTGGAGAAGTCCAAAGAGATTTTCAGATGCTGGTGATCAGTGAAGGTTGTAACCCGCCCGATCCGCCGGTTGTTGCAGCATCAATTCCAGGAAGGCCTGATTTTAGAAGTGAAATAGATACGTTAAAGTACACGGTAGCAGAAGAGAAGTGCTTTGACTTTTTTGTAACGAATGTGACGGAAGGAGAAACCATCAGTTTGAGGGCAGAAGGGGTGAATTTTGATGGCGAATTATTGGATGTCTTTAGTGTCAATCAACAATTTGTAGGTACTGGAACCGATACCCTAAAGGTAGAAGTTTGCGTGTCAGATTGTCCACCTTTGGTGGGCCCGTTCATTGTGGATTTCATCGCTGGGGACGATGCTTGCCCGTTGCCCCAATTAGATACGCTCCGATTGACTATGCAGGTTGATGCTCCGGCCAATCAATTTCCGGTGATCACACCCGGTGATCAGCGCCTTCGATTGCCAGAAGATGACTTCTTTGCGCTGCCTTTTCAGGGGACAGATGCCGATGGAGATTTGATGTTCATCGACTTGTTTGTTCGCGGTATTGACGTACCCTCCATACCTGGATTTAGTGTGGAGACAATCAGTTCAGAGCCGGGTCGAATAGCAGGAGAGTTTCGATGGGATACGGACTGTCTGGTTCGGGATTTTAGTCTCCAGCAAGATTTCGATGTGGGGATCATTGTAGATGACCTGGATACTTGTATGGCTCCTAATCCGGATACGTTATGGATTCCTTCGACAGTCATTCTTCCTCCGAATACCACACCTAATGTATTAGCAGGAGGTCCTTTTGCTTCGACTCAGGAGATTACGATCAGGCCCGAGGGTATCCTCAATTTTGAAGTAAATTCTACCGATGATGACGGGGACGTGATCAACCTAAGAATGGTGTCGGATAATTTTAACCCGCAGGAATTGGGCATTAGTTTTCAAGATACGGACGGTGTTGGATTTGCAGCTTCGGATTTCTCCTGGAACCTGGATTGTGCGTTTGAGACCGAGGCACAATCGGAATTCAAATTCTATTTTGTGTCGGATGATGTAGACAAATGTCAGGTGGTCAATTTCGACACCCTGGAACTTACAGTCAATTTGGATTTTGGGAATGATCAACCAATGATTGATCGGTTTTCCGATTTTCAGTTATTTACTGATGAGCCTTTTGCACTTGAGATTGGAGGAGTAGATGCCAATGACGATGATCTACTGACCATTGATTACTTTCCGGGAGCAAGACGACCCAATTCTCCATCACTTGGCTTCTTGCGAAGTTCGGGAAGAGGTTCGGTTACATCGGAGCTTACCTGGACCCCAGAATGCGCTTTGCTGGATGGGGAGGATCGAGCCTTTTACGATTTGTCATTCATTGTTTTTGATGATGCATGTCCGTCAAACAAATTTGATTCGATGACCCTCACCTTTGAAATCATCAATCCAATGGGTGCGGACGAATTTATCCCGCCGAATGTCTTTACGCCAAACGGAGATGGGGTCAATGATGTGTTTACACTTACAGGATTAGAGCCTTTGTCCGCAAACCTGCCTCCCAATAACTGCGACGATCGATTCTTGTACCTCGCTGTGGTGAATCGTGCCGGAAAAGAAGTCTATCGGGCAGAGACCAGAGAATTTCAATGGGACGGAGGGGACGCACCTTCCGGAACGTACTACTACGTTGCTCAGTACGTGAATTCTCAATACAAAGGATTCATTCAGTTACTGCGGTAGTATGCGATCCTGTTAAGCATTTAATCTTCAAGAGGTGCTACCCATGGATTAAGGGTTTTGTCATCAAAGGCGGCTTTCTTTTTTAAAAAATGGCCATAGAGCTGATTGGAAATCAGAAAATGCTTACCTGTCTTGGAAGTAGATTCCTTCGTGTTTTTATGGTTATAGATAGGTTGATTTGAATAATCACGTTCATCCTCCGTGATACGCACGTCTATCACATCCAGTCGGACCGTAGATGTTTGATGGCATTGTTCACATTGTTGGATGTTCACCTTTACATATGAAGTGGGCATAATTTCACGATAGTATTGCCAATTGAGCAGGTTCGGGATCTTTTCCGGATTGACCTCCAGAAAGTCATTTTTGTTCTTGTAAATGACAGCATTCGGATCTTGGGAGATGGTCGTGCCTTGTTCTGATTGCATCAGTGGATATTCAAAGCCATCATCATCGATCCAGTTACCACAGTTTTCGCAAAAGACTTTACCGGAAAGTGAACCAGTGACGGACAAAGGACATAGTAGGAGCATGACGACCGCTTCTCCGATCCAGATCGCCCCATGCAAGGTCGCATTGAGTCCTTCTTCATTATAGGTGAACCTACCTGTATTTGCCAGATCTGCTACCTGTTGGTACGCCATTCCCGGATTACTAAACAAGGCTATAAAAGATGGACCATTGATGGAACCATCGCCAATCAAATCGAGAAATACGATCCAATTCACATGCCAGCAAATGATAGCGAAGAAAACGGCAGTCCAGCGGAGTGCCGATGGATTGCGGCATTTGGTTGCAATAGCGAGCTTGCCCAGGGTCAATGCCCACATTGAAAAGTAAAGAAAGCACAAGATCATGCATAGGATTTGATTGGAGATGTACCAGGTAAGTGCAGCGTAAGCGATGGAGATCGCCAGGGTTCCGGAAAAGCCAAGGAGCAGGGCTGCTGGCCAGAATTTTCCGGGCTTGTTAGAGAATTGGTAGGTGGTTATCATATGTAGGCGGTTCTTCGAATGCTGATTGTCAATGGTCGAAACCTTTCTAAAGATAAAAAGGTACCTCACTCATGTCAATCGGGTACGTAGAATTTTTATAAGCCCTTAGTTGGTTTTGTATTGGGATTAACCAAATTATTCCCGAAGGTGTTAATCAGCAGGTCGTCTTACATTTGCGACCTTTAAAGCGTCCAAATATTGAGTGCTAATCCCATACTACAAGTAAAAGAAGTTTCAAAAAAGTACGATGCCGAGGCCATCCTGGATCAGTTGTCTTTCGAAGTTCAGAAAGGAGAATTTCTGGTCATTGTTGGTGAAAGTGGAACTGGTAAATCCAGTCTGCTTCGGATCATGGCAGGTTACCTGGATGCAGATTCAGGCGAAGTAGTTTTTGATGGAGAAACATTAGAGGGGCCGGCTGCTCGTCTCGTGCCTGGCTATGAGGAGATCCAGTTGGTACATCAACAGTTCGATTTGCATCCCTACATGTCAGCGGAGGACAATATCAAGCGACCGTTATTGAGCTTCACCAAAGACTTCCAAAATGAAAAGCTGGATGAATTGCTCAAGCTTTCCGGCCTGGAGGACAAGCGAAAGAAAAAGCCATACGAATTATCCGGAGGCCAACAGCAAAAGCTAGCCATATCCACAGCACTGGCAGTAGAACCAGCCATATTGTTGATGGATGAGCCGTTCAGTAATCTTGATCCTTTTTCAAAGCAGGTATTTCTGAGGCAGATCAAAGAACAGACCCAATTGCTGGGGACGACTGCCGTTTTTGTAACCCATGACACAAGGGATGCTCTTGCTGTGGCGGATCGAATCATTGTGTTGTCCGAAGGCAAGATTGCGCAGGTAGGCACACCTCAGGAAGTTTACAATCAACCCGGTAATGCAGCGATTGCTAAATTCTTTGGTCCTATTAATGTATTTGAACCGGAAGAATGGATTGGGATTTTTGGAGGAAAACAGTCAGCGTCCAGCATTGGCATTCGCCCTGAAAAAATTTCCCTGGTTAGATCGAATGATGGTGTTGCAGGAATCGTTGAAGCCATCTTTTTTCACGGTCCTACTACCTATTTGCAAGTACGTATGTCTGGTAAATCAGATTTGATTGAAGTCATTTCAAATAGCCAAGCCCCAAAAGTAGGAGCGCAGGTAAACTTGAAGGTAGATGCTGCATCAATTGTGAGGTTCTAGATCAGGCAAACTTTGTTGTAAGCTCTTTTTGATAGACCCTGCCAACAGGCACCTCTTCCATGTTTTTCATAAGTAAAATCTTACCTCCACCCGACTTGTTTTTTACTTCTTCCACCTGATCGAAATTGACCAGATATGACTTGTGAATGCGCTTGAAATTGCCAGGTAGTTCTGACGAAAGTTTGAGCAGCGATTTGTCGTGTAAAAAAGTTTCTCCCGAGTTGATCACAATGATGGAATAGTTGTTGGCTGCCTTGATCAAGGCTACCGATTCCAAAGGGATTGATTTTTTATCTGACTTTGAATTGACCAATAAATAGTTGATGTCTTTTTTGTTGTTTAGGGTATCATCTGCCAGACTTACTTCTTCACCTTCTCGTAATGGTTTTACATGAAAAAGCTGTAAAATAAGTACGCCAAAGAGAGGCACAGCCATCACCATCAGGCCAAGACTCTCGAAAGGAGACAGGAAGGGTAATATCGGAACCAGACACCAAAGCAGGCTCACGCGCTTCTGGCTGGTCGTGTAGACAAAGAAGTATAGCGTCAGCAACAAAGCGACATGATAAAGGATCAGCCGCTCTTGTTGATTACCCAAAACAAAATAGACAATGATGTAGGTAGCCAACGCAATGGAGAAAAAGCTCTTGAATTGTAAATTGGGAAGATGTCTGGAAAGGGTAAATATCAATTGAAGGCTACAAGCAGTAGCAATGGCCAGTAAAGCGGGATTACTCCATTGGAATGGCTGTAGGTACAGCGTGTCTACCAGTGCAAACCCCAGGTAAGTACAGAAGGCCCCAAGCATCCACAATGCAGCTTTAGGATGTGTTTGAGCACTTCTTAAGTGTTTGACGAATAGTACGATGATCATGCCCATAAGGCCTAATGCTCCAATCAGGCAATAGAGTCGGAGCATGGCCATCATACGAAGAGAAGCTTCATTTCCAAGTAGCAATTGTTTTTTAGAAAGATCCAGTAAAGTGTTTCTCGGTTGGGGGATGTAGAGCATGACATGATGTATTCCAGCAAGCACGTGATACTTTTCCAGTGGATGAAGTCGGGTTACACCTCTGTCGGGTAGGTGTTTATGTGTTCCTATCAAATAACCGTCCCAGTAGACCAGATAGCTTTCAGAGAATGAAACCTGTAAAGCATTAAAACCCTGGTCTTCGTCCAATGTAATTTTACTTTTGATCCAGTAGGCCGCGTCCTTTGATTTTTCATCGGACCAGCTTTGATCATTTGGTGATGGATTAGCCTGGTCAGAGGCGTTGAGGTACAACCATGATTGAACAGGAAATGAATGGATTGGTGTCCACAGGTGTCCCAATTCGAAAAATAACAGGCATACTAAAATCAGGGCTAATTGTAAAGCAATCAGCCGGTCTCTGAAGGAAAGTCTCCTAAGTCGAATTTGTTTAATGTCGTTCACCCAGTATTGCTGTCGTTCACACAAGAATGCCGTTTTAGTGGCTGTTAGCAGCTACAATTGAAATAAAAACAATGAAGAAATCTATCCTCCTTGGCCTATTTTTTTTCACAACTCTTGCTATTGCATTAGGGCAATCGGGCAGTTCGCAAGTCGTTGAACCCCCTTCTTTTCATGATCAGATCTTTGAAAAAATCGTGGAAGGTGGCTGGCAATTCATGTCCCTTACTATGATCTGTTTATTGCTGGGGCTGACCATTTTTATCAATAAGATCTTTTACATCAGTACGATAGAATCGAACAAAGAGAAGATCATCAATGCTTGCGAAGCAACTGGAGGAATTGATGATGTAGAAGGACTGAGGACGACCTTACAACAACAGAAAGGAACCATACCTTCTGTGCTGGAACATGGCCTGGATGCCATTCCCAGGGGGCTGGACAAGGTGCAGGAAAACCTGCTGACGTATGCGAGCATCGAAAAGGCAAGATTGGAATCCGGCTTGCCGTGGTTGGCGCTATTCATTTCTTTGGCGCCCATGCTGGGATTCATGGGTACAGTAATCGGTATGATCGACGCCTTTGATGGGATTGCAAGCCTAGATGCTTCTCAAGGGATGGCTGGTGTAGCAGCTAATGGGATCAAAGTGGCATTGATTACGACGGTAAGTGGATTGGTAATTGCCGTGATTCTACAACTCTTTTATAATTACCTGACCTTCAAGATTGAAAACTTCAACAACGACATGGAAGATACCATCAGCTATTTCATGGACTTTTTGGTGTTAACCAAAGCAGAAAGAGACTGACTTTTCTGTTCTTGTGAAATCCGATTAAATATTTTGCTCAAAAAAAGAAAGCTGCCCGTAAGACAGCTTCTTCTCTAAACAAAAACGAATTCAGCACCTTGCTCTCTCGATTAGTCGGCTCTCGGCAAGATGATTTTTCTGAGTTTACCATTCCCTTGCGTGACGTAAACATATTTGCCATCCAGGCTCACGGCGATACCATTGGGTGAGTTGAACGTAGCATCTTCGGTACCGTCTCGATCGCCATTAACTCCAGTACCTATAGTTGCAGTAATTTCACCGTCTTTCGAAATTTCCATCACCTGATGTTGATGCCAGCCTGTGGCGTAGAAAAGTCCGTTTTTATAGGCCAGGTGACCAATGCTTAAGGGTGTATCGGCTATTAATGTTCTGGTACCATCCGAGCTGACATGAAAGATGGTGCCATCGTTAAAGTTGGAAGCGTAGAGTTTATCTTCTTCAGGATCGTAAGTCATACCTACAAGTCCTTGTAGAGATCCGTCTGTCACGTAGCTATCAACCGTTCCTTCAGTGATTTGAAAGATGGTCGATCCCGCGAAAAAGGCATTAAACAAAACTCCCTCATTATTTATGGCGATTCCGCCACCGCCAGATAAAGCATCACTGGTGGCAAAAGTTGTTACTGCTGCAGTTGGTGTGATTTTCTGAATGCTGTTTGCATTAAAGTTTGAGACGTAGACATTGCCTTCGCTATCTACGTCGATACCTACTGGTTGAAAATGACCCCTGGTAAAGACGGTGCTATTTACTTCTGAAGTTACTTTATAGACAAACTCAGGTGCAGTTCCTCCACCAGCAATATAGAGTTCTCCCTCTGGTCCAACGGCTATATCTTCCATCCCGTTGAAATCTCCTTGAAGCTTTGGAGTTGTGACTACAATCTCATTGGCAAGCGTCAGGGTATTAGACAATTCCGAAGTAATGGTATTTCCCGAAGAGAAGATCCCCTGCAGCACTACCTGGTAGGGGACCCCTTCTTCTACTACTTCGCCTTGGGTGTCTTTAAGATCCGCATCGAGTAAAATATCCAAGGACCTTCCTGCTAACAAGGATTGTGAAAAGCCTGAGATCAGCGCTGCATCTATGTTTGCCGATTCCTGGGTATTGATCAGAAACAGGCGTACTTCGTCTATTACCTCAAAAGTACCGTCCATGAAAACGGTGAGATTAATATCTGCTGCGGTGCCGGTATTTTCCCGATCTGCCAGTGTAAGGTTGGTAAAGGTCAGTTCTTCGACTACTTCCGGATTCTCTGTATTGCTACAAGCGTTGAGGAAAAGCAAAGTGGCAAAGAAAAAAATGATTTTGTTGCGTTTCATGAATTTGTATCGTGTGATGTTTTCACGCAATACAAGGGCATGAAATAGCCTAAATCGCCTCAGTATCTGAAGTTGAGACCTCTTTTTGTCGTAAAAACTGACTTGGCGTAAGTCCCGTGTTCTTCTTGAAGATCCGATTGAAGGAAGCTTTGCTGTTGAACCCAACCTCATAGGCCAGGGCCAGTAGCGTTAAATGTTTGTTCTCTGGTGCAAGCGCTCGTTGTTTGAATTCTTCTATGCGGAAATGATTCACAAAATCGTAGAAATTCATGTTCAGGTCCTGATTGATCCTTTCGGACAAAGCATGTGGGGCAACTTGTAGTTGGATAGCCAGATCATGGAGTTTCAGGTCTGGGTTTAGAAAGTATTTCTTTTCATTCATCCATGCATAGAGCTCGGCTTCAGGTAAGGCAATGGGACCAGGAATTTCGTTAGCGTGATGAGGTTTTTCTTTTAGTACGAAGAATAAATGCTTAGGGAAGTGAAGGGTGATGACGGCCATCAGCAGCAGAAAGGTAGAATTCACGACATGACCGTAAACTTCAAACAGCCCAATTTTCCATTCGAAAGTGAATGCAAAGATGCTTACGATCATAGATGTTAGCGCATAGCCTGCAAACAGATAAGCAATTTGATTGAACTTATTGAGGTAGGAAATACTGCCGTTTGCATGATGACCTTTCAAGGAATTGATCCTTTTTGTTATGGTGAGAATGGCGAAAACTGAATAGGCTATTGTGTGTAGCCGAAGTGATATGATAGAAATTAAAGCCTGCTTCTGGGTAACACTATCACTGAAGTAAACCCATTCTGCAAATTGGATTTTGAGCGCAGCTGAGAACCAGAGATAATTCCAGTGGAAAATCATCAAAACAGTGAATCCCAGGAAGTGTAATAATTCAATTGGACGAAATTGATGTTGAGGGAATAACAGGACGATGACATAGATAAAAAATAGTGGTCCGATCAAACCATTGAGTGGATAGAAGACAAATATGAGATGTGGCAAATAGGTGTAAAATCCTGCAGCTATTACAAAGTTCTGAAACAGGATAAGTGCAATGACCAAGATGAGTACCCCCAAAAACCGATTTGCACGTTGGTTACCCTTCTTCAGGAACAGTAAATTGAGTGCTACCAGAAGTCCCTGTAGCGTACTGATGCCAAAGATGATGGCAGCTATGTTATTTGATTCACCCAATGATAAGGTAGACGTTCAATAGTGGATGAAACAAAAGTAAAATCCATTTCCCCAGAAAGTCACTAAAATGTAAGAAAGCTGTTTCCAAAAGCTGAACTAAATAGCTCTTGCCAGAGCTAAGGGGATTCCTTTGCAATTTGTTCTTAAGATGTCAACCTACCCGACATGCCAAACCTCAGCCTACTCGTTCCCAATGAACGGAACCTTGCCGTATTAAGGTTTTCATTCCTGCTTATTTGCTTTCATGCCTGTGTTGCACCCTATGATTTTGAAGTGATCAGTGAACCCAATGCGTTGGTTATTGATGCCTCGCTTACGAATGAAGAGAAAGCACACCTGGTGAAACTTTCTTTCGCTGAAAATCTTGATAGTACCTCATTTCGGTCTGTTTCAGGGGCTTCAGTGAGTTTCATTCATGCAGGTGAACGCATTCGTTTGATTGAGACAGAAGGTGGAATTTATCGAACCGATTCTTCTTACTTCGGATTGCCGGGCCAATCTTATCAACTGGAAGTCATTCTAACGGATGGGCAACGATTTCTTTCGGAAGAAGTAACCATGCCTCAGCCGGTGGAGATTGATAGTGTTTATGGCCGATACATCATCGTGCCGAATGATAGGAATGAGCGATTTCAGAATGGGGTCCAGGTTTTCTTAGATGCACGGTCCAACGATCAGGGACATCATAATTTCAGATACGAATTCCAGGAAAGTTATGCGGTGGATGTGCCCTTTCCTTCCCGGTATGACTTTCGAGGTTCAGGACCAACCTTTGAGATCATTGAGCGGGATCGGCCATTGGACCGCTGTTATCGAAAGAGACAACAATCCAGGACCATCATTGCTACTACCCGAAATCAAACCGAAAACAGCATCCTGGAATTGCCTGTTCGATTCATCAATGAATCTTTGCCTGATCTGGCTTATGACTATCGATTAGGGGTTCGTCAATACACGATTACGGATGAAGCTTATCAATACTTCAGGCAACTTAGAGATATCAACGAATCCTCCGGCTCATTATCAGACAGACAATTGGGCATTCTTCAAGGCAACATTTCGAGTGTCGGAGAAACGGACATGACCGTGCTGGGATACTTCGAGGTAGCCGGAGCTTCGGAAGTTCGTCGGACCTTCAATTACAAGGAATTTGAGGAAGATGGCATCCGTACAGAAGAGTGGGTTTGTACAGGAATGGCAGGTTCAGGTTGTGTTTTTAATTCTGAAGCAGCGGTTCAGGTTTTATTTAGTGTCGATACTTTCCGAGTAGAACGTGGTGATACGGTATACCTAACGGAGTTCTTTTACGATTTCACGGATTTGGGTTCACTCTTGAATGTGCCGGCATGTTTGGGAGAGTGGAGAATTACGGATATTCCTGAAGTAGGGGAATATGCGTTTTATGCCCACAAGCGTTGTAGTGATTGTCGCGAATGGGGATTATTTGAACGCCCTGAAGTGTGGGATGAACTTTCAGATTGATCAAGGGCACTTTTTATCCTGTTCTTCGATTGTAAGAAAGTATATTTTTGCAATAACAGATAAGAAGAAATGAAAGTCACCCTCGAATACAAATCCGATCAGGAATACCGATCCATCAATGAATCAGGCAATGTGGTAGATATCGACATGTTTCCTGAGAACAAGCAAGCTCAGTCACCCACACAGTTGCTACTTTCAGGAGTGGTGGCCTGCGCAGCGGTGGATATCGTGTCCATGATCAAGAAAAAGCGTAAAACACTGGTGGATTTCAAAGGATCTGCAGAAGGAGAACGTCGAGATGAGCATCCGAGAAAATTTGTGAATATCCATATTCATTATGACCTCACTTCTCCTGACCTGACCGATGAAGAGGCTGAGAAAATCATTCAATTGGCAGTGGTAAAGTATTGTTCGGTAGCAGCCTCCCTGGATTCCGAAATGAAAATTACTCATGGCCACTCCATCATCCGTCCCTGATATGAGATCAATACTAGTTGCTTTATTGCTATTCGGCTGCCTCGCGATTCAGGCACAAGACCAATTGTACCAAGTGAAATTGATTCGGGCAGCTCCCGGACAATTGCTGGAAGTGATTGAATTGCTGAAAGCGGACATGAAGAATCATCAGGCCTACGGCATTGATAAACCTTATTTGATTCGTCATAGCCAGGGAGATCATTGGGACCTGATGATGATCTATCCGGTCAATGACCTGGCGAGCTATTTCAGTGATGAATTCCAGAAAGGCCTGGAGGGCTCAAACAGCCTTGGGAAGACTTATGGAGATGACTTTTATAAGCAGATCAGCTTTCAGGAAGAATCCATCGTGAAAGGACCGGAGAAGGCTTTATTTAATGATTGGTTTCAGCAATACGGCTATTATCATATTGAGATCTTCACTGCTTTAGCAGGCAAGCAAGCAGAATTACTGAAAGAGCGCGAAATGGAAAATGTATATCTTGAAGAGATCAATCGCCGACCCAACTTCATTTTCACCAAAGTAACAGGCGCTTCCTGGGACATCTTTACCATCGGTTGCTATACCGGCATCAAAGACTATGCATCCAGTGCGGACATTCCTGTCGAAGAAGAAGACCGGGCCGCCAAAGTAGCCGGTTTCGAAAGCGTGTATACCATCGGAAGCTACTTGCGTTCATTAATCCTCGTGCATCATGATACGTTGGGTGGAGGGGTTACTGTGGATTAAGTTTTATGACAACTCCAATGATTGCTCAAGTGTGGCCAAATACTTTACCCGATACTCTTTCGGCGTACACTTCTCCGATTTCTTGAAGACGGACGCGAAATACTGGCTGGTGGTAAAGCCGCAGGTATAAGCGATCTTGGAGATGCTCATTTCTTCTTGTGCTATGAGTAATTGCTTGGAAAGTTCCAGGCGCTTGAACATCAGGTAGCGGATGGGCGTGAGATTGGTCAATTGCTTGCAATGATGGGTGAATCTTGTAATGCCTACTCCAGCAGATTGCGACATCTCTTCGATGGTCCAGTTTTTAGCCAGGCTGTTATCGAGTTCTTTAAGAAACAGCTTGACACTTCTTGAACTATCGGTCAGTGATTCATTGAGTTCTATGTCCTCTTGATTGAGCATCTCCAGCAATAGCAACAGTAACTGATTAATGAGCACCCGGATACGCGAAGCACTACTTCCGGAACGGTCCTGATCAATGGCTTTTCCCAAGTTAATGAAGCAATTGGCCACTTCCTTGTCTGACATGATAATTGATTGATCGTTAAGCCTCAAAATTGTCGTCAATCGATCCAGGTCTCCAGGTGTCAAGGTGATCCAGTCGGGCCATTTCCAATCCTGATGAGGCCGTCGAACACCCATGTCCAGAATTACCCAATAAAACTTGCCGATGCCCACATAGGGATCACCCACCTTATGTGCTTCCCATGGACGTGTGATGGTCAGGTTGCCAGGCTGTAGCACGACTTGCTTATTTTGTTGTGCATAGGGCATGCTGCCCGATTCCAAAAAATGGAATTCAATCCCCTCGTTTCTATGCCAGTCCAGTCCCCAATCCTGCGTCTCATGTGCATCCCAATACCCAATGCTGTTTAAACCCATTGTGTTTTGATCCAATCGCTCGCCAGGATAGGTATGACGGGAGAGCATTCGAGCATTGATTTTCTTGCGTTGAGCAGCGTCTACCAAAGGAAGGCACTTATCTGCATGATAGATGATTCCATCAGCTTCATAAGGTTGGATTTCCTGTATAGTATCTTTCATTGAGGTGTTATGTTATCCCCCATTCTGATTGAATATTTGAGAAATTTTAATCATTTACCAAATTCATAGCTCGTCATTTCTTCCTCATTTTTCTGAAAAAAGAAGCTGAAAATCAAATTGATCACCCTTTAGGGTTGAGGTTGCCAATCAATTGATTTTAAAGTCTGTCAAAGTATGGTTCTTGTATAAAATCTTTCAACGACTAAAAATAAACAGGAATTAGCTGCTGAACCTTTAGTTTCATGCTTTCAACCCAATGAGAATTTTCATCACTATGAATTACGCCAGGTATTTCATCATTTTTTTGATCGGACTATTCGTCTTTTCTTGCTCCCCAAAGGACAAAGCCATTCTTGTCTTTAGCAAGACTACTGGTTATCGTCATGAGTCCATTACAGCTGGTATCAATGCGCTGAAAAAACTGGGAGAACAACAGGGCTTTGGCCTCCTGGCAACGGAAGATGCGACCTACTTTTCCGAAGACTCCTTAAAGTCATATGATGCGGTGGTTTTTCTAAATACTACTGGAGATTTACTAAATGCGGTCCAACAAGCTGATTTTGAAAGATACATCCAGGCGGGTGGAGGGTTTGTGGGTATCCACGCAGCCACCGATACCGAATATCATTGGCCCTGGTACAACCGATTAGTGGGTGCCTATTTCATGAACCATCCAAAAGTTCAAGTAGCGACCCTTCGTCGTGTGAATAGTACCCATTTGAGCACACAGATGTTGGATGATACCTGGGAGAAGGAAGACGAGTGGTATAACTTCCGAAACATCAATCCAAAGATCAATGCACTGCTTACCATTGACGAAAACACCTATGAAGGAGGAGAAAACGGTGATAATCATCCGGTTTCATGGTTCCATAATTTTGAAGGTGGTCGTGCATTTTATACGGCCATGGGCCATACCAATGAGACCTTCGAAAACCCAACCTTTCTCGATCACTTGCTGGGGGGATTGACGTATGCGATGGGTGAAGGAAGCCTGGATTATACAAAAGCCACTTCACAACGTGTGGCCCCGGAAACCCGATTCGTCAAAAAAGTATTGGACTTTAACCTAGATGAACCCATGCAATTGGCAGAATTACCAGGGAGGGGAATGTTGTTCATCGAAAGAAGAGGTCGATTGAGGTTGTTTGATTTCAAGACGGCCCAGACCAAAGATTTGCATCAACTGGAGTTGTTTTATGGGAATGAAGATGGGTTACTCGGGTTAGCGGTTGACCCTAATTATCAGCAAAACAATTGGATTTACCTGTTCTATTCAGTCAAAGACCAGAAACTTCAGCGAGTATCACGATTTACCTTGGCTGGAGATGAGCTGGACCTGGACTCGGAGAAGGTACTGCTGACGATTCCTGTCATTCGCGAATGTTGTCACAGTGGAGGAGGGCTCGCTTTCGGACATAATGGTAACCTGTTCATTGGTGTGGGGGATAATACCAATCCATTCGAATCGAATGGGTTTGCACCAATTGACGAACGTCCGGGAAGAGCGCTTTGGGATGCACAAAAATCTGCAGCCAATACCAATGATCTCAGGGGGAAGATCCTTCGAATCAAACCTGAGGCGGATGGTACCTATTCAATTCCAGAGGGAAACCTTTATCCTGAAGGCACACCTAAGACCCGCCCAGAAATCTACGTGATGGGCGTTAGAAACCCCTTCCGTTTCTCGATTGATTCAAAAACGGGTTATGTGTACTGGGGAGATGTAGGCCCGGACTCTGGAAGTGACGATCCGGATCGTGGACCGAAAGGCATGGGGGAATTCAACCAGGCTCGTAAAGCAGGTTTCTGGGGTTGGCCGTACACCCGAGGCAACAATCAAGTCTACAACGATTATGATTTCAAGGAGCAAGCATCAGGTCCGAAGTTTGATCCCAATCGCCTCGTGAACAACTCACCACATAGTTCCGGAATGCAGGTACTTCCGCCTGCTCAGGAGTCCATGATTTGGTATTCTTACGATCAATCCAATGAATTTCCCTGGCTCGGAGATGGAGGTGTGAATCCAATGGCTGGAGATGTCTATCACGCAGAGGATTTCCCAAATGCGACGGAAGGAGCCATGCCGGCTTATTTCAATGATAAATTGTTTGTGTATGAATGGATGCGTGACTGGATCTATGTGGTAACACTTGATGAAAACCAGCATTTTGTACAAGCAGAGCCCTTCATGCCAAACACGGAATTCTCACATCCCATGGACATGAAATTTGGTTCGGATGGCAAATTGTATGTCCTGGAATACGGCCAGAAATGGAATAGCAAAAACCTCGATGCACGCCTGAGTCAGATTTCTTATGTGCCCGGTAATCAAACGCCGGTACCAAAAATTATGACAGATAAGGAGATTGGAGCAATACCTCTAACGGTGAAATTTACAGGATCTAATTCCATTGATTATGACGGAGATGCCTTGACTTACGAATGGTCTTTTACGGACCAATCAACGGTAGGATCAACCGACGCTAATCCAGTGTTCACATTTACTCAGGCAGGTGCCTATACAGTAAAGCTTAAAGTGACGGATGAGCAGGGTAATGAGGCAACCACGGAGACTAAAATCCTGGCTGGCAATTCCACACCTGAAATAGACATTGAAATACAGCCGAAGGATTCAATGTATACACCGCTTAAGCAGCTAGACTATCAAGTGATCGTCACAGATCCGGAAGATGGTGCTACAGCAAATGGTACGATACAAGCGGAAGATGTGAAAGTGACTTTCACCTACATACCAGAAGGTGAGGACATCATCAAAGCCACCATTGGGCATCAGCAGAACGTAGTTCCTTTAGGAAAAACATTGATTGATGGAACGGACTGCAAGGCCTGTCACGGGACCAATGAAAAAGTGAATGGTCCGAGCTATGTTGAGATTGCTGAAAGGTATAGTGAAAATGATCGCGGATATTTGATTGATCGAATTCGCAAAGGAGGCTCCGGTGTTTGGGGCGAGACGGTGATGTCTGCGCACCCGCAATTGGAAATTGAGGACATTGGCGAAATCGTTGACTACATTCTGTCTTTAGATCCCATTGAAAAACCAGAAGAAGAGCTATTGCCTCTGGCTGGCACCATCAATTTTAAAGATCACATCAAAGGCAATACCGGAGGTAAATTTATTTTGATGGCTTCCTTTCTGGACAAAGGCAATCCAGAGGTGCCAAACTCTTCTTTATCTGCCAATGCCAAAGTGGTTTTCAAAGCTCCGAAACTAGAAGCAGAACTTGCCTCGCCTCGAAGTAAGGAGATGGGCGTTTGGGAAGCAGGAGGTGCGACCTTGATTGGGTCAGGCAAACACAATAGTTATTTGGGATTTGAGAGGCTTGATCTCAAAGGAATAAAGAGCCTGACTTTTGCCGCCTTTTACATTGCCAATTATGACTATCGTGGGGGCATTGAGATCAGAGAAGGCTCTCCTACAGGAAAAGTACTTGGACGTCAGCAATTGAGCTACTTCAATGAAAATAAAGAGGCCCACAAATTTTACACGATACCCATTATGCCGTCTGCAGATCAGGGTGATTTGTATGTGGTATTCAAAGATAAATCAGATAAGGATCGCATCATGGCCAATGTCAATTGGGTGATGTTGAATTATTGAGCGACGTTTCTATAGAATGCACGTGAATCGTGCATTTTCCAAGGTGGTACGTTCCTGTTTTATTGATTTCTTGCCGAACCTAATTACCTTGAAGAAGGATTGAAAACGATTGTATGCGGGGGCGACTTTCCATATTATTCCTGTCATTTTTACTGGCCATTAGTGCTACAAGTCAACAACTTTCTTTTCAGTCGTTTGAAGAGGAGTTCCCCAATCGGCCTATCCATGACCTGGAACTGGATAGCGAGGGTTTTCTATGGATCGTGACATATGGAGCTGGAGTCTATCGATTCGATGGAGTCGCCTATGAATCGTTCTTGTTTGACTATGAGGATCCGTTTACAATTCCCAGCAATTTTGTTCAGTCTGCATTGGAAGATCGTAACGGTAGATTGTGGGTAGGGACGGATCGAGGTTTGTGCTGGTTTGATGAAAGGTGGGAGGTATTCCGTAGGGTCGTTTTTCAGGATCATGATATCCTTCCCGATGAACCCATATCGGTGCATGACATGATCGAAGATGCCCAGGGCAATTTGCTGATCGGCACCAACAAACATGGTTTGATCATTCTGAATAGCGATTTTAAGGATGATCCGGTCCCGGAAAAGTTTGATTTTCATATCACCGATACATCACTGGTTTACGTTGGTTTAGCCACTACTGCAGAAGGAATTACCTATGCAGCAACCCGAAGCGGATTATTCCGATATGATGAATCTGCTTTAGCATTAGAATCCATTTCATCAGAGACCGGTAAAGAATGGTTAAGCCATCCTTATGTTTCATTGACTACTTATGGTGAGGAAGTTTGGTTAGGAACCAGTAATCACGGTGTGATACAGGGGATACCTGAAGGTATTGGGATGCGCATGGTTCAGCATGACATCAGCCAAAATCAGATCATGGACCTCATCATTAATGAACATACATTGGTTTGTGCGGCGGAAAATGATGGGTTAATTAGCTGGAACTTAGAAAATGACGTTATTACGAAAATTACCCATGATTCTTCCAATAATAATGACCTGGAATCCAATTCTATCTGGTCCTTTGAGGTAGATCCTTACGGACGACTCTGGCTTGGTTACTACAATCAGGGGATTGGTTTGTATGACGCCAGGTACAGCAAGTTTGAAGTTGCACAGCATCATTCAGGAAATCCCAATTCGCTTCATTTTAATACGGTCAATAGCGTGGTGGAGGCGGGAGAAGACCATTTGTGGATTGGGATGGATGGTGGCGGAATTGATCGACTTGACTTGAATACCGGAAAATTTCTTCATCTGGATGAAGATTCAGGTTATCAGGGACTCGACAATGAATTTGTTCAAACGCTTTTCGTTGATCGAGACGAGACGCTATGGGTAGGTTCCTGGGAAGGTGGCCTTTATCGACTCACTAAAGGATCCAGTCAATTCCGGAATTATAACATGACCAATACCAATGGGGGCTTGAAATCTAATCGCATCAGTTCGATCGATCAGGATGTCAATGGGAGGATATGGATCGCCACATTTGGTGGGTGGGTGCACTATTTCGATCCGGAAACCAACTCGATCATTCCATTTGAGACGAAGCGATTCGAAGAGGAGGGGATACAAAATGAAGATGTACGAGATATACTGGCTTCTCGTGATGGAAGCCTTTGGATTGGTTCGCCACTGGGCCTGTTTCGCATCCAAATGGAGGAACAGGATACCACCATGTTTGCTTTCCGAAATGAATATTACCAGAAGGAATACAATCCCGATTTCAATTATGTACTTTCCTTATATGAAGACAAACAGGGAATCATCTGGATCGGTACGGATGGTGCAGGACTTTATCAGTATGACCCTCGCCGAAAGTCATTGACGGATTTTCGTGATGTGATCGGTCTTGAACTTCAAGCGATCTGTGGCATCACAGAAGATGTAGAAGGAAATTTTTGGTTTACGGGCAAGTCTGGAATTGCTAAGTACATCCCTGGTTATTCGCCTGAAATTATACACTACACGAAAAAGGACGGACTATCTTCCAATGATTTCAACTACAATGCCATTTACAGCAGGCACGATGGTAAACTTTTCTTTGGTAGCCAGGAAGGGCTTAATATGTTCTCTTCTAAGGATTTTCAATTGAATGGTCAACCCGTCAAGACCTACTTGAAACGGATGAAACTATTCAATAAAGACGTGATTCCCGGAGATGAGGGGTCGCCATTAACGAATTCACTTCGACTTACTGATGAGATCACCTTGAACCATGAACAGTCTGTTTTTACGCTGGAATATACGGGTGTCAATTTTACCAGATCAGATAAGATTGAATTTGCCTATTACCTCGAAGGACTGGAAGATGATTGGAATTATGTTGGAGACCAAAGAAGTGCAACCTATACGTCTCTTCAGGCAGGGAATTATGTTTTTAAATTAAAAGCGGCCAATAATGATGGGTTGTGGTCAGATGAAGTGACAAGTCTCAACATCACTATTCTACCAGCCTGGTACAAGAGCAATTTGGCACTCACGATTTATATCATCCTATTCTTTTCAGGCATCATTTTACTCAATGCTTTGATCAGGAAACGCATCCAGGAACGGCAGGAAGTACTGAATGAACGTGAAAGACGAGAGCAAGGTGAACAGCTAGCCAGGAGAAAGTTGCAGTTCTTCACCAACATTTCACATGAATTCAGAACGCCCCTCACACTCATTTTAAATCCCCTAAATCAGCTGGTTGATCATTCCGGATTTACCAGCAAAGTTTCGAAGAATTTGTTGCTCATTCAAAGAAATGCACGTCGACTGGAGCGGTTGATCGACGAGTTGATGGATTTCCGAAAAGTGAACTCCGGAAAACTAAAGATCCATGTACATCAAGTTGATTTAGGTCCATTCATTCGAGAGATCGTCAATTACTTTGAGATAGAGGCAGAAGCCAAATCCATTCAATTAGAAGTGGTGGGTGAAAATAGCCCCTATATGGTTTGGGTGGATTCCGGTTTAGTGGAGAAAATGTTGTTCAATCTGCTGTCCAATGCCTTCAAGGTAACTCCGGAAGGCGGCTGTATTCAAGTCAGTTTGGAGGAAGTCAAAATATCCTTGCCATTGATTGAAGCTGGGAAAGTAGATGCGATGTGTTTGTCGGTTGCTGATACCGGACCAGGATTGAAGAAAGCGCACATTGATAAAATATTTGAGCGATTCTATCAGGTGGAGGAGATGAACCAAAGCTATTTCGGGGGAACAGGTATAGGCCTGGAAGTGGTCAAAAGCTTTATTGAACTACACAAGGGACATGTGGATGTTGCCAGCGAACCTGGAGAAGGGACCACTTTTAAACTATACTTTCCACTGGGCAAAGCACATTATGCTCCCGAAGACATAGTTGCCGGTGAATATCCAGGGAAGAAAGAGTTTTTATCCAGGGAACTCGCCACTGAAGTAAGCGAGACCGAGGACTTGAGATCAATGGGTAAGTCTTCTGAAACCCTTTTGATCATAGATGACAATCCGGAACTAAGGAATTACCTAAAAGCGGAGTTGCAGCAGGAATATGTGATCGAAATTGCCAAAAATGGGAAAGAAGGCCTTGAAAAAGCTGAGAAACATACACCCGACCTGATCATTACCGATGTGATGATGCCTGAAATGGACGGTTTTGAATTCTGCGAACGGATCAAGCAAAACCTGAAGACCAGCCATGTACCGCTGGTCATGCTTTCAGCCAAAGGCAGTACCGAAGATCAGATCACAGGCATGGACAAGGGGGCTGATGCTTACATCACGAAACCCTTCGAAATCAATCTGCTCAGATCTCAGTTGAGGACGCTTTTGAAAAGCCGTCAAATGGTGTTTGATAAATACCTGGGAGAGATCAGCGCACTAGAGGCCAATGCCAGTACGACAACCGCAGACCGTGATTTCATGCAAGAGATGCTTGCGTTTATCTATGAACATCTTGCAGATCCGCAGCTAAGCGTTGAACAAATGGCCGAAGAACTGTCACTAAGCCGGAGCCAATTGTACCGAAAGATCAAGGCTTTGACAGGCCTGAAAACCAACGAATTTATCCGTAACATCCGCCTTGAAAAAGCCAAAGAACTATTGGCGCAACCCAATACCAATGTCAACGCCGTAAGCCACAAAGTAGGCTTCTCCTCTGCCTCTTATTTTACCAAGTGCTACAAAGACCACTTTGGCATCCTCCCCACGCAGGAAATGGATGGCTTGAAAGCGAAATAGCGGATCAGTCCAAATTCCTTCTCTAACCTATCAGAGTCATATCCCAAAATACTCAGAGTCTCCTACGAATGACTCTAATGTCGAAGGAGCCCAATAAAACAACCGTTGCACCCACTAGCACATTCGTTGCATGAATACAAACCATGCAACAAACTTGATGCATAAGGCCTCAATATTTCTATTTCTTCAATTCAGGGCCTCCTTTCTTGCGAAATAGAAATTCTAGCCCATTGAAAGCCAAAAGACGCAATCGATTGAAGAACATAACCCAGGCCGAACTGGCTGTGGTGATTGCCTTGGCGGCGCTATTGATCTTGATACTAAAGAGCCTTAATTAATGAATGAAAATAAACACGCTGCTTCATTTTTTCGAAACCAGTTGCTGATCAAAACACTGGTCTTTTTTTCACTCTTAGCAGTGTTGGGAGGATGTGCCAATCGAGAAACCTATTTCGCCTTCCGAGATTGGACACTTGCCCCGGAAGCTCGAGCTGCGGACCTGGTAGCGCAAATGACGCTTCAGGAAAAAGTATCTCAAATGCGTTACGACGCACCAGCAATTCCACGTCTTAATATCCCACAATACAACTGGTGGAATGAATGCTTACACGGCGTAGGAAGAGCCGGTGAAGCAACCGTTTTTCCACAAGCCATAGGAATGGGGGCCACCTGGAATACAGACCTCATCCATCGCATGGGAGTGGCCGTTTCGGATGAAGCCCGTGCCAAACACCATCGATTTGTAAAAGAAGGGAAACGAGGCATTTATCAGGGCCTGACCTTTTGGACACCTAACATCAATATATTCCGTGATCCAAGGTGGGGACGAGGACAAGAAACTTACGGTGAGGATCCATTGCTTACCGGAGACCTTGGAGTAGCCTATATCAATGGTTTGCAGGGTGATGACGATCGATACCTCAAGTTGGTAGCGACCGCCAAACACTTCGCAGTTCACAGCGGACCCGAAAAATCCCGACATGTCGATAACTATATCTCTACACCAAGAGATCTGAATGAAACCTATTTGCCTGCTTTTGAAAAAGCGGTAAAAGAAGCGCAGGTCCATTCAGTCATGTGTGCGTACAATCGGACCAATGATCTGGCCTGTTGTGGCAGTAATGTATTGCTCGATTCAATCCTACGCCAGGATTGGGGATTTGACGGCTACATAGTTTCCGATTGCTGGGCCATCAATGATTTTTATCTGCCCAACAGACATGAAGTCAGCGGTTCAGGAGCAGAAGCATCTGCCCTGGCAGTAAAGTCTGGTACGGACCTCAACTGTGGCAATACATTCGATCCCAATCTCAGCAAAGCAGTCCTCTCACAATTGATTGATGAGTCGGAAGTAGATAAGGCCTTGACGCGGCTGATGTCGGCTCGATTCAAACTAGGGATGTTTGATGATCCCAATCTGGTACCCTGGTCCAGGATTCCATATGAGGTGGTTCGAAATGAAGACCATCAGGAGTTAGCTAAACAAGTCGCCAGGGAGTCCATCGTACTACTCAAAAATGAAAGTGACGTATTGCCACTCAGTACAGACCTGCGATCAGTTGCGATAATTGGACCCAATGCCAATTCCATTCAGCCACTGCTTGGCAACTATCACGGTACTTCAGTCGCTCATAACACGCCATTCAAAGCCATTCGTGAGCGATTGCCCCATGCCGATGTGAAATATGCAAAAGGCAGCAACATCACCAAAGAGTGGCCTTTGCTGACACCCATTCCTGCGAAAAATCTGAAATCCGGAAATACGACCGGATTGAAAGGAACCTACTTCTCCAACGCGAAATGGGAGGGCCAACCTGTTCTGGAAAAAGCCGATGAACAAATTGATTTCATTTGGGTAG
This sequence comes from Cytophagales bacterium, assembly GCA_033344775.1. Lineage (NCBI taxonomy): Bacteria > Pseudomonadati > Bacteroidota > Cytophagia > Cytophagales > Cytophagales bacterium. The sequence goes on along the minus strand of JAWPMT010000005.1, from coordinate 1,015,575 downwards.
ACCGACCCTTCGAAATGGAGATAGATACCTTCACCGTTAGGTGGGCCGGAGAAATCGTTCCTGAAACGAGCGGCAAATACAGGATTGGTCTTAGGGCATGTAATTCCGGGAAACTATTCCTCAACGGAGAACAGGTGATCAGTTTCTCTGATGACCATCAGCCACGAATGGATTATCACGACATTGAGCTAAAGGCTGGTGAGACCATAGCGGTTCAAATCGACTATTACAATTTTCATGCAGATCCTCAGGTCCATCTCTTATGGTCACTCCTTGAGCAAGACCTATTGACTCCAGCACTTGATTTAGTTCGTCAATCTGATGTGACCGTGTTGTGTCTGGGACTGAGTCCGGACATAGAAGGAGAGGAGATGCCTGTGGTGATGGAAGGGTTTGACAAGGGAGATCGATCAGACATTGTCCTGCCTTCTTCTCAGCAAGAATTGTTGAAGGCCGTCATGGCTACTGGCAAACCAGTGGTGTTGGTGTTACTCAATGGCAGTGCTTTGGCGATCAATTACGCGGCTGAAAATGTACCCGCAATCGTGGAAGCCTGGTACCCTGGTGAGTTTGGAGGTCTGGCACTTGCAGAGATCTTGTTCGGAGATGTCAACCCATCTGGAAAACTGCCAGTCACTTTTTATAAATCCGTCGAAGAACTTCCTGATTTCAAGTCCTACGACATGACAGGTCGCACTTACAAGTACTTTGAAGAGGAGCCTTTGTTTCCATTCGGTCATGGATTGAGCTATTCCAATTTTGAATACACAGACTTAAAATTCAGCGATCATCATATCGAGGTGACCATTGAAAATACGAGTACAAGAGCCGGACTCGAAACCATTCAGGTCTATCTGTCAACACCAGATATGGCCAATACGCCACAGCGCGCATTGATCGCTTTTCAAAAGGAATTTTTTGATGCGGGCGAGACCCGAATACTGAAGATCAATCTCCCATCTGAAAGCTTAAAAGTCGTAGCTGCCGATGGACAAAAAATAGACCCGGAAGGAAAGGTGTTCCTCACTGTTGGAGGAAAACAACCCGGATTTTCTGGCGTCGCTGATTCACCAAATACCAAAACCCTAACCCAACAGATCATGATGAAATGAGCAAAGGCCAGCAAGATCTGGCTGCTCCGAAAACTATCTAAAACCTATTGATTATGATTAAACTATTACCAAAATTGAGGAAATCAAGGTACTACCTTACTCAGGCAGTGCTGATGATTGGACTCTGTTGTTTTCAGCTTCAGGTCGCACTCGCTTCCGGGTTCGATGTGGTGTGGCAACAGACGAGCACGATTGTATCCGGTACCGTCTCGGATGTGGATACTGGAGAACCCTTAGTGGGTGCCACTGTGGTGGTTGATGGCACGACCAATGGCACGATCACAGATATTGATGGCAACTTTCGATTGGAGGTACCCGATCCTTCCGGCAGTTCATTGTCTATAAGTTCTGTGGGATTTAAGTCACAAATTATCCCCATTGGCAATCGAACAGCCTTTGCTATTTCCATGGAAATCGATGTGCAAGCCCTTGAAGAGGTGGTTGTGGTCGGTTATGGAACACAGAAAAAGGGTGACCTTACAGGTGCTGTTTCTTCCATTTCAGGAGATGCCTTGAATACGGCAATCACTGCGAATGTCGATCAGGCGTTACAAGGAAGACTGGCAGGTGTTCAGATTGCCCAGAACTCGGGAAGACCTGGAGCCGTGGCTTCCGTTAGAATTCGTGGGACTACTTCATTGACCCAGAGCAGTGAGCCTTTGTATGTGGTGGATGGAGTCCAAATCTCAGGAGCTGCGTCCAGTTCTGCTGGGTTTTCGTGGGCCGGTGGAGCCGGAGGACAAACCAATAACATCAACCCTTTGTCCTTTTTGAATCCCAATGACATTGAAAGCATCGACGTGTTGAAAGACGCCTCGGCTACAGCGATCTACGGATCCAGGGCGGCGAATGGTGTGATTATCATTACGACCAAGCGTGGTAAGAACGGGAAAGGTAAGTTCAGCTACGATGGGTACTATTCTGTTCAGGAAGTGTACCGAACATATGACATGATGAACTTACGTGAATACGCAGAGTACAACAACGAGGTAACTCAGGAAGTCTCCACGATACAACCCAATCCAAGATTTGCCGATCCTTCTATTCTGGGACAAGGCACAGATTGGCAGGAAGCCATTTTTGAAGTAGCTCCAATTCAGAGCCACACGATCACCTTTTCAGGAGGTACGGATGCAGCAAAGTTTGTTTTGTCAGGAGGATATTTTTCGCAAGATGGGATCATCATCAATTCCGGATTTGATCGTTTGAACCTACGCGTCAATGTTGACAGCAAAGTCAACGAGTGGCTGAAGGTTGGAACAAGCATGTCTTTGTCCAGAAAGGATGAGCAGATCCTGCTTCAGGACGGTGGTGATGGCGTGGTTGCTCAGGCAGCGCAAATGTCACCGGCAGTTCCCGTTAGAGAATTCGATGGATCGTTTGCCGGGCCTGCTACGCAAAACGTGTCTTCCCAGGTGACTGCAAACCCTGTTGGATTGGCTTTGCTCCGAACCAACACAGCACTGGAAAACCGGTTTTTTAATAACATGTATGCCGAAGCGAAGATCATTGACGGCTTGACTTTGCGAACGGAACTGGGCACCAACTACTCGAACTTCAATAGCACAGCGTTTTTGCCTACTTATGAATGGGGGCAAATCGTCAATACCACCAGTCAACTGGCGGAGGTTGCCAATCAAAACTTCTTCTGGCTATGGAAAAGCTATGCGACCTACACCAAATCATTTGGGGAGCATGACTTGACAGTATTGGCCGGTTTGGAAGCACAAAGAAGCAACTGGGAAGGCTTAACTGCTTATAAAGTGGGATTGCCTAACGACATTCAGACCATCAATCAGGGAGATATCTCCAATATTCCTAATACAGGATTTGAAGGATGGAGCTCAATTGCTTCTGAATTCACTCGTGTGAATTACAGTTTCGCAGATCGTTATCTGCTTACCGCTACTTTACGTCGGGATCGTTCTTCTAGATTTGGTCCGAACAGACGTGTGGGTATCTTCCCATCTGCTTCATTCGCCTGGAGAATCATGGATGAGCCGTTCATGCCTGCCAGCAGCATCTTAAGTGACCTGAAATTGAGAGTTGGTTGGGGACAGGTAGGAAACCAGGAGATTGCCAACTATGCCTTTGGTTCCTCATTGACTGCACTGAATTCATTCTTCGGTTCTGCGGTAAGAAATACACGTTACTCCAATCGAGATGTACAGTGGGAATCTACTACCGCGACCAATCTTGGTTTAGATATCGAATTATTCTCTGGTAGAGTTGGGATCGAAGCGGAAGCCTACAACAAGCAAACAAATGATCTTTTATTGGCCATCAATCTACCTGATATTTTTGGTGGACAAGTAGGTGGACCAATTGCTAACGTCGGAAGCATGGAAAACCGGGGACTGGAGTTTTCGGTCAGAACGGAGAATTTCGTGCAAGGCCCTTTCAGGTGGTCGACAAGCGCCAATTTGACCCTCAACAGAAATGAGGTCAAGGATTTAAGAGAAACGGTATTCAATGATCCGATCTATTGGTATTCAGGATTCCAGTCCGCGTCTACCACCAGAGAAGGACTACCAGTCGGACAATTCTTCGGATTTGTTGTAGAAGGTTTATTCACCTCTGCTGAAGAGATCAGCAATCACGCCGTTCAAATCCCGTCCGATTCCGACCCTTCGGTTAACAAGATTGATCGTACGACCGGATTGTGGTTAGGCGATTTGAAATTCAAAGACCTGAATGGTGATGGCGTGATCAACAATGATGATCAAACGGTCATCGGAGATCCTAACCCAGATTTCACTTTCGGATTTAACAACTCTTTCGAGTACAAAGGATTGTCATTAGATGTCTTTTTAACCGGAGTAGTTGGGGGTGATATCCTTAATTATTCAAGAGTTCGTAATGAGCAGCTGCTCAATGCGTTTGACAACCAATCGAGGACAGTCCTTGGGCGTGCAAGAACCAGGCTAGTCGAAGGCGGTACAGATTTCAATAACATCAATGATGTGGAATTAGTAGACGTCAATGCCACGATCCCTCGCTTCGATAATGGTGGAGAGAACAACAACCATCACATGTCCACCAGATGGATTGAAGATGGAACGTACGTGCGTATCCAGAACATCAAGTTGAGTTATCGCATCCAGACCAAGTGGTTGGATCAAATCGATGTGACCAATCTGTTGGTATATGCTAATGTTCAAAACGCAGCCACGTTCACCAACTACTCAGGTTTGGATCCACAGATCGGGAACTTCAATCAAAACCCCAGGATCAGAAATGTCGATTTGGGCAGGTTCCCAACACCTCGGGTATTCACGATGGGCTTGAAACTTGATTTTTAAAGAATAGACAGTGAAGAAAATGAGACGATATATAAAAATCATTTTGGCGGTTGTTTTGAGTGTCCAATTCACCGCCTGTCAGGAAGACTTTTTAGAGTTCGTTCCACAAGACCAGGCCACTGTAGATGGCTGGTACAGGAATGCAACAGAAATACGACAAGGAACAGCTGCCCTTTATGGGAGACCCTGGTTCCAATTCAATGATGTGTTGAGTTGGTGTGTGGGTGACCTGATGGCAGGTGACATGTTCCACAACTGGGATCAGGAAGGTCAGTTCTTCTATGCTTCATTCAATGAAAACAATGTCCATATCCAAAACGGATGGCAGAGTTTGTATGATGTGGTTTCATTTGCGAACCTGATCATTGATGACATGCCGGTCATTGCCAGTGGTAATGGTGTAAGCGAGGAAGACATCAATGCTGGTTTGGGAGAAGCACGCTTCTTCAGAGGAATTGCCTACTACTACCTGGTAGAGTACTGGGGCAATGTGCCCATCATTGAAAGACCAGCGGACAAAGTGGCCAGCAATGACCTCTTTTTGCCGAAAAACACAATATCTAGCGTGTATGAATTCATCCGTAGGGATTTCGTCTATGCAGCGGAAAACTTGCCGAGCTCGGATGCAGAAGGCCGGGTCACAGAATGGGCAGCCAAAGGCATGCTAGCCAAGCTGCACGTGACCATGGCGCAGCGATCCGTAGGTGGTGGTAGCATCGGTTCTACTGAGGATTTTACTATTGCTGCTGACTATGCTGCGGATGTGATCAACAACAGTGGCCGCAGCCTTTATCCGAATTATGAAAACATGTTTCGGGTAGAGAATGAGCAAAATGAGGAAGTACTATTCGCGCTCCAGTTCATTAACGCCGGTTGGGGATTTGGTAACAGCCGTCAAGCTCGATTTGCGAGGAATTCATTGGTGACACGTGATCCACAGGCTTGGGGTGCAGCTAAATCCATCTCAGAAGATTTCATGAATACGTTGGTGGCTAACGCAGAAGGTGCGGTTGATGCACGGCGTAGAGCGATATACATGCAAAGTGGCGACTTCTATGATTACCTCAACGTGCCTGAAGGTGGCTATACCTACAACATAGTAAACAGGGATGCAGATGGTGTACAAACAGAATCTCAATCTCCTACCTTGACCAGCCTGAAAAAACATGTGGTTGGTAATGTAGATGATCATGGATTTGTGGTATCCAACCAGGACTCACCGCTGGACCTGTACATGCTAAGACTAGGCGATGTGTATTTGATTTATGCAGAGGCACTCATGGGATCAGCATCCTCTTTAAGTTCAGGCCCGGGTTATGATGCTTACCTCGCGGTTAGAAACCGTGCCGGTCTGGCTGCTCCAACCGATGGGGAAATGAGTTTCCGAGATCTTTTTAACGAGCGTAGAATTGAATTAGGGCTGGAGGCACAGTCCTGGTTGGACATCAAACGGCAATACTATCGGGATGCTCAGGGAACTCTGGACCTACTTAATGCACAAGGTCGATCGAGTCAATATTTCAGAATTGATCCTAATGATACCAATGAAAACAACCCTGCCGGGTATGAGTTGATAGCAGCTGGCCGATTTGGTGTGATGAATCCTTTGGTCACTAACACCGAGCCGGAAATTACGATTACGGCGGATAAAATGTGGCTTCCTATCCCAGGTCCGGAGCAGGTAACCAATCCACTCTTGCGACCTGAGGCTGAAGCGGTTGATTATGTATTTAATAATTAATGGAAATGAATAGTAAGAAATATTTAGGTTCATTATTGCTGGTGATGCTGTCGCTGATGGTTTTTATCGCCTGCGAAGAGTCCGATGGCATTAGCCTCGAAGATCCCAATGGTACTCCCTCTGTCTTGTATGTAAGGGTGGCTAATCCTGAACAATCAGATTCCCTTTTAGTGAGGGCTGACCTGGGAAGTGAAATTGTACTGATTGGTGAAAACCTTGGTGCAACCCGAGAAGTATGGTTCAACGATCGTCAGGCGGTTTTGAATCCTACCTGGGTGTCCAATCAATCGATCTTTGTGCAGGTGCCTAGCATCGCGCCAAATACGGTTAACAATGTCATTACATTGGTCGATGCCAACAGTGATACCATTACACATCCGTTTGAGGTTTCGATCAGTGCGCCAGAGATTTTAACGGCAGTCAATGAATGGCCACGGGCCGGAGAGAACCTGGTGATCACAGGAAATTTCTTTTTTGAGCCTGCGACCATCACTTATTCTGGTGGAGTCACGGGAGAATTAGTCTCCATTTCCCAGCAAAGGATAGAGTTCACGGTTCCCGAAGGTGCGACCGAAGGACCGGTTACCTTAACCACCAATTTTGGTGAAGTTGAGTCTGGTTTCCACTTGTGGGATTCCAGAAATGTCATCCTGAACTTTGATGACCTCAATCCCAATGGTTGGAGAATCGGAACCCCAGAAGCAGCGGGGGGTGAAATTGATGGAAACTACAATGTGTTCCGTTCAGACCTTGCTGCCAATGTCAGAGATGAAGGACCCGGTGCTCCGGCAACTTCTTCGATGCTATTCCACTACTGGGGTGGAGGCGATGCTTCCAGAATAGGAAATTTCTACCCGGACTATGCTGGTGCTTCCCGAGATCATGTGCTCAAGTTTGAAGCCCGAGTAGACCAGTGGTTTGGAGGACATCTCAATATCTGCCTGGCTCCACCAGAGCACATCGATAGCAACCAGGAGATCTGGAGCAACGACATCAACGCAAGAGCGATTTGGGCACCATGGTCTGAGGAAAATACGGAATTCAGTACCGATGGTGAGTGGATCACGGTGGTGATTCCTTTTTCAGATTTCCATTATCGCATTGATGGCGATGACTCAGGTATTACCTACACCGGAGGACAGGATTTTGTGGAATCTGCCGCGGGATCTATCAGCATGTGGCTCATCGGTTCTCCTGAGAATTCGGGCAATCCTGTGGAATTCCATATTGACAACATTCGAGTAGTAGAACCATAATCATTCACAGACTGACCGGCTGGAACATTTTGGTTTCGGTTGGTCGGTTCTGACAAATTATGATCAAATGAAAAAGTTATTATCGAAAATAAATTCTCAAGTACGATTGGTGCTGCTGCTGTTGATGGCATGTCAATTGATACTTGTGGCTTGTCAGGAAGACGAGCCTATGATTACCGCCACTACGGTCCTGAGCTTTGGTCCTTCAGGAGTAGAGCATGGTGACGACATAGTGATCATTGGCACTAATCTTAATAATGTGACTTCAATCCTGTTTCAACCAGGAGTGGAGGTAACGACGTTCAAAGAGCAAAGTGCCACCTCCATGATGGTTACCGTTCCTGAAGCAGCGGAGCCAGGGGTATTGGTGTTACGGACACCCACACAGGAAATCGAGACTAAGTCCATCTTGAATTTCAAAGTTCCTGTGACCATCAGTAGCCTTTCTCCATCGGTAAAACCAGGAGAAGTGCTAACGATAACAGGAGATAAGTTGAATTGGATTGAAAGCATCACTTTCCCAAGTGATATTGTCATGCTGAAAGAAGACTTTGATTCGCAATCGCTAACGGAGCTTACCGCAACGGTGCCCATGCATGCCCAATCAGGTTTTATCATGTTCGAGACAGGAGGAACAGAACCTTTAATGTTCGCGCATGAGACCCAATTGGAAGTGCAGACGCCTCAAATCACAGCACTTAACCCCGCTGCAGCCCGACACGCATCTACCTTGACCATAGAAGGGGATAACCTGGACCTGGTAACTGAGATTGTATTCTATGAAGGCATTTCAGTCTTACAAGATGCCTTTGTGTCTCAGTCGGAGACGGCCATTGAGGTTACGGTGCCTGTTACGGCGGTTCAAGGTAAAATCACGTTGAAACAAGCTTCTCCAGTAGAAATTGAATCTGAAAATGACCTGGTTATTGTTTTGCCCGCAGGTACTTCGATCAGTCCGGATACCCAGCGTCCCGGTGAAGATGAAGTGACCATCACAGGTACAGACCTGGATTTAGTAGCCTCTATTTCCATACCTGGACATGGAGTAGTGGAAGCGGATGAATTCATCAGTCAGTCTGCCGATGCCATTGTTTTCCTGATGCCAGTGGACGCTTCCATTGGTGTGATCAATTACACCACAATCCATGAATTTGAAGGGTCATTGGGGATTGCGGTTAGTTTACCTTCTTCAGGAGGTTTAGCCGACTTATTGATTCCAACTTTCGTTGATGCGGTAGCAGAGACAATCGGCCAGGGTGGTGGCTGGGGTGGAGGTTCCACCGACTTTGCTAATACTGAGAACCCAAGAGAGGGAACCACTGCGATCAAAGCAACCTTTGCCGGTGACTGGGGAGGTCAGGCCCAATTGGGTACCTGGGGTAAACCCGATCTATCCATTGTAGGAGCAGAAGTATTCTCTTTCTCTCTCTTCGGAGGAGCAGGAACGGACGGCCAGCAATTGAACTTCAATGTGAAGTCTGGTGGAGACAATACCATGCTGGTAACAATCCAGGAAGGTGAGTGGGTAGATTTCCAAATCCCACTTGCGGATCTGGGAAGCCCAACAGCCATCACAGAAATCTGGTTCCAGGATCAAGGCTGGTCAGGTACGGTTTACATTGACCGTATGGGATTTGACCTGGAAAGAGCAGCAGGACCAGATCCATTAACCATTGTTGCATTTGACGAAGGAATCGCTGACATCTTTGGCCAAGGTGGTGGCTGGGGTGGTGGCGCCTCAGATTTTGCTAACACAGAAGTGGCCAGAGACGGAAGTACTTCCATCAAGGTTACCTATGCAGGTGATTGGGGTGGTCAGGCACAATTCGGCACCTGGGGCAAAGACAATGTGAACATCACAGGAATGAGCGTGTTTGCCTTCTCCGTATACGGTGGTGCCGGAACCGGTGACCAGCAGCTTAATGTGAATGTGAAACTGGATTCGGATAATCCACAATTGATCACCATCAAAGAAGGTGAATGGACAGATATTGAAATTCCATTGTCTGATTTCGGAAGCTTTACCGAAGTAACAGAGATATGGTTTCAGGACCAGGGATGGTCCGGCGACATCTACATAGATCATGTAGGATTTAGATAGTTTGTAATTTTCATGGTGCCTGAGGTTTCTCGGGCACCCAAATTTTTAATCGGAGAATAGTTCCAAGTATTTACATCCCAATCTTCATTGATCAAGCTTCATTAAAGTGGCTTCGGATTATAGGCCACTATTCCCCCTTTTTCAAAGGGGGTAAGGGGGATTTGCAAAAAAATTAATCCGAAGCATTACAAGAAATCACCTCCTCGTAAGGAGCAATAAGGCATTCAAAAATTCAATTAAACCAATAACATGAAGAACATTATTGTTCAACTATGTACGTTTATCACAGGATGTGGAATCCTGTTGCTCGTTTCCTGTGGCGGAGACAACACTGAGGAGCCTAAATTACAAGCACCTACCTTAACTGGTGCCACAGACATTACTTCCAATTCTTTTTCAGTAGATTGGGATTTTGTAGAAGGAGCAGAAGCCTATCAGGTTGACCTGGCAATAGATGCGTCCTTTTCTGATTTTGTTGCGCCGTATCAGGAGTCAAGGCAAAGCTTTTCGGAAATTCGGATTGCCGACCTGGAGGCATCAACCACTTATTACTTCAGGGTACGATCTGTCTTTCGAGATTCTTTTTCTCAGTACTCCAATACCCTGGAAGTAACCACCTTATCAGAGAACGATTCACAACCGGGAACTTCACTTAAAAATTCAGCGGAATTTGCAGTAGGAATGGCAGTCCAGGTAGCCCGTCTCAATGGACAACATGAAACGATTTTGCAGGACGAGTTCGATCAAATCACCAGTGAGTATGAAATGAAGATGAACATCATGTATCCTTCAGAAGGGAACTATGATTTCAGTCGGGCAGATGCCACCGTAGATTGGGCAATTGCCAATGGATTAGAAGTACATGGACATGCGTTGATCTGGCACAATGCCACACCAAGTTGGGTCGAAAATTACAGTGGAACAGATGCCGAATTTGAAGCGCTGATTGAAGATTATATCAAAACAACGGTGACCCGATACCAGGGCAAAGTGAAATCCTGGGATGTAGTCAATGAGGCATTTGAAGACAACATTGGAACATTGAGAAATTCCGTTTTCCGACAGAAAATGGGTGACAACTACCTTGAAAAATGCTACCAATGGGCAAGAGAAGCGGACCCGGATGTGTTGTTATTCTACAATGATTACAGCATGGTCATCGACCCGGTAAAGCATAGAGCTACCATCAATTTGGTAACAGATTTTATAGAACGTGGAATCCCTATCGATGGTGTAGGTTATCAGATGCATATTTCTCATGACTTTCCCAATAAAGCGGCCATTGAATCAGCGGCCAAAGAAGTGACAGATCTAGGATTGTTGTTGCACTTTTCAGAATTGGATGTTCGAGCCAATCCTAACAATGACTTACAGGCACTCAGTACGCAACGTGCAATTTCACAACAAACTAAGGTCCGGGAGGTAGTAGAAGTATATAATGCGATACCTGAAGCAAGTAAATTTGGCATTACCATTTGGGGTATGAAGGATGACGAAACCTGGCTCACGGATTTCTGGGGACATCCCGACTGGCCACTGCTCTACAATGCTGATTTTTCACCCAAGCGTGCACATACTGGGTTTTTGGAAGGGTTGCAATAGAAGCTTTTTATCACCGCTCTTCTTCTGGCTTCAGTTTGTAACTGAAGCCATTTTCAATTGCAGACTTTGAACCAACTGCAAGACAACTGTAAACTACCAGGAATAAAAAAGAACGAAGTTTCAAACATCAGCATCGGCGATGTATAGTTTCTCACTATTTTCGAAATCTGATGCGAAATGAAGTGGGTATTCTTAATTGGCGGGGGCTTTCTGATCGGTTATTGCTGTTCACAACAGTCGCCGTAGCCCTTTGTTTTTTAAGGGTATCTGCACAAGCACAAAATGACTTACCGACTAATCATGGACTGATCTTCAAGTCCTTTGAAGTAGAACCTGTCAATCGGACAAGTCTTGATATTTCCGGGGTATTGGATGATCCAATTCAATCCTTAGAATTTGACCTGGCTTTGAATGGTTTTTCATCCTTCGGTTACATCTTTCGAGCCTTAGCGACGAATGGAAGTAAGATTGATTTTCTGTACACACCGGGTGATGGAGGTCAGTTCAAGGTAATTATTGATGGTCGGGAGACTCCACTAAATCTGGCCATAAAACCAGAAGAAGTCCGTCGAAATTTCTGGCGGCCAATACGGCTGACATTCAGGGATTCTGAATTATCACTCACAAGCGGTGATCAAATTATTGTACTGAATATTTTGGAAAACCTGACCATTGCTAAGCTCATATTTGGTGTGAATGATTTACCTGACCTTCAAACGGTCGATTGTCCGCCCTTCATGATCCGTGATCTTAAAATCTCTGTCGGAGAAAGTAAATATCACTGGCCGGCCAATGAAGTTCAAGGAGCTAAAGTCAAGGATATCATTGGAGGAACATCGCTGGAAGTAGTCAATGGTGAATGGCGTGCAGCCCAAAGTTTTCATTGGAAAGAGATGGGTGAGATGACCGGACCTATGTCACTGGTAGTAGGACATGATCCGATTCGTCAACGCGTCTTATGGGTGCACCCTGAAGGCATTCAAAGCTATGACCTGACCAATGGCTATGCGACTCAGTTTGAATTAACTTCTGATATTGAATCTAGATTTGGATTATTTGATCCGCTCAATGATCAGATGATCACCTACGACATGGAGCCCATTGGTGTTTCGCAGTTCCGAGTAGATACTTTAGCAAGGTTGCTGGGCCAGAAAGCAAATCCCCGAGAACCCATACAAAACCTCTGGCTGTCTGCACCTTTCATCAACCCATTGGATAGCAACCTGATGTTGTTAGGTGGGTATGGCTTTTTCACCTCAAAAAATACGCTATGGGCCTATGATCAGTCTACGCAGGAATGGTCGCTCATCCCATTGAGCGGAGATACCTTGGCGCCCCGATACCATCATGCTATATCCAAAGGTGCGGAGCAAGGACAATTTTATGTTTTCGGAGGCATAGGCAATCTCACAGGAAAGCAGGAATTAGGACTTCAGCACTATTATGACCTGTATTTGTTAGACATGAGAACGGCGACTTTACAAAAGTTGTGGGAGCTGCCTGATATCAATTCACACTTTTCAGTGGTCAATCAGATGGTTTTTTCAAAGGAAGAGGAAGTGCTCTATGTATTAGGCTATCGCGCGTTTGGTGAAGTCAATAACCTCGCCTTGATGAAATTGAGCATAAGCGAGGCATCCATTCAAGTAGTGGGGGATTCAATACCATTTGTCCAAAAAGGATTTGACCGAACACAGGCTGGATTATTTCAAAATGATAAGACCAGTGAACTAATTGCTTATACTTTGGGCGTAGAAGATCAGCAGGCCCGATTGAAGTTGTTCAGTATTCTATTTCCGCCAGAGAAAGCTCCGTTATCGGCCTCTTCGGATTTGTTCCGACCTAAATGGTATTGGTTCGCGATTTTGCTTTTAGTTTTTCTGATAGCCGCCTTTGTTCGAAGAACGAAAGCAACTAATTCAAATCAGATCAAACACCAACCGCTAAAAGAGTCCGATAAAAATGCCATTCGTTTATGGGGTGGGTTCACTGTTTTTGACAAAGAAGGAGCCAATCATTCCGATCAATTCAGCCCTAAGATCAAAGAGCTTTTTCTGGTGTTGTTTTTCAATAGCATTGGTGAAGCTCAGGGAATCAAGGCCCAGAAAGTCTATGAAAAAGTATGGCCAGGCTACGAACGTGCCAAAGCTAAAAATGCACTGGGCGTGACCATGGGACGCTTGCGTTCTGCTTTGCAAGAGGTAGAGAGTGTCCAGGTAGTCAATGAAAATGGAGCCTGGAAATTGGATTGGAAAAACGAGCTGCCAACCGATTATCACCTGACCATGCTAAGTCTGGAACAGCTCAAACAGCAGTTTTCTGAGGAAACCCTGGATGGATTGATCACAGTAGTAGGAAGAGGGCCTTTTTTGCCGAACACCGAGATAGAATGGCTGGATGATTACAAAGGGAAGGTGAATTTTCATGTAACCAGCAGCTTGATGGAAATCAGTGAAAAGGTTTCGGAGGAAGATCGGAAGATCAGGCTGGCAGATGTCATATTGACCATCGATGACCTACATGAACAAGCTGCCAGGTTGAAAATAGGATCACTCACGACACTCGGCAAACATGGCCTGGCGTCGTATTTCTATGAGGAGTTTGCCAAGAAGTATAAAGAGCTATATCAGGAGCAGTTTCCGAAGAGTTTTAAGGAGATGAATTCGTCAAACTCCTGACCAACTTTAGCGTCATTCCTGCATACGCGGGAATGACGGATTTTATTTTTTGGCTAAAGTTGGCCAGTTGTAGTTCCTGCAAATCCTCAAAGTCAATTTTCAATTGCCAGTCTCTACTTGTATCTGCTACTCATCATCATTCATCGAAGACTCTGAGTTACCCGAAAATTTGATATTAATTTTTTCACTTTTCTCACTCCTGTAACCCATCTTGTAACCCATCTTTTAAGCTTGTAACCCCTAGTTTGGCCCTGAAATCGTCATGAAATAAGCTTAAATTGTATCAATGGTTTTTACACGATCAGTCATTTCAAAAGGCCTCTTCTTTTTGATTACCTGTGCGTTCACAGGTGCATTCATCTATGCCTGCAGGACCAATCAGTCCATTGAAAGCATCAGCATTGATGAGGATGCCATTCCGGTGATCGTCGATTTCAATTTTCACGTAAAGCCCATTCTTTCTGATCGATGTTTCAAGTGTCACGGACCCGATCCCAATACCAGAGAAGGTGGCCTTGCGTTGCATACGGCTGAGTTCGCCTTTGGAGCCTTAGGAAAAGATCACGATCGATTTGCATTAAAACCGGGACAGCCTGATAGCAGCACATTGATTCAGCGGATTTTCACGGAGAATCCGGATGACATCATGCCACCACCGGAATCGAATTTAACATTGACCGCTCGGGAAAAAGAAATCCTGAAAAAGTGGGTAGCCCAGGGCGCGGAATGGAAAAAACACTGGGCATTTACCAAGCCAGTAGATCCGTTAGTACCTGAAGCAGATCAAACCGATTGGGGAAATAATGAAATTGATCGCTTCACTGCAGAGAAGATGATCGAAAGAGGCTTCAAGCCTTCGAAAAGAGAATCCCCCGAAAAATTGCTACGTCGGGTGACTTTCGATTTGACGGGTTTACCACCCACACAGGAAGAGCTGTCCTCCTTTCTGGCTGATGAATCTGAGGATGCTTTTGAAAAAAGAGTAGATGCGTTATTGGCGTCCAGCGCTTATGGCGAACGAATGGCTGTAGATTGGATGGATGTGTCGAGATATGCGGATTCGCATGGTTATCAAGATGATTTCGAACGCATCGCCTGGCCCTGGCGGGATTGGGTGATCCATGCATTCAATAAAAACCTGCCTTACGATGAGTTTGTATCCTGGCAATTGGCCGGGGACCTGATGCCAAATCCGACAATGGAAATGATCGTCGCCACATCCTTTAACAGAAACCATAAGATCACTGCAGAAGGAGGAGTAATCCCCGAAGAATACCGAACAGAATATGTGGCGGATAGGAGTCAAACAGTAGGGACTGCATTCCTCGGACTGACCATGGAATGTTCGAGGTGCCATGACCACAAGTACGACCCCATTACCCAGAAAGACTATTTCTCTTTGTTTGCCTTCTTCAATAACATTCCTGAAGTCGGATTGATCAATATGAATCAATTAGCAGCTGAACCGAAAATTGAAATCTCGCAAAAAGACATTGATGAAGTATTGACCTTTATTAACAATCGAACTGAGGCTTCTTCCATACCCCTCATGGTCATGAAAGAAATGGATCAGCCACGTAAGACGCACATTCTGAATCGGGGCGTATATGATCAGCCGACGGATGAGGTGCTGCCAGATACACCCCCGGCTATTTTGGGATACAAAGATGAATTTCAAAGAGATCGATTAGGACTGGCCAAATGGTTATTTGATGAAGATAATCCGCTTACGGCTCGTGTAGCGGTCAATCGGCTATGGCTGCAGGTTTTTGGAAAAGGGATCGTGTCCACCGCCAATGATTTCGGAAACCAGGGTGCTTTGCCTACACATCCGGCCTTGTTGGATTACCTGGCATTGAAGTATCAACGAGAAGGATGGAATACCAAAGCCATGCTCAAATACATAGTGATGTCTGAAACTTATCAGCAATCCAATAAGGTCACAGAAGAATTGCAGCAACGCGATCCGGAGAATCTTTACCTCGCTCGAGCACCAAGGTTACGACTGACCGCAGAAATGATCCGGGATCAGGCGTTGGCAGTCAGCGGACTTTTAAACAATGAAATTGGCGGTCCCAGCGTGAAACCTTATCAGCCAGAGGGCCTGTGGAAAGAAACGACTGGAGGTGGAGGCGGTAGTTTGGCCAGTTATCAGTTAGATACGGGTAATCAGATTTATAGAAGGGGTCTTTACACTTTTTGGAAAAGAACGATGCCTCCGCCGAGCATGATGACCTTTGATGCGGCTAGCAGAGACATGTGCATCGTGCAGCGCCAGCAAACTTCGACTCCTCTTCAGGCATTGGTACTCTTGAATGATCCGCAGGTGATCGAAGCTAGCCGAGCTTTGGCGCAGCAATCACTTGATATGGGCTTGAATAAGACGGATCAAATCATTGAACATATGTTCAGGAAAGTGACTTCCCGGTCACCGTCGGTCGAAGAGATCGGGTTGCTGGAAGCCTATTTTAAAGAAGAGCAATCACGGTATTCGGAGGACGAAGAACTGGTCAAAGACTTTTTGGAAATTGGAAGATATAAGGTGCCTGAATTAAGTGCCGACCTGGCCGCATATGCGCTAGTAGCCAATGCGATTTTTAACCTGGATGAATCCGTAATCAGAGGATAATACGATGGAGATGAAAAAAGAATTAGAAGAATATGCATTGAGTGAAAACCGACGCGCTTTTTTGGGGAAGGCTGCACTCGGCGCAGGGACCTTGGCACTTGGTAGCCTGATGGGAATGAAGATGTTTCGTAAGGAGAAAGGTGTGCTACAAGCGGAAGGAGCCAATGGTCGAATCCAGGGAACACTGGATGTCTTGCATCATGCAGCTAAAGCGAAGCGGGTCATCTATCTGTTTCAGAGTGGAGGGCCTTCTCAATTGGAGCTATTTGATTATAAACCCCTGTTGAATAAGCGAAGAGGAGAGGATTTGCCTGAATCCATACGCAATGGTCAACGACTGACAGGAATGACTTCCGGTCAGGACAATTTTCCGCTGGTCGGTTCCCAATTCGAATTCAAACAACGAGGCCAGAACGGCGCCTGGATCAGTGATCTGCTCCCATACACGTCCAAAATATCTGACGAGCTCTGCATCATCAATTCGATGTATACGGAGGCCATTAATCATGATCCGGCCATCACCTTTTTTCAAACGGGTTCACAGCAACCGGGTAGACCCAGTATTGGTTCCTGGATGAGTTATGGATTGGGTAGTGAAAACGAAAATCTGCCTTCTTTTTCTGTCCTGTTATCGAGAGGTACAGGAAGACCTTTCGCGCAACCTCTGTATTCCAGACTTTGGGGGAACGGATTCTTGCATTCCTTACATCAAGGAGTACAGTTCAGGGCTGCAAAAGACCCGGTATTGTATTTGAATGATCCAAAAGGCCTCACCAGGAACAGTCGGCGAAAGATGTTGGACAAGCTTTTTCAACTCAACAACATGCAATACGAACAATTTGGCGATCCTGAGATCCAAAGCCGAATTGCTCAATATGAAATGGCCTATCGCATGCAGACATCTGTACCCGAAGTGATGAACATCGATGATGAACCAGATTACATCTACCAGATGTACGGACCTGATGCATTAAAGCCGGGCACCTTTGCCGCGAATTGTATCCTGGCCAGAAGACTGGCTGAAAAAGGAGTGAAATTTATTCAGTTGTACCATATGGGTTGGGATCAACATGATAACCTGCCTGGAGCAATTGAAAAGCAAGCGAAAGATGTGGATCAGGCTTCTGCGGCGCTGGTCATGGACCTCAAGCAACGCGGCATGTTAGAAGATACGCTGGTCATTTGGGGTGGAGAATTTGGCCGGACCAACTATTCGCAAGGAACATTGACAGAAACCAATTATGGTCGCGATCACCATCCCAGATGTTTTTCGATGTGGATGGCCGGAGGTGGCATCAAGTCAGGGATCGTCTATGGCGAGACCGATGAATTTGGATATAACATTGTGAAAGACCCAGTACATGTACATGATTTCCAGGCAACCCTGTTGCATCAACTAGGGATCGATCATGAAAGATTGACTTACAAATATCAAGGTAGGCGATATCGTTTGACCGATGTAGAAGGCCATGTGGTAAAAGACATTCTTACCTGATGCGGAGGAGAACATTCATCAAAAGCAGTGGTGGTGGTTTGCTAGGCGCGGGACTGGTCATGTCGGGATTTTCAGGTATCGAGCAAGACCAGATCATTGGCCATGGAGACTTTCGTTACAAGGTCGATCTGAACTGGGGTGCATTGAATGCGACCTATTATCCTGTGAAAGACTGCCATGAAATGGTAGAGGACAGCCAGGGGAGACTGATTTTGCTGACCAACGAGACGAAAAACAACGTCATTATCTATGATAAATCTGGCAAGCTGCTCAAAACCTGGGGCAATGATTATCCCGGTGCCCATGGCTTGACATTGAAAGATGAAGGGGGCGAAGATTTTCTCTATATCGCAGATAATAGTCGACATGAGGTGATCAAAACCGATTTGAAAGGAAAAGTGATCATGACACTTCCTTATCCCAGGGAATCAGGGAAATACAAAGAAGCAGGTGCCTATGTGCCAACAGAGACGGCCATTGCTGACAATGGAGATATTTACGTTGCGGATGGGTACGGCTCACAATACATCATGCATTATGATACCCAGGGTCAATTGAAAAACATCTTTGGAGGTCGGGGAGAAGAAGAACATCACTTTTCCAATGCACATGGTATTTGCGTCGATCAGCGAGGAGGAAAACAGCCTACTTTGTTGATCACCGACCGCATGGCGAATAAACTGAAACGCTTTTCAATGGAAGGCGAATACCTGGAATCCATTCATTTGCCGGGAGCATTTATTTGCAGACCCGTGATCAAGGACAACCAGGTATACCTGGCTACCATTTGGTCAGGTGATGGCTCCGAAGGAACCGGATTTATCTCCGTATTAGATGAGAACAATCAATTGGTTTCAGCTCCCGGAGGAACTACACCTCGCTATCAGGAGGGTGCTTTGAAACCAATCCGACAAGCCTTCAAGATCTTCCGCCACCCCCATGATGTTTGCGTGGATCGGGACGATAACCTCTATGTACCACAGTGGAATGCCTTCGGGGCCTATCCGATTAAATTGAAGAGGGTGTGATGAAACTCAACTTAAGCCATAAAATTGAGTTCGTCATTCCTGACTTTGTTCCCATCCGGGAGCGGCAGGAATCTCATCATCGGCTAGCAGATCTTAATTTGAGATTCCTGTATAGCACAGGAATGACGCTTAAGTTGAGGTTGATCGGGATCGTGTTTTTATTTGGATTAATTCCGTTACACGCTCAATACACCCCAATCGGCCACTTCCAGTTAGCACCACCAGCCATCGAAGCGACTCAGCCATTTTTCGAAACATCTAGCACTGTAAGCCTCGATCTCGATGTAGAAGGTGTGGAACTAAGGTATGCTTTGGAAGGAGAAGAAGTTACCGAAAACAGCCCCCTGTTTAAACGACCAATTACCGTGAAAATTTCAGCCACGATCAAAGCAAAAGCTTTCCATCGCGATTATCAGCCAAGCGAAATGGTCAGTGTGCAGGTATTTAGAATAACAAAGGGGAAAGACATTAATGTGTCCTATTCTCCGGATCCAGCTCCACAGTATGCGGGTCAAGGCGCTGCTTCCTTGTTTGATTCTCGAAAAGGGTCCATGAACTTCAGAGATGGTCATTGGTTGGGGTTTTCCTCAGATACTGTCACTTTTGAAATAAGAGCAGATACGTCGATTGATCAATTGAATTTAAGTGTGCTGGCCGATCATGGTTCCTGGATCTTTGCTCCTTCTCGGATCGAAGTTTGGAAAGGGGAAACTCAGGTTGGGCAGTGGAAGACTGCTCCGCCTACTGCATTTGCGTCTAAAACCTTTCAATTCATTACCATTCCTCTGGAAAACAAGGTTCAGGGGACCATACAAGTAAACGTGCTCATGGATGAGATACCTGCCTGGCACGACGGTAGAGGTACCACCCCCTGGCTATTCATTGACGAAATTTTTATTAGTAATTAATCCATGCAAGAACCCGGTTTCTATTTGAACATCGCCCGTTTTCATCCCTTGATTGTGCATATGCCCATTGGGATCCTGTTCTTTGCTTTTGCATTGGAAGTAGTGAAGCGCTTGAAGAAAAGGACAGACATGGATTTCTCCATCGGGATTGCCTTATTTCTAGGGGCAGCATCTTCGATTGCCGCAGTAGCTACCGGGCTCATGTTGGCGGATGAAGGAGGTTATGAAAATGCTGCCTTGAACTGGCACAAGTGGATGGGAATTGTACTGGCTGTCGTCTCCGTGCTGGCCTTTCTCAATCATGCGAAGCAATACTTTCAGCAATATCAATTTCCGGTACTGGCACTGGTTTCACTCTTGTTGGTTTTTACTGGGCATTTCGGTGGTAACATGACCCATGGTGAAGATTATCTGTTCAGTAAGCCGGTTGATGGCACAATCATCATTCCCAATATCGATGAAGCCCTTGTTTTTGACCAGATCATCAAACCTATCCTGGATACGAAATGCAATTCTTGTCATAACCCTTCCAAAGCAAAAGGAGAACTGGTCATGACCACTACAGCAGGCTTATTGTCCGGAGGAAAGGGAGGAGCCATTTTTGACTTTGAAGACCATTTGAACAGCAGTTTTTTGAAGCGAGTAGACTTACCAATGGAAGATGATAAGCACATGCCACCGAAAGGGAAATCCCAGCTAACCGCGGATGAGATCGCCTTACTTCAATGGTGGATTAGCAATGAAGCCTGTATCGAGTGTCGGGTGGCAGAAATGGAGGAACGAGAACCATTGGATGACATTCTGCAAAAGTTCAGTCAGCCTGTGTCTAAAGTGGCATATGATGATGTTGATCCACTCAGTGAAAAAGAATATCAAGGGTTTTGGGAAGAAGGTTACGCGGTACAACCCGTTGCTGAAGAAAATCCCATGGTCATTGTCAATCTTGCTTTTCGTGATGATATTCAGGAGAAAGGTTTGAAACCCATTCGATCCATTGCGGAAAATGTATTGGAGTTGAATCTGGCTGGTAGTGATTTCACAGATGATCAGAGCAGTCAATTGTCAAAGTTTACTTACCTGAAGAAACTGCAATTGCAGAATACTGCCATTTCAGAAAAGACCATCGGAGCATTATCAGCCCTGCAATACCTGGAGTCACTGAACCTCTATGGTACAGCTGTGACGGATGAAGTGATTCCGATGTTGAAGGAGATGCCAGGATTGAAAAACCTCTATGTTTGGAATGCTAACACAACCAGGGATGCGCTGGAAGATTTGAAAAATGCAAAGCCATTGTTAAATATTCATGAAGGGGCTTATGATGATATTTTTGATGCAAGTCTGATGGCACCCCCTATTTTCTCCATTGATAAAGAGATCTTTCAAGGCACGGTGGAGTTGGAAATGAAGACGGCTTTGAGAGGTGCAAGTATTTATTATACACTGGATGGATCCGAACCTGATACGCTCAGTGAACGATATGATGAACCAATTGTGATCACTAAATCCGTGTTTTTGAAAGCCATTAGCCATAAACCAGGGTGGGATGCGAGTGATGTTGCTGAAAAAAGATTGATTGCTACCGAGTTGGTGCCGGTTAAGGCAGTACTGGCCAAGCATCCAAGTGAAAAATATAAGGGAATGGGTGGATTGACGCTCATTGATGGTCTTAAAGGCACCCAGCGTTTTACAGATGGCAAATGGATTGGATATGAAGGAGAAGATGCTACTGTGACGTTGGAATTAGCCAATGCATCGGATTTAAACCGGGTGACAGTTAGTGCCTTGTCTGCACAAGGAAGCTGGATCTTTTATCCGACAATGATTTCAATTTCTTATTCAAAAGATGGTAAGCAATTTGAGGCTGCGGGAAAGGTCGATTTTCCCCTGGAACAACCCAAGACATTGGTGGATGAAATGAATTATTTTGATGTGCCGGTCAATATAAAGGACGCAAAATTTGTTCGTGTTGACATTCGAAATGTGCAGAAAAACCCCTGGTGGCATCCCAATCCCGATGGTAAAAGCTGGATCTTCCTGGATGAGATTTTGTTGAATTGAGGAGTATTACACCACTAAAATCGATAGGATGGCCAGGTCACTTGTAAACCGTTTGAGAATCCGATACTTTAAAAGGCAGGGAACAGATTAAGAGGTACCTCCAAAAAGTCTGATTCCAACAGAAATAGTTACATTCAGGACATCCAGGGAACCAGACGGATTTCGAAACTTGCAAAGTCGTCAATTCAAATACTTTCTTGAAATTGAGTTGCTGACGTTAATCAGGCATAGGATTATCAAATACTGCCTCCAAAATACCCTGAACACGGTATTTTGAATTTGTCCAATAGGGCTTTTTTTTGATCGAAAAATGTCCTGATGATGCGCAACTTCTTTTTCCTCTTTACTTTATTGATTTGTTCTTTATTCATTTCATGCGCTGGTGATGATGCTCCAGGCATGGCTTCCGAAGCCAACGTGGGCGTACCGGCAATTTCCTGGAGCACTCAAATTAGCAGTTTGGGTTCAATTGATGTGGAGTGGAGCAATGGAGACAAACTGTTAATCACAGGTGATTATACCGGTAATCCGGGCATTACAGGACTTCAACAAGTAACTCAGGGAATAAGGAATGGCTTTCTGTTGCAAATGGACCAATCGGGTCAAATAGAAGCAACCATGGATCTTGGGTTACAGGTATTCCACGACCTCAATTATTTGTCTTTTCTTCCCAATGGGAATCCCATTGTCTCTGGCAAGGCCGTGGGATTTCAGAATGTGATGTATCTGGAGTTGAACCCTGCAACAAACACGCAGGTTGCTAATCAAGAAATTTCCGGTTCAGGGAATGATAAGCCTGCTGGTATTGCCATTGATCAGGAAGGTAATATTATCCTGGGAGGTATATTTAATGGAACCGTACGCCTGGAAAATGGAGATACCTTCTTAGGAAATATTCTCGGCTCTGCAGCTATCGTGAAATACAATGCGTCGGGAGAGGTACTTTGGTCATTGCCTTCACCACCAGCACCTGCTTCGAGCATACGAGGACTCGGTGTAGACAACAGCGGCAACATTTACTGTTATGAGTGCATTGCAGATATGATCTCCTTAAAAAAAATAAGCCCTGCCGGAGCGTTGATTTACACCAATGAGAGCCTCGGCTCTTGTGGATATGGGCTTGAAGTGGTTAATGATTCGGAAATATACCTGAACACCGTTTCAGATATCCTGAGAATAGATGGAGAAGCCAACATTCAGTGGACGGTAGCCTCCACAACCCAATTGCAGGACATAGCGGTGAAAAACGGGCGTATCGTTGTTGCCGGAAATAATTTCTCGGGAGGTCAATTTGGCCCCATTGAAGCATTAGTTAGAAGTAATTATTTCATGGCATCCCTTACCACTGACGGCCGATTAGAGTGGTTGTCCACGGAAATCCCAGCAACCGATGTGAGTCTGAGTGCCGATGGAACCATTGCATTTGCAAACCACGCTACCGGCATGATCGGTGTTTTGGAATAATGGCCTTGAATTGCCTAAAAGAAGATATCTTTATTTGTAAAGTGATGCACAAAATAACTAACGATCATGCAACGACCATTTGAATTTACGGGAAGGATAAGAAGCTTTAAATATGCATTTGCCGGTTTATGGGTGATGCTAAAGACACAGCACAATGCATGGATTCACTTTGTCGCCACTATAATCACAATTGCAATGGCGGTAGTTTATCAATTAACTACTGTCGAATGGTGTTTCATCATTTTAGCGATCGTTTCGGTTTGGATGGCTGAAGCCTTGAATACGGCATTTGAGTTTCTGGCAGATGTAACGCCCCAGAATTTCATCCATTAGTGAAAAAGTCCAAAGATGTGGCTGCCGGGGCTGTACTTCTAGCGGCTATTGGTGCTGTTGCCATTGGATTAATTGTTTTTGGCCCAAAACTCTTTTCGCAATTGTTTTAAAAACAAAACCCTGCCAGGGTCACATAACAGGGCTTTTGTCTAAATCATGTTTCTACTTCTTACGCAATGATATTACTCGGTGTAGCCATAATCGTGCACCTGTGTTACGGCTCTTCCGGAAGGTTCATTAGCATTCTGAAATGAGGCATCCCATGCCAAAGCCTCAGGTGTACTGCAGGCTACGGAAGGTACCGAAGGCACACATTTAGCCGCAGCATCGGATGGGAAATGCTCTTCAAAAATGCTGCGATAGAAGTACTCCTCTTTACTCTGTGGCGTATTGATCGGGAACTTGAACTTCGCCACCTCAAAGTCCGTGTCGGATACTACTTCGTTGGTGTGGTCTTTAAGGGCATCAATCCAGCCGTAACCCACACCATCAGAAAACTGCTCTTTCTGTCTCCAGACAATTTCATCCGGCAACATGTCTTCAAAGGCCTTTCGAAGCATCCATTTCTCAATTCGCTCGCCAGTGATCATCTTATCTGCCGGATCCACATGCATCGCTGTGTCCATGAATTCAATGTCCAGAAAAGGTACACGACCTTCTACTCCCCAGGCAGCGAGTGACTTGTTGGCTCTAAGGCAATCGTACATGTGAAGTTTGGAAAGCTTTCGTACGGTTTCCTTATGGAATTCCTCTGGGTTAGGTGCTTTATGGAAGTAGAGATAACCACCGAACAGTTCGTCTGACCCTTCACCGGAAAGCACCATTTTAATGCCCATGGATTTGATCACACGAGCAAGCAGGTACATAGGCGTAGAAGCCCGAATGGTAGTGACATCATACGTTTCCAGGTGATAGATCACATCTCTCAAAGCATCCATCCCTTCCTGTATGGTGAAATTCACTTCGTGGTGAATGGTGCCAATGTGATCCGCTACTTTTTGAGCAGCGATTAAATCGGGAGAGTTTTTCAGTCCAATGGCGAAGGAGTGCAAAGCAGGCCACCAGGCTCCCTCGTTATCTCCGGATTCTACGCGTTTGGATGAATATTTTTTGGCAAGTGCTGAAATTACGGAAGAATCAAGTCCACCAGACAACAGCACACCGTAAGGCACATCTGTCATCAATTGCCGGTGTACTGCTTTTTCTAGGGAGTCACGTAATTGTGCAATTTGTGTTTTCTCTTTGTCTGCCAATTGCTCGAAAGAAGTCCACTCACGTGAATACCACTGGACCGGCTCCTCATCTTTGGAGGTAAGGTAATGTCCCGGAGGAAATTCCTTAATTTGGTTGCAGTAGCCCTCGATGGCTTTCAATTCTGAAGCGATGTGCAATTGACCTCTCACATCCCAGCCCATGTATAAAGGAATGATCCCCATATGGTCGCGAGCCACTAAAAAATCGTCCTTAGCTTCATCATAAATGCAGAAACCGAAAATACCATTAAGTGATTTTACAAAGTCGGGACCTTGTTCCTTGTAGAGTGCCAACAAGACTTCACAATCTGATTTCGTGGCAAAGTTATACTCACTTTTTAGGGCAGCTCTCAGTTCCTTGTGGTTGTATATTTCACCATTAGCAGCCAAAACCTGCTGCCTATCGGGAGAATAGAGTGGTTGGACACCCGACTGAGGATCAACAATGGCAAGTCGCTCGTGCGCAATCACTGCATTATCCCCAACATAGATCCCAGACCAATCCGGTCCTCTATGTCTAACCCTCTTTGATTGCTTTAAAACCTGACTTCTTAATTCAGAAGCATCGTCGTTATCACGATTCAATACACAGACTATACCACACATAGCTTTAAAAATTTTCTAATGAATGTGTAAAAGTGTGATTAATTTTTCAAATTAATTTTAAAATTATTGTATAAAACAATAGTGATTTTTAAGAATATTGAAAATATTTCATCTGGGTGCCCTTTTTGTTGCGATAAGTGTGATGAAATGCGTGCCAGAAGGGGAAAGTTTGAGTGGATAGAACTTCTACGGGACCAAATGGAAGTTGTCTTCAAAGTATTTCAACCACTGTCCATCGACCAGTCGTTCCCCGTATTCCCGAAAAGTACCAGTTGATGGATTACTGAAGATAAATCGGTTGGTTTCACTACTCCACACGGTCAGTTCTCCATCATTGAATTCCGCTGGATAGCGATTAGTACCTCGCTCGGAAAAAGGGTAATAGTAATACGTCTCATCGTCCGCATCATATCTGATGATGGTGTGTAGCTGCAAGAACTCTGAACTCAACTCGATGACCACAATGCTTTTGTTTACATCATAACTGATCTTCTGGTGCGCGGGTCCTTGTTTCGATATGGCTCCGTCTTCATAAACGGCTTAGGTTCCAATCCATTCCCCAATCATGAAATCCAATTGGTCCATTTTATTTGTTTCGACCCCCTGACCGATTACACTGAACATCTGGCAGAATAGGAAATGGATTAGGAGGATACGTATTGGTTTCATGGTCATTGGGCTAATTTAATAGAAGCACTTTTTCAGAATGATGTCGTAAGTGTCTTTGGAAAATCATTTTGATCAATTTTGTTGATATGAGAAGTTGATTAGTAGTCGATTGATGAGTTCCATTACTTTAATTTTTGAATTATCAGAGCCACCATTGTGTGAGCCCAGGAAGCAAAAACCGCCTCCACTGCGTAATGGAAGGGGTTGTGCAAAGGTGATTGGCATTTTAGAGTCGTGGAAGATGTTTTGCAATCGTGGTTTGCAAGGTGATCGTGGTGGGAGCTCTAGTGCAATCGTGATTAGCATTTTTAGCGTGGTGGAGGGTGTTTTGCAATCGTGGTTGGCAAAAGCTTAGTAGTGGAGCTCAAATCATGATTGTGGAGTAGTGAAGCTGCTAAATGGAGGCGAAGTTGGCGTAATGGGTCTGAAATGCTGATGCTAAAAAGGTTTCTGACGGCTGTGGAATGATCAGGGACAAAAAAACGACCTCTGGGGGTCGTTTTATATGAGTATCTGCTGGAATGAGAACAGGTTATTTTCGAGTGCGCTGAAAGCCTCGAAGTTTTTCCGGGTCTTTGCGATAGACGAACTTTCCGGTAACCCGGATTTCATCTACGGCCTCTTTCAAATGAGTAAAGGCTTTGTCACGGAGCAGTTTAGCGCTGTTGTCATCGCTTCTTTCCCCATTGACCCTAGCCAGTAAAGTAGCCAATTCATCGGCCCAGGTGGCTGCAGTATCCAGTTGGGTCATGTCCATGCCAATTGCGGTTAGTAGATTATCGTGCGCATTGCCCAGCACGCTGAGGTCGCTCAGGTCTTGCACCATGTCTGCATGTCCTGATCCCTCGGAGATCGCATTGACCTTACTGACCAGATCGGGATGTCGGCGGAAAGCAAATCGGAAAGAAGCTTCCAGTGTGTCTTTGAGGTCGTAAGCCTCTATGGATCGCTCGTCCCATTCCCTTTGTGCTTCTTCTCTGCTGTATCGCTCTTTCATCCATACGGATTGTGCTTGTCGCAGCATCCGGGCACGGTTTGGAAGGTCCGTGATGTACTCACCATCCAGTCCGGCGTTGGTGAGCGGTGTTTGGTCCTCTTCGATCCATTCGTGCAAGTCATACGCTTCTTGTACGAAGGTG
Source organism: Cytophagales bacterium (assembly GCA_033344775.1). NCBI lineage: Bacteria > Pseudomonadati > Bacteroidota > Cytophagia > Cytophagales > Cytophagales bacterium. Next base: position 988,198 of record JAWPMT010000005.1, on the reverse strand, counting down.
TCTACGGGAATGGTCGGTAGCCGCACTTCACTGGCCGGGATGGCCATCAGTACGTCATTGGAAATAGTCGTTTCATCTGATTGAATTACATCATCAGTCATTTTGAAAATAATGTTTAGTGTTATTAAAAATTTAGTTGTAGAACAGCTGTCTTGTCTTAATTCTTACGACTTGAGAGGAATAGGGTTGCGCTGCTGTTTAATATTCAGGCAAATTATTTGTTAAGTTTTCCAAATAGGAAATCCCAGTTGGTTCATGTAGTCCTGGCGTTGAACAATAATGGCTTTTTGCGTGCCCTTAGAGTCAGTGGTTGGGGCAAACGCATAATCGTAGACCAGGTAATAAACGAGTTGTTTGCTTTTATAAATACCAGAAAAGTGACGGAAGTCATATCCCATTTGCTCTAGCACTTCTTTCCGAATCGTAGCTTTGCCTTCAGGAGAGAGTGTTTTTAGGATTTTTCGATTGGATCGGGTGATTCTCTGAATTTCAGAGATGTAAAGCTCCCCAAAAGATTTATTTTGATTGTGATATTCTGCTTTGCACTGGTTATCACAAAATTTCTTATCTCGTCTTCCTGCCAAAGTCTTGTGACAGTTGAGACACGTTTTTGTTGTTCTGAGTTGTTCCATAAGCGTTTGATATACGCATAGATACGTATCTATACGTTTAAGAAGACAGCTAATTATTCATAAAGTGGCTTGTTTGTCCCATGAAACCTGAATTGCCAGTAGCAAAGGATTATCGTGCTGCTCTTGATTTGATGGATACCCAGTTATTAGTTGGTAGGTATAGTGAATCCACCAGAGATATCTATCGATATATGTTTCGGGAGTTTTTGAAGAGCGTGTATCCCAAACCCCTTCATCAGATCAATAAATGGGACATCTTGCAACATCATCGATGTTTGATTCAAGAGAAGCATGTTTCATCTTCTTATCAGAACCAAAGCATCAATGCCATTAAATTTTATCTGGAGCAGGTTTTGGGGCAGGACCGGCAGGTTTTCGACCTGGAGCGGCCTAAAAGGAAAAAGGTGTTGCCCCAGGTATTAAGTGAAGAAGAAGTATTGGGAATCCTGCGTGCTACTTCCAATATTAAGCATAAGGCCATTTTAACCACTATTTATGCTGCAGGGTTGAGAGTGAGCGAGGTTTTATGCATGCATATCAGCGATATTGATTCTCAGCGGATGAATATACGGATCAGAGATGGTAAAGGTGGCAAGGACCGTATCACTGTGTTATCAACAAACTTATTGGACCTATTGAGAATCTACTTTAGGCAATATCGACCCAGGGAGTTTCTTTTCGAAGGACCAAACGGAAAACCTTATAGTGCAGGGAGCGTCCGAAAGTATTGGGAAGAGCAGTAAAAGCTGCAGGTATTGTGAAACCAGTGACGCCCCACACGCTAAGACACTCATTCGCTACCCACTTATTGGAACATGGCACCAATTTGAGATACGTACAGACCCTACTAGGACATACGAGTGTGAAAACCACAGAGATTTACACGCACGTAAGCTCTAAAAAGTTGGAAGAAGTAAAAAGCCCATTGGACTACCTGGGAACAAACGGTATATTTGAAAGGTAGATAAGATCACCCTGGTGATCTTATAAAGATGTTGTGGTTAATTAGAAGTCACTTGGGAGAATATGCGGAAATAGTCCACGGTGAAATAGCCGGCTTGAAAATTGGGTTAATTTCCAACGAGGATGATTTATATGCGATCACCAAAAGCATCGAAAATGAACCTCATCAAGTTGAGTACTTCGTTGGGTTTGGTTTTGGATTTAATAGAGCTCAACAGATTAGAAATAGACTAAAATCTCCTGGTGATTTGTCATTCGACGAAAAAACGCAGACGGTTAAAATTTTTCTTGAAAAAAACTCATACTTTCCGAAGTATTCAGACTTCTGTACTAGGATTGATAACTATGTCGAAAACCAAGGTCGTTGGAATTCTGGATCTCTTTCACCTGAAGTCTGTGATACTACGGATGACTTATTGAATAATAATTTACTACAAAGAGCTCTGGATGGTATTTATAATTACTACGCTGGAAAAGGAGCTCTGAAAGCGCTGCTCGAGTTTGAGAATTTTAAGGAAAGGTTGAAATCAATTAGAAAAAACAGAAGGAATAAAGAATACTCTGAATCCTACTTGAATCAGGAAATGGATTCTATTAAGAAAGACTTAATCACTTGGATTCAGACGAACAGAAACTAACCACAACACTCGCTAAAAATTCCATAGGCTTTTAGTAGCTGTTTGCAAACAGCGTAGGAACCCTATACTTTAGAGAAATAAACAAACAGCTAGCCTACGGATTTTAGCTGGACGTTACAGACCATGACTGCACAACTTAATATTCGGAACGAACAATTGGAGCTAACTGAGAACAGTCGAATTTCATGGTCGATTGAATTCAAATCCATTCAACTTATCGGCGAATACACAACCGAAGGAGGCCCATTTTTTGATGACTATTTTTTCGTCTTTGTCAACTCGAACGGAACACTTTATAAGGTATCTAACGACTTGATTAACTACCCAACTTTCTGGACGAAACTTTCAAGTCTTCTCAACAGTCATCTACAACCTAAACTGGCCAGCTCAACCCTTTTTAACTCACGGATTTTGTACCCTGAACATCTGACTGGCGAACCTCTTTTCAACTTGGTCGCTTCTGGAACAGTTCAACTTGAACTTTCTGAACAGGCAAACGGACAACTGAAAAACGGAGATGAATCAACTTATTAGAATATCTGGCATACTTACCTTGAATCTTATTCTACTGAATTCTTGTGACTGTGTGGTGGATCACAAAGGATTTGTCTTGAACGAACTTACTAATGAACCCATAACGAACGCAACTATTCAATTTGACAATAGGAAATTCACAACAGATTCTAACGGTTATTTCGAGATCAGTTATGTAACAGGATTCTGTCCAACGGAGAAATATACTGTTACAAAAGACAACTTTCGAGATTACGAACTTCTCATTGACCGCTCTTCTGAATCTGTCTCTTATGAAGTCTATGAACGGAACGACTACCTCGAACACGGATATTCGAACTCTAACAGTAACTCTTTTCAAGTAAGGAACGACACACTGTTATTCTTCCTGGAACCAAGAAACAGTCTGTAACAGGCGCTAAGCCCAATCGACTTACTTAGCTGTTTGCAAAGAGCATTTGAATCAGATAGATTTGAGATATTTGAAAGGTTAAGCCGACTGTGCTTAGCTGATCGTTAGCCTTCATTATGTCCTCCCAATAATAAGTCTGCAGAGAAAATTCGATGCATAGCCACTTAAAGTGAGTTCTTAGCACAAGAACAAAAAAAAGTTATATTTTAAGGATTTAAATGAAAAAACTAGCTCTAATTTTAATTCTTAAAGGACTATTCTTTGCTTCCTATTCTCAAGAAGCAGAGATATTTAGACCCGATTCACCTAAATTGGAATTAAGGGCTGTTGAAACGACATCAGTAATAAAAATAGATGGTATTTTAGATGAAACTGTCTGGTCTGAAGCACCAAAATCTCCATCGTTCACGCAAGTAGACCCCAATCAAAAAGCAAAGCCCAGCCAAGATACTGATGTCAAAGTGCTTTTTGACAGCAAGTTTCTGTATTTCGGAATTTTTTGTATGGATTCTTTAGGCAAATCAGCTATAAGAGCGACTGATTTTAAGCGCGATTTTGATCATAGGACCCATGACTTAATCAATATCAACTTTGATGCTTTCAACTCTGAGCGAAATGCCATGACATTTGCTGTGAATCCATATGGCGTACAAAGGGATTATCTTTCTTTTGACGCGTTGTACTATGATATCGATTGGGATGCTATTTGGCAAGCAAGAACTTCAATTACATATAATGGTTGGATAGCGGAAATAGCTATCCCATGGAAGACTATTCGTTATCCGCATCTTGACAATGAAAATCAACAATGGGGAATTCAGATATACCGAAACCGCCGAATTATTAACGAAATATCAGCCTTCTCTCCTTTTCCACAAACATATCCTTCGGCAAGAATGGATTATGCCGGGTTATTAAAAGGTATTCAGCCACCCCCTCCTGCAAAAACAAATATTAGAATTCAACCTTACGCTCTAACATCAATAGAAAAACATAGCACATCGGATTCGCAAGAAGAAGTAGATCCTGATATTAAGATTGGCGGAGAAGTTAAATGGGCAGTTTCATCAAATGACGTATTGGACTTAACCTTTAATACTGATTTTGCCCAGGCAGATGTTGATAGGCAAATCAACAATACAAGTCGATTCTCTGTTTTCTTTCCGGAGAGAAGACAGTTTTTCCTGGAAAATGCATCATTGTTTGGAATTAATGTAAACAGACGCACAGGTGATGAAGGTGCTATTCATATTCAACCATTTTTTAGTCGAAGAATAGGGTTAGACGAAGAAAGCAAGCCAATTCCAATTGTAGCTGGTGCGAGATTTGTTCATGGCTCTGCAACAACAAATTATGGTGGTATTGCAATTAGGCAGGAAGGAGATTCTCTCACTTCAGCTACTAATTTCATCGTTGGTAGATATTCTAAAAACTTCGGAAAGCAAAATAGAGTTGGTGGATTAATGACCATTAAAAATCAACCAGAAAAATCAAATATTACGTTCACCACAGATGGATTTTTCAGACTTAATGAGGTACATTCCCTGAATACATTAGTGAGTTATTCACAAGATTCCAACTCTGCTGGAAAGGGGCTATCCGCCATTGGGCAATACTATTATAACACGAACAAATGGATTGGTTGGTGGACACAATCAATAATTACAAAAAACTATAATCCGGAAATGGGTTTTATTTCCAGGCAAGATGTGATCGGGACGACTCCCGGCGTGATACGAACCTTTAGAGGTGAGAAATTACCCTTTAAAAAATGGATTCGGGCATTTGAACCAAGTGTTGCCATACAATTCTTTCATCAAGCGTCAACTGGTGATTTAATAGAACGAAAATATGTATTAAACCCGTTTTATTTGAACTTACAAAATGGGGGGTATATCGGGTATGGATTAAATACTAACTATCAAAATCTAAAAGAATCATTTGTCCCATTAGAGGTCGAAATAATACCTGGCGAATATGATTATCTGAGGCACTTCTTCTTAGCTAGCACAGATCCTTCAAAAAAAATAAGTGTATCTGGATTTGTAGATTGGGGCAACTATTTTGATGGTGATTTATCATCATTAGATCTCACCTTCAAGTTTGTTCCCATACCGCACATTTCTTTATCTACCAGATACAATCGAATCGGTTTCTCGAAGGTTGGAGTTGACCAAATATCTAAAAAGGTTGATTTATATGCTATTGAGGGACGATTTGCGGTAAATCCAAGAATTCGACTAACAGGCATTTATCAGAAAAATTCAGAAAATGATTTAGAAAATATCAATGTACGGTTTACATGGGAATATCAACCCATGTCTTATGTGTATTTGGTATATAACGAACGTACTTTCATAGATGACCCTCAGGAACAACAATCTGAGCAACAAGGGATTTTAAAATTAAGCTACGTAAAGCAGTTTTAATAGATAGCTGAGTCTGAACTCGCGTCAGCATCAAACAAACTAAATAATCAGTAATTCCTCTATTATTATAAACTATTGCGTGGCACTGGATAGACCAAGGACTCATGGCTGAACCGAATGAAAAATCAAGAAAACAATAAAAAACGAAGGCTAACATACGATAGGTGTCATGTCCCGACCCTTTCGATCTTTAAGCTCTATGGCTTCACCGACCGCAAGTCCTCCATTTTACTTGACAATGGCTCTTTAGAGGCTTTATGTTCTCACTGAGGCAGAGACTTTCAGAGGTGTTCGATTTGGATCGTTACCGTTTGATTCCGGACTTGCTATCTTTATGGATGTTTGTCGAGTGAGGGGACACGACCCCTATCTCGGCGTTAGGGTGCATTTGTATGAACTCAAGAAGTCTCTCATATCTCACAATTTTCCTTGTACTTTTCTCTTGTCGGAACTACATCGAACAAGAACAAACGAACTATGAATATCACAATATTAAGATCTCAGATACTGTGGAACTTGAACCATTGATTGCCGTAACGAATGAAGAATATCTGCAATACGGCTCTAATGTGGCTTTTGTGAACATCCAAGGTGACACCATCATACCTTTTGGGAACTTCGCATATTTTGGAACTGACACTCTGAACTTCTTTGCCAACGTACTTCTGCACCCGAATGACAGTACTTACGGACGGTGGGTAGGAATTGACCGAAATGAGAATATCCTATTTGATTTAGTGAGCTTTGATAATGGCCCAGACTATTTCAACGAAGGACTAACAAGAGTACTGCGAAATGGAAAAATGGGATATGCGAACGAAAAGGGTGAAGTGGTTATTCCTTGTCAATATGCATTTGCCAAATGGTTTCAGAACGGAGTAGCTGAAGTAACTTTCGAGGCTAAGCAGTATCGAGATGTAGATGAACACCTTCGAGTTGAGAGCGATTCTTGGTTCGAAATTGACAAGCAGGGAAATCGGACGACACCCTAACAAAATGTATGAAGGCATGTGCTTGCGTGCTTTCTACAATCTGCATCTGGACTTGACCGTGAAATCTACCACCGAGAAAGTTTAGTACAGTTTGGAAACTTCAGCTCGCGGGATTTTTTCTCCTTCACGACGCAGTGCTTTCTACAAACTTTGGAAGCACCGGCAGACTTCACTACATTAGTGCTGCCCACAAAGTGAGAGCACACGCCTCATACATGGGCGTTAGCCTCAACAAAGTCTAGGCAAAGACAATCCTATGAATTCTGGAGCAAGGAAATGACAAAATAGTCTGCTTTTCTAACTAATATTTAGATATTTGCCTAAATATTTAATTAATGAATAAGCTATTCAAAGCGCTCAATGATGAAACACGACGACAGATAATTGAACTGTTGAAAGATCGGGAAATGAACGCTGGAGAAATAGCCGATAAATTCAATATTTCAAAACCCAGTATTTCGCATCATCTTGACATTCTTAAGCAGGCAGATCTCATCCACTCTGAAAAAAAAGGGCAATTCATTGAATACACATTAAACACAACCATTTTGGAAGACTTGTTGACATGGATATTAACCATCAAAAAATAGAAATATGATGAGCTCTATAAAAAAGGAATTACACTTAATATTTATTGTTTTGATCCCCTTGATCTATTTAGGTATCATATACAATTCTCTGCCTATCAGCGTACCTCTTCATTGGAATATGGAGGGTGAAATTGATAAGGTGGGTGATAAATCCACACTCGTCTACATGAGTCTTGCACCACTTGTGATCTATTTGATATTTACAATCATCCCTAAGGTGGATCCTAAAAATAGACTTATGTCCATGGGCAAAAAGTACGAAAAGTTGAAAAATATACTCACTGCATTTGTGTCGCTAATGATCGTTTTTGTTCTTTATCAGGTAAAAAATCCAACTATTGCCAATCCTAAGCTGATCGTAATGGCTTTGGGAATCATGTACGCAATTCTTGGAAACTATTTAAAAACAATAAAGGCCAACTATTTTATTGGTATCAGAACTCCCTGGACACTAGAAGATGAGATGGTGTGGAAAGGCACTCATATATTAGGTGGAAAACTGTGGTTTGCGGGAGGTATCGTGATTGTGTTATCAAGTTGGCTAATTAGTCATGAGTATTTACTTCACTTCTTTCTGTCCATTACATTCATCATATCCCTAATTCCTATTATCTACTCGTACATCCTATTTAATAACCTTAAAAAAGATAGAGAATTATGAAATCTAAAGTGATCTTAGGTTCTATTTTGTTTGCTTTTGGATTAATGGGCATAGCTTCAATTCTAACTATGGAAATGTCACTACCATCAGAAATTGAAGCCATGCTAGGAGATCAGTTCTCATCCCGACAGGTCAGATTATTGAGTTTGATTAATCCTACAATCATGTTGCTAATTGCGGTTATCGTCGGAACGATACTATATCAAAAAGTCCATTTGAAAATACCCTTAATTGAAAAAATTGTTGGAATCAATAATGACAATTCCGTGGGTTTTGACATCTTAAAGTATGGCATTTTAGGAGGTATTCTATCTGGCATTTTATTGGTTCTTGTTGGTCTTGTTTTCAACCCGATTCTTCCAACGGAATTTTTGGAATTGGGAGAATCTTTTAAACCCGCTTTGGAAACAAGGTTTTTATATGGGGGAATTACGGAAGAAATTCTTATGCGATTTGGATTAATGACTTTTATTGTTTGGATCGCTTCAAAATTGCTTAACGGAACCAAACCAATTATATATTGGGCTGGAATAATAATAGCGGCAATAGTTTTTGCTCTTGCTCATTTTCCAATTGTATATCAATTAGTAGGTAATCCCTCTTTTATGCTACTGACCTATATTTTGATAGGAAATTCAATTGGTGGAATAATATTTGGTTGGTTATATTGGAAAAATGGATTGGAAAGTGCTGTAATGGCACATATTTTCGCTCATGTGGTTATAGTACTGGCAGAACTAATGCCGTATTAGGCACGGAGCAAGTGGCTAACATTCGCTAAAAATCCATAGGCTTACTTAGTCACTTGCAAACAGCGTAAGAATCTGATATTTTAGAAGAAAAATGAAACAGCTAGCCTACGGATTTTAGCTGTGACGTTATGCACAACCACACCAATGAGACAGTTCATCACTTTTTTATTATTTGTTCTCTCGACTCCTTCCTTTGCATGTCTCTGTTGGAACGACTCATTCCCACTAACTTATCTGAATCAGAACGACACCTTACCAACGAATCAACATCATTTCATAATCAAAGGAGTTGTAATCGACAACCAAATTGGCACGAACGTCTTTAACCGTTGGGGACACGGAAACTTGGTGAACATTAAAGTTTTGGAATACTGGCCCAAGGATGCGGTCATGAATGATACAATTACAATAATGAACGATGAAAATGATTGTGCCAGTGGTTTTCTCAAAGATTCAACTTACCTAATCGGTACATGGAACTCCAACAGATATTTGGGAACAGATCAATGCGAAGGAACCGGATTATTTTCAGAATATGCACATCTCATCGAACAGCTTGGTGAACCCGGAATCCCTCGAACAGATCAACATTACATACCTGAGGCCGAACAGCCTTCTGAGCGGACTTGGAACATTAACGCTGTATTAATTGCAGCTTTAGGTTGCAGTTTATTGCTGAACATCGTCTTAATAGCAAGGCGAAGAAAGGATGTGCATAACAATCGCTAGCACGAATGCGACAACTGCCACTTTACAAGTTTCTGTGCGAACTTCACCATGAATCAGCCGCTGAGAAAGGTTGGTGCTTTCTACTGAGCACATCTCGCAGGGTTTTTCATCTTTCTAAACGCAGTGCATTCTGGATACTTTGGAAGCACCGGCAGATTCATTAGTTTTATCTGAACTTGCTAAGCTCGGGGCACAATCCTGCTAGCTTGGCGTTATATGCTATGACTGCAAATCCCAGTACATATCTCCTTGATAAACGGGACGGTAAATTTATACTGTACCTAGGTGAGTATTCATCTGAACAAGGAATGTTGCTACTTCCTAGGGATTTAGATATTGTGAACCTCTCACTTGGAACTACTGACTACAAGAACTTAAGCTGGGCAACTGAAAGTGATTTTCCAACTTTTAGAACATCGGGCGAACTTTCAGACTTCCTAACCTCAAACGAAGTATGGTTTTTAACCTTTGAAGTGGAATTTAAAGATTATGGCTCATTAAGTACTCATGATGATGGTGAGTGTCATTTTGAACTTCTGAACAAGTCTGATGTAGTCGAATTAATCAAGATGTCGACTCCTGAAGAGCATTCTTCTTTAATTCTTTCGAAGCTTCTCGAACTGCCCAATAAATATCTAACGGTCAACTCCAACGGAGAACTTCAGGTGTATCATACTTTTGACCAATACCTGAATCAAACCCAGGGTGTATAGCATATCTCATAATAGGAACTCAAACGCATATTGGTATTTAGGAACCTTCCTAATCTGTATAGTAACAACTGGCTTGTTGACTAACTTCAATTTTTTGGCAGAAATTGATATCAAACTTCATGATTCATACATTTCAGTGGCAACTTGGCAATTGGCAACACTATTCTTCATTATAGCTGCATACCTAGTCTTTGTCGTTTTAACTTTTAAATCTAGATTCCAAAACTCAGGAAGTGTCTGGATATTGCTAATCCATAACACATTGCTGATCGGGACAGCTACTTATGTACTCTATGTAATTTATGTTGTTATGACTGTAGACGCATTAGCCGAGCTATTTCGAACAAATAAATCAGAACAACTAATGATGGAATACCTAAATGAAGTTATCGTCATTTTTTTATTCATTTTACTCCCATTTCTCCTAGTAGAGACTCTGCTTATTCGAAGAATTAGAAGCTTGAGAAGGCATATAACAGGCGCTAAGCCCAATCGGCTTACTTAGTTGTTTGCAAAGGCCATCTGGATAAGATACATTTGAGATATTTGAAAGTCTGAGCCGACTGTGCTTAGCTGATCGTTAGCCACCACAAGATTCTAAACAATGAAATTCAAATTAAGTAATGAACCCTCGAAGCTCACTGATTGGATTCAGGCAATAAGTGCATTATTTGGAATTATTGGAGTAGTTGTGGGCTTCTGGAAGTTGATCGACGAAAACAACGAACAAAATAAACAGATCATTAACCTTTCTAAAATTGCAGAACAGGCGGAAAAGCAAGCCATATCACTAGACTCTTTAGCTCGTGAGACAGCAAAACTGGCTAAAGAAAATAAGAAGCAAACAATTACTTTAACTGAGCAAATTGTCAAACTGGACTCAAGCAACATTCATTTAGGTGAACAGGCGAAGAGTCTTAAAAAACAAAATACAATCCTAAGTAATGCTGCTGAAAATCAAAGAAAGCAAGATCAAGACTCATATGATTTGGCTAAAGAGGATCTAGATCAACGTATCAAATCAGATTCAGAAAGACTCGAAATAGAGCTAAAGTCTTTTAAAGAACAGTTAAATCAAACAAAAGATTTTAATAGAAGGACAAGCCTACCAAATCTTGTTGCTAGAATTCAACCAATAAGGAATAGTGGAAAGTTTGGAGAGTATAAATATCGAATTTTGGTAACCAATGACGGACTAGGTCCTGCGAAAATCAATAGTGTTTCATATTCTATAAATGGAGAACCAGTAGATCAAAAAATTAAACAGATTGCTACTCAACTTAGACTAGGCTATGGTTGGATTACTTCTGACCTGAATAAGGGAACTAGTATCTTACCTGGAGAAGAGCATGTATTTCTTGAACTTGGTCGACGCAAAAAAGTAAGCGTAGATGACCATAACTTCTTTGAGGAAAGAATGAAGCAAATAGGTATGATGATTTTTTATGAATCTATTTATAGAGACAGCTGTCAAGCCAAACTGAATAGATACCCAGAAGATGAAATTAACTGCTTTGACCTGTATGATTGAAAGCTAAGTGGCTAACATATGCTATGAATGAATGAGGTTTAATTGGTCAAGATACTTTGGTGGGGATTGGGAAGTTCGCAGGCCTAAAAGATGGCAATTTCGGTTTTTCCAAATTGATTTCAGAAGCTAACGTCAGGTCAGCAATTCAATGAAAAATGAGTGATTATATAAATATTCAAATAATTAACATGAAATAACCTGACGTTAGTCAGTATTTCTCCTTCGATGAAGAGCTTCTACTTTGCGATTCTTTTAATATTATCAAATCTTACTTACGGCCAATTTGCCAGTACGATTAGTGGGATCTATGAGACTGAGGATATCGGTGAATGGACAAGATGGCTAATCCTTTACCCAGATTCCACCTACCAATTTCAAATTAATACTGATCTGGGAGAGATCTACTACGAGCCAAGTAATACTGAAACCTTCAATTGGTCTTTGATTGGAGTTGAGAAGATTGTTCTTCATGGAGACACAAACGATCGAGCCTCCATCAAAAAACTTCAAATTGCCGATTCTATAACTTTAATAGGAGATAATGATCACTTATGGAGCAAAATCGCTGAATTCCACTCAAATGGTCGCTTATGGCAATTTGTTGATAACCATGATAGAATTTTGACCTTAGACTCGCTTGGAACTCCTGAAATTCGGAAATCCTTCAAAAAGGGAGTTCTTGTGAAAAAAGAAACCCTAGGACCACTTCCAGATAATACTGTAGACGAAATCGAGAATATCAGATTGACCGGAATCCATTTTGATCCTCCCATACGTTTCCATAATATAATTTTGGCCTTACGAACTCAAGAGGTTGAAACAACTGACGTTAAGACGAAAAAAGGTTGGAAACTAAAAAAGAAACGCTGAAAGACTAGAGCCGACGGCTTACAACAGTTGCTAAGAAGCATCCGCTTACTTGGGAATTTGGCATGTAATCAGAACATTCACCGTGCCCCTCTGGCCTTGAGAGGAAAGTGGTTTTTCGCAGGTGGCTTACTCGGCAGCTTTCACTTTCTAATCGGAACTTCGACTTGGCTTTTGTGGTTCGCCAGAGGTTCACTATTTTGGTGGGAGTTTGTTGAGGGGTGCGGACGCCTCTTAGCCAGATGTTGTAGCACATGGTGACCAGATGGAAATAGTAGAACCTAAATATAGATTTGGCGGCAATTGGGAAGAACTAGCAACACTTTTTAACTATACGATAGATAGTCTTTCACAAGATTGGACATATGAAATTGCCGAACCAGAAAGAATAGAAGATTATATTCAGGCATATGACAATGAAATCAAAAATGAAGACACAAAGTTTTCATTGATGGAAATGATAATTCAGGCACTCGAAGACCAGGGAAGTATTGAATCGATTAAACTGAAGTGGCCATTGGTCAAGAATCTGTTACTAAAAGATTTCGAACTACATCAATACACAATTTTCTATTGGAGTTGTTGGACAAACGAAAATATTGAGGACACCTGGTCCGTTACTCCTTTTTTCAGAGAACTTTGGCTAAAAAAATAACCGAAATATGCAAAGTCGAATCATGTATATTGAACATAAAACTGATCAGAACGATCGTGGCGAAGCATGGATCGGATTGGCTGAATTTTCCAAATCAGGACAAACTGTTTACTTCAACGGACGTGCATACAAGAAGCTCAAATCCGGAGGAACAGCAGGAAACTTTTATGATATTGAAACTGGAGATGAATTTTGGATTTCCGGAGTGAAGAAGAACGGCCAAGACCGACATTGGGCTGGTGGTGGTAAAGTAAAAATCGAGAGAGCCATTGTTGACGAATATCTGAACATTGTGGATTTCGGTATACTTGACGATCAACATTACGAACTTGCAGAACCCAAAATAACTGACAAACAGAAATTTGTGGAACTGGAAAATGAGCAAGTAGAATAGACGTGCTACAACAGGCGCTAAGCCCAATCGGCTTACTTTAGTTGTTTGCAAGGGGCATTTGAATCCGATACATTTGAGATTTTTGAAAGGTTAAGCCGACTGTGCTTAGCTAGACGTTGTACACCATAGAATGACCACAGAACAAAAAGACATATTAATAAAAAAGTACGAAGACTTCTCATCAGAAGATAATCCAGAAAGGAAAAAGCTCTTGCGATTCGAGATTTTTAATATTCTTAAGGAATTAGACAGCCCAGAGACAAATGATTTTCATATTTGGGGATTAACTTATTACATGTCAGATGATGACAAAGAATATCATACGAACTTAGCCTTGGAGAAATTCTTAAAAGCATATGAACTCGATTCAACCAACTTTCTTGCTTGCCTGTATGTTGCTCATTGCCTCCATGACAAAGGTGAACTTGACCAAGCACTAAAATATTATGAACAAGTAAATAAGGAAGACTTAAAAGAATTTCGAATTTGGAGATACGTCAAACTGATTGAACAAATTGGATTCTGTAATTATAGATTAGGGAATAAGGATATTGGCAGAAAAAGGTTTCAGGAAGTTCTAGAATGGTACAGAAAATTACCGATGGAGGATAGAGTAGCTCCAACTGAACTAATACAATGTCTTCCTGAATCTGATGAAATCGTGATTGAAATGAAGAAAATTGAAGATTATTTAAATTAAAAACAGTGTACAACACTATGTAAAATGCATTAAAACGCATTTTACATTCAACGTTAGGTTTAAATTGCCATGAACGAAAGCATAGACATCAAATCGAAGCAGGCATTCAATTATCTTAATAATAATCCCTGGTCACTGTGTTTAGGCGCAGGGATTTGTAAAGGAATATTACCAGACTGGCTTGAACTGACAAAAAATGTAACCAATGAAATATTTGGTACATCTTGGAATCATGACGACTTTAAAGTGAAAAGTGAGGAAGTGGGTTTTAGCCTGGATAGCTGGTTACAAGCAGGATTAAACAGGTTAATTCAAAAAAGCAAAACTATTGATGAATTCAATCTTATCTTGGAAAGATACCTTTATGGAGATTTAATTCGCTTAGCAGAATCCTTTGGACTGGGAGAGGCAATAGGGGTAATGATTCATAATCCTCATTGGCTAAATAAAGACGAGCTTCTTGGACTAGCAGAATTCTTTGAAAACAATTTCAGCGGTTCAACTGTGATGCAGCTTAAAGATGTGTTGTTGGATGAAGAAGAAAAGCTATCGAAACCAGACTCCATTATTACTTTCAATGCCGATCCCATTCTACATTCATTGCTGGTAGTTTTTGGAGTAAGAAGGAGGTACAATCACACAGGGATTTATGACTATCCAACAGAGGATTATGTTAGAATAACTCGACCTTTTAAAACAGGGGATAAGAAAATACCAATATTGCATTTACATGGTACGATTTACCCCGAAATTCCAAGAAAGAGGAAGAAAAGGGACTCAAGGGATAACTTAATATTTGCGGAAAGCTCCTATTCAAAAGCTGCAGGGATAATGAGTGGATGGGCTCAAAATGTGTTTTCCTATAAATCGACGAACAATAGAATGGTCTTTCTTGGTCTCTCAATGTCTGATCCTAACATCAGACGCTGGCTCAGTTGGAGCACGGAGAACATAAATAGTCAATTAGAAATTTTCACAGGAACATCAAATAATGTGATAAAACACCTTTGGATAAAGCCAAAACCTAAGGACACTGAATTGGAAAATTTCTTTAGCTCTTCTCTTGTCCATCTTTCGACAAAACCTGGCTGGATGGATTCGTGGAGAGATGTTAAACCAGGAATGCTCAACCTTATGGGAAAGAAGTAACTAAACCTAACAAATACTAAGCTCCATCAGCTTACCTAGTTATTTGCAAAGGGCATTTGGAACAGATACTTTTTAGATACTTGAAAGACTGAGCCGACAGAGCTTAGTTAGTCGTTAGTTGCAATTTCGTTCATAGCGCAGATCGAGCGAACTTAGAATCAGCATGGATTGGAAACCACTAAAAATCAAATACTTCAAGGATGATGCAGAGGGATTTAAAGAGATCATTGATCATCTAACTTTTAAACTTTTGGAACTGCATAACCCAGACGAAGTTGCTGTGATAAGGATCAAGAACTGGTTTGATCACAAATGGCTGAACTATTCTGGGCAAGGACCGCAGAAGTACGATTTGATAACTGAACCAGGAATTCCTTTTGTCCTTAAAACTTTCTGGAGGAACGAAATAACCGTCCCGCCTTTTAACCCGAACAGAGTTTTGTCGGAGACCTTCTATAAGCCAGACGGACAACACAATTCCAAATTCATTGAACCAGTTCACGTTTATCAACGCTCAACCGACAACCTTAAAAATCAAGTAAGGGAGAGATCAGATAACGGGATTTGCTTTTGGATTTCAACCAACTCGGTTACGAACAGACAAGGAAGTCTAATGACCTATAGGATTACTGGTGAACAAGTTGAGACATGGTATGCCAGCATTGAGGAACACGGACTCTGGAAAATCTCCCAAACTAAAGGAATAAGTAAAAACCAACTTCAACTCTTAACAACCGAACTAAACGAACAATTCAAAAGCAACTAACAGTCGGTAAAAATGCATGTGGCTGCTGTCCATCTGCCAGCTTCAGCACAACTGAACCGCGATTTCTGGCTTCTGGAATGCCCAGTGCTTTCTACTTTTCTTACTGCCACTCGGAAAAATGCTTGTGGAACGTGCTGTATCTGAACCGTTGTGAGCCTGAGCCAGAATCGCTACTTTTATCGGAATTTAAAAAGCTCGGGCCACACAGCATATTACCTGAGCGTTGTGTGGCATAGCTCCCCGAAAAGATGGCAACAAAAAAGAAAGGACAATTGACGGCAGTAACGGAGTGGGCTAAGCACCTTCGCAAAGACTATAAACGAATCTTCTGGAAATCAGAACGACAAGCTGAGAAAACAGAAATCAACAAAGAAATTCAGACCGACAATAAGTGAAGATTCTCGGAATAAATAGTCAGACTGTTGAACTACGAATAACTAACTATCAATTTCCCCAAACTCCAGATAGGGACTATGATGGCAACTGGCTGAACATTTATCTGGACGTAGATAGTGAACTCGGGAAATGGCAAACCACTGACCCTAGTTTGCTGACATGGGAAGTAGAAGAACTCATAAACTGGTTTCTTACGCTTTCAAACAACGGAGAACCAGAGTACAGGCACTTAGAATTTATAGAGCCAAATCTTTCATTCGAACTCTTGAACTATCCAACTGATCCAGTCAAACAAATCAAACTTGAATTTCAACTGGAATCTCGCCAAAGATCAGCTAATGAAGAGGACGAGTATTTCGTTGTTTTCGAGGTGAACAAGAAAAATTTAAAGCAACTCGCCAACGACCTAACTTCTCAACTTAAGAAATACCCGATGCGAAAATAGACGCCACACAACAATATGTATCAGGCATGTGCTTGCGTGCTTTCTACAAACAGCATCAGGACTTGACCGTGAGTCTGCCGCCGAAAAAGTGTAGTGCTGTTTGGATACCTCAATTCGCGGGATTTTTTACTTTCAGAACGCACTGCTTTCTACAAACTTTGGAAGCACCGGCAGACTTCACTATTTTAGTGCTATCCACAAAGTGAGAGCACACGCCTCATACATGGACGTTCTATGCCATAAATAACCACAAAATGACTCTACTACTTATTTGGATTGCAGTTCTAGTTGGACTGGTATTCTTGGTGAGATTTGCTGATAGTTTTGATTCGTTTCAGAGGAAAAGTGAAAAAACTGAATGTCCAAACTGTTCTTTAGTTGCCCATACCAAAAAGAAAGGACTATATACATGTGAGGAATGTAACTTCATTTTTGATGTTGATCGGAAGGGCGATGCAGAAAAGTACAAAAAATCAGAAATTTATACAGGGTTGATTTTCGGAGCTCTATTCTTAATCGCAAGCTATTATGGGGCCTTAGATCTCGTTCATAAGTACTCGCAAAATGAAGAACTAGAATTCAAACACGGGGTTCTCATGATAACCATATCCTATCTAGCAATATATATGGTAATTAGAACTATCAAAGTTGTGAAAGGGTACAAATTCTATAAATCACAGGAACTAAACTCGAAAATGAAAGTTGCACAGAAATCAAAAATCTAGTAGCTCCTTTGGGTGAATTTTCAAACCTGCTGCCAACTTCTTCCCCGAACTTTTCGGAGGAACTTACGAATGCTTACCTTCTACTTTCTGAACAAAGAACATCAGGAACTTTCTGATGAATTTCAGGTCTTCATGCAACAGCTACCAGCTTTCTTCGATTTTCTAGATGTCGTAGAAGGCGCACTGCTACCGAACAAAACGGCATAGAACAGGTGCTAAGCCCAATCGGCTTACATGATTGTTTGCAAAGGACTGTACAATGCGATAGCTTAGAAGAAATTTGAAGGGCTAAGCCGACTGTGCTTAGCTGGACGTTATATCTCATTGATTCGCTTTAATTAAACTCATGAGAATTCACTTTTTGTCTCTCTTAATATTAACAATTGTCTTTTCTGGATGTCAAAATTCTCAAAACCTGAGAAGTGAGGTTGAAGTGACCTTTGATTCTTTACTACGCGTTCAAAAAGAATCATGGAACATTCCCGGCCTTGCAATAGGGATCCTAAGAAATGATAGCGTTGTTTATGCTAAAGGTATAGGCGTGAAATCAATCAAGACAGAGGATTTGATCACAACCAAATCTATTTTCCATATGGCTTCTGTCTCAAAGCCATTTACTGCAACTGCTATTATTCAACTATTGGAGCAAAGAAAATTGGATCTCAATGATAAACTGATTGAATATATCCCATATTTCAAAATGGCAGATACCAGGTATCAAGAGATAACGATCAAACACATCTTAACGCACACTTCAGGTATTCCTGATGTAGACGATTATGAATGGAGCCAACCACAATACGATGAAGATGCCGCTAAAAGATATGCCTCTAGCTTTTCTGAGGCTATTTTAGATTTTGAACCTGGAACAGAATACAATTACAGCAATGCAGCTTATGACTTGTTAGCCAATGTGATCTCATCATTGTCTGGGATGACATTTGAGGATTACATGAAGAAGTTCATTTTTGAACCTGCGGGAATGACCAGTAGTACTTTTTATACACCTGAAGTACCGGAGGATTTAGCTACCACTCCTCATATACTTGATGATTCTCTACAAATTGCCACAGGCTATCACTATCCTTATAACAGGAGACACTCGCCAAGTTCAACCTTGCAATCAAATGTGGAAGATATGCTTAGGTGGGCTAGAGTCAATCTGAACAGAGGAGAAATTGACGGCAAAAGAATTTACTCAGAAGATTCGTACGATCTCTTAACCTCATCTCAAGTTGTAACGGAATGGGGGATAAAAAGAGCTTTGGGATGGGGAATTCAAGAAGTTGGCGAATACAAAGTTATTAACCACAGTGGTGGCGATGACGGTTATCTTTCCTTTTTTGCGTTTGTTCCTGAGAAGAATTTAGGCTTTGTTATGATGGCGAATAATGATTTTTATTGGAGTGGTGATGCGTCCAAGGTTTGGATGCAGCAGCTCGTTTTAGGTGAAGTAGAAAAGGAATGGAAGGTCTCGATTGGATATAAATTGAAGGATTATATCCTAACAGAAGGAATAGAAAAATGCAAAGAGATCTATTTTGAAGCAGCAAAGAAAGACAGCATCTATTGGTGCGAACCAAAGTTTTTGGACGAACTCGGTTATGATCTACTTTGGCGTGGACATAAGAAAGCAGCCTTGGACATATTTCAATTTGCAGTCGAGATTGAACCAGACAATGCCACTTGGAACGAAAGTGTAGGAGAAGCTTATCTTTCTTTAGGTGACAAAGAGAATGCTTTCGAATGGTATCAGAAAGCCGTTGAGCTCAACCCTGAACAAGCGTATTCGAAAGCAAAACTTATTGAATTAGGAACAAAATAACCTAGGTGAACCACAAAAAGAGACATAACAAATGATAAGCTCCATGAGCAGACTTAGCCATGATCAAATTTCAGTGCGAAACTGTAACTTTAGAATCAATCTGACAGGATATGCTCACTGAGCTTATCTGATCGTTAGCAACAATTCGCACATAGTTATGGGACAGACCCTATCAGAAGTTTCAAGGTTAAAAAGGCAAATTGCCCATATGGAATTAGAAATCACAGAATTGACTTCCCAACAGATAAATGCTTACAAGGAATTGATATTGGAAGGCTTGGCCGTAGATGCTGATTGCTTTCGAATCACTCCGGAAGATGAGGTCTCTGCTCCATTTCCGACCACCGGCAAGGTTGATAGTTTCACCCTGGGAGCCTACGACAAAACCAAACTGATCGGTGTGGCAAGTTTCAAAAGGGACGGTGAAGACCGAATGAAGCTCCGACACAAAGGGATCCTCTTTAAAATATATGTGGATGCGGAATACCGACAAAGAGGAATAGCAAAGCGATTGATCCAGGAAGTTATCAGTCGTGCCAGGAAAATTGATGATTTGGAGCAAATTAATTTGACTGTCATTCCCACCAATAAACATGCAAAGAAGCTTTACGAAAATTTTGGATTTGAGACCTATGCTTCGGAGCAGAAAGCGATCAAATGGGAAGGGAAGTATTTCAATGAAGATCAAATGAAATTGCTTCTGAATAGCGAAACTTTTCTCTGACTATTTAGAGCCGATAGCAGCCAAGCCACTCACTAGTTTCAAATTGGCACGATATATGAATACTCTGGTTTGGATTCAGAAGGAATCTAAACTTACCCACCACCAAGAATATTTTTATATGTCATCACATCTGAAGCATTTTTCTATTGTAATGGTAGCCATTACATTGTTTATAAGCTCATGTACCACCATGCGCAACAGCACCCAAACAACTGAAATTCCTGATAGCCGAATGTTCCTGGATAGTACCTATCGCTGTGTGGTTCATGAATTGCCCACTTCATGGGATCCGGAATTAACCGTCTCTTTTGAAAAAGTAACGCAATATGAATTTCAAGAGCTAATCACGGAGTTTGAAGAAGCTGATAATGGAGAGACCAGAGTCGCAGGTGGAGTCACCATGCTTACTGGTGCATTATTAGCAGGAATAGTTGCATTAGGAGGAGAGGACGATGATGGGAATTATATTGAACCTAATCCTGAAGCCGGAAAAGGTATTCTTATCGGTGGTCTGGTGCTTGGTGGCATTATGGCGATCATTCCCGATTCAAAGAAGAAGATCTCTTCATCTGTATCCACAAAGACGCTTGAGGAAAATGAGGCCATCAATGATCAGGATTCCGTGTATTCTGTTTGGTCCAATGTCAAAGCGGGTGAAGCGATCCGTAGAACATTGGTTGATGATGAAATAGAATTGGATGTGATCGAGGATCTGGGATTGGATTACGTTGAAAATAAAGATTCTATTCAGGTTTATTTCAAATCCCATTGGGATGAAAACCTGTTATACACCGTCGACTTTTTTGCCAGTGATTATCTCAAAAGGTATTTAAATACCAATGCAGTCGGTGATAGTATCGCCATGCATCAGGCTCCAGCCAGTAATGCGCCAATAGTTGGCTACTTGGGAAAAGGAGATGAATTGGAATTCGTAGAGGAACAAGAAGATTGGTACAAAGCAGAATGGAAGGGTAGAAACGTTTACTTAAAGACTGATAGTATAGGCTATTTTTATGCACGGGAGTGAATAGATGTGGTTCAATAAAAACCGTACAATAAAAAACGTCATTCTCGAAAAATGGACTCTATAATTCTCTCTAGAGGGCATTTTGTCGGGAATCTCGAAAGTGCGTCAAAGAGATTCCCCGGACTGGGTGTCTGAAATTTTCTGACCAGATTCGGAATTTTAGGTCAGAAAATTCTGGAATGACGCACTAAGAGACGTTTTTTATAATACTTTCGATGGAATGGATACCGGATTAATCCTTTTACTTGGCCTCTTGACGATCACACTTTGGGTGTGGGCGTTGATTAAAATCACTCAATCGCGTCGGATGGATCCTATTAGAATGACCCTTTGGCTGTTGTTAGTCCTATGTTTTCCAATTGTGGGGTCGATCCTCTTTTTCCAATTGAATGAAGAGAGGCCGGTGAAAAGAAGAGCGTTTCGTCCGGATTTTAATAGACACGATTAAAAGGAAGGGGATTCCTTATTGCGCATTTTGAATTCCTATAATGTTTCATTGATCGTTATTGGAGGTATTTCTAACTTAACTTGATGATTGAATTACTTCAAAATAGTGATGCGGAAATAGCTGAAAAGATCCGTGCTGTTTTTCAGTCATCTTACAAAGTAGAAGCAGCAATATTAGGTGTAGAGGACTTCCCTCCACTAAGGAGGCCCGTTGAGCACTTTATTGAGAATTCAAATCAATTTTTTGGATGCTTTCAAAACGGAACACTTGCGGGTGTTATTGAAATCGAAGAGCATAACGATTTTGTAGATATCAATAGCCTGGTAGTTGATCCCCGATTCTTTAGACAAGGTATTGCCAAGCGTTTATTGCAGTTTGCATTAGATCAGTTTGATACCCAATACTTCATCGTCGAGACTGGATTAGAAAACGAACCTGCGACTAACTTATATAAGCAATTCGGTTTTCAAGAAGTAGAGCAATGGGATACCGACTTTGGAGTGAGAAAGGTGAAATTTGAACTTTGGCTGTAGTCCTAAACTCCGTATTTTCTGCTTAAAAGAAGAATTAGACTTTTAAACAAACAATAAACGACTTTTGAGCAAAGTCTTCTTTCCGGTTGCTTATGAATTTTGTATCGAAATATTCGAAGCAAGAATCATGAGCAATCACAATAAATTTGGTAAACGAGGATGGACTACTGAAAGGATGGGAGATTTAACTGGTAAAACGTATGTCATCACTGGGACGACAAGCGGCACCGGGTTTGAAGCAACCCGAATGCTGCTTTCGAAAGGTGCGAAAGTGGTGATGCTAAACCGCAATTCGAAAAAGTCAGCAGAGGTGATTAGGCTTTTGAAAGAGGAACTTGGTGATCATATCGATGTATCATTTATCCTTATCGATCTGGCTGTACAAGCTTCCGTTAGAATAGCTGCCGTAGAGGTGCTGGATAAAGTAACCCGAATTGATGCGCTCATGTGTAATGGTGCGATTGCTCAGGTGCCCAGGCAACAGCTAACCGTTGATGGTTATGAGAGTCAACTTGGGGTGAACCACTATGGTCATTTCACCTTGCAGGCATTGCTTTTTCCGCTGATTCAAAAATCCCAGGGCCGTATAGTAACTGTCGGGAGCATGGGTTACAATATGGGGCTTAAGACGATCAAGTTTGACGATATGAACTGGGACAAAGACTATACTGGAAACGATGCTTATAGTCAAAGTAAATTAGCACAGATCATGGCCGTATATGAATTACAAGATAGATTGAAAAAGGCCGGCAATACGGATGTAAAAGTGTATGCTTGTCATCCCGGGGCTTCCAGGACGTCATTGATCAAGACAAGCGGTAGTTTAGCAACACGATTTATTTGGCAACTCATGAAACTGTCACCGTTTGTACAATCGGCAGAGCGAGGTGCATATCCGGAATTGATGTGCGCTACAGAGCCAAACCTGGACCAAAAGGGCTTCTATGGACCCACGGGACGAAATTACTGGACAGGGCCAGTCGGTGAATGTAAACTAGAACCGCATGCTCGAGACAAGGAAGTAGCCTCAAAGCTATGGACGATCTCAGAAAAGCAAACTGGGCAAACATTTCAATTGTAATGCGATGGAACCGGAGATAAAGGACAAAGGAAGGGTATTCCTGGCAGGGTCAGTGGATAAACAATATACCTGGGAACACAATTCATCCCAGCACATCATCGTGTTTATTTATTCAGGAGAAATGAACCTCTCTTATGGGCAACATACCCTGAACTTCGCGGCGGGAGACACGATCCTGGTTCCCAAAAATCAGTTGACAAGGGTCGTAAAGGGTCCGGTCAATGGGCAGCCTTTCAAAGCTGTGTCCATGCTGCTACCAGAGGAGCAATTGCGGGAATTTTATGTGGACCGTGCAATACTCGATAGTCCGGGAGAGGATATCGCGAAACAAAGGCCAATCAATCCTCATCCGTTGCTAGATAGCTTCTTTGAATCCTTATTCTCCTATTTTGAAAGACAAGATGAACTGCCAGGTGTACTGGTCGCGATCAAAATTCAGGAAGCCCTTACTATTATCGATGAAGTAGATAAACGGGTCAGTTCGATTTTAGGCACATTCAGTGAGATAGGTAAAATAGATATTGAACAGTACATGGAAGAGCATTTTATGTATAACCTGCCATTGGAAAAATTTGCCTTTCTCACCGGCAGAAGTCTGACCACTTTCAAATCAGATTTTAAGAAGACTTTTCAGCTAACCCCAAGAAAGTGGCTGACTCAGAAAAGGCTGGACCTGGCGTATCAAAAAATTAAAGTCGAGAAGCAGAAGGCTACAGAAGTATACCTGGCAGCGGGTTTTGAGAATCTTTCGCATTTTTCATTCGCTTTCAAAAAGGCTTTTGGTTTTAGTCCCAGCGCGATTGGTACTAGCCAGCATTGATCAAAAAGTTTTAATTTAAGAAACATGGAAATATTAAAAGCGGCCACAGAATGGGCCAAAGACGAGGTTTTTTCCGCAAGGTTTTTCATCCTATTCGGAATCATTTTTACCGTGGTTGCGATCGGGTTTTGGCAATTGGGCAAAACAGAAATGGCCAAAGCATTCATCGTGCCTCCTGTTGTAGCCGGTGCTTTACTGCTGACCATTGGGATCGGATTAGTGTACTCCAATCAGACCAGGCTGGCAAGCTTTGAATCGGACTACAATACTGATGCAAGTGCTTTTGTGAAGTCCGAAATTATACGCATGGAGAAAGCCATGGGAGAGTATCAGAGCATCGTTTTCAAGGTTATTCCTTTCATTATTGTTGCTGCAGCTTTACTCATTGTTTTTCTGAATACACCGCTGTGGAGGGCCATCGGTATCACAACCATTTTCATGATGGTGGCTATTTTGTTGATTGATATCAATGCCAATGCAAGAGCAGAGGTATATCACGAGAAGTTAATGATGGCGGAACAAGAAGTTTCATTCTGAAGCACGGTTGCATGCTAACAGGAATTCGTTTATTTTAGATTTGATAAACAACTAGCCCGATTAGGGCTTGTAATTCAATTAAAGTAAACAACACATGTTAGAGATCATAGCAATTGTCAGTTTAGGGAAATCAATAAGCAAGATTATTCGAGAAAAGGGTCGAAAACCATTACTCTTCGTACTCTTAATGGTGGTGATGTGGTTAAGTTTTGAGGTGATAGGTGCGGTCATTGGGGTAATACTTTTAGGAGAAGGAATAGGCGCCTATCTTTTTGCCATATTTGGTGCTGCTCTTGGAGGTTTTTTGAGTTATATCATTGCAAAAAATGCCAGCCCAATAGAAACGGAGGTTGAATTTTCGGAAACCTAGTTATCTGTGTTCTGTATTGGCACAGAGAGGTAGATTGCTTCTTATTCTTTGAAAAGGAGGGTGTATCTTGTGAAGATAATCGTCAAAACAACTACTTGATAACCTGTGGCATTTGAGATAAATGAAAGATCAACCTGAAGGAAAAACCCAAACGGAAAGAAATTTAGAACGCATAGATGGGAAATATATTCTACGAGAGCTGACACGTGTATTGAACTTTGATAAAGGGATCCTTTATACGATAAAGGAATTATTTCTAAGGCCAGGAAACACGGTTCGGATATTCTTGCAGCACGACAGAGATAGACTAGTAAAGCCAGTCATTTTTGTGATTTTCAGTTCCTTGGTTTTCGTTATCGCTCATCAAGTGCTCGGGTTCAAGACTGGTACACAAACGCAAGACCTGGGTAGCCCCGGTATAACAAAAGCATTCGAATGGGCAGGAGAGCATTTTGGCATCGTCAATATACTGATGGGTTTCTTTATCGGTTTTTGGGCAAAGCTGTTTTTTCGAAAGTCGGAATTCAACATATATGAGATCTTTATCCTGATGTTTTTCACCATCGGAATGGGTAATCTGATTTTCACTTTTTCCGGTATTGTTGAAAGCATCACTGGTTTTGAGAGTTATGGTACAACATTTTTAATTGTACTTCTGTATTCCACCTGGGCCATTGGGGATTTCTTCAACAAGCGCAAAGTAGGGAGTTATCTCAAAAGCTGTTTTGCTTATTTCTTTGGGACCTTGACTGGTTCGTTAGTCATTGTTTTGGTTGGCGTTTTGCTCGATGTTTTTGGTGGAAAGGGATGAAATCAATTGTCAATTTGAGCCTGTCGAATAGTAAGCTGAGCCTGTCGCCCGCCGGCGAGGCAGGAAGCTAGACATTCGGCCTCACCCTTAACAATCCCACCCTCGAAGGAGAAGCAGACTTAATCACGAATTTGCTTACTCCGGCAGGAATGAAAAAGGTCTCGGCATAATGTACGCTGAATGGCTTGAATTCTTTTTGATGTCCTTCGACGATGATCTCGCTTCCTTCAATCAGGTTGTAGATCTGGAAAATACCATTCGTTTCCTGTATGAGTTCTTTATCAAACCAGATCCTTGATAAGCACATTTGTGAGTTTTCATCGGGAGAGAGCAATTCTTCATGGATTGGGCCATCCAGGATATGGAAGTTATTCTTAACTACTTTCCTGCGCTGATGTCGTGCCACTTCGCTGATCAAAGTTTCGCTTCTAGCCGTAAGCTTAGGTTTTTCACCTTTATCCTTGAATAAGATCGATTTGAAGATTTGTGGGGCTGTGCTGATGTGTAGCATAATGGCCTGATTGCCATTGCTGTGAAGCGTTTCTTGAGGAATGGCCAGGTGATCGTGCTTGTCCAGATTGATGAAGTTTAGCAGAGAAGTGACGTCATTGGTTTTCTCAGAGGTCAGGGCAGTTTTAAATTCAGATTCGGTCACACTCTCTTTTAAATTAACATACATCCGGGCCTTTCGCTTGGCATTCATGATGTAGTAATTCTCCACTTGCTGATAGCGCAGGCCATAGTGATCCATCAGGTGATCTGCGCCTGGATAAATGTCCAGACTTAAATGATTGCCGTCTTCAGTGCCGTCGACGAAATTCAACTTTACAGGTACATCCGATCCGAACTTGCGGTACACTGAGTCACCTAATAGTTTAGAGGCCTGATAGTAAACCAGATTAATGGCTGGTGTTTCAAAAAGGCTGTTGCTGATACGGAGCAGGACATTGTCTTCCTCTATATCGCAATTAAATCCCCATTCGAAATCTTCCTGTTTCAGGTCATGAATGGATTGCTGATCCCAAAGTTCAGGATCAAAGAAGGGGGCCATGAAGATAGGTTGTCGGGTAGCCTGATCAAACCCAGCCCTCATCACGTCACCATTTGCTAGCTTAGGTTTTTGCCAGTTGTTGCTTTCCATGAAATACTGACAACTTCCAATCAGCTGCTTTTTGATCTTGTCACAAATGCGCCAGTCAATGAAGTATCCCCATCGGTATTGGTCATCGAAATGATCTGTCTTATTGGAGACGCCCAGATTCGAAATATCATTCCTACGGAAGCGCTGGAATATTTCCCATCGAGAGATATCAGAGTAGATCACAATATCTGCCTTCAGGACTTTGCTTGCACCCGTTCCATGGATCAGGATGATACCTGATTCGAGCAGGTTCATATTCGTGCGAATGGCCGCTAGTTTTTCCGGATCAAAATAGTCTTCAATGCTGTGTGTGGATACTTTTGATACACCTGTTTTGATATTGAGATCTTTACTGACCAGGTTGCGAATTTCACGTTCGCTTCGATAGAGATCTTTGGTTTGACAGGAAGTATCAGGAATCAGGGATTCTTTAAGTGCATTCAGGTTGATGTCGGTATACGTTCCTTGAAAACAATCTACTGCAATCACAACCTTGTTTTTGTTCAATGCATGGACAGCCCGGTTGAGCTCATAGGCAATGGCTTCCCATCCCTCCCAGCAGGCTTGTTCCGGGTGATTTACTTCAATAAAAGGCTCCTTATTGATCATTCACAATCACGTTATGCTTTCTTCTTGAGTGTTTCTTTCAGGCTTGCCCACTGAGGCTCGGTTGTGTTTTCCAATGCGAAGATTGAAATGCCTTTAGCACCTGCGGACAGAGCATGTTGATGCGCAGCTGCCATTTGCTCCGGCTGGATATCCGGCATGTACAAGCCACTATAAACGGGTGCTTTTCCATCTAGTCTGGCCAGTGCTTTTTTCGTATGCTCTTCGATGAAATCAATGTCTCGGTTATAAAAACCATGGTAGAGCATGGGTAAATAAGCATCCAACTCCCAATTATGCCATTGTTGACGTACACTTTCCCAGTTGGGGAAAACAGCAGCTGTTGCCATTTTACCCTCCTTTTTGATCTCTGGTAGCAGGTGATTATTCACCAGATTGGTGATACTATCGTACCGGAACTGGCGCCATTCAGCATGAGCAGCAGGATCTTTCAGGTCTTTCAGCGGATCGATACCCGTCTGTTCTTTGAACTGGGTTCGGGCATGCTCTGAGTAATTGTAATCGTATTCCGGATACTCCTTATCCTGAACTATGTCGTAAGTTGGCTGAAGGGCTTCCGCGAGGATCACGTCCGGTAAACGTACATAGTCCAGATGAACGCCATCTGATCCCTCGACCTGTGCAAGCGACCGGGCATTACCTGCGATAAATTCCTGTACTTCAGGATGGCATGGGTCCAGAAACTTGTAGTAATTCACATAGGCAGGGTGTGTATGTGCCGGTTGTCCCAAGCCATTCACGGCATACCAGTCCGGGTGTTTGAGGATAATTTGAGGAATGTTGCAAGGAACCGTCCACATCCAGGTATGGATCTCCAGGTCATTGGACTTACAGATCTGAATGATGTCCTGAAGCAAATTATCACGCATGGGCACATCTTCGTTAAAATGCGGATAAATGGTTGCATTGGAATTATAACACTCCAAAACAATGGCATCAATGCCGCTCTCCTTAGCAAGTGCCAATTTACTTTTCCAATGGTCCATCTTCCAAAGTGAGGGCGGCTTGATCCAGGCCCAATTCTTCGTCAAAGGATCACTTGTTGCCGATTTATCAGTTTGGGTGGTGCTGGGAGTACAAGACTGCCAGACGAGAGATCCGGTGGACAGCCCCACGGAGGCGAGTGCTGTATTTTTTAAGAAGGAGCGTTTCTTCATGGTTGGCTCAGGTTTTGGAGTTTGCCTTCCTGATCAATAGAAAGGATAGTTTTTCCCTCGCGGTAAATGGCGTCAAAGGAAATGTGACTTACAGTTACAGATAAAAATGAGGACAATGCTTTTCGATGGCTGGCTTGAAGCGCTAAAGCATCAATCGATGCGGCATAGCTACCATTGGATTGGAAATGTGCTCTTTGTGCATAGTAATACTGATACAAAGACCACCTTACGGATTCAGTAGATGAGGTCATGAACGCCACTTTCTTTTCATTAACTGGAGTTTCAGAAAACTGGACATAACCCCAAGTCTCTGGCTGGTGCATGGCAATTTTCCCTTGTTCTGACCATACCCAATTGAATTCGGATAGGTTCTTTCCTGTTGTTGGATCAGTTTCTTTGACGTAAACGCCATTTTCTGCTTTGATCCTCCAATGTACTCGGGAGAAGTTCATACGCCATTGCTCACCGTCTTCGGGTCTGCGGCTCGGTTTGGCAGCTTCTTTGAGCATGGCCCAGGGGAATGCCAGTTCAACCGTCCATTTCTCGTCTTCGTCTGAGGGGTCATTCAATGTACCATAAACATGTACACCACTTTTTAATCCGGCAATGTCCCAGGCATTCAATGCGGGTCCACCATCGCGGTAGGGCTTAAGCAAAATCAAATCCCAGATAGTGCCTAATGCATTGATTTCAAGTTCGTAGTAGTTGTGAGAATCTCCATCCGGATCGATAAACACTTCAAAGTCATTTTCATGAAATATGACAGCATCCCGCTCGGTATAGGTTGCCCAAATATCGGGTTCGATCATTTCTGCCCCGATGTAGAGATAGTCATCGTCCCAGAGCATTTTGATCCGGGTTTGTCGATAAGGAGGAGCAGGGGCATGATCTCCTTCTATGTCTACGAAATCGTTGGTCCAGTCCGCCTGCTTCCAGCTCTCTTCATCCAATTTGCCGTCTACTTCAAGTGAAGCAATACTGCGATGCGCAACATACTTTTCCGGATTGAACTGGTAGCCTTCGTACTGTTGGCTCCAGAGGGGTAGGTATGCTAGAAGTGTGCAAAATCCAAGAATTTGTATTTTCATCGTAATGTCCTTTCCAGGTTGACCAATTCATCATCGTTTGTAGCGAAGACCAACACTTCTTTTCCACCGACGGAAACTTGTTCAATCTCACGGATGTCTTTTGGAACGTAGATGCCGCTTTCTCTTGCTGGAACGGCTTCAAAATTCCCTTTGCCATCACCGAGTAATAGTCCACCGATGCCTGTGTCTGCACGACTGGTTTCGATTTCAGAAACGTATAAATTTCCTCCATATACCACGTCCGGGTTTCCATCCTGATTGAAATCATTGATGGTGAAATCCATGATAGGTGCCCATTGAGCAGGCGCAGGGAGTGCTGTTACTTCCAGTTTATTGTTGCCTTTATTCTTGATGATCACACTTTCAAAATGACTGGCCATCAAATGCAATCCTCCCTGAAGCTTTTCTGGTTCATAGATATCATTCAATCCTGAGGCAGCAAACATTTCATAGGTATCAAATTTCTTTGAGAGATCCGGAACCTGCTGAGTGGAGCAAGACTTACCTCTTACCGGATATTGCTTCCCAAAATTGTAGTAGCTCAGTACAATGTCTTTGGAGCCATTGCCATCAAAATCATTGTAGTATACTTCGAAGGGTTCGTTTATGGTGGCTTGATATTTATAGTTGTTTCCCAAATTACCCAAAATGAAATCCATGTCACCGTCCTGATCGAAATCTGCTTGTTGAATGCTGAACCACCAGCCATGCAGGGAATCCAGACCAAAGGCAGCAGTTTGGTCAATAAAGCCATTGTCTTTATTCAGGAATACTTTGGGAGTCATCCACTCACCTGTGATCAACAGATCTGCATTGCCATCTTGATCCAGATCCGTTGAAATGGCATCTGTGATCAAACCTAGTTTCGCGAAATCAGGAGCGAGTCGATTCGTCACATTTCTGAATTGGCCGTTTTCATTTTGAAGCACGTATCCGGATCCCGGCGCGGGATAGTCCCTGGGAATGAAACGCTCTCCGACGAACAAATCCTGATCTCCATCTGCATCGTAATCAAAGGGAAGTACAACTCCTGTACTGATGTGCAATTCTGGTAAACGATCGGCTGCATATTTGAAAGAGCCTGATCCATCATTGACGTACAGCCGGTCTGTGTAGAAAAAATGGTTGGCCTCAAATTCATTGCCACCGCTACCGATATATAAGTCCTGATCTCCGTCCTGATCTGCATCAAAGAACACGGCATCCACATCTTCCATGATGGACTGTTGCTGCCAGGGTTGTTGGGTAGCTTTTCGGAAACTACCATTACCGCTTTGTAGGAGTAGACTGCCGGTCTGCCCCGACGCACCCCCGATAAACAGGTCTTCCAAGCCATCACCATTCACGTCTGCCACTGCCATGGCTGGGCCGAAGTGTGATAATTCATGTGGGAGCAATACCTGAAAACGATAGTCATCGAAGTAGTTTTCCTGATGTTTGAATTCCAATCCTTTGGCATCTTTTTGTGCCTGAAAAAGTGTGGGTTTAGTAGACTTTTTCGGATCAGTCGTTTTGGCTTTAGTAATGGTCAATACTTGATCTGCTGGGATATTTGATTGTGTGGTAATCGAGCCATCAGGCCAGGTAATTTCGATGTGGTCCACCGACTCAGCCTTACCAATGCCAAAGTGTACGATCTGTTCACTGGAGGAATACATGCCCCGAACACTGGTTGTGGTGATGTACTGTTTAGCTCCGTTAACTTCAGCCATCACAGTTGTTCCAAGGGTCGTATGCTTGCTGGGGTCTTCCAGTTTGATCCTGATAAAGTGGTTTTTGCTTACCACAGCGCCTTCATTCTTGAAGATGAATGCTTCTTCATTGATGTTACTAACGATCAAGTCCAGATGGCCATCATTATTCAAATCGGCATAAGCAGAGCCATTCGAAAAAGACTTTTGATTTAGCCCCCAGACTTCTGTGATCTTTTCAAAAGCGGCCGAGCCAGTATTCCGATAAGCATAATTGGTGAGCTTTTCAGAAGGGATGATCTTAAGCGATTCTTCTAAGTCAATGATGTCAATCATGGAAATATTGGAGGAATCCGGAAAGGCTTCAATGAATTTGACGGAGGTTTCTACTACATGCCTGGTGAATTCTTTTTGAGCATCCGTATTCCGAATGTCGCGTACCAATCCATTAGTGACATATAAATCCTTCAAACCATCATTGTCCAAATCAGCAAAAAGGTTGGACCAGCTCCAGTCTGTCGCGGCGATACCGGCGTATTGTGCTATGTCTCCAAACGTGTTTTGTCCACGATTAAGAAGGAGTGTATTGAACATGTACTGGTAATGCCCGCCATTTCTCACCACTTTCCAGAAATTGTCAGGATCCATGCCACTCATGTTGGCCTTAAGCCGAAAATTATCTTCCGCAACCATGTCCAGTACCATCAAATCTTGCCAACCATCATTATTGATGTCCGCGGCATCAACTCCCATGCTGTAAAAAGAAGTGTGACCCGTAGAAGTCTTTAGTATATCTGTAAAAGTGCCATCGCCATTGTTGTGATAAAGGAAATCCGGTGCATCAAAGTCATTTGCAATGTAGAGGTCCGTATAGCCGTCTTTGTCCAGGTCCGTCGCTACCACGCTGTTGGGGAAGCCTGATTTTAGCACGCCAGCCTGTTCGGTTACATCAATGAATTTAGATCCAGTATTCTGGTAAAGTCGCGAAGAATACTCCTCCTTTGTTAAATCTGCCTCTTTGTATGCAGAGTAGTTGCCGGGATTTGGAGGTTGATTGAGCACAAAAAGATCCAGATCTCCGTCCTGGTCATAATCCAGGAAGGTCGCATGTCGGGTTCTGGCTGTGTCTGCCACTCCCCACGAGGCTGCTTCATTCTTAAAGGTGAGATCACCCTGATTTATGTACAGTTTATTGGCGCGTAGTTCAGGTTGGTCATCGTACAGTTCACAGGTTACATAAATGTCATCCCATCCGTCACCGTTCACATCACCTATTATTACGCCAGAAGACCAGCTGCCCGTGTTTTCAAGCCCAGCGGAGGCAGAGATGTCTTCGAACTTGAAGTCTCCCTGGTTGTGATAAAGTTGATCGTTGACCAAATTCCCCGCGAAGTATAAGTCGGGTAGTCCGTCTTTGTCGAAATCCCCTACACCAATACCCGCTCCTCCATAGTAATTGGCGTACAGAAGGATGTTATGTTCTTTTTCGTCAGTTACTTTATTATTGAAAGTAATGCCGGTTGTTGCCGGGGTAAGCTGAGTGAACAAGGGGCCATTGTTCTCACTCAAATCAGCAGCTGATGGTCCACAAGACCAGGCGAGTCCGGTGATCAATGCATAACATAAACTTGACTTAATCCGCTGCATTTACTTTTTAGGCTTATCGATCAGGTGAAAAGTGAATGTATTTCCTTTGGTCAGGTCTTGATGAGATAAAAAGTAGCTTTTGTATGGTTTTCCATTCAATGACATCCGATTGATGAATGAACTGCTGTCGCTTTCACGGTCAGTTTGTAAGACAATTTCGCTATTTCCGTAATATTTCTCATTGAGTTGAATGGTCACTTTATCAAAGGAAGGCGTAAACAAGGCATAATCCATATCACCGGGACACACCGGATAAATGCCCATCATGCTGTACAATAGCCACGTCGATAAAGCTCCTGTGTCATCATTACCAGGAATTCCGCCTGGAGCATTAGTGTAGTGTTTGCTGATCAGTTCCTTCACCGTTTTTTGGGTGCGCCACTCTTCACCTTTTACATAGTTGAATAAGAATGGGTAGGTGATGTCCGGCTCATTGGCCATGTCGAAATGATCCAGATCAAAGGTTTTTTGTAACGCTTCTGTGAATTTTCTAGGGCCACCATTGAGTTTGATCAATCCGGGCATATCATGTGGGACGTAAAAACGGTAATTCCACGCGCTCCCTTCTACGTATCCTACGGCTGGTTCGAAGTTCTTTCCCAAATCCGGATTGAATGGACTGTACCAGGAACCATTGGCTTGTTTTGGGCGCAACATGCCTGTACTGCCATCAAATAGTTTTTTATAACCCATGGATCGCTGTTGGTAACTTTTGAAGTTATCCTGATTGCCTAGGGCTTTGCTTAACTGCGCGATGTTCCAATCAGAAATGTAGTATTCCTGAGAAGTAGAAACCGAGCCACCCCACTGATCCTCATTATCGACAGGTACATATCCTAACTCCAGATAAGCTTGATGATCTGGACGTAGGAGGTTGTTTTCACCCGTCTCACCAGCTTTCAATAACCCTTCGTAGGCCTTATTGATGTCAAAGTCCTTAATCCCGCGCAAATAAGTGTCTGCGATCACTGGAGCCGCCGGGTCGCCGACCATCACGCCGGTTTCCATGCCGGCCAATTCCCATTTGGGCATCCAGCCGCTTTCAGTATACATGTCCACCATGGTATTTACCATTTCTGATTGAAGTTCCGGATAAATCAGGCTCAGAAAAGGATGTACATTTCTATAAGTATCCCAAAGGGAAAATACAGAATACCGATTCCGGTCTTGTGTTTTGCCAATACCTGGTTTTGACATCAAAGGAAACTCCCCATTTACATCCTGAATGATGTTGGGATGGATCAGCGAATGATACAATGCCGTGTAGAAGATCGTTTTGTTTTCTTCGGACCCTTCAACCTGGATCCTGCTAAGGAGTTCATTCCATCGGTCGTAAGAAGCTTGGGCAACTCTGTCAAAATCAAAATCAGGGATTTCCTGATCCAGATTGGCTCTGGCATTTTCAATGCTGATATAGGAGATGCCGATTTTTACCGTGATCTGTTCCTGATCTTCCGTATCGAAGGAAAAATAGGCGCCTACGTTTTCACCCGGTAATTCATAAGCGTATTGATTATAGGGTTTATACGTGTCATTGTATTTTACCCAATCCCCTTCTACAGCGTAGTATTTGGGCATTTTCTTCCAGGCGCCATAGTTTTTTGCTGGTTTGCTTAGACGAGCGACGAAATAGATGGGTCTTACATCTTCGGCATGGTAGCAAAACGTGCCAATTGTTTTGTAACCTTCCACTTCTTGTTCAGACACTACTTTGATCATGGCCCCGGTCTCGTTCGTCAGGCCAAGTCCCAGATTGATCAGGATGTTGTTTTCTCCCTTGGGAAAAGTATATCTGCTAATTCCAGCGCGTAGAGTGCTGCTTAATTCAACTTTCGTTTGATGTTGGTCCAGGTCATGGGTGAAATACCCCGGCTTGGCTTCCTGATTTTGATAGGTTGTGGCATACATTTCTGGATTGAGCTCTAGTGGTCCGTGTGTTGGCATGGTTAGGATACTCCCGAGTTCAGGACACCCGACACCACTTAGGTTGACATGGCTGTATCCGGTCAGGTACTTGTGTTCATGGATATAGACCCGCGAATTCCACTCACTGTCTTTCTCATGGATGTTGCCTTCTTCTTTCTTGAATGCCACGTTGAATGGGCTGACGGAAGCCATGGCGTGCGGATATTGAGCCCCGGGATGAGTGGCGCCATAATTGGTTGTACCAATGAACGGATTTACATAATCCGCCGGAGTTTGGGCAAGGCTAGTTAATCCGGCGAGGAATAAGGTGAGATATATAAATATGGAAGCAGTTTTCAAATTCATAAGAAAGCTTTATTACAGCACATCTACGCCTTTATCCAGGAAAGTAGCAACTTGTTTGTTGGGTTGTTCTAGCTCTGTCACCAGTTTAGATAGTTTATCTGTAGTGGCTACCCGGAAGGGCTGCATGGTTCCAATGTCTTTTGAGAGGCTCAGGCCAATTAATTCTGTCGAAGATTTCAGAATCGCTTTTAGAGTAATGGCATATTCACGGTCCGCAGCAGTGATGCCAATTTCAGGATGAATGCCTGAAAATTCCATGAAACATTGATCAGCTTGAATATCTGCCAGGTTCTGAATGACCTCCGTTCCCATGGTTCCTTGGTGCTTGACGGAAATTTTCCCTCCTATGAAGTGCGTGTCTACATGATGGACATGTAGCAATCGGTTGGCTACAGGCAGTGAATTCGTAAATACGGTCAATGAGAGATCGGAAGGCAATTGCTCTGCAAGTAAGGCAGCAGTTTCGGTTCCTTCTATGATCAATATGCCATGAGGGCGAATCAGTGGCAGACATTTGTTGATCAAAACCTGACGCTCCGATTCATGAGAAATGGATTCTTGTTGGATGGATTGCGGGCCTACAGGATTAGCCATGGCGCCTCCGTGTACCTTTTTGACGTATCCCTGATCCGCAAGCTCTTTCAGGTCTCTACGTATGGTATCCTCTGAAACATTCAGCTTCAGACTGAGGTCAGCCGAATGCACTTTGTTCTGTGCGGTTATTTCTGAAAGAATGAGTTCTTGCCGTTCCTGTTTTAGCATACGCGCATGTCTACTGTTTCCAAAGGCATAGTTATGATTCCATCGTCATGATCACAAATCAATCAATTCTTTAGTAAATCAATATAAAAACGCATAAACATGCAAATCAATGATTGAATTATGCGCTTAATGGCGCATACGCGGAAAACGATTGTAATGTAATAATATTAATATATGAGTATAAATAGTAAAAATACTTCTTCATTGCTGGGTATTGATTTGCGCTATTTTCCGTATTTGCATTTTATTAATTGCATGTTTTTGCAGGAATGTCTTTGTTTTTTTGCCGGAGCTTGCTAACATTACCATCGAGTTCCTGAACTTAAAATCTAAATCATGAAGAAAACTTTACTTGCAATCACTTGTTTGCTTGCCCTGACATTTTCACTCAGGGCGCAAACAGACGTATCCGGACGGATTACCGGGGATGATGGAGAGCCTCTGCCAGGGGTGACCATTTTAGAAAAAGGGACGAGTAATGGAGCAGTAACAGATGTAGATGGTAATTATAGAATTACCGTGGCATCGAATGCAACACTCGTCGTAAGCTATGTGGGCTTTAAATCTCAAGAAGTCTCCGTAGGATCGAGATCAGTTGTAGATATCACCTTGCAGTACGATGTGGAGGCACTGGATGAGGTAGTAGTTACTGCTTTCGGTCTGGAGCAAGAACAAAAGGCGCTCGGATATTCTGTTACTGAAGTAGACGGTGATCAATTCACCAAATCAAGAGCGATTAACCTTGGAGCAGCCCTAACTGGAAAAGTGGCTGGAGTCAACGTTTCTACTCCGGCTTCCGGCGCAGCTGGATCCAGTCGAGTTGTGATTCGAGGTGGATCATCTTTATCAGGAAATGATCAACCACTTTATGTGGTTAATGGTATGCCCATTGACAATACGAACCTTGGAGCTGCTGGTCTCTGGGGTGGTAACGATGGTGGAGATGGACTTTCTTCGATAAACCCTGATGATATTGAGAATATCTCTGTTTTGAAAGGAAATACCGCTGCGGCACTTTATGGAGCAAGAGCTGCCAATGGTGTGATTTTGATTACCACTAAATCTGGTAAAGCACAACAAGGTATTGGAATCTCTTACAACTCAAATTTCACCGTAGATCGTGTGAATGATCTAACTGAGTGGCAGAACCAATATGGTCATGGTCAGAATGGTCAGAAGCCAACGAATCAGGCAAGTGCTTTAGAAAATGGTCAAAATTCATGGGGTGCGAGATTGGATGGAACCAATGTAGTTCAATTTGATGGGGTTGAAAGACCTTATTCCGATACTGGCGAAGGTCTGAATGATTTCTACCGCACAGGATATACCTGGACCAATACCCTGGCCCTTTCAGGTGGAGGCGAAAGTATGACCTACAGATTCTCAGCATCGGAGTTGAATAATGAAGACATTGTTCCTAATTCTGGTTTCGACCGACGGCTTCTTTCCGCCAATCTTTCTGGAAATCATGGGCCACTTACAACGAGGGTTTCTATTCAGTATTCGAATGAAAAGGCGAAGAACCGTCCCAGGTTATCAGATTCACCGGGTAATGCGAATTTTACTGCGCTATTGAAATCACCAGCCATCAGCTTCGAAAGCTTAAAAGGAGATCCTAACAAATTAGGTGCGAATGCAGATGGAACGGAATTGCAACACCAGGGCAATGTTTTTGCTCAAAACCCTTACTGGGCAGCGTACCAATGGAGACGCTTCGATGATAAAGATCGAATCCTGGGTAATGCTTCTTTGAGGTATGACATTACGGATTGGTTGTATGTTCAGGGTAGAATCGGTACAGACCTGGTTTCCGTAACCAGTGAGAGCACTACCGGATATGGGACTGCCTTTAAGCCTCGTGGAGATTTTAACCTGACGACAAGAAAATTGCGTGAAAACAACGTTGATGTGCTGATTGGCGCTAATCGAGCATTCGATAATTTCGAAATAGACATTCTCCTTGGAGGGAACAGAATGCGCAGATCAGATGAAAGCACCAGAATTGGTGGAGACGATTTCAATATTCCGTTCTTCTCATCGGTGACTAACATCGCGAACCAAACCTATACTTACAACTTCTCGGAGTTTGGTATCAACTCTATTTTCGGCCAGGCCAACTTTAGTTACAATGGTTATCTGTTCCTGAATTTTACAGGACGTCAGGATAACTTTTCTACACTTGCTGAAGGTTCAAATAGCATCTTTTACCCTTCCGTTGGTTTAAGTGTTGTTGTTTCAGATATGATGTCTTTGCCGAGTGCAGTTACTTTCGGTAAGATACGTGCTTCATGGGCACAAGTAGGTGGTGGAGCTCCCGATCCATATCAATTGGCTCAAACCTATAGCCTGCTTGGAGAGCAGCACAATGGAGCTACGCTTGGAAGAATCACCAACGGGTCAATTCCTAATGCAGGACTTCAGCCTTATACTTCCCAGGAATTTGAAATAGGACTGGATCTGAGATTGTTCGATAACCGTGTCGGTATTGATGTTGGCTACTACTCTCGAAAAACAACAGATGATATCCTGCAAACCTCAATTTCTTCTACTTCAGGATTTGGAACGACGCTGATCAATATTGGCGAGTTGACCAATCAGGGTATTGAGTTGTTGATCAACGCTACTCCGGTAAGAACAGGTGCATTCTCCTGGGATGTCTCTTTCAACATGGCGAACAACATCAGTGAAGTAATCAGTCTGGGAGAGAACGCGCAAGGAGAACCTATCGAATTCCTGAACCTTGATGCTGCGAGAACATTGCAGGAGAGTATCCGACATTATGTGGGTCAACCTCTTGGTATTATCGCAGGTTACAGACACAGACAAATTAATGGTCAGCCTGTATACGATGCGAATGGCTTCCCTGTAAGAAGTGAGCAATTCGAGATCCTAGGCGAAGGACGTCACCCATTCAGTGCTGGATTGAGAAACTCCGTGCGATACAAGGACTTTGACTTGAGTATCCTCATAGATATGAGAAGCGGTGGTTCAGTGATGTCTGGAACCAATTTGTTGGCTTATGGATTTGGTTTGCATGAAGAGACAGTAGTCGGTCGAGAAAGCGGATTGACTGTAACAGGAGTAGACGAAGCGGGCGAGTCATTGACGGTTAATATCGCTCCGGAAGACGTAGATGATTATTATGGTCGATACAATGACATTACTAACAACTTCGTGTACGATGCCTCTTTCGGTAAGTTAAGAGAGTTGTCGCTTGGGTATACCATTCCAAGATCCGCATTGGCTAACCTTCCAATTGAGACAGCAAGCTTGTCGTTCGTAGGAAGAAATCTATTGTTGCTTTGGTCAGATGTGCCAAATATTGACCCTGAGTCTTCTTATGCTAGTGGCTCGCGCACGCAAGGTCTGGAATTCTTTGCACTACCAGCAACCAGAAATGTTGGGTTCAATTTATCAGTTACGTTTTAAGAGATCAATAATATCATGATGAGAAATAAAACATTAATTGCGGTATTTGCTGTGTTGATGCTCAGCATCTCTGCCTGCGACAATGATGCCTTGTTGGATTTGAATGTGAACCCCAATGCATCGAATGACATAGACCTTTCATTTGTGTTGGCCGAAGGTCAGCTAAGAATGTCAGGTACGAGATATGAAATGTGGAGATTGAATCTGATCTACAGCTCTACGATGATTCAGCACAATGCTTCCTTAGCAGGATACTGGTCAGGAGATAAATATCTCTACAACGCCGGTTACAGCGCGTCACTTTGGGATCGTTATTATCCAGATGTGTTGAAATCCCTGACCCACGTTGTTGATCGATCAGCGGGTGTTGCAGGAAGTGAAAATCTGCACGCGGTGGCTTCAATTTCCAGAAGCTTCACGTTGCAACGATTAACAGATGTGTATGGTGATATTCCTTACCTGCAAGCAGGAAGAGGACTGGATGGTCAGGAAAATTGGTTTCCTGCTTACGAAAGCCAAAGTGAAGTTTTTGAACTGTTGGTCACCGACTTGCGAGCAGCCAGAGATGAATTAGATGCTACAGGCGATGCGCTTGGCGCTCAGGATGTGATTTATGGAGGAGATGTAGCTAGTTGGCAACGATGGGCGAACTCCCTGCTTGTTAGGATTGGAATGCGTATGTCCAATGTGGATGAAGCCAGGGCTCGAAGTGTTGTTGAGGAAGCCGCTAACCATTCAGCAGGGGTATTTACTTCCAATGCCGATAATGCTTATGTTCAGCATTTAGATGGTGGAGGAATC
This sequence comes from Cytophagales bacterium, assembly GCA_033344775.1. Taxonomy (NCBI): domain Bacteria; kingdom Pseudomonadati; phylum Bacteroidota; class Cytophagia; order Cytophagales; species Cytophagales bacterium. The sequence goes on along the minus strand of JAWPMT010000005.1, from coordinate 947,756 downwards.
AATAGAAATGGTAATTCTGAAGTATTCCGTCCAGGAAATGGTGGAGAGCTTGCGAATGCCCGACCCAGTGAAACTTTCATCAACTGGATGAGAGATGGCGGAGATCCTCGTTTGATGATCATCAGCGGAGGCGTTGGAGATCCTTCTGATCCCGGATCTTGGGATACCGATCCTGCCAATCAAATTGGGTTACCAAATGGCTTCGATTCAGAAACGATCATTGCCAGAGCACAGGCTGATGGCGTAATCACTGACCCCAGTGAATTCACCAATAACCTGTATTCATTCCTGAATCCATTGCTTTATGATTATGACGAACCAATGATGCTTCAAAGCTTTGCTGAGGTAAACTTACTGCTTGCTGAGGCTACGTTGATGGGTTGGAATGTCGGCACAGCAAGTGCAGATGACTTATTTAATGATGCTGTAAGAGCAGCGATTGGGAGTTGGACAGTTTACGATGCTTCATTGGTGGCTGATGCCGCAGCGACTGATGCTTACATCGCCAGCCTTGACTTTTCTTCCGCTTCTGATGCTGATAAAATGAGACTGATTGGTGAGCAGTATTGGGCAGCGACTTATTTCAATCACATGGAGTCATGGTCTAATTGGAGACGAACCGGTTTCCCAGCACTTACTCCTGTAAATTATTCGGGTAACGTAACCGGTGGAGTGATTCCTAGGAGAATGAGATACCCAGAAGGTGAAATCGGAGGTAATCCTGATAATTATTCAGCGGCAATTGCTAATCAAGGTCCTGATGATTTCCTGACCCGCATTTGGTGGGATGTCAATTAAAAATCAATTGTGATTAGGTTGATTAAGGGGGAGGTATTTTTTCAGCCTCCCCACTAATCTTCAACAATCTTCTTCATACAAACAAAATAGATAGTTTGATTATCAGGCAGGTTCTGCCTGCCTGATTTCTATGCTTTTCGTTTGACCAAGATCTTTATACCAGTGCAAGAAAATACATCTCAAAACAACCTAAGGCCTTTCATTACCATTGCGTTTTTGTTTTTCATGTGGGGCTTCATCACGGTGATGAACGATGTATTGATCCCACATTTGAAATCCGTATTCAGTTTAAGCTTCTTTCAGGCAGGGCTGGTACAGTTTGCATTTTTCATTGCGTTTTTTATCGTATCCCTCATCTATTTCATTATTTCGGTCACCAAAGAAGACCCTATCTCCAGAATTGGCTATAAAAACGGGATCATTCTGGGATTGGTCCTGTGTGGTATAGGCTGTTGCCTGTTTTATCCTTCCGCGCAATATCAGGTGTACGGTTTCTTTTTGGCCGCCTTATTTGTCCTGGCTTCCGGTGTGACCATTCTTCAAATCGCTGCGAATCCATATGCAGCCATTCTGGGAAGTGAAGCAACCGCTTCCAGCAGACTCAATCTCGCCCAGGGATTCAATTCTTTCGGAACAACACTGGCTCCGGTTGTAGGAGCCATATTGATTTACAAGATATTTTCAAACGGCACCATCACCGTAGATGGTTTGAAGTTGCCGTATCTCATTTACGGGGGGCTTTTCTTCCTTCTGGCTTTGCTAGTAAAAGCAGTTAAACTTCCTTCCTTCGTTAACAAAGAAGAAATTCTTAAAGGGACAGAGGTCCTGAAATTCCGGCACTTACTCCTTGGTATGATTGCCATATTCATGTACGTAGGAGGAGAAGTATCCGTTGGTAGCTACCTGATCAGTTTCTTTCAGTTAGAAAATATCATGGGGTTGGAGGAGGCTGAAGGTGGTAAGTTCCTCGCTTATTATTGGGGCGGGGCCATGATCGGCCGGTTTCTAGGATCAGTTTCCATGGGTAGTATTTCAGAAAAAGCGAAGAAATACCTCGTCATGGCTGGTCTTTCGGTCATCAGTTTCTTTGTGGTTTACTTCATTACTGCAATTAAGAATGATGGAGATCAATTCTACATCGAATTCATTCCATTTGGAGAGGTTGCGATCTTTTTGCTGTTCCTGGCTATCAATTACCTCGCTTTCCTGATCTCAGGATCCAATCCTGCAAAGACACTTTCGGTATTTGCCACCGTAGTAGTTGGGCTACTATTGATTGTGGTATTCTCTAATGGCCTCACGGCTTTCTGGTGTGCCATCGCAATAGGAGCCTTCAATTCGATCTTGTGGTCCAACATATTCACGCTGGCCATCAAAGATCTTGGAAAATATACCAGTCAGGGTTCATCGCTTTTGGTGATGATGATCGTGGGCGGTGCGATTATCCCTCCGGCGCAGGGAGCCCTGGCAGATTCATTTGGTGTGCAGTTGTCCTTCCTTTTGCCCGTGGTTTGCTACCTGTACATTTTGTTTTATGGCTTACGCGGCCATCGTCCTACTTCAAATTCAATGCAAGCATGATTCGCCCATCGCAATCCTATCGAACTTTCCGAAGCCAGGTGGTTTTATTGCTAGGCTTGATCATTCTGGTTGGATGTCAACGAGAGCAATCTCCTTATTCATCACCGCAAGTTCAGTTGGTTGATTTTGTTGACCCATTCATTGGCACGGGAGCACATGGTCATACATTTCCCGGAGCTGCCGTACCCTTCGGTGGTGTTCAGGTCAGCCCAGACAATGGTGTTACTGGCTGGGATTGGTGTTCTGGTTATCATTATTCGGACAGCATCATTGTCGGCTTCAGTCATCTGCACCTTTCTGGTACCGGAATTGGAGATCTGGGGGATATCCGTCTAATGCCAGCGAATCGTCCGATTGATTTAACCAAAGAGATTAATTCCAGAACGGATTATGATTATTATGGAAAATACTCGCATGAATCCGAAGAAGCCAGGCCTGGTTTTTATCGGGTAAGCCTTCTGGATTCTGAGATCGAAGTTGCTCTTACTACAACGAGCAGATCGGGACTGCAGCGGTACACTTTCCCGGTTGGGGATAGGTCGATTGTACTCGACTTATCCCACAATATTAATTGGGACAAATCCACATCGGGAAAAATAGAAGTGGTCAATGATACTTTGATTACGGGCTATCGTTTTTCGACTGGCTGGGCCGAAGATCAACGTGTTTACTTCGCGATTGCTTTTTCTGAACCCGTTCTGAAAACAACTTTTGCCGATAGTACAGTTTTATTGAACAGTGATGTAAATGAAGGAGCTAAACTCAAAGCGTTACTGGAATTTGCTCCATCAACTTCTCGTTCCGAAATACTGGTACGAACAGGAATATCGAGTGCTTCTGAAGCTGGTGCCATACTTAGTTTAAACGAGTCTGATGGAAAGACCTTTGATCAGGTGAGTGCCGAAGCTGTTGCAAAATGGGAAAAAGAACTGTCTAAAATCACCATCAAATCGGATAACATTGAACTGAAAAAGACCTTCTACACGGCCATGTATCATGCCAGTCTGGCGCCGGTAGTTTATTCTGATCCCAATCAGGAATACAAAGGCGCAGGTGGAGCGATCAATCAGGCGGAAGGCTATACACGATACGATATCTTCTCTTTGTGGGATACCTTCAGAGCGGCGCATCCACTGTTCACCATCACACAGACAGACAAAGTCAACGATATGATCAATTCGATCCTAGCTCATTATCGCGAGTATGGATTGCTGCCTGTTTGGTCCTTGTTGGGTAATGAAACAAATACCATGACCGGATACCATGCCATTCCCGTAATCACCGATGCCTATTTCAAAGGGTTTACAGGTTTTGATATTGAAGAGGCCTATGAGGCCATGAAAAAAAGTGCGATTCAGGACATTCGAGGTGTCAAGTTCTATAAAGAATATGGGTTCATTCCCAGTGACCTGGAAGTAGAGTCGGTGACCAAAAACCTTGAATATGCTTACGATGACTGGTGCATTGCACAGGTGGCAAGAGATTTAGGAAAAGAGGACGATTATCAATACTTCATGGAAAGAGCCATGAGTTACAAGAAATTGTATGACCCTGGCACGGGCTTCATGCGTGGTAAATTGAGTGATGGTAGCTGGAGATCGCCTTTCGATCCAAAGCGCTCTGAACATCGAGTCAATACGGACTATACCGAAGGGAATGCCTGGCAACATTCCTGGTTTGTTCCACACGATATTCCCGGCCTGATTGACCTCATGGGTGGTAACGAGGCATTCACGCGAAAACTGGATTCACTGTTTTCCACGGATTCAGAGATCACCGGGAATCACATTTCGGCAGACATTTCTGGTCTTATTGGTCAGTATGCCCACGGCAATGAGCCTAGCCACCATGTGGCCTATTTGTACAATTATGCAGGAGCACCCTGGAAGACCCAGGAAGTCGTGAGGAATATCCTGCGTACACAATACCACACGAAACCAGATGGACTTTGTGGTAACGATGATTGTGGGCAGATGTCGGCGTGGTACGTGTTTAGTGCGTTAGGTTTCTATCCGGTCAATCCTGCGAATGGTGAGTATTCACTTTCGAGTCCTTTGTTTGATGAAGCAACCATCCATTTGCCTGGTGGAAAGACTTTCAGGATAGTAGCTGAAGGATCATCTGATGGAAATCAGTACATTCGGGGTGCCGAATTGAACGGCAAACCTCTTGACGTGCCGCTTTTCAGTCATGAAATACTCATGGCAGGCGGAGAATTGAAAATCACCCTAGGAGAACAACCCGATCACACATGGGGAGTTCTGCCAAGAAACCAGAAATAAGTTCATGTTGAACGAAACAGACCATAAGATCAAAGTTCATTCCGAAACTGGGACGAATTGCCTTCGGCAGATTGATACAGGTTGGGAATTTAGATCAGTAGGAGAGGAACAATGGTATCCGGCAACTGTGCCGGGAACGAATTTTACTGACCTGCTGGATCATCAATTGATCCCGGACCCATTCGACAGAAACAATGAGTCTGAATTGCAATGGATCGAGGTAAGAAATTGGGAGTATCGAACCAGCTTCATGTTGGATGAAGTACCTCAAACGGGAAAATTGGAATTGGTCTTTGAAGGACTGGATACTTATGCGGATGTTTATTTGAATGGGAACCTGATCCTGGAAGCTTCCAACATGTTTGTTCCCTGGAGATGTGATGTTGCAGAACATTTGGTGCCAGGAGAAAATGAGCTGTATATCCTCTTTCGGTCTCCGATCGACGAAGTGGGGGAGAAAGCCCAGGCAACGGGTATCTTGTACCCGGCGGAGAATGACCATTCTGAAGAAAATCTAAGTGTATTTACCCGTAAAGCGCCCTACCATTTTGGATGGGATTGGGGCCCTCGATTTGTTACTTCCGGGGTTTGGAGACCCATTTGGTTACATATTTACGAACAGGCGGTTATCGAAGAAATTCAGGTCAACCAGTCTCTGTCTCCACGAGTAGCAACGGTGAACTTTGATGTCACCTTATCGTCAGAAGTGGAGCAAGAAGCTTTGTTGGAGATCACTTGCCTGAGTGACGACCTGGACCATCAAGGAAGTTCGATTCCTTTGTCATTAGGTCAAAATCAACTACAGACTTCTGTCCAAATTGAGGATTATAAGAAATGGTGGCCCAGAGGCCTGGGTGATCCGTATTTATATGAATTCCGGCTGGATTTGATCATAGATGAAACGGTGGTTTCCTCAACGGTACAAAAAGTAGGATTGCGGACTGTTGAAACAGTGATTGAAAAGGACGCCATGGGACAGTCCTTTTTCTTTAAAGTCAATGGGGTGCCAGTCTACGCCAAGGGAGCGAATTACATTCCTCAGGATAGTTTCCTTACACGTGTGTCTGATGAGCATTATCATACGCTTTTGCAAAGTGCGATCGCAGCTAATATGAATATCATCCGGGTTTGGGGCGGCGGGATTTATGAAAAGGATCTGTTTTATGAGCTTGCTGATGAACACGGCTTAATGGTCTGGCAGGACTTCATGTTTGCTTGTACCATGTACCCTGGCGATCAGGTATTTTTGGACAGTGTTAAGCAAGAGGCTACTGCCAATATCAGGCGCCTTAGAAATCATCCGTCCATTGTCATGTGGTGTGGCAACAACGAAATCGAAATGGGCTGGGACAGCTGGGGTTGGACGGAGAAATTCAACTACCGCCCAGAAGATTTGAAGAAATTAGAAACGGATTATCAGGCATTATTTCAGAAGCTGCTGCCCGAACTGATCAGTCAGTTGGACCCTGGACGTCACTACTTGTCTTCGTCTCCCATGAACAACTGGGAAGATCCCGATCTCTTCAAATATGGGAATCATCATTATTGGGGCGTTTGGCATGGAGAAGCACCTTTTGAAGATTTCAAAAGAAGTGTTCCCCGGTTCATGAGTGAGTTTGGCTTTCAGTCATTTCCGGTTCAGTCTTCTGTGCAGCGTTATTCACTCCCTGAAGATTGGTCCATTGACTCGGAAGTCATGAAGGTGCATCAAAAACATCCAAGAGGCAATCAACTGATAGCCACCTATACCAATCGGAGCTACCATCCACCCAAAGATTTTGAATCCTTCCTGTACCTCAGTCAGGTGGTTCAGGCGGAAGGCATGCGCATGGGCATTGAAGCCCAGCGGAGGAGTAAGCCTTTCTGTATGGGTACCATTTATTGGCAACTCAATGACTGCTGGCCGGTAGCCTCCTGGTCGGGGATTGATTATTATGGCAAATGGAAAGCGCTTCACTACGAAGTAGCTCGTCAATATACGGATTACCTGATCACCTGTGATTTTCTGGAAGATGGTACAATCAATGTCCATGTGGTTTCGGATAAGGTAAAAGCTGTACCTGCAGGTATCTCACTGATCATTAAAGATTTTGAAGGCAATCAACTGGTGGTTGAAAACCAAACCATCACTGTGAAACCAGGAGTCAGTGAATTGTACTTCACGATTGAACCAATAGCCTATGCCCATCTGGACACGAAGCAAATACTTTTGGATGCAAGGCTTGCTGTGGAAGATAACATGTATACCAATCAGTATTACTGGCATCCGGTCAAGGAGCTAGCACTACCCGAACCTGACTTCATCTATGAAGTTTCAAAGGAGGGGGAACATTGGTTAGTGACTTTGTCTGCTACTGTCCTCGTCAAGAGTATGTACCTGGAATTTGAGGGAGTTTCAGGAAATTTCTCCGATAACTTTTTTGACCTACTACCCTATGAGGTAAAGAAGGTTAGGTTCCCGAGAGAGGGCATGGAAGCTCCGCCTCAATTGAAGGTCATGTCGATCCCAGATACCTACTGATATGCAATTAGGACTGCTGGACATAGGGATCATTATTGCGTATTTCGGAATCACGATAGCCATCGGGGTTTACATTTCGAAGCGCGCTTCCAAGAACATGGATTCTTATTTTTTGGGAGGTAAGACCATCCCGTGGTGGATGTTGGGGGTTTCCAACGCTTCGGGGATGTTTGACATTGCCGGGACCATGTGGCTAGTATCGATGTGTTTTGTTTATGGACTGAAAAGTGCCTGGTTACCCTGGATATGGCCTACTTTCAATCAGATCTTCTTAATGGTATATATCTCCACCTGGCTTAGGAGGTCCAATGTCATGACAGGAGCCGAATGGCTGCGAACGCGTTTTGGTAATGGAAAAGGCGTAGAATTGTCTCATCTGATTGTGGTCATTTTTGCCATCGTTAGCGCCATTGGGTTCATTTCCTATGCGTTCAAAGGGATTGGTAAATTTTCTTCGACATTCTTGCCGTGGGATCTTTCTCCGGATGTTTATGCGCTGATTATTTTAGGCTTTACTACACTTTACATTGTCAAAGGCGGTATGTACAGCGTGGTTTCCACAGAATTGTTGCAATTCGGGATCATGACCATTGCTGCGATCATGGTGGGAGTCATTGCGATGATCAATGTGAGCCCGGACATGTTGAATGCGGTCATTCCCAATGGCTGGAAAGACCTGTTCTTTGGTTGGAAACTAGATCTTGATTGGACAGGGATCCTCGACTCGGTCAATCAAAAGATTGATGATGATGGATTTAGTTTGTTCGGTTTCATTTTCATGATGATGATCTTCAAAGGCATCTTTTCAAGTATGGCCGGACCCGTGCCGAATTACGACATGCAGCGAATTCTGGCCACCAGGAACCCGAAGGATGCAGCGAAAATGAGTGGCATTGTTTCTTTGGTCATGTTTTTTCCGAGATACATGATGGTAGCCGGACTGACGGTTTTAGCACTAGTATTCCTCGGGCCGGAATTGCAAGCAAAAGGAGGAGCCTTCGATTTTGAGTTGATCCTCCCATACGCCATTAATAACTTTATTCCAGTTGGATTGGTCGGTATTTTAATTGCTGGCTTGCTCGCTGCATTCATGTCTACGTTTGCTGCTGCGGTGAACGCGGCACCGGTCTATTTCGTCAATGACATTTATAAGAAATATTTCAACGCGGAAAAATCCGATAAAACTTACGTCCGATTAAGTTATTTGTCCTCCTTCGTTTTGGTGGCGATAGGGATCGTTTTTGGTTTTTTGGTGGATACCATCAACGACATGATGCAGTGGATTTTTGGGGCATTGTTCGGTGGCTATACAGCAGCGAACCTACTGAAATGGCATTGGTGGAGGTTTAATAGTTATGGTTTCTTCTGGGGCATGGTTGCCGGATTAGTGGCTTCATTATTGATGCCAATTGTGGCGCCAGAAGTACAGCCCTTGTATGCATTCCCTTACATTCTATTGTTCTCAACGATTGGTTCCGTGGCAGGTACGCTCATGACTCCTCCTGATGAGGAAGCGGTACTTATTTCATTCTACAAGAAAGTCCGACCATGGGGATTTTGGGGACCGATCAAAGCCAAAGTTTTGGTAGAAGAAGCAAACTTCCCGGTCAACAAGGATTTCAAACGAGACATGGTCAATATCCTCGTTGGCGTGGTTTGGCAGATGTCACTGGTAGTGATCCCAATCTATTTGGTCATCAAGGAATTTGTACCCATGACGGTCGGAATTCTGATTTTGGTAGTGACCTCATTCCTCCTAAAGAAAAACTGGCTCGAAAAACTAGAAGATTAACACCCGCAAATGAAAAGCATCATACAAATAAGTATTGACATATTTCTATTGCTGCTGGGTCGTAGTGGTTCACTTACAGATGAATAGATGGAAGATCAGATGACCTTAGAATCTCAAATGAAAAAAATAGCAAAGAAAGTGCTTGTTCTGCTGGTAGTGGCCCTGTCGGGTTGTACCATAGAACATCAATCTTCTGAACAGCAGCGTATTGATTATGATGCAGTGCGGATGGTCAATACTTTGATGGGGACAGATTCCGAATTCAGCTTGTCCAATGGCAATACTTATCCTGCCGTTGCGGTACCCTGGGGGATGAATTTCTGGACTCCCATGACCAGTAAAATGGGAGACGGATGGACCTACAAGTATGATGAGAACAAGATCAGGGGGATCAAGCAAACCCACCAGCCCAGCCCCTGGCTCAATGATTATGCAGCTTTTTCGTTGATGGCCGTAACGGGTGATCTGAAATTTCAGGAAGATGAACGAGCTTCCTGGTTTTCACATAAGGCTGAAACTGCGAGACCACACTATTATCAGGTATATCTCGCGGATTATGATATCAATGCGGAAGTAACACCGACAGAACGCGCGGCCCATTTTCGATTTACTTTTCCCGATAGCGAATCTTCTTACCTCATTTTGGATGCTTTTGAAAAAGGGTCGATGGTTAAGGTAATTCCTGAAGAAAGAAAGATCATCGGGTACAATCGCTACAACCACGGGGGAGCTCCTGATAATTTTCACAACTACTTTGTGGCTGAGTTTGATCGAGATTTTGAAGTGACCCATACCTGGGGTGATGGTTGGAACTTACAGGAAAATACGACCGAAAATGAAGGAGATCACGTAGGAGCCGTCATTGGATTCAAGACGAAGCGTGGTGATCAGGTGAACGTAAAAGTCGCCAGTTCTTTCATTAGTTTGGGGCAAGCACAACTCAACCTCGATCGCGAAATTGGGAAAGATGATTTCGATGCAACAAAAGACAAGGCCTATCATTCCTGGAAGCGAGAGTTTGATCGCATTCAGGTACAGGATGATAACAAACAGAACATCAAGACTTTTTATTCCTGTCTGTACCGCCTATTGTTATTCCCGCGAAAATTTTATGAGTTAGACGATCAGGAAAATATTGTCCATTACAGCCCTTACAATGGTGAAGTTTTGCCGGGTTACATGTTTACCGACAATGGCTTTTGGGATACGTTTCGGGCCGTATTCCCCTTTTTCTCCCTGATGTACCCAGATCTCAACGCACAGATCATGGAAGGGCTGGCCAACACATACAAAGAATCGGGATGGTTGCCCGAGTGGGCAAGCCCGGGACATAGAGGGGTGATGATTGGATCAAATTCTGCCGTCAACATTGCGGATGCCTACATGAAAGGAGTTCGAGGATATGACATAGAAACCCTGTATGAAGCGGTGGTGAAAAATGCTTCAACTGCCGAAGGGCGTCCGGTGGATGGCAATGGCAATACCATTGGTTCGGTAGGTAGAGAAGGAGTGAACTATTACAATGAATTGGGCTACGTGCCTTACGATGTAGGCATCAATGAAAACGCCGCACGAACACTGGAATACGCGTTTGCCGATTTTGGCATTGCTGAAATGGCGAAGGAGTTAGGGAAAGAGTCGGATGTATCGATTTATGCGGATCGGTCCATGAATTATAAGCGCCTTTTTGATCCGGAAACCAAATGGATGCGGGGTAAAAATGAGGATGGAACATTCCAGTCACCTTTCAATCCATTGAAGTGGGGAGATGCATTTACTGAGGGAAATAGCCTGCATTATACCTGGTCTGTTTTTCATGACATCCAGGGACTGATCGATCTCATGGGTGGCAATGAGGCATTTGTGTCCAAACTCGATGAAGTATTTACCATGCCGCCGGATTTTGATGATTCCTATTATGGCTTTACCATTCATGAAATTCGGGAGATGCAAATCGTCAACATGGGTAATTACGCGCATGGGAATCAGCCTATCCAGCACATGATCTATTTGTACAATTATGCAGGTCAACCGTGGAAGACCCAGCAACGCGTCCGGGAAGTCATGGATAAACTATACGCTCCGACTCCCGATGGATATTGTGGCGATGAAGACAATGGGCAAACGTCAGCCTGGTACGTCTTCAGTGCTTTAGGTTTTTATCCGGTAACCCCAGCTGTTCCGCAATACGTGATTGGTAGTCCGCTGTTTGAACAAGTCAAACTAAAAATGCCAGGAGGAGCTGATTTCATCATTGAGGCAGAGAACAATGCCAGCCAAAATGTATACATCAGTAGTGCCCAATTGAATGGACACAACTATGTAAATACCTGGATCGGACATGATGAACTACAAAAAGGCGGTAAACTGAAATTCAATATGTCTGATACAGAAAGCAATTGGGGATATGATCAATCAGGACGTCCGTTCTCTGTTTCAGTGAACAATAAATAAACATCAAAAGCAGGTGCTATGAAATTCAGGTTACTTTTTCTGTTGATCCTTACTTCTTATGTGTCCGTTGCTCAGGAGCATATCTCTGCTGTTTATGGAGGCGGAGGCATTTATAATGGTAGGGAATATTCGGCCAAAGAATTAAGAGAATCAGGCTTAAATACGGTCATTGTCTGGACGATACATATTGATGAGGATGGTAATTTGAATTTCAATGTCGAGTTTCCATTGGTGACAGATGGTGTGTATATCGGTGATCAATCTCATCCACACTTTCGCTCAGATATGAAGGCATTGAAATCTTCAGGGTCATCGGTAAAGCGAATTGAATTTGGTTTGAGTGCCTGGGGTTCACCAACGTACGAGAACATCAAAAACCTGATAGAAAAAGAAGGAACAGGTCCATCCAGCCTATTATACAAGAATTTCAAAGCACTGATCGAAGCAATACCTGAGATAGATGCCTTTAATAATGATGATGAGGTGACTTATGATGTAGCGAGTGCAGTTGCTTTTCATACCATGCTGTTCGAACTGGGAGTGAAAACTACCGGAGTGCCCTATAAAAATGCAGCGACGTATTGGCAACCATTCACGGATCAAATGTTAGCGGCTAATCCGGGATCCGTGGACCTGATGTACTTGCAAGTTTATGCCGGAGGAAAAGGAAATAATCCCTGCGATGAAAAATGGCAGAAACTGGGTGTACCCATCGTGCCTGGCTTATGGGCGAAGGGAACTTCTGATGGTAATAAAGATGCTAAACAGATCCGGAAAATATTATCCGAGTGGAACAACCGCTGCGATATCAAAGGAGGCTTTTTATGGCTCTATGATGATTTTGATAATAGCAAGCTAGTCTCTGAATATGCAGAAGCTATTAATTCGGCCTTTGACCGGTGAAGATTGAAGAAGAGTACTGATGAGTATGTTTAGTCTAAAACTTATTGAAAACTATGAGGACAAATCACTGTTCTTAGCAGGTTTCAATACGGAGAAGTTAAGCGTCATTCCTGACCTTGTTCAGGAATCTCATCATTGTTTCAACCTAGTAATATTGAGATTCCGGCATTCGCTCGGAATGACGATGTTGTTTTGTAGGCTTAACATCTCCGTATTGATTTTTGGCATAAATCAAGTAACGAGGAATTAATTAGATGAAGATGAAATGCAGAATTCCTGGACAATTCATACTAATAGTCTTGCTACTATCATGCCAGTCTCCCAGCGAAGCACCCACCCAATCCCTCACCAAATACGTTAATCCCTTTATCGGAACCGATGGGAAAGGAAAGACATACCCCGGAGCAACCGTGCCTTTCGGAATGGTGCAACTAAGCCCTGATAATGGAAGAAATGGCTGGGATTGGATTTCGGGATACTTCTACCCCGATTCTATGATTGCCGGATTCAGTCACCTGCACTTAACCGGGACAGGTGCAGGAGATCTGTACGATATTTCATTCATGCCCTTGACAGGTACTGAGCGACAAAAACAACTCGATGAAATTAACGCCAAACCAACCACCATTTCTACTTTTAGCCATGATCGGGAAGCTGCAAATCCAGGCTATTATGAAGTTTGGTTGGAAGATTATGAAGTGCAAGTAAACCTCACGGCCACTAATCGGTCAGGCTTACAGCGCTATCACTTCAAAAAACTGGATGACCCAAGGGTCAAACTCGATCTGGGTTATTCTCGCAACTGGGACGAAACCGAAGCCACTTTTCTGGAGGTCGTAAACGATTCAACGGTTGTTGGCTATCGTAAGTCAACCGGCTGGGCCCGAGATCAGCGCGTATTTTTCTATTCAGTTTTCTCAAAGCCCATCGCCGATCTGGAATTGTGGAGCGAGGGAGGATTGACGGATGTATCAATTGCTAAAGGAAAAGAGATAAAAGCAGTTTTTCATTTTGATCTGAACGCTGCTGATTCGGAAGTGATGGTCAAAACCGCCCTAAGCTCAGTGAGTATTGAGAATGCCAAACGCAACCTTGATGCAGAACAGATCGGATTTGATTTTGAAGGAGTCCGGAGCAAAGCGCATCAGGCCTGGGAGGAGCAATTACAAAAGATCAAAGTCGAGACCGATGTAGACAACAAAGTCCAATTCTATACAGCCATGTACCATAGCATGTTGGCCCCTGTAACATTCTCGGATGTAAATGGTGAAGTCAGAGGTGCTGATGGATCAACCTACCGTATGGATTATACCAGATATTCCATCTTTTCTTTGTGGGATACCTTTCGTGCATGGCATCCATTGACCACCCTAATACATCAGGATCGTGTGCCTGATATGCTGCAATCGCTATATGCACATTACGAGGAATCCGGAAAGCTTCCGGTTTGGGAGTTTCATGGAAATGAAACAGACATGATGTTGGGCTATCACGCGGTGCCGGTAATGGCGGACGCGATTTTGAAAGGCCTACCCGGCATTGATCCGGAGAAAACCTATAAAGCGATGAAGGTTTCTGCTATGCAGGAAGAATTCCAGATTGATGTTTATCAGGAAAAAGGGTATGTGCCTCATGAACGAGCTTCCTGGAATGTTTCACTGACCATGGAATATGCTTACGATGATTGGTGCATTGCTCAGGTGGCAAAGTATTTAAATAAAGAAGATGATTATCAATATTTCATGGAACGTTCCCTGAACTATCGCAATCATTATGATCCGAAGACAAACTTCATGCGAGCTAAGGATGAGACTGGGAACTTCAAAGAACCATTTGATCCATTGGCTTACCACCCTGAAGATTATACGGAAGCCAATGCATGGCAATACCACTGGTTTGCACCTCATGACATTCCCGGTTTGATTGAAATGTCAGGTGGTGAGAACGATTTTGAAATGAAATTAGATTCCATGTTTGAAGTCACTCAATCAGAAGGGGAGTCCCCTGTTTGGATATCTGGTTACATCGGACAGTACGTGCATGGCAACGAGCCTTCACATCATGTGCCTTATCTCTATCAATACGTAAGTCAGCCAGCGAAAACTCAGCAACGCGTTCGTCAGATCATGGATGATTTGTATACGACAGACCCTGACGGATTATGTGGAAACGAAGATTGTGGTCAGATGTCAGCGTGGTACCTGTTCAGTGCCTTAGGGTTCTATCCGGTCAATCCAGCAGATGGTAGATATGTTCTTGGTAGCCCTCAAGTCGATGAAGCGATCTTATCATTACCTGAGGGCAAACAATTCAAAGTAATCGCTAAGAATCAGGGGCTGGATCATGTCTATGTTCAGCAAGTCCTTTTGAATGGAGTACCATTAGACAGAAGCTACATCACGCATGAAGAAGTAGTGGATGGAGGCACTCTGATTTTTGAAATGAGTAATAATCCTGTCGAGTAAAAACATGAGCGAAAATTCCTACGTAATCGGCGTAGATGTTGGGGGAAGCCACATATTGAGTGGCGCTATTGAATTACAAACCGGTACCTTATTAGGAACTTCTTTATTCGATGCAAAGATTGATAACAAAGCATCAAGAACAGCTATCATGCAAGCATGGGCAGGCACCATCAATCAGTCATTGAAAGCTGTACAAGGGAATCATGTCCTGGGCATTGGTTTTGCCATGCCCGGAGCTTTCAATTATAAAACAGGTGTGGCTTTGTTTGAGGGGAATGAGAAATACGAATCATTGTATGATTGTCATGTTCCACAATCGCTGGGACCCTTGCTGATTTCAAAAACCCTCAAAATGCGGTTCCTGAATGATGCTTCTTCATTTGCGGTAGGAGAGGCCTGGAAAGGAGAAGCTGCCGGTAAGAATAAGGCCTTATCAATCACCCTGGGGACAGGGTTTGGTTCCGCATTTGTTAAGAAAGGCATTCCCGTAACCAGCGGAGAAACGGTCCCCGAGCATGGGTGCTTATGGCATTTGCCTTTTCAGGATGGCATAGGCGATGACTTTTTCTCTACCCGGTGGTTCACCAATAGTTACAAATCATTGACTGGTAAAGAAATTCCAGGTGTGAAAGAACTACATGATCTGCATAAAAAAGGAGATTCAGTGGCCATGTTGTTGTTCCATGAGTTTGGGATCAACCTGGGAAAATTCATCAACATCTGGATCCAGAGATTTGAACCGGATGTGTTGGTCATGGGCGGAAACATCAGCAAGGCCTGGGATTTGTTTTCAACCTCTTTTTATCAAGAGTTGGATCGGGAAAAATTGCAATTGGAAGTCAAGGTTTCCCAGTTGAAAGAACAAGCAGCTTTGTTGGGAGGTGCCCGGCTTTTTGACCCGGATACCTGGGAAAAAATCAAACAAGTCTTGACGGAGTTTTAGCGGATGCTTTGACATGATCCGCGAGAAGTAGCGTTAACTAATTTATTTTCAGGGATTCGATATTTTCAATAAATTCATTGTACAAACATGGGGACCATGGAAAAGTTGAAAAAATCGCAAATGTAGAAAGTACTGGCAGGATACGATTTTGATTCCGGGTACTAGTATTAAATCTTATTGGATTAATAACAATAAATAAACTGAATAATGAAAAAGTTGAACAAGACTCAAATGCAAAGCATAAAAGGAAGTTTTGATGGTAAAGGAGGGGATGCGGCAACGGAAGAAGTTGTATGAAGCACCTGAATTCTTTATCGAGACCATTTAAAATCCACTGATTACGACGCTTACGATGTAAGCGTTTTTTTATTCTCTATCCTATGGAAGGATTTAGAAGGAGCATTCCTTTCTGTTTAAAAGAGTTCAGATTTTTAGCGATTTTATTAATTCTGTCTTGTTAATTGCTCTTCCAGAATTTTGCCCTTTAGGTAGGCAACTATCCCCTTTCACTACTCGTAATGCTAGGACAGGAGGTCGTTGAATTACCTTCGTCATTAGGAATGAATGCTATTCGGAAAAACATCTATTTGGGGATTGCGATCCTGCTTTGCTTTTGCGCTTTCGAGGTGTCTGCAACGCACGATTTACGTGTGGCCCGTTTCCGTATCACGGCCACTTCAACAGGATATGTTTTTAATGTCAACTTTGATCGGGAAGACATTCTAAAGGAGATCTATAGTACTCAGAAATACCAAAAAGAGGTAATTGATCAGATCACGCAATACATCGAGAAGCACGTGACCATCAATATTGATGATGAGTCGATCAATTATGAATTAACGGAGATTGAATACACGGAAGAGAACATCCTATTGAGAGGTAAACTCATCTCCGGTTTGCGAGCGATAAAAAAGATCGATGTGAGTAATACTTGTTTGATCAACAAGATTGAAGGGCACCTCAATATCATGGAATTTTTCCTGAATGATAAAGAAAGATTTTTCCGATTGGACAAAGATCGGATCAGAACCACAGTTACGTATTAAAAATCAGTTATGTTTTAAATCCATTATTTGTTATGAAACTTTCAACCTTAGCTAAAATTTTTGTACTCGCCCTTGTATTGACAGCTTGTGGCGGCGATGATCCGTCGGATATTGCGGCGGTTGTTTCTCTATCTACTACTGCCGATCAGGTAGCAGAAGGTGATATGGTAACCCTGACAGTTACTTCAGATAGGATTGTTTCTTCTAATATTTCCGTACCAGTGATCTATCGAGGAACAGCGACCAATGGGTCCGACTATCAATCAAGTACCCGTGTGATCATTACAGAAGGAACCAATAGTGCTAATCTTGGTATCCTGATCCAAACGGACGAAATTCAGGAAGGTGATGAAACCATCATTGTAGAGTTTTCAGATCTGGGATTACCTAATGGTGTAAGTCTTTCAGACCAAACTTCAGTGACCATCACGATTGCCGGAGAGATCTAGAAAGAGATTTAAATATCAGTAATAACAAACAGCAAGCTGCAGGAAGTGGCTTGCTGTCCTTATTTCTAGGGTGACCTCATTGTGATCACATCGAAATGATGATAGAATTAGTGGGCTAGTAGTCCACATCAATCCTCTATGGCCTGTGTCAAATCCTCGATCAGGTCTTCTGCATCTTCAATACCTACGCTCAATCGGATCAGGGAGTCTGTCAGTCCTGATTTCAATCGTTCCTCTTTGGGAATACTCGCATGTGTCATACTAGCCGGATGTCCGGCAAGGGATTCCACACCTCCCAGGGATTCCGCCAGTGAAAACACCTTGAATTTCCGGAGTACCTTAAATGCCGCTTCTTGACTGTCATTTTTGAGAACGAATGAAATCATGCCACCGAAACCACGCATCTGCTTTTTGGCGATATCATGATTGGGATGATCCTCAAATCCGGGCCAATAAACATGCCTCACCAAAGGATTGGATTTTAGGAAATAGGCGATCCGCTTGCCATTTTCACAATGGCGATCCATACGTACATGTAAGGTTTTGATACCTCTTAAGACCAGAAAACAATCATTAGGTCCTGGTATTGCACCCGCAGAATTTTGAATGAAGCCTAGTTTTTTGTCCAGTTCTTCCGAGTTGGTTACTGCTGCACCCATGATCAAATCCGAATGCCCCGAAATGTATTTGGTAACAGAATGCATGACGATATCAGCTCCCAGATCAATAGGGTTTTGAAGGTAAGGCGTTGCAAAGGTGTTGTCCACAGCAACCAGCGCATGGTTGGCTTTCGCGATTCGGGCGAGTTCCCCAATATCGACAATGCTCATCATCGGATTGGTTGGGGT
The DNA here is from genome assembly GCA_033344775.1 of Cytophagales bacterium. Lineage (NCBI taxonomy): Bacteria > Pseudomonadati > Bacteroidota > Cytophagia > Cytophagales > Cytophagales bacterium. Next base: position 929,674 of record JAWPMT010000005.1, on the reverse strand, counting down.
CTCAATCCAGATCATCTTCACATTATCATTGAATGTCGATTCAACTTTATCCAGATCCTTCATATCCACATAGTGGAATTTCAATCCTTGAGGCTCAAATAGTTTGGTGAAGAGTCGATACGTGCCACCGTATAGATCTTCGGATACAATGACCTCATCACCAGGGCCCAATAATCGGATGATACAGTCTGTTGCGGCCATGCCCGAGGCAAAACATCGGCCATGTGATGCATTTTCCAGGGCGGCGATACTCGCTTCCAGTTGATCACGTGTGGGGTTCTTGGATCGGGCGTATTCATATCCTTTGTTATCTCCGGGTCCGGCCTGTGCATAGGTGGACGTTTGAAAAATGGGTGTCATGATGGCACCTGTTGAAGGGTCGGGCATGACCCCAGCGTGAATGGCCTTTGTACCGAATTTCATAGCTTTCTTCATATATGTCAGTTTCCGTTCAAGAAACGTGTTTGGATCGTGTTGAAAATTGCAATGCAAACTAATTGATTCCATATGTTTGCCGCACATTATATTTCCTTTTTAGAAAACATGAGGGTAGAAACGGCAACTCGTCTGGGTGGAGTTGAGGAATACTATTTTTCGAAGAAGTTAGAGCAGATTCGACAATTGACCGCAGCAGGTCATGATGTGATCAATTTGGGGATCGGGAGTCCTGATTTACCTCCAGCTCCGGAGGTGATCGAGGAACTTACGCGGACGGCTGCAGATCCGGCAAATCATCAATATCAATCCTATCGAGGATTGCCAGAGTTAAGAAATGCGATTGCTGATTTTTATCTTCGTCAATACCAGGTTACCATTGATCCTGTCAAGGAGATTTTACCGATGATGGGTTCCAAAGAGGCCATTACCCATATTTCTTTGGCTTTTCTTAATCCTGGAGATCAAGTGTTGATCCCAGCCCTGGGATATCCCACGTATACTTCCGTCACTAAAATGGTGGAAGCAGATCCCATTTATTTTCCCTTGTTAGAGGATCAAAATTGGGAGCCCGATTGGAATTTTCTTGAAAACCTGAATACAGAGAAGGTCAAGCTGATGTGGATCAATTATCCGCACATGCCAACGGGCGAAAGGGGAAGCCCTGAGGTGGTAAAACGGCTTGTGCAATTCGCGAAAGATCGTGGAATTTTATTGTGTCATGACAATCCGTACAGTTTCATCTTAAACGATCAATCTAGTAGCATCTTCGGTTATGAGGGCGCAAAGGATTGTTGCATTGAATTGAACTCCCTTTCTAAAACCTTCAATATGGCTGGATGGCGTGTAGGTTGGGTTGTTGCCGAATCGGAAATCATCCAGGCCATCTTACAAGTGAAAAGCAACATGGACAGTGGGATGTTCAAGCCGGTCCAAATGGCAGCAGTAAAAGCTTTGAGTTTGTCCCAGGATTGGTATAATGCCTTAAATGAGACCTATCGAAATCGGCTACGGTTAGTTTATCAGCTCCTGGATGAGCTGGATTGCCAGTATCAAAAAGAAGCGGCGGGTATGTTTGTCTGGGCCAGAGTGCCTGCTGGCCGTACAGGAGTGGCTGTATCCGACGAACTGTTGGAGAAATATCATGTTTTTATCACACCTGGAATGATTTTTGGCGTGGCAGGGACGAATTATATCCGTGTGTCTTTATGTTCGCCAGAGCAAAGATTTGTAGCCGCGATCAATCGCATACGTTCATGAATATCTTAATTTTTGGCACAGGATTAATCGGAGGCTCATTTGCACTGGCATTGAGGAAAATAGACCCTTCCTTGAGGTTTGGCGGATGGGATCTCTCAAGGGAAAACCGAGAGAAAGCCCTAAAGTTGGGCGTGGTGGATGAGATTTTTGATACTCAGGATGCTGCGATTGATTGGGCCGAATGTGTTATCCTGACCGTCCCGGTTTCGGCGATCCTGAATACGATAGGTGGGCTATTGGATAACATTCGTAAGGATCAGTTTATTATTGATTTTGGCTCTACCAAAAACTCCATTTGTCAGGCAATCGTTGAACACCCTTACAGATCCCGATACATAGCGGCTCACCCCATTGCAGGGACAGAACATTCCGGGCCAGAAGCAGCATTTGCAGAGCTATATCACGGTAAGGTGATGATTGCCTGCGAACATGAAAAGTCGGACATAAACATCGTAAAGGTCTTCGCCCGCTGGTGTGAAAGCCTGGTCATGAGCCTTACCTTCATGAGTGCCGAAGAACATGATAAACACCTGGCTTACATTTCACATTTAAGTCACGTCATTGCCTTCGGGCTAAGCCAGACGGTACTCGATAAGGAAAAAAATGGTGAGGTGATCCTGGAACTAGCAGGATCGGGTTTTGCTTCGACGGTACGATTAGCTAAAAGTTCACCGGAAATGTGGGCACCCATCTTGTTGGACAACAAAGTGCCTGTTTTGGAAAGCCTTGAAGCCTTAATGGATCAACTGGGAGCCATGAAGCAATTGATTCAGGGAGGGGATGCCGAAAGCTTACAGGAATACCTAAAAGAGGGTCGGAAAATTAGAAAAATTCTGGACTGATCATCAAAGTACATACTTCAGACTTAAGGCAGTTACCTAGGCTATGGCAGGTAGGAGGACTTTTACCTCATAGGTTCTTCCGGATTGAAAATCTCGAATGACAGATCCTGATAGCTTTTGATTATCTACTGTAATCTCTGTAGAAGCAATTTGTTCCGTTTTTTGAAATGAAACATTGAAAGTAGCACCTCGAAATACTCTCTTCACACGTGCATGTTGCCATTGAGCAGGTAAATTGGGGCAAACGCTAAGCCCCTCTCTGCTGCCCTGTAAGCCGAACAGGCCATCGATCAAAGCTCTGTACATCCAATGAACAGTCCCTGTATTGAACAATTGGCTGGATCTTCCGGCAGTTCTTGGAAATTGCTGGTAAGCGCCTCGATAGTAGTTGGGAATAAATACCGGTAATTGCCCCCTTTGTATCAAATCCATTTGATCCGGGCCAGGGATCATCTTTCTTAATACGTCAAATGCTTTGTCTGTGGCGCCAATTTGGTACAGACCATAAACATAAAAAGCTGCCGCATGATTATAAATAGAGCCATTTTCTGCGGAACCGGGATGTTTTTGAGTTACCCTACCCACATCTTCTCGCATGCTGGTGAAGGCGGGGGCGAGCATTTGTACGCCATAGGGAGTTTCCAGGTGCGCGGCTACTGCAGCTTGTATTTTCACTTTTTGCTCATCGGAGGCGCATCCACATAGGAACGCCCACCCTTGAGGGTTCAGGAAGATCTTCCCTTCTTCATCTTTACTGATCCCAAAGGTCACGTGATCATCCGTTATTCCTCGAGCATACCATTCCCCATCCCACAAGTGCTCATTGATCGCAGCTTTTAGATCCTCAAGGTTTTTTTGGAAGACATTTAGGAATGGTGTTCCCTGATGAGCAGCGGTAATGTCCAACCAGGTTTGTATGGCATAAGAAGTGGCCATAGACAACCACCCCGAAACACCGACGCCTTTCGGTCCGACCATATTCATCGGGTCACACCAATCTCCTTGATTGATGTAGTTCAATCCTCGTTCATCACGATTTTCTACCAACCATTTTAAGGCAAGATCAATGTGATGAGCAACTGTACTTTTTTCATTAGCATCCCCAAATGGAATTTCTATGTCCAGCAGGGCATAATCATCTGTTTCATCGAGGTAGGCTTTCAGGCAGATAGGAAGCCAGACACAGTGATCGGTATGGGGGATTTGGTTGATATACTTCAATTCGGCATGCTCCTGAATGAGAATACCATCAGGCATAGCACCGCTGATCTCTTGTTGACTCAGTGCAGTAAGAAACGCGTTTCTCGAAATTTCTGGCTGAATGTAAGCCATGCCCATGTTGTCCTGAAGATAATTTCTGGTTTGTGGGTCGGTACTCAAACGATTGGTTTCACCATGATAGTACACCTGGCGGGGTAGCCAGTGATTTACCAAATTGTCAAGGACCGGATCAGGAGTTTCAATTGTTAGACAGCCTTCACCTGCATCGAGATAGTTCAGGTAGGCATATTCAGCCTTCTGAATTCCATCTTTATTCCCCAAATACTGCGAATGTATGGCTTTGATTTCCTTTTCATCAAAAGCAGGACCAAACAGGAAACGATAGGTTTCAGAGGCATCTGCCTTGAGGTCAATCCGGAATTGCATGATGCCGGCAGGTGTTTCGTAGCGAGCATCTCCTTTGTTTAATTCGGCTTGTAATACTCCGGTTGGGGCATGTAGGCCACCTTCACCTTCGAAATGCGCCTGGTTGACTTCCCATGAATCCGGCTGACGGTCCGCCATGAAATAGGTGTAATCTTTAAGTGTCTTAATTTTTCGGTAGTCTGCAAGCTTTTGGTAAGGAGTGATCGCTTTGCAAACGACCGAATTAAGTGATGGGTCGTACCAGCCGGATTGGTTCATCCATGACATGTACCCAATCGGGAAGTAGGGATAAAGGCTTAGTTTTCTAAGGTTTCTACTTTCATTGGTCAACGTGGCTTCCCATATCTCCATAGGTTCGTCCAGGGGCAAGGTTAATTTCAACTGAATTTTGATGCCATCCTTGATGAGTATCCACTGAATGTCACTTTTGCCCGCCGAAAATGTGAAATGATCCAGATCTGCTCTGACAGGTTCGTATGGTGCTGAAAAAAGAGATTGCGTTGCTTCATCTTTGATGTAAAAGAACCTGCCAGGATGATGTGCATAATAAGGCTGTTCCGGCTGCATGAAGGTTTTGGCCTCCAGATTGGGGGCGTAGGCATACTTGGCCGGTTCGGGTTGCATAAACTGAGCAACTGCATAGCCTCGACAATTCATGTGGATCATCATCTTCTTATTCCAAAGGAATGCAGAAGCTTTGGGTAATGCTGTTGGACTACTGAGATTTAGTCGCTCTCCCCCGTCAGAACGTTCTATCAACATAGGTAGGCGGCTTATTTATTTTCTTGTTTAGTTGCTAAATTCTGGTTGATTTCTTTCAACTTTTCACCATTGAGGTTGTAGAATTTCAAGGCAAAAATGGCGGCGAAAGCAAAGAATGCCGGAACCAAGGTCTGTAACCATACAATACTAGTTAAGGACGCCCCTTCCTGGACAGTATTCGCAGCGTATCCCATAGAGGCTAATACCCAAAGGATCCCTGCGGAACCTAAAGCACCACCCAATTTTTGAGAGAATGTAGCCGCTGAGAAAGTCATAGCGGTGGCTCTTCTTCCTGTCTTCCATTCATTGTAGTCAGCCGCATCCGCATACATGGACCATGTAATGGGAGACTTAGGTCCTAATGAAAGACTGATTAAAATATTGAGGATAAACATGATGATAATCTCAATGGGCAGATCCGAGCTATCCGAAATGGTCCCATCAGTTGCTGTTTTGATGACACTGATTACGCGATTACTGCCTTCTGATGCTTCACTTAATTTCAAGGTGGGGCTATCCGTTTCAATTTGCTTTCGGTCCTGAATGAACCAAAATATCCCTGTTTCATGAGATATCCATCTGATCTTATCAGTCGGTTTGATTGGTTCACCTAGCAGATCTTTCGCTTCAAGGGTGATGGCTTCAGTCGCAGAGATGGTTCTCACCCCATTGGAGGAAGGTTTTGGTACAAAAGCAAAGAGAATACTCAATCCTCCGACGAGTCCCATCAGCAGCATCAATAACCTGGCTTTGTCCATCAATTTCGTCAGGTAAGGAGCGGACAAACTACCCATAGCGTAAGAGGCCATTTGAATTCCGATGTATGCTCCCATTAAATCTGGTCGTTCTACGAAGTATTTGAAATAGTATGTGGCAGAACTTCCCCTGAAAACAATGGTCATCATGATAATCATGGCTAAAGCAAATAGTATGAGCCATGGTTTATTATCCAGTAAATCTTTGATATCGTCCAGAGGGTTGGTTTTTTGCTCTTTTGGAGGTTGAACTCTCTCCTTCGTTGATAAAAAAGTGATGAGGAATAAGACGGTTGCTACAGAGGAATAGAGTGCCATGGTCAATTGCCAACCTCGGGCTTCATTGCCATTAGCGAAGTACTCGGCCAACCCAGGGGTAAATGCTCCAACTATGATTCCGGTAAAGTACGCAAAGAAAAACCTCCAGCCGAAAATGGAATTTCTTTCGCCCGCATCAGCTGTGATTACCCCTGCCAACGAAGAATAAGGAGTACTCAGGATGGTATAGCAAAGCATCATCATGGTATAAGTACCGTATGCCCACATGAGCTTAACTCCTTCGGACAAATCGGGGGTACTCATGGTCAAAATGGCTGCAGCTGCCATAGGAACTGCTCCAAACAATAAGTACGGACGGAATTTTCCCCATCTACTATTGGTTCTGTCTGCGATGGCTCCCATTGCCGGATCGGTACAAGCATCAACTATTTTGGTCACTAAGAACATGGTGCCAGCTGCTGCTGCGGATAACCCAAAAATATCTGTGTAGAAATACGAGAGGTAGGACCCAATAATGATCCAGTAAAAGTTGAATCCAGCATCACCAACTGCGTACCCTATTTTCTCTTTAAAGCTTATCGAAGAGAGGATTCCACTTTCTTTTTTAGAAGAGGTTTCGGTCATCATTTTCAGATTTAGGAAGATTTTTCAAACTGGAAATGATTTAAAGCTAGAATAACGGAGTTGTAAACGGATTGATTCCGGAATTATTGAAACACTGATCCGACTACTTGGGATCAAACACCTTGTTGCCTGAGTTCGAATTGGAAGGTATTCTCCTTTTTTGATGTCCCTTTTAGGTTCAGAAAGCGAACTGGAATCTATTACTTTGGCCTCGATGGAATTGCCCGAAAGTAAGCGGGAGTTTAGTTGGGTAAAACAAAAAAAAGAGGCCCGCGGGAGCAGACCTCTTTAACCAACCATAAAAACTCACTACTACTCACTAACTGTAATTGTGTATTCTGGGGTAGGGTTTAGCGGACAGAAGTACTTGTAAGTACCTTCCCCTAACTCTACCACTTGAGATCTTGCTGTTTCTCCTTTCTTGATCGTATTCGCTAAGTACCCTGCTTTGATATGATCGCCAGCTTTACCTTCTTCTGTAGTGTTCGCTACTACCAAACCTACTTCTCTGTCTACTTTCTTGTTAGTTACTTCGAAGATGTATTTACCTGGCTTAAGGTTCAATGATGATTTGGTGAACTTACCATCTACTTGAGTCAATTTGACCACTTTAGGTGCGTCTTGTGCTGAAACTTGACTAGCTGCAAAGAATACGAATGCTGCTACGAGGAGGATTGAGAACTTTTTCATTTTTTTGTGTTGATATGTAATTTCAAATGTTACAGTTATTAAACCCATTAGTAACTCTAAAAGTTTCAATTAGGGTGAAATTTTTTTATTTTTTTTTCAGGCTATCGATAAATCAAGGATTTCAACCAATTGAGTGGATAAATTGGCCACGTTGGATTTTTCTAAAGAAGGCCTCATAGCAAGCTCAGCCTCGTCAAAGGTGTCTTTGATCAGCAATTCCAGGTTACAGCTGATATCACAGTCGTCATTGATTTTATGGCGGGCAAATAGTTGCTCTTCCTGCACAGCTTTGTAAATGGTCCAAAGTGAGATTTGTTCAGGCGCTTTGGCCAGGAGGAACCCACCTTGTGCACCAGCGATGCTATCTACGATGCCATTCTTTTTGAGTTTGGCCAGAAGTCGGCGAACAACCACGGGATTGGTGTCCACGCTTTCTGCAAGCTGGGTGGAGGATTTAAATTCTCCCTCTTTCAAGTTCAGGAATAAACAGATCTGGATGGCTTTGGTGAAGTCGGTACTGGCACGCATAGCATTATAACTTTATAAGTTACAATACGAAGGAATTACAGTTAGGTTACTTTTTGGGTCTTTACGTTGCTACAATAGGATTAAGTCCCCCTTTAGGAAAGGGGGTGGCTGAAGACCGGGGGATTTAGATTTAGAAGAAGTCTAAAATATCTCAGGAAACAACTTCACGCCAATGATCCATAAATTCATGATCATACTCAGGAACATACTGATGAACATCCCAAGGTTCTTTTGCTTGATTCCTACCAGGGCAAAACAGAGATTGAGGAACGCAAATAGGCCAAAAGTGTACTCCGATACAGAGGATAGGTCATCTGAATTCAGTACGGTGATGAGCTGAGGTACAAGTGAAATTGGATTGGCCAAAGAGACGATGCCAATAAAGTTATCGAAAGCTTTCCTTTCCGTGAGAAAGGAGGTCAGCCGGTTTAGGAAGTGCAGCAGCTGCTTCGAGATGTTGAGTGCTTCGGATGCTTCAATGAATGAAAGGTGAATTTCGGAAGGAACCGCCGGAGGCCTTACATTTTCAAAGGTTGTTTTCAGCCACTTTGATGCCTCTATACGATCGAGTCCATATAGGAGAAGTCTTGGGTCCTGGTCTGCTAATTGCCACTGCAATCCCTTTTGCAGGAGCTCCGTGTGTTTTTGAACATACTCACGCTCTTCCAGAATTACATCATGAATATGATCGAACAATTCTTGTGCCTGTCCTCCTCCGGTATAATATAGAATCTTGCCCTGTCGAATCTCAAAAGGGAGATTGTCCAGATACGCGTGAGGCTGCTCATGCATAACAGGTATGATTCGCTTCTTCAGCTTTTTCGCATATTCTAATTCCCTGAGGGCGTACTCGGATCTGACGGCATGAGAAGAAATTACGAAAATGAAATTATCTGCTTTTTCAATAAGCCGATTCACTTGATCTAAATGCCGGATCTCGAGCGGTACCAGACCGTCATCATGCCAGGTGTGAATGCCTTCTTTCGTCAGATAGTCTGACATGTCTTTGACGAACTCCCTACTGCTCTTCCGTCCATAAGAAATGTAGGCGTCAAGGTTTTCACGATCACCTACTTCAAAGCCTTCAGATTGCTTTTTAGCCGCATTAAGGTGATGGATGACCTGATCCAGGTTTTGGAACCAATGACCGCCATTCCGCTCCACTCGTTTCCCAATCTGATCGAGTGAAACCAATTGATCTTCGGTGAATTCATCACCTCCATCCTCTTTCAGGTAGCAATAGATCGTCCGATCCGGTCTTTTTATCGCGTCATCCGTGACCTCAGCAAGCGAGTAAAAGCCAGTCAGCTTAGGAGTGATCACATAGAGTGAGAAATGACAATGCCGGCGTTCGTACAATTCTCGTTCATGTGCTTCTTCATTCCAGTCATCGACCACAGGGTTGAAGTACTCGATATCGATGTTTGATATCACATAGTCTCTCCAACTCGAACCGTTGACCGTCCCACCTAAATATACTTTCATGGTTTGTTAATAGGCTTTAAGGATCTGGCTGATCAATTGAGAGTTTGTGCCCAACCAGGGTTTTTTGAGCATGTCCTCGTGATTGCCGGCTCCTTGAATTTCTTTGAAATTTCCTTTTGTACAATTGCTCCAGGGGTGAAAGAAAGGGACTCCATCCACTTTTCTGTCGCCAAAGGTAGTCCGGTTTTCGGATGTAAGTAGGTACACGTCAGCTTTTACGGATCCTTCAAAATCATTGAGTTCAAAATTGACCAGATCGTAGTATCGAGACAAGTCTTCCAGGGCATTGTCACTGGCGGCATCGCCCAATTGTGCCATGGCTTCTTCTTTCATGATCACAATATCCGCAGGCATGGTTTTGGGAATGTATCGTTTTCGGAATGCATCGATCATGATGATCGCTGAAACTTTCTTGCCTTTGGCTTCCAGGAGCTTACAGACTTCAAAAGCAAGATTGCCACCACCACTGTACCCCAAAAGTACGCAGGGGAAATGGTCATCCTTTGTAAGGGCATCAGCGTAACTTTTCAGCGGATCCATGAATTTCCCGGGATCTTCCAGCGTGCGATACAAATGGTCCTGATCGCCTTTGATCAGTTCTCGAAATGCCATGGGACCACCTATGGCCGCCGGAAAGCAGTAAACGGCAGTTGCGTCGATCCCTTCATTGAATTTTGAAAAGACCGGCTGATCCCTTGCGGTTTGAACAGACCGCACCAGTGTTTCCAGAGTAGGGGAACATACAACTGGCCCCATGCTGATCCGGCAATTGAATTGTTCTTCAAGATCTACCACCAGATTGACCAATTGAATGGACTCCATTCCTGCATGAAACAAGTTAGTTCCTTTCGTTAGCCGTTTGATCCTGCTGTTGGCAATGATCAATCGTTTAATGAGGTCCGTAATATTTTCGGTATCTTCTAAAGAAGGCTGATCAGTGGAAGTAAGTTTTTTTGCATTGGAACGCATTTGCTCCAGATCCAGCTTTCCATTGGCCTTGACCATCCAGTGGTCTGACAGGAAGTATTGTGTAGGGACCATCCAGGAAGGTAGCTTTTTGGAAAGGAATGCCATCAGCTCTTCCAATTCCACGTCTTTGGTCTTTAAGTAAGCATGTAATTGATGACCTTCCTTGCTCACATTGGCATTTTCTATGCCCGGATAGCTTAGGATTACTTCTGAGATTTCAGCAGGTTCTACCCGATAACCCCGGATTTTGACTTGATCATCTTCCCGTCCCAGGTATTGCAGGGTGCCTTGCTGATATTGGACCACATCACCACTGCGGTAATATCGGTCGCCCTCAATTTCTACGAAGCGAGCTGCTGTAGCCTTAGGATTGTTCAGGTAACCCATTGCCAGACAATCTCCACCGATATAGAGTTCACCTTTCTCACCTGCTTGAACTGGTTGTTGATTTGAATCCAGCAGGAGGATCGAAGCACTAGGAACAGGTTGTCCGATGGGCACATACGCACTACTGGCCAATCCATCGTATTGCTGGACAACACAACCCACTGTTGCTTCGGTAGGTCCATATTCATTGAAAATATCTGCTTTTTGGAAAAGGTTGGAAATGCGTATCGCTTCTGTTCGAGTCAATGCTTCCCCTCCAACGACGAAGGTGGTAATGTTTCGATGGCTGGCGTTCTCTTCCGAGATCATCGATAAGTGTGTCGGCGTACATTTTAAGAACGTGACGCGCTCATCTTTTAAGGCAGCAACCAGGTTTTGAAGATTGGATCCCGAATTGTAGATGGCGAGTGTATTCCCGGTGATGAAAGGAAGCAACAGCGATGTGAGCGTCATGTCCACAGAAGGGGAGGTGATCAGCGCAATGACTTCATTTCCTTCCTGTTTGATGTAAGTATCCCACGCATATTTGAGGTAAGCCAGGATCGCTCCATGCGACACGATCACACCTTTAGGTTTACCAGTCGTACCGGAAGTATAGATTACATAAGCAGCATCGTTTGCTTCTACCGAAGGAAGTCCTCCAGGTTGTATGCGTTGCTTCAGCTCATCGATTGAAAGATGTATACCTTCGGTTGCCCCGTTCCAAATACAGTATTTTGCCTCACTGTCCTGGATCATGTATTTCATGCGATCCTTTGGAATATTTGTATCAAGAGGAACGAAAACCGCACCTGCTTTCAATATTCCCAGAATGGCCAAAGGCAAATCCGGACCCGGATCGACGCAAATGGCCACACGATCACCTTTTTGAATACCTGAATTTATTAGGTGAAGCGCAATATTTTGTGTCAATATATCTACCTCTCCGTGAGAGATGTGCTGCTCCTTATAAAATACAGCGGCATTATCTGCGCGTTGATTGAGGAGGCCTAACAATGTTGGGGTGCTGGTTGTCATTTTTAGTCATGGTTAAATGTCTGTGCTATACGAAGGGTGGTTTATATGTCTATGCCCAGGGTAAGGAAGAATCGCCGACCAAAGCCGGGGGAGCCCTGAATGGCCCAGGATTCATTGTTACCAGTTGTGGGGTATTGTATGTCGACATCAAACATATTGGTGATGTTCAATGCAATATACAGGTTACGAAATTTGTTTCTCTGATGATCTTCTTTCAAGGAAGAAGGGCTGAATCTTATATTCATGTTGGTCACCACATAACTAGGGACTGTTTGACCCAATCTTCTTGGAACACCCTCGTCCAGGGTGAACTCTGATCTGGAAGAAGATATGTACCGTGAATTAAGTCCTAATTGCAAATCAAAAGGCTTTAAAGACCAGTAATAGGAGCCTTTGAGATAAGCCAGTAATACCGGGGAAAAGGAAGCGGTACTATCTTCGACAGACAGGGTTTCGGTAAGCTCTTGTATTTCGTCGGATTGGTTGTACGAACCACTGACCTCAATGCTCCACTTGCTCGGTTCTTGAAGTAAGAAGCCGATCTCGGCACCGTAAGTTGTTACATTACGAGCATTGCTACTACCAAATACGGATTGCCCATTTCTCGTTGAAGAGATCCTGCTGATCAGATTTTCGATCTCATTTCTATAGAAACTCGCGTTTAAACTTGATCTTATTTTGCTATCGGGGTTGATCTTACTTTCCCGAATAAAGTTCAACTCCAGTGTTCGGATCAAGGGAAATGATAGCGCATTATTGTCCGTGAAATTTCCAAAGGAAGGCCTTTTCCGCGCCTCACCAAACAGGAACTTCAAGAAGTTAGTGGGATTGATGTTCAGGACCACTGCAGCCCTTGGAATGAATACAGGTTTAATTCCGGTGATACTACTGGAGTTTGGAGGAAAGACCAGATTATCAGGAATAGTATCTGTTGTATTGATCGCGGCATCAGAGAGAAAATCAAAATCACTGAGTTGCTCTAGCCGGCCGCCAGCTGTCACGAATACTTTATTCTTGACCACTTCATATTCGAATTCACCAAAAGCTGAAAAAAGGTTCAGTTCAGAATTACCATCCAGCCGAATAAAGTCATTTCCACCTCCCAATGTGTCGTTTGGAAAGTCAAAAGCAGTGAATAAGTCAACAGCAGTTCTGGCGTTCACCCCAACAATACCACTTAGCCGGTCCCAGGATTTTGATGCACTTCCTTCCAATTCGAAAGCCTTGGAAAGAAATGAAGACAAGCCAAATCGATTGCCGCCGGCCGTATAGTCTATTTCTGTGCTGAATTCATGAAAGAACAAGTTAAGGTTCAGGTTCAGGTTATTGTCCCGAGGGGAATGTGTAACCCGGATACCTCCATACGCACTTGAACTTCTGTTTAAAATGCCCGGCGCGTTAGGATTGGCTTGTGGAATAGGACATTGACAAAAGGTATTAGAAGAAGCCGCCGTTGATTCAAATACGCCACGGTTTTCTGATGAGGCTGTCAGGTCCACACTGTATTGCGTTAAACCGGCCTTATCCTGCAAGTTGAGGGAGGCACTAACGTAGCGTTGCTCTACAGGAAGCATCGCTTCGGTTGTTGATCTTAAAGCAGGATTATTACTAATGGCATTTGCTACGCTTACGTTGGTAGTATCGTGTAAAAACCTGCTGAATGGCTGGTTTAATCCATCGGAAAGCGTAATGTTGGTGTTGAAAGCAAAACTCACCCGGTCTTTCTTGTATTTCAATCCACCACTCAGCCTTCTTGTGTCCCTGCTTCCGTAGGACAAAGCCAGGTGTTTTGGTAAAATCTCTTCGTCCGTTACTTCCTTGTCCAAAGGAGCATTGGTGATGATGTTAATGGCTCCGAAGAAGGCACCACTACCATAGAGCACAGACATTGGTCCTCTTACAATTTCGATCCTGTCGATGGCTTCTACACCTATCGGAAACCGTGAAAACGGATAGAAGCCCCAGTATTCTTCATACATGTTCACGCCATTCACAAGGATAATGATATCATTGTTGAAGCCTTGTGAGAAGAATCCTCGCATGCCCACGATAGGGTCGCCTCCTGACCAGGAATAATCACGAAAAAGATAAAGTCCGGTCACATTTTCAAGGATCTCAGGCACAGATTGATAGCCTTGTGCTGCAATCTCTTCTTTGCTTACGATCACCACACTGGCGGGAATCTGCCCAATGCTTTGGTTCCGCTTTCCAGCAGTTGAGATCCCTTGCTGGAAAAATAGTTTTTCAACTGCTTTCAGGGTATCCGCCAGAATAAAGTTGATCCGGTCCGAGGCAGGTAGCTCATTGAAATACTCGGCAATGGAAATGGATTCATCTTCGTAAACTTCCGAGGTAATTAGCAACGAATCCGATTGACTTTCGGATTGTGTAAGTACAATGGCCTGAATGGCATCATCTTCCCCGAATAGGGTAGTGGTTTCTGCAGTGCCATCGGCAAAGTCTATCTTTCTCTTCACCTCAAGTCCTGTAGAGATGAAGCTGTTGCTTTGTGCACTGGGGTAAGCCCTCAGGTCCAGTTGTAAATTGCGGATGAGACTCAGTGAATCCTGAGGGATTAGCCCTTTGAGCTCTATCAAATTGACTTCTTTGGTCTCATAACCATCCTTGGAGATGATCAGCGTTTCAAATCGCTCCTCAACCAACAATTCAAAGTACCCATTGAATTTATTGCTCTTCTTTTGGATCGGTTCTGTGATCCCGGTACTATCTCTCAAGGACAGGGTTGCCCCTTCCGGGATAATACTTGCATCTTTTTGTTCAAGTATATATCCGTAAATAAATTTTTCCTGTGCCTGTGCGAATGTGCACAAGACGAGGAAACATATGATGCTGGCTAACTTCTTCATTCAGTTTCTTCCTCGTTACAGTTACAGAATTTTAATTCATTTTGGACCATGGTTTCTTCCTGGTACCAGGTTTTAAAAATTTCAAATTCCTGATCACAATCCTGAAGTAGGTTGCAGATCTGCTCCACCATCTGAGTGGCCTGGAGCGTGTGAAATTTCACGTAATTATTGTTCTCAACGTAGAACAAATTGCTACCTGTCAGTGCGATATCACTGATGATATCTTCATTATCGCGTTCGACGTGTGCCATGCCAGATCCATCGGAGGCGTTGATTTCACTATAGATTGTATTAAGGATCAGCTTCGTTTTCTCCAATTGATTTCCAAAAGTGATCGCCGCGAAATAGACATTACCCAGCACGATCTTTTTGATCCTGCTTTTAGATTTTTGAGTAACAGCAAATGTTTTATCCCGACTGATCGGACCAATCTCTCCAACTGCTACTTTGCCACTTCGTGTCCCGATCGCAATTTTGAATCCGGCCATATCTATTGCGGAAACCTGGTCTGTATCTGATTTGTCAAGCCTTTTGATCCATGGTCGTGCCATATCCGGAGGATTTAGTTTTCTGCCTCTGACAGTAATGACACTATCACCTTTTCCGTACGAAAGCATGTAACCACCGGATGAACCTTCTATGTCCATTGCTTCTGCGAAAACATAATCTTCGGTTCGCTTGATCGGATGGGGTAATTGGGTCGTCTTGTCTTGCACGTTTTTGTACAATGTGATCTTATCAACTGTAGAAACAGCAACGATGTATTCGTTTAACAACTGGACACCATTTTCTTTTCTTGGAATGCTCGCGATGGCTACTTTTTTTACCGCTTCCGTAGATCGACCCACACGTTCCAGTATTCCATCAGCCAGGCTTAATCGATGCAGTCCATTTCTGCCGAATGCCCAGTAATATTTGCCATCCGGGGAAACAACGCCACCTTCAAAGTCTGTATTCACAAACTCATATTGATTCACGAGTTCGTCCTCACGTGTTCGAATATCCAGCATTGTATGATGTTTGTGCTTCTTCAGCGTGTAGTAATGAGTCGTTTGTGGCGCATAGTGAATCGCAAATGGCCGATAGGGGAGATCATTATTGCCGAATTTCTTAACAATATTCACCTCCGGTTCATAGCGATTTGAAGTAGCCACCCGGAAAAGTGCCGTGAAAATGTCTGGGTCATTCTTGGTGTCCCCACCATCATTTTGATGGAAATAATAAGATTGAATTACTTTCCTGGGGAATTCCTCATCGATCAAAGAACTCTCAGTATTTCGGGTCTGGTAAGCATAGATCAGAGAGGTTGATAACCTGTTTTCGCGACGGGCGATGGTTTTGAGGTTATTGGCCTTTTTCTCATTATCAATGGCCACTAGTTTAGCAGCGTCTGCTTCTACTTTCTTTTGTAAAGCGTCTGCTTCTGCCAATTTGGCTCGATCTGCTTCGCTATTGGCACGGGTGGCTTCATCATTGGCTCTTCGGGCTTCATTATTAGCCCTACGCGCTTCTTTGTTGGCTCGATCTGCTTCTGTGGTTGCCTTTTTTTCATTTTCAACTGCTACCAATTGTGCTTTTACGGCCGCTAATTGTGCTTGCTCGGCTTGTTGCCAAAGGATCAATGCTCCAATCGCGCCAAGGAAGGAGAATATGGCCAAAAGGACAATGGCAATTCGTGTGTAGCGCTTTCTTTTTGCTCTTAAATTGCTTTCATGACGACTGGCCTTGATGAACTTCTGAAAAGTCTCGGGAACATCCTGTTCATGTCCTTCTAACTGGTTCTCGGCATTGTCCAAGGGAAATCCACTGAGTAGCAGATCTCTGGCCGATTTATCTTCACGCTCACTCCACTGCAGGGCAGTAGGAAAGATCTCATTGAAGAATTTCATGAAAGCCTGATCTGTGGTGAGCATGTTGATCAGCTCAAAGGAAGCTTGCTGCGGATTGGCCGTAAAATCGACCGTTTGGTATTGATCAAAGTCCCCGAGCTCCATACCCAGGTCATTTTTCACAATGAAAATCCGCTTTTCCAGGCGCTTGGCCTCTTCCAATTGGAACATGATCCATTCGTCTTCACGGATATCTCCCTGGTCTTGGGAGAGGATCAATACGAAGTTGAGAGAGTTCTTAATACCTGCCTGGATCTCATCTCGCAATTCAGTGACGTCCCCAGTGAGGTAATCATGCTGGTTCCAGGAGGTGAGTTTTTGATTCAACATCTGGATGCCCAGCCACATCGAAAAATTCATCTTGCACTTTTGCCGACAGATGAATACATCGTACGGTGTATGATCAGTGACCGCTTTGGAAGCTTCAAGGTACTCCTTAGTTGTGTCCGATAATTTGAGCGGATATGTTTGCTGATAATAAAGGAAATAGGACAACATGCTTCCCCGCATCAGGTCGGAGTTCTGTTTGTTTCTTGTTGACCAGTGACGCGCACTCATTGAGAGGTAACCCGGACTCTTGTAGTATCTGAATTCATTTCCGATAGTTACAGCTACTTCAGACTTTAAGAGTTCTATTTCATTATCATCTAGTCCGTCAGAACCATCAATCCATTTTACGTCGGGAAGTATCTCAAAGGCTTCGTCTTTTTCCGCAAGACCCATGTTGACGATGAAGATGGGTGTTCCCTGATCTCGTGCATGCTGAAGTTGTTCTTTATAGACATTGTGTGTACTACTGTCATCATTTAGGATGAACAAAAAGTTCATGGCTTTGAAAAGCCCATCCGGAGAACCATTTCTTGGATCGGAACCGACAGAGAAGCCGTCTTTGACAATTTTTTCTACAGCAAGATCTTCACCAGCAATCCAAAATTCCCGGTATCCCAGCTCGCTAAAGGCAAATGATTCGCTGTAATAAGATTGGTGGATTGGAGTGATGGGATTGGTTAAGATCCTGGCTTCCTGCAATTCATGAGACCATTTCTCATATTGCTGGATGTCCTCGTTGTACATCAATACCTTGGTATTGAAGTCTTCCATTTTCCAGGTGACACCCCTACGAAGGAAATTGGTGTGTGTACTGACCAATTCCTGCTCCAAACTGGCTACTTTTTGGATCTGTTCCTCAAGAGCCGCATAGTTCCATTGATCTTTGCCAGTTTCTTCTGGGAAAATGCGGTTGATGTCCCGAATGTCTGCATCGATAAGATCATTTTCAACATCCATTTCCTGTTGAATAGGGATGATCCTCTTGCCATATTCCTTAGCTGTGTCCAGTTCAGCCTGGCAATAGGGAGACAAGACCGCTCTAGTACTGATGATGTACAGGAAGTTGTCGCAATTTCGGATGCCCTTTTCTATGGAAATCTTAAAATCTTCGCCGTGAGGGATGCTGACTTTGTCATACCATACGTCGTACTTCTCCTTCAAATGCTCGTACATGCCACGGGCAAGGGGAGTACTTGGATCTCTTGAGTAGGAAATGAATAAATTTACCTTCCGGCTGGATTCACCTAATGCAATGCCACCATCGATGAATCGCTGCATGTCAGTGGTGAGATCCGGCAGATGATCCGCTGGCTTGATTTGTAATTTTTTCCAGGTGATGAGTCCCTGACTCAGTTTGGTGCCTGACCAGAGTCGATTATCGTCTTCATTGCCCTTTAACCATTGTTCGGTCGCCTGATTGATGGTTTTGTATCCGGCAAAGTAATCTGATTCTAATTTGATCTGCTCATTGGTTTTATCGTCCTTCCCGTATCCCCCGGCATAGTTCAGAAAGTCTGCTATTTCCTGAAGTGATCTGGCCCATACCGATCCATAGGAACTGACTTTTCGGCCCAATTCTTCCAGAGAAATGATCTGTGCAGGAGAGAACTCTGAATTGCCATCTTCGTTGAAAAAACAATAGATCGTTCGATCTGATTTTTTCATGGCATCATCCATGATCTCGGCGATGGAGTAGTAGCCGATTAGCTTGGGAGTGATCACATAGAGGTTGTATTCGCAATGTTCACGTTCATACAACTCTCGTTGATACGCTTCCTCATTCCAGTCGTCTACCACCGGATTGAAATAGTCGATGGTGAGCAGAGGCATGAGTTCCTGTCTCCAGGTTGAATCCGCTACTGTTCCGCCTAAGAAAACTTTCATTGGGTTGCGGTTAGCGTATTAAAAATTTCATCAATTTCCTTGCACCAAATACCTCCATTCTTCTCAACCATTTCGCCTACACGCTTGAGTGATTTGATCTGGTGGGTGTTGAATGCGTCATTTTCATCTGCCTCCATGAAATGAAACAAGGTCTTCTGCGGATTTTTATTAGAGTCTTCAATGAGTTCTGAAATGTTTTCAAAGTCGTCCATCTTGGGAGTGATGAGATAAAGATGAAAATCCGACTGTTTTTTCTGATCCAATTCTTCCTGATATGATCGCTTTGATCGTGCCTGAATCGTAGGGTCGAAAAATTCTATGCCTTTATCTTCAAGTTGTGGGATCAGCTGTTGTCGCCATGTAGATCCGTTTTCTGTGCCATCAAGAAATACTTTCATAAGCTGGTCTTTATGATTTTATTTATTTGACTTTGTCTTTTTATCTTCTTTTTCGTCCTCTTCGCCAGACTGATTGGCCTCCGCTTTGAAGTAGTTCATTACATCAAGGTGCAGCTGATTTTCAACATTCATCACGATTTTGCCATAGGCATCGTCTTCATCGTAAGGTTCGGTTCGGGTCAGGTATTTGAATTTTTCTGTCTCGAGTTTTTTGTAGAGCTTTTTGTAATCCTTGGCCTTCTTTTCGTACCCTTCGACCTCAAAAAAGCCTGATGATATGGTCAGCCATACACCTGCCGCTGCAGTGATCATCTTCAGGAGCACTTCCCCTGTGTGGCCATAACCACCGGCACCTATTCCACCTAAAGCACTGTGTATACTTAACGTGACGGGGACCAGGGAAGCAACCACCGTATCGATATTTTTGAGTCGGTTAAATTTCTTGTGCATCAACTCACTCTTGCGCTTGTGCCAGTCAATTTGATCCTGAACCCGCTCCTGGACGTATTTTTCATCGGCTAGCAGTGGGAGTTTTCGCTTGATAGGTTCGTAGTTGAGCGTTGTGCCTTCGAATTTCTTTTGCTTAGCCATCTTGATTTCCGGTTTCTTCCTCAGGTTCGTTCAAAATTTGCTCTACGCGTTCTACCAGTACCGGAAACGCGTCAAGGCTTTCGTAAGGTGGCATGTTGGTGACATACAGGTATTCTTCTCTTTTCAAAAGCTCGGCCCTGCTGCGGTACTCCATCCATTTGTCATAGAAGCCACCCATTTTCAGAACGTTACTCATCAAAGCAAGTACAGCGCCGCCAATTCCTGCATAGATCGTAAGGATGGTTTCCATCAATACTGACTCATTGAAAGGGGAAATACTGGAAAGTGTTACTGCAAATGGGATGGTAGCAGCAATGATGATTTCCGATTTCTTCAATCGCTTGTATTTGGTTTGATTCTCTGAACTTAAGTCATTTAGTAACTGCTCGCTTGTCTGAAGTCGTTCCTGGATGTAACGTTCATCACGCATCAACTCTGAACCTCGCCCTTTTGGGATGTAATCCGTATTTTCTTCAAGGCTTTCTTCAGGGCTTTGTTCGTCTAAATGCTGGTCATTATCATTCATGTTCCGAAAAAATTATGCCCGTTTTTATTTAAAGGAGTCAAGATATAAAAGATTTCTTTACCTGTCTAGCACCTTTTTTAAGCGAATTTGTAGCTATTTGATCAAAATGTGATACCACAAATGCAGTAAAGTGACAAATAATCCGATCATTCATGACTGGTAATTTTTAAGAGCACCACGTTTGATTATACTTGCGTTTTCAGATAGCATGATCAAAAAGGCACTGTTGATCGGAATGTTGGTGGCCAGTCTGTCACTAAATGCGCAGGAGTTAAAACGAGCTACGCCACTTTCAGGTGAAGGCATTTATGGTTTCCTGGAGCGAAACGGAGTAGATAGAAAATTCAAAACCGAATTTGTCAAATTAAATGCTTCACGGCTTGGGGCGAATGAATCCTTATTGAAAGATGTTTCTTATCAAATCAATCCTCAATGGGTAGTAGTTCCGAAGGAAGAATGGCGGGTTTATCCAATTTTTGGCAAAGAACATGAACGGCTAAAGATCCTCAGTAATGAATTAGAAGGGAGTGTTTTTTATCTGGTGTCTGGTCATGGAGGTCCGGATCCAGGTGCGGTTGCTGAGCGAACAAATGGTGATTTATGCGAAGATGAGTATGCGTATGATGTGACGCTGAGACTGGCCCGTTGGTTGATTCAACGCAATGCCCTGGTCTACTTCATTGTTCGTGATGATAATGATGGGATTCGCGATGGCCCTTATCTGCCCTGTGATAAGGATGAATATGCGTACACTCGAGGAAGCATTCCAAGAAGTCAGGTCAAACGTCTGGAACAGCGTTCAGACATCATTAATAGCCTTTATCGGAAACATCGAGGATCCAAATACCAGCGAATGGTTGTGATTCATGTGGACAGCCGAGCCACCAATGAAAATGTAGATGTGTTTTTCTACCACTATCCGAGCAGCCGCAGAGGGAAAAAACTTGCTGATGATATCTTGAAGACCTTCGATCGGAACTACAAAGAATTTCAACCTAATCGGACGTATCGTGGTTCTGTCAAACCACGCAGTAGTTTGTTTGTGTTGAAGAATACCAGTCCGGCAGCAGTTTTTATCGAATTAGGGAACATCGTCAACTCTAAAGATCAACGCAGGATACTCATCGATGACAATAGGGAAGCTTTAGCCAAATGGATCGGTGAGGGGTTGATGAAAAACTTTAAGGAAAGATGAACATTACAACTGGGACAAAATACATCATTTCTACCTCTGGTAGGCCTACGTCTATCCGCCGTTATGAGCGCCTTTTGCAGGACATTTTGGGATTAAATATTGCCTACCTGCCTATCTCCGCGAAGGATGATGCGACAAAGATCCTACCAGATGATTTTGTGAATGCTATTAGTGGATTAGGTGCCATTGGCGGCGCCATTTCCAAAGACATCAAAGGAAAGGTCATTCATCACCTCGATGAACTGGATGATTTAGCGGCGCGTGTACAGTCGGTCAATACAGTCATTCGAAAAGGTGATCGACTCCTAGGCTACAATACGGATGCATATGGGTTTGAGCAGGCGATCAAAGAAGGGATTGCAGGGTTGAACATCGAAACAGCCCTTGTTTATGGGTATGGTGGTGTATTCAATGTGGTTTATCATGTCCTTAAAAGCATGGGCCTCAAGGTCTATGTAACAGGCCGAAGAAGCGAAGCAGTAGTCCAGATCAATGAGCAATATGGTTTGAAGCCGCATGACGGAAGTCCCAAGCAACTATTCATAAATGCCTCGCCGGTGACCGACAAGCCTTTGGAAGAAGCTCCGGGATTTTTGGAGGCTGTGGAAGGGGCGCAAGTGGCATTTGATCACGAAATGCCCGGACAATACTTGATGGGCCATTGTCAAGCCAAAGGGATCAAACACATTCCCGGTACTGCTATGTATTATCCGCAGATGTACCGTCAGTGGGCTTTGTTTCTGGCAGGGCTTGTCAATGTCGAGGATATCCCAGGTCTGATTGAACAAGCATCAGGGGAATAAGTCAGGCTGCTGCTGGCAGGTGAATGCAAAATGTGGTGCCCTGGTCCTTGATTGAGGTGACACTTAATTCACCCTTATTCTGCTCAATAAACTCACGACAAAGCGACAATCCTAGTCCGGTGCCTATTTCATTCGCTGTACCATTTGTGCTCAAATGTTCTTCAGAAACGAAAAGGCGGTGAATTTGATCATCAGACATACCGACACCTGAATCAGTGATTTTCACCACCGTTTGATGTTCTCCTTGTTCCATCTGAATTTTGATCATTCCTTTTTCAGGTGTGAACTTGATGGCATTAGAAAGTAAATTCCGGATCACAAAGTCAATCATATTCTGGTCAGCCAGACTAAAAGCAGGTTTGTCGGAAAGTAGTTCACAAGAGAGGTCCTTTTCTTCGAGTTGTTCTGCAAACAATGCGATATTTCTATTGGCTACTTCACATAGATTGACCTTGTCGGAGTTTACGTGAATGGCCTGCATCTGTGATCGAGCCCAGTTAAGCAGATTGACCATCAGGTTATTCAGATTCGTAAAGTTTTCATTGAGCTTGATAAAGAACCTTTCCATTCTTTGTTTCGACATACTCTCCGGATCTTCTTTGAGGGCAGATAAAAACATGAGTGCCGTACTCATTGGGCCCCGTAGATCATGTGACAGAATAGAGAAGAATTTATCTTTCATCTTCGCCAGTTCTGTGGCTTTGGATTCTGAAATCGTAAGCTTTTCATTCAGCTGACGAAGCTCCTCGTTTTGATGATTGACATGCTCAAACTGATTGCGGATTTGGATTAACAGCGTCTTGTAAGCTGACGAGAGTTCATCAATCTCCACTATTCCTTTGTTACTGTTAGGACCGATCTCCTCTTTAAAGTCATTTTCGATGATGTCTTGCATGGAGGTGCTTAATCGTTTAATGGGCCTTACGATTAAAGGAGGCAGGAAGACGATTGAAAAAACAGTGATAAGAATGCAGACTAATACAGCTAATCCCAGGTTGATAAATAAGTTTTGAATCAAAATACCTGCAGTAGATTTCATTTCTCCCTGGGCCTGGGTCAACTGTGTCCCAACTTTCTCTTGGGTATCGAATAAGGCAGCAACCATCCCGTCTTTTTCATTACCAATGATTCCTTCAAGCTTGATGATCTTGTAAAAAAGTTCAGCGTATGCTTCAAGTAAAACTGCTTCCTTATGGCCTTTTGGTATGTTAGGTAAGATGGACTCAACCAGATTTTGATGAGCTAAAACGTAGGTGTAGTCATTCCTCAAGAAGTAGTCTTTTTCTAAGCGGCGTAATTGCAAAACATCTGATAAGGTAATGAATTGGTGTGTTTTCTCTAATTCATGGATCTTTTGTCGCATCAAGCCTGCAAGCCCTGTATTGGTAAAACCCTTTTCATGATAAAGTTGAACAAGTTCTTGATAGAGGTGATGGTAGTCAGAGATTAACGTATCGAGTTTGATGAATTTTTCGTGGAAATAGCGAAATTCCGGAATTGGACTTTCTTCGAGTACCATCATAGATGAGGATAGCCGTTCGAATGCAGCGTTGATGGACTGTAGGTGCTCGGTATTCTCAACTTGATGAAATGAAGGGGTTCGGACATCCACATGCAATACGTTTTGACACTCCTGCGCCAATTCCAAATAGTGTGTATATACCGTGTTGACCTGATGTTCTGCATCAGATATGTTCCGATGTTGCAGCAACAACCAATAGGACAAGCCCATGATGGTCAATATGGCTGCAGTAAGTAATAAATAACCAAATAAAATCCGCCCTCGAATGGTATTCATTTTCATAGATACGACTGATTAATCCCAAAAGGATTAAAAAAATAGGTTGAAAATATGGTTGATTACCTGTGGTAGAGTGTGGTGGCAAAATTATATTTTGTCTTGGATTAATTAAAATCCCAAGGTAAAGTTTGCAGTTGAATGAGGCATATTTTGGGATGAGTAAGCGACCGTTTTAAATCATCAAAACCCTGCTCCGATCCGAACGCCTTTTGAGAAAAGCTTTCCTCGATGATAACCCTGGTAATAGTCAATCCGGAGGAATTTGAAGATGTGTTCAATACCAATTCCCCATTCAGTAAAATTGCCGGCTGACGGGGTGTTCAAGGTATGGACGGAAGCAACAGTCTGCCAATTGAGTTTCTTGATCAAAGGAATGTTGTTCAGTAGGAATTCATTGAAATGGTGTTCCGCATGTGCTTCAAAATATTGATCCTGGGTTGAGAATAAGTAATAGTCGAGGGTCTGAAAATTAGTTACTCCAAACTGTCCTGTATAAATGCGATTGCCATTGAAATGATGAAAGTCCAGGAATTCCAATCGGTTCTTACTTAAGAATGTTCCGATAGTCGTAGAATAATTAAGACTTCCGAAATAACCCAGAAAAAGATTATCTGAGACCTTGAAACTGATTTGCTGAAAGTCAGCGGCATTATGTGTGACAGGCACAGCAGCGCGGATACTTAGTGTCAGATCCGGATATTTAGAACCCAGGATGACCTTACGATCAGGACGGTTGATGTAGCGTTGGCCTGGGCGCCATCGTAAGCTCGCATTTAAAAATGTAGCATTGTGTGTGTCAAATTGTGTATTGGCCACCTCAATGTTTTCAGGGTGGTTGGAAGAATAGGCGTTTTCGTCGGATTCACCAAAGGCTTTCGTGACGTTGTTTTCCATTGGATTCCTGCGTTGAAATTCGGTAGATACATTTAAGAGCAATCCATTCTTTACTTCCTGTCGCCAATTAAGGTGAAGAAAGCTTTTGGAGAAGATCTTCATGAAATTCCGTCTTTCCGTGATGGTGAAGTAAGAGTTACTCCAGAAATCGATGGGATTGTTGGCGTTCAGTTGTTCAATGTAATGGCCGCCGGATACGCCCCAGCGAGTGAATTTTCGGTCATCCACATAATACAAGGTCTCCAATTTGCCGTACCATTGTTCATTTCCAAATCCATATCGGACTGTAGGTTGGATGCTCCAGATGGTTCTTCGATCTAATATTTTTCTATAGTTCACAGTAAAATCTAGCACCCAACCTTCTACGGAATTGAAGTTGATCACATTCAATAAGGGGCTGGAAGTGTAGTAATTACCTTTGAAGGAATTTCGATAAGTGTAACCGGTCAATAAATTGCCAGGCTTGATGGTATTGCTTTTTCGATCTACCGAATCTTTATAGGGGCGAGATTCTTTCACCAGACGAACGCTATCCTTGACGATGTAATCTTCTTGTTCGATTTTAGAAAGCGGGATCGGTCGGACTTTGATCCAGTAGAGTGAATCCCGGTCATTTGCCTCTTCTTCTACTTTCATGACCTCTCGGGTGAAGTGCCCTTTTTTGAAGAGATCTACTTTCTCTTGAGACGTGTGAGTCGCTGTTTTCGGTTGATAAACATCATAGTTTGGCTCCACGACATAGTTGCTATAAACACCCACAAAGTGGCCACTGCCTTTGAATCCAAATACTTTGAATTGAAAGGTGAAGTCCTGAGAGACGGGCATCCAGATGTCGTGATCCATGGCCGCATAAACCTGATGAACCCGGATAGAGTCCAGGAATTCGACACCACGTTCTTTGGTTACCAAAAGGTCCACACTGTGAATGTTCCACTGGTCTTCCACAATGTATAAATAACCGCTGTAAACCGGATCTGTGGCTCTTCTGGGGATCACCTTGATCTTGTTGACGAACCGATCTCCTTCCTGATAAAATCCTTCTAGTTTGTAATCGTAGAAAAAGAATGCATTATTGGCAATAGGGGATACAATCGGTCGCTCGGAAAGGCCTTCCGGTGAAAAGCCATTTTCGTAGAAGTTGAGCAGCATGTCCGAAGCCTGGTTCCAGCTAAAGGCATTGTTGTTGCCACTAACTTTTGAAGAGATCATGACCTCCTTGATCTTATTGGGTCGTTCGAACTGGAATTGTGAAACCGATTCAGATAGGTATACGATCCCAGTATCCACCGTGATCGTTACACCCAGGATCTTATCCGGTCGGTCATCCAATCGCTGCAATCCTTTGATGTAGACATCACAACCAAAGGCTTGCACCAGATCGCGGTGGTATTTTCTTTTCTTGATTGTCTCACGAATTACCCGATAAGCCGGATCTTTATCCTTTGCAGAAACTGTGACCGCATTCAGTTGCAGAATAACCGGTTCCATTGCAATGTTCAGAGAAGTTGTGTTTCCATCATTGATAGGGATGATCTGGCGTTCATAACCCACAAACTGAACGATCATCTGATGACTTCCGACAGGAATGCTGAATTCAAATTCGCCCTGAAGGTTGGTGGTGGTCCCGATCGAGGTATTTTGTAGTAACAAAGTCGCGAAAGGGAGTCCGACGCCATTTTCATCGGTCACTTTTCCACGAATGATCGATTGATTCTGGCTAAAGCCTAAAGACGAAATGAATAGGATACAAATGGCAAGGTAATTCCTTAGCAAGGGCATGCTTTAGTATTGAGGTTTTGACTTTCCTTCTGGCAAACATGATACCAGTTTCACCTTTTTACGAAAGTAAGTCCAGCGCGTTGGATAAATCTTCAATTAATACTGTTTCATCTTCCAGTCCGATGCTGATCCGAATTCTGCCCGCCACGGTATCTTCAGCATGATAATTCATGGAGTTGATGGTCGTGATTGCCGGAAATATGAGCGAATGGAAAGATCCCCAGGAAGGGCCAAGCTTGAATACTTTGAACGCATCACAAAACTGCTCCACTTTTTGTGTGTCATCTGTTTTCAGGTCTATGGTGAACAAGCCGCTCATGTCCTTCAATGATTGACTGGGTGATTGTGGGTAATGCACTTTTTGAATGACCGGGTGCTCCAGCAGGAATCCCATAATTGATTTAGTGCTTTTTTGGATGGCTTCCAGTCGCTGTGGGAGCGTTCTTAACGAACGAAGCAGTAGCCATGCATCATTCGGAGAAATGATGCCTCCGAGGGTCATGTACGCTTCCTTGAAGATAGTGGTGATGTGTGCTGTAGAACCACATACTACACCTGCAACCAGATCGCTATGTCCACCCAGATATTTGGTGGCGGAATGGACCACCAGGTCAATGGATGCTTCAGCAGGTCTTTGAAGCAAGGGAGTCGCGTAGCTGTTATCCAAAATGGTTAGGATACCCATTTTTCTCGCTAATTGCCCAACGGTTTGCAGATCGTAAGCTTCGAAAGTCCAGGAATTGGGACTTTCAAGATAGATCAGTCGCGTGTTGGACTTTAAGGCTTGTTTAAGATCATCTTCAGGGCCAAAAAAATCCACGGCCACCTGAAATCGGGACAACCAGTTCCGCATCAGTTTACCCGTCCAACTATATGGAGAGGCTGTGCAAACAACATGATCACCAGCCTTTAGAAAAGATAATAACGCAGATGAGATAGCAGCACTACCACTGCCAAAAACCAGTGCATCCTCCATGGATTCTAATGCAGCAATTTTTTTAGAGAGCAATTGCACAGTAGGGTTGGTGCCACGTGTATAAAAGGGAAGGCCGTGCTCCTCTCTTAGTGCCGCCTGCATGCCCTTTACACTATTGAAAAGGTAATTGGATGTCTGATGTATAGGAGGGGACCCGGGAATTGCATCCGTTTCGAATTCTTCACCGAGCTGGTAAATAATGTGCCTGGAATCCATAGATTGATCAGATAAGTCGGATGCGTCCTTTTCTTAAATAGGCCGATTGATCGTTCCATTCGATCTTGACCCAGACTTCTGATTGCTCCAGTACCCGTACCCGATGCCCTTTTTCAATAGATTCCAGCGGTTCAGCTGCTGCGGAAGGTGCAGAACGAAGCAGGGTATGATCATTGAGAACGATGGCTCTTTCCGTAGCAAAGGTCTCATTATTGAAGACAAACAATACTGCGATGATCAATACCTGAAAAATCAATGGCAGCCTCGCTGATTCTTTTTTCTGAAATTTTCTAATGATGTAGACCATTAGCAAGAGTGCGAGTGTCAACAAGGCAATCTGAATAAGTAACTTGTTTTTGCTGAGGATATTCAGAATGTAATCCTGATCAGTAAACTCATAACCTTCCAGCTCATTCGCCGCGGCAATTTCTTGCATTTTTACCAGCGCCTTTTTGTTCCCCGACTTTTCGTAGTAGAGGTTCAGATAGTAAAGAGCATCGACATAATTCTCCAGACCTTCCTGGATGAATGCCATTTTGAGCAGCATACTTGGGGAGGCCTGGTCATTTTGAAAGATATTTTCATACACTTCCAGGGCTTCCGTATATTTTTTCGCCTCGAACAAAGAATCCGCTTGATTCAGGTCCGAAGCCATCGAACCAGGCAGGTTGAAAAGAAAAAATGCGAAGATTATGAAGAAGTTTGATTTTATTTTCACTTTACATTTTGGATTTACAAAGGTATCATTACTTTTGCGTCCGCAATTTTAACAAACGCAGCGCAAAAGCAGGTGTTAAAATAGTGTAAAAGGTAAGATTCGTTAGCTCAGCTGGTAGAGCATCTCCCTTTTAAGGAGAGGGTCCTGGGTTCGAGCCCCAGACGAATCACAAAGTTAAACCCCGGTTTCCCGGGGTTTTTTCATTTATGGCCTTGGGGTGAGAAGTTCATGCCCGCAGAGGCGGGTAAGCCCAGACGAATCACGCTAAAAATCCTCAGTGAAAACTGAGGCTTTTTTTGTTGAAATTAATGTGGATCCAGGGATATTCTTCGGAGTATCGGATCTAGCAATAAATATCATCGAAAAGTCTAATTTCAATTTTCAAAAAGGATACTTGATCCGAGCCAGTTTTAGTAGTTGTTCGTGACTGATTTTAAATCCTATTATTTTTTGACATTCGCCAATAAAGTTTCCCAAGAGCTGTCAATTCGCAACTTCCATTTTCGATAGCTTCATAATAAATGTGATCCCTTGAAGAAGGCTTAACAAGAGAAGCCGCTATGAACTTTTGAATTAACTTATATTCTAGCTCGTTTTTCCTATCTCTAGGTTCTATTGCTGGTTCATAACTTTTATCCAGGAATTTTTGATGATCGATCTGAGGAAAGATTTTTGGAATCTCTCTTATTTCCTGTATGGTTAGCTGTGGTTCAGATCTTCTTATGGTGCGTAAGGAAATGACGTGGGATTTGTAAACTGGCCTCTGCTCGAATGCTCCTAAAGCCTTATCTGCGAAATTATATAGACTTGCAGAGGTTACGTTTCCAATCAAATTTGCGGCTCCTCCTAAAAGTCCTTCAATTAGAACACTGGTAAACACCCCATGGCCATTTCTTTCTCTTGCCACTTGCTCTGCTGTACTGGCAGTCAAGATAGAGATGCCTTTTCTGAGAAGAGCACGGTTGTTTTCATAATCTGGTAAATTGCCTAGCTGCCCACTATGACAGCAATCCAGAATTAGAATTATTTCTCTTATATGTGTAGCACTGTTAGCCATTCGAAGGATGTCAACTATTGCCACTCCTTCGTCAT
The DNA here is from genome assembly GCA_033344775.1 of Cytophagales bacterium. NCBI lineage: Bacteria > Pseudomonadati > Bacteroidota > Cytophagia > Cytophagales > Cytophagales bacterium. Next base: position 900,035 of record JAWPMT010000005.1, on the reverse strand, counting down.
ATTTTTTAGCATCTGTTGTGACCAGACTGCCACCCATATCACTTTCATGTCCATGACCTGAAAAGTAGAAAAGAGCGACATCACTCGGATCCGAGAAAAGTTCTTCCACAGCTTTTCGCAAGTTCGATCTCTTCACATCATGATTTATAAAAACTGGAATGTCTTCAATATCATAATGATTTTTTTCTCGATCTGAAATAATAACCTTACATGCAAAGTTGGACTCTTGATCATAATTTCTTCCCAGCACCTTCGCCATGGCGATAGCATCGCTGGCACAGCCATTCAAAGGAGCCCAGTCATAATCGTTGATTCCTACAAGAAGTGCCTTTTTCATTTTATCTTTCTAATGATTATCGTCTATCTTTCAAAACAATTGGAGTATTTCATGATTTGCTTACCACCTGTATTCAATCCACCAAGCCATTTTTATAAGCGTACCTAATCAAAGCTTTTGTGTTAGAGGAATTGGTCTTGTCGATCAAATTTCTTCGATGAGTTTCTACGGTGCTATGTGCAATGAAAAGTTTTTCAGCTATTTGAGGGGTAGTAAGACCATGTGAAATCAAGCCCAATACTTCCTTTTCTCTCCGGGTCAAGATGACCTCTTCTTTTTCTTGCAGGTTCTTTGGCTTTCTTAGTCCCTCGATAAGAACATTGGTTACTGCTTCACCAAAAAACTGTCCACCTTCAGCTATTTTACGAATAGCATCTACCAGTTCTTCTTTTCCTCGATTTTTGAGAATATAGCCTGAGGCTCCGATTTGAATGATTTGCTTTATAAATTCCTCGTCATTATACATACTTAGGATCAATACCTTAACCGTTTTGTATGTCTCTTTAATGGCCTTGGTCGTTTCAATGCCATCTAATTCTGGCATTTCAATGTCTAGTATGACTATGTCCACCTGTTTAGTAGCAAGAACTTTTAATACCAATTCCCCGTCCGGCACTTCGTCAATAATTTTCATATCTCTTTCCTTAGACAATAAAGAGGATAGACCATCTAAAACGATTTGATGATCATCTGCTAACAATAACTTTATCATAAGTTTTTCAATGGTATATCAATAGTTATGAAGGTCCCATTTCCAATTCGGGCATCAATGTTTACTTCCGCATCTAATTGCTCAGCTCTAGCTCTTATATTTTTCAATCCAATTCCTCCATCAGCGATTCTATGTGTGTCAAATCCAATTCCATCGTCCTCTACCTGAACATGGATTTGCTTTTCTGTTTTGATGAGTTGAATAATGACCTCAGATGCATTTGCATGTTTCAGCGTATTGCTAAGCAACTCTTGAATACATCTGTAGATGTTAATCTCAGTGTCGTAAGACATTCTTTCTCCATCAAAACCCTTTTCGATGAACTTGATGTTTAATTCATTCGATTCATTTACTGAATTCCTCAGACTTCTCAGGGCCTGGACCAAACCAAATTTGTACAGCTCACCAGAGATCATTTCATTTGAAATAGACCTGACTTCATCAACGGCTTGATCTAATAAATCAGTGGCTTTTTCGTATTGCTCCTGATTTTGTTTTTGGAGGTGGTTGAGATTTTGCTCGACTGATTTAAAATGCATTTTTGCAATAGAAAGCGTACTCCCCAATCGGTCATGTAGCTCACGGGCTATTCGAACACGTTCTTTCTCCTGACCGTCTAGTCGCGCTCCTAATTCTTTGAGTTCGTGATTTTTTAACAAGTCATCAATTTGTTGTTGGTTGATTTTGGCGTTTTTCTCCGAAATGACCGTGTTTTTTCGAATTCGGTAATAGTGAAATCCTACAACAAAGAGTAGAGATAAAAGAATCAAGCCGGCAATTAAGAAGTAGGTAAGCTGGGTTCGCTTTGCCAGCTGAACTTGTTTGATCTGACTTTCTTTCGTTAGTCTGAGCTTTTCTCTTTGTTCAAATTCGAAGTTGTCTTTGGCCCTGGCGGCTTCTTCTACTAATAGGTCGAGGCTGTCTCGAATAATCCCATACTCCGTTTTGAAATTATTTGACCTTTCAAAGTCACGTTTCAAATAGAACATATTTGATAAGTTCCAGTAGAGTTCCATTTTCAATCCTGGTGATTCGGGTTTTGCCTCTAGACTCTTCTGAAAATAATGAATTGCTGAGTCCAGATTTTCCTCGTCTTTGAAGAGCGTTCCAAGGTTGTAGTAACTCAAGGAGAGGCCTTTTTTGGACCCCCCCAGTAATTTCAACGTGATGCTTTTGTGATAGAAAATTTTTGCACTGTCAAAATCACCGTTTTTGGCTTTGATCAACGCTAGATTATTGTAATTAGTGGCCGATAGTAACGGAACCTGCAAACTGTCTTTAAGCTGAATACTTTTTTTATTGAGAAGTTCGGCTGTTGAATATTCTTCAAGCTGTATGTAGATCCTGCTGAGATCTGTGTAAACGAATGCTTCTTTTTGTCTATTTCCCTTTTTTACCCAAATATCCCGGGCTTTATTTAGGTAGGTTATGGCTACATCATAACTAGCGCCCTGATAATACATGTTTCCAATGGTCATCAAGGAATTACCAATGCTAACTGAATCAGTGCTAGTAGAATCTAAATCTAGTTTTTTCTGAAGCATAGAGATTGCCTTATCCGGTTGTCTCATCTTTTGGTAGACAAGTGCCAGTCGTTGGTAAGTTCGTTTGACTGATAAGGTCCTGTTAAGTCTTTGAAAAAGTTGAAGGCATTCCAGGCCAGCTTCTTCAGCTTTTCTGTAAAAGCCTAGGTTTTTATAGGTTGTACATAGATTGGATTGAGCTCGTGCGATACCGTAAACATGGTTAATTTCACGCTCGATGGATAAGGCATTTTCAAAGTAGACAACAGCTTGATTGAGATTGCCCCATATTCGTTCGACTTCTCCAATTCGATTTAGGCTCGTCGCTTGTTTTTCGAAATCTTGCAGTACTTTACTGAGTTGCAAAGCTTGAAGCCCATACGCTTTCGCTTTTTCCTGATCTGAATTTTTAAGTACCCAGGAGAGCTCGTTTAACACATCTATTTTGAGGTCTGAATCAATGTTGAGTGTTAGTTGGTTCTGTAGACTGTCCACCAATCTTTGGTCTTGAGCCAGGCTATCTGCGATTATTAATATTTTGATAAGTAAGGTTAAAATCCACACACTTGGAATTTTTAGGGCTTGGAACATAGGCCAGATCGTAAATAGGTTATATTCAGACTATTTGGAATATAACCCATTCAATTTTTTTCGAGATAAAGTTTTAGGAAAACTCTACTCGGATCTTAACTTAAAAGGGGTCAATCTGGTATTTCACCCCCTGGTTTCTCGGGATCAGGGTCTTCTCCATCATCTCCTTCTGGAATTCCACCCCCTCCTCTTTCTGATTCAGGGTCGCTACTTTCATCTTCCTCTGGGATTTGACCCCCGGGTCTCTCTTTGTCATCGGGCATGGCACCATTTCCTTGAGTAACTTCTTCGAATGGTGCGAAAACCATCCTGTGATGAATCATTGAATCTGTCATGGTTAAATCAGTTTTTTTTCAAATTTGAGAGATAAAAGATAATGATGGAATCGGTGGTATTTACGATTTCCATTCCTCAATTCTGAGGAGGTCATGAAAACACTTTCGTTGAAATGCCTATATGTAAGGGATGTGCTTGTACGGATTTAAATCAGCCGTCAAACTACAGTTTTCATACCTTGAATAACATTCTTAAAAAGAGAATTCTTCCTTTTCATAATTCAGTAGCGCTGGTTGATTATCATGAAATTTCCATTGCGGCCTCCTCAATTTTGGGGATACAAAATCAATAGAAGCTACGATAATACGGTGCGAGTTCAAATTCTAGTTTTGACATAAATACTTCGCCGTTATGAATGCTGTCCTCGTCGTTTTAGTGAGTTTAATAGTTCTGTGTATTCCATTATTGCTGGGTCCATTGCGTCATGGTATAAAGAATGTAATGGCCGCGATATCGACAATTGGTATTTATGCTATGATTGCAAATGTGGCCATTGGATCCCAAGGCTCAATCCTGAACGAATTCATTCCAATTTGGTTAGCGACCATTCTTACCCTGCTTTTTTTGATCATTATGATCATTACGCTGATTTGCTTCTTTGCCGAGAAAGGATATGCAGAAGGCAAAAGTGAGTGGTTTTATGATGACTTATTATTTCAACGATATGGTCAACTTTTAAAGAATGAAACTATCCCGATAGGTGTCAAAAATCTAAGTAAAAATTCAGAGGAGCTTGCTAGAAATTTATATTATCACCTTTCCCAAAGTGTAAAAGCTCGTTTCGGAACAAATCAAAGGTTCTCCTCGGAGATCGTTAAGGTCATTGATAGTCATTTAGAATCGGATGCAAGGCTATTCCTGAAAATAAAGCTTGTTTCGATGCGGAACAGTCAGATTTCATATTTTGTAAATCTAGATACCGTCGGAAAGCAGCTGGCAATAAATACCAGGATACATTTAAGGAACAAGTATGCCTGGCACCAGGTCTTGCTATTCGTGGTAACCTCTCCATTGACCTATTGGCTATGGATTTATCACTGGTTATTACGAAAATATTTTATACGAAGTGAGATCAATAATGACTTGGGCAACGCTTTTGAGAAGATGGACCTTGAGTCTTACATTAAGTTAGCCACCTTCACAATCATGGTGGGAATTGAAGAATTTGCCAAGGCCAACGATCTTCTGACTGAGGAATTGAAACAACTGATCATCAATAATATCAATAACAGCCAGAGTATCAATATCAGCAAATCCAGAAGTATCAGGATTTCAGGTATGAGATATAAAATAAGACATTCTGCATGATGGATAAAAAAGAGAACAAAGGTCAAATTTTGAGTATTTCGAACAGTTCGAATATTCACGTGAGTAATATTTCGAATCAAGTAGGAAATGATAATCCTGGAGATAAAAAAAATGAAAGCAAACCGGAGCAATCTCTTCACAATAAGTTGAAATCCTTGGCTCTAAATTATGATCTAACGGAAGCTTTTCATTTGCTACTTACCGAAGGTCAGAATATTTCTGAAAGTTTGTCCAAGCGGACAAAAATTCTTGAAAGAAGATGGTTAGCATTGAAATCAGACCTTGAAAAGAATTTGATTACTAATGAAGTATACGAGCAAAATCATGCTTCAGTAAAGAAGAATCTTCTTCAACTCATCGATAACCTTCAACCTTAGACTGATGGGTTACTACTGCATGTTGTGTGATACTTACTACGAGATCCCTACTTCGGATTTCATATGCCAGGCTCCTGATTGTCCTGGTGGGGGAATCACTGGTTTACTCATAGATGAAAAGACTTATCTGACCTCTGGAAATGACCATGAAAATAGACTTCAAAACTTGAATTCCGATTTGAGTTTCTATAGTGGAGGATCAACAATTGGGTTTTACCTCAAAGAAGTGAAAATTGGTCGATCTCCGCAAAATGATATTGTCCTGAACCACTCTTCAATATCCAACGAACATGCCGTAATCACTATGGATCGCAGCAATAAGATTCGGATCGTTGATTTGAATTCTACAAATGGAACGTATGTCAATGGACAAAAAATTGATGAAGCATCGCTGCGGAAATCGGATCGGGTTTCCGTAGGTCGCTACCCAGTCGAATGGACCCCTCATTTTCAATCCTTCCCAAGCAAGGGAACCGTGACCAAAAGAACTATCGGTCGTGGATCAAAATGTGATATCGTGATAGGTGGTAATGATGTCTCAAGACTTCACGCCACCCTATGGTATTCCGAAAATGGAGACATTCAGATTCAGGATGAAAATTCAAGTAATGGAGTGTACATCAATGGACAAAAAATTGTGGGTATCAGGCAAATCAAACCCACTGATGAAATCTTAATTGCGAAGAGGTATGAGCTACAATGGAGTGACATTAAGCAAGGAATCAATTGATTGACTATTTTAAATTCATGAGTATATGACAAGTACTACAAAATGTCCACAAGGCCATATTTACGATAATCAGATCTATGAGGTTTGTCCCTACTGTCCGCGACCTTCTGATAAAACAACGATTAATGACGATGGAGGAGAAACGATACCGATGCAAGAAGCGGTGCATGACAAGGCTCCGTCTCAACATACCAGGATATTTGGTGGGGATATAACTGATGGGAAGAAACTTATGGGTGTATTGATTACATACGATTTGGATCCCCTTGGGAAGGTTTTTCACCTTTATGAAGGCAAGAATGTTATAGGTTCCGCTGCATCAAGTAACATACACATTGATTCTGATAATTTAATTTCAGGAAAACATGTTACCATTTTATTCCGAGGTGGTCTTTGCAGATTCAAAGATGAATTTTCAACGAATGGCACCAACATTAACGGATTTAGCAAAGAAGAAGGAGTCTTGGGTGATCGTGACGTCATTCAAATTGGAAGTACCAACCTTCATTTAATGCTGGCACCTACTGATTAGTGATGGAAATGCATAAAAGAAAGATAGGTTATTTGATAGCGATACTCTATCAACTATTGGTATTTGGCGTCGTGAGTGGGCAGGAAATACCGAACGAAAAGGAAGGGCCCTTTGAAGTTAATTCAACGCAACACAGATTGAACGAGGCAAGAGTGGTCAGGCCTGAAGTGGAGGTGCCAAAAACTGATTTGATTATTAAAATCCCCATGTTGGGTTTAGATACTACACTCACACTTATTCAGCTTATTGAAAGACAACATGAGATAAAAATGATATCGTATTCTAATGGTGATAGTTTAGTATTGGAGTCCCTGAGAAATAACTATTTCTTTGTGAGAACTGACAAACTCACGGAAAATAGCGAAGCGGAAGGCCCGGATGAATTTATAGAAGACCTGATGCCTTTCATTCGTAAATACCAAACACCAATATTGATTGCGGGGATCGCCTTGATTTTGTTGATTTTGACTTTGATCGTGGTAAGCAGACACCATATGAAAAAGAAGACGAAATTGACCAAGGATGAAGAAGATCAGGAAATAAATTCAAGTGTCATACCAACGGGTCATCGACTAGGAAATGCCACTCATGTTGGTCAGGTTAGAAAAGCAAATGAAGATTATTACGGATCGCAAGAGACAAGGAACGGTGAACTCTACCTCGTTTGTGACGGAATGGGAGGGCATGTTGGAGGTGCTAAGGCTGCTCAATTAGCTGTAGAGACCATTTGTGCTTACATGGATAAAAAGGTATTTCAGGACCCAAGGGTAGGCCTTTATGAATCAATTATTGCCGCAAATGAAGCAATCATTAGATATGCGCGGAATTACCCTAAGTTCAAAGGTATGGGCGCAACATGTGTTGCTATTCTTATCAAAGGTCTTAATGTGTATTATTCACATGTAGGAGATAGTCGGATCTACCTTCTTTCCAAAAGACGATTAGAAAGATTGACGAAGGATCATTCCTTCGTACAGACATTGGTGGATAAGGGAATTATCTCCAGTGAGGAGGCAGAACAACATCCTAGAAAAAATGAGATCACTAGGGCTTTAGGTATCAAAGAGAACATTGAACCTGAGTTAGCCTCGAATCCTATTCCAGCGAAAAGAGGAGATAGCTTTTTGCTTTGCTCCGATGGGTTGACAGGTGTCGTAGGAGATGCTCGAATTGAAAGAGTTTTGAAAAAGGAAGGTACAGAACAGGAAAAAGCCAATAAGCTTATTGAAATGGCGAATAGAGGTGGTGGACCAGATAATATCACTGTCCAGATCATAACATTTAGCTAAAGGTTTTATGGAAGCTAAAATTGGGAAGTACGAAATTTTAAGCACCCTTGGTGAAGGAGGAATGGCACGAGTTTACCACGTTCGAAGTGACGTGAATAAAGCAGAATATGCCATCAAGGAATTGTACTCAAAGTTTGTTCATGTCGAAGAATATCGCATTCGATTTTTGGCTGAAGCGGAGACACTTAAAAAGCTTAATCATCCCAATGTAATAAGGATCTACAAAGTAGTAGAAACTGCCAACAGGCTATACATGGTTATGGAATATTGTGATGGCATGCCTTTGAGTTCTCACATCATTGAACAATCTGGTCCCATTCCGGAGGTAAAAGCAAATGAGATTTTCAGTCAGATTCTTGCCGCTGTAGGGTACTTTCATCAGAAGGATATCATTCATCGTGATATAAAACCCAGCAATATCCTCATTGGTACAGATATGAGTGTGAAGATCATTGACTTTGGCGTGGCAAAAGCATTTGATTCGAAGAGGACCAGGGTGGGTGCGGTTTTAGGTACAGTAACATTTATGAGCCCTGAACAGACTAAGGGACTGACCATTGATAACCGCACAGATATTTATTCTCTTGGTGTCACGCTGTTCTATATGATCACCGGCAAACCGCCTTATGACCTTAAGACACTTTCGGAGTATGAATTGATGAAGAAAATCATCAATGAGCCGTTACCCAGAATGAGGGATTTGTATCCTTTTGTTTCTGATCACATCCAATCCATTGTTGATCGGGCCACAGACAAAAACATGACCAGGAGATTTCAGGATTGTAGATCGTTCCTTGACGCATTAAATTTTCGAGAAGGGAGCTCCGAAACAACTGACGACTTAGCAAAAGTTACTGTAGGCCGGGATGACTCCTGCAATATTACGGTGAATGACGATAAAAATTCTGTAAGTCGATTCCATGCAGAAATCACGTTTGATGGTATCCACTATTACTTGCGCGATAACAGTAGCAATGGTACGATTATCGACAATAATCAATATGTGCATCGGCGTTGCGAAATTGGTCCTGATAGCAAGATTTTCCTGGCAGGGAAAGTGCAACTTCCCTGGTCAAAAATTGAGGGCTGTTTTGATAATTCGAGTAGAATTCCGAATCATTCATCTATTCATAGAAATACCAAAACAGAAAAAGAGAAGTCCTTCTTTGATTTAGCTATTTGTTTATTGATCCCCATCATCGGATGGGTAAGGTATTACACCTGGTATAATCGTCATGTAAAAGAAGCAAAGTTGTCAGGTATTCTGTCTTTTATCGGGTTTGCACTGTACCTGTTTTTAACCTGGCTTTACTATGAATATAAACCGACTTAACACTATTAAAATGTCTTAGAACCATGAAGGGAAAGAAAGTACTGAACTATCAGATAGAAGAACTCATTGGACAAGGGGGCATGGGGCAAGTATTCCTTGCTTCCAATACTTATATTGATCAAAAAGTCGCGATCAAGGTCTTAGCTTCGAGACTTGCTAACCATCAAGAAGTCAAACGAAGGTTTGAACAAGAAGCAAATCTGTTGGCTTCTCTTGATCATCAAAATATTGTCAAATTCCTGAATTATGTTGAGAATGAAGAGGGCGTTTTCCTTATCATGGAATATGTTAGAGGAGAAACACTTGATGAATACATCAGAAAAATCTCTGGACCCATTCCCGAGGAAAGAACCCTTGAAATGTTTGGCCAGTTGTTGGATGCCTTCACCTATGCACATGCACAAGGAATTGTTCATAGAGATATTAAACCTTCTAATATCCTCATCACTGAAGACCTGAAAGTAAAAGTCCTCGACTTTGGGATTGCCCGAATCATCAAAGAAAGCGTTCCAGGAGAGACAAAGGTGGGAACCAAAATGGGAACCGCTTTGTACATGAGCCCTGAACAAGTCCAGGGACAGAGTGTAGATATTCGGTCAGATATCTATGCCTTAGGCGTCGTGCTGCATCAAATGATCTCAGGCCAGGCACCATATGATGATACTACCATGTCTGAGTATGAGATCAATCATAAGATCGTGGAGGAACAATTGCCAAGAGCTAAAGAATTTTATCCTTATGCCAGTGATAATGTCCAAATAATCATCGATCAGGCAGTCGAGAAACTCCCAGAAGATAGATTTGAATCCTGCGAAGCCTTCAAAGAGCACCTTACCCAGGCCATTGCACCTGTTGAGGAGAAAAGTAGCTCTTCCAAAGCCTTGAAATGGGTGGTCGCAGCGATTTTATTCTTATTATTTGGTGCCGGTGGCTGGTATTGGGATTATTCCAGAGTGAAAGTAAGGATATATCGAGATTATGTCGAACGTTGGGGTGTGGCCGAAGGAATCCATCGATTGAATAAAGATGAATTTCAGAGAGCTGAAACTGCAATAAAATTTGAGTATCAGGGCTACAAATTGCGACGAATTTCTAGGGTCAATCATATTGGGTTGATCAAAGAATACCGTAACTCCGAAGATGTGGAGAGACCTTATCATGCCAGGTACTTCTATCAATCGGATGGAAAGATAGATTTTGTAGAGGTACTTGATGACAATGGGAAAGTCTTGTATATCAAGGACTATAATCAAAAATTGAATGTGGTGACATTCCGCCAAGCTGATGAATTTGGTACAGAGCTTTCATTGGCAGGTCAGTCTTCAGAGATGTTCACTGATCCGTTTTTGGAGAAAGAAGATAAGGGAGAGATCACAAGGTGGTTATTGGATTATGATGAAAATGGCTTTGTTTCTAGGGTTTTATATGCCAAAATCCAGAATGAATTGACCAGTGATCAAAATGGAATTTTTGGCCGTAAAATTGGCGTAGATGAAAAAGGTCGTATCCGAAGCATCAATTACCTTGACCGGGAAGGAAACCTTAAAGAAACCCAATTAGGCTTTGCTGGTAAAACCTATGAATACGATCTTGAAGATAATCGTATCCGTGCGTCATGGATAGATAAGGAAGGGGGCCTGACTCGAAATTCACAAGGACATTCATATGAAGTAGTTTATTATGATGAATATGGAAATCCAATCCGTGAGGAATATTATGATGACGAGGATAATCCGATGATCACAGAAGTTGGCATTTTCGGTTGGGAATCTGCTTACGATGAAAATGGTAATGAGCTTTATCATTTTTATCTGGATACAGAAGGGAAACGAGCAGCGTCAAATAATGGAGTGGCTGGTCAGAGATATGAATACGATGAGTTTGGAAATACAACCTCCACCGTATACTACGACGCCCAGGGACAAATCACTTACAGCACGTCCGGCATTGCAATCATCACCAGTGAGTATGACGATAAAGGGAATATTTCCGAATCGTGGTTCCGAAATCCACAAAATGAATTGACCTATTCAGGTAGCGGGTATGCCGGTTTCAAAATCCAAAGAGATAGTTTGGGGAATACCATTGATTTTCGGGTTTTTGATACGGAAAAAAAACCAAGTCTGCAGAGGGATGGAACACATGGGTATTTAGCTAAATACGACGAAAGAAGTAATGTGGTCGAATTTACTCGAATTGGTGTTGATGGAAAACCTGTTGTAGGTAGCGGAAATGTTGCGATTACCAGAACCAGATATGATCAAAAAGGAAACACAACCCAGATTGGTTACTATGGAGAGTCTAATGAGCCTACTTTGAGCAAGGAAGGAATTTCAGGAATAAAGTACGAATACGATAATTTAGGTCACGAGGTGTCCAGAGAATTTCTTGGCTTGGACAGTACACTCACTTCTGGAGAAATTGGCTACGCCCGGGTTATTTCAGAATATGATGCTAAAGGAAACAAAACGTCTGTACTTTATCATGATGAAGATAATCTGCCTGTCATGCAAAGTGAGGGTTATGCAGGCTGGAAGGCTAAATATGATGATCAGGGAAATCAAACAGAATTTGCGAGGATCAATAAGGATGGGGCCTATGCTGATGGCTATCTCATTACGAAGTATAAATATAAGGGTGGTCAGGTCGTGGAACTCAAGTATTATGACCAGGACCTAAAGCCCGCATTAAATAAAAAACAATATGCTGGTTGGTATGCTAATTATGACGAAAAAGGCCAGATTTTACAAAAAACGTACATTGATAAAGATAGTGAGGCCACCATCACTGATGATGGTTATTCCTCTGTTTCATATGTTTATGATAGAAATGGAAATATTACAAGAGTAAGTTTCTTCAATGATGACTTAAAACCCACAGACAAAAATAACTACGGCGTTCCTGTAGTGAAGATGGACTATGATAAGTCTGGCCGACTCATTTCTCAACGATACTTTGAAGCCAATGGCGAAACAAAATCTCAAAATACTGACGGGGTTTTTGAGAGTTCAAAAGCTTATGATCCTATCGGGAGACTGATTAGTGAATCAAACCTAAGGAAGGATGGAAGGTTGGCAAAAATTGAAGGCGTTGCTGCTGAAAAGCGATACGAGTACGATGCTCATGGAAATCGCATTAAAACCTACTACGTAAACCAGACCGACCAGCTGATCAATGCCGAATTGGGATATGCGATAGCCAGGAGTAAATTTAACTATAGAGGTAAGGTTATCGAAGAAAGCTATTACAATGCCTTGGATCAGAAAATACGATCAAAAGAAGGTTACCATAAATACTTGAATTCTTTTGATGAAAAAGGCAACTTGACTTTGATCTCTTATCAAAATGTAGGTGGGAATCTCGTTAATAATTCCGAAGGCTACGCTACTGTAAATTACGATTATGACAAGTCAGGTAGAAATATCGAAATATCTTATCGAGATCGCAATAATCGATTGTCCAATCTGAAATCTAAAGGCTATGCAAGGTCTGTTACCGCTTATAATGGTGATAAACTCTCTTCCAAAAAGTGGTACGATAAATCGAAACGGCTAGTTAAATCAGAATCTTACGATAGGGAAGGTGAATTATTGTATGTGGCGTATTCGCCATCACCTGGTAAGACCATGCGAACTTACGTTAGTGGAAAGATAGAATTTGATATTTTAGATGGGTTCACTTCGAATCGCAATGGCTGGAATAATCTAAATACCAGTTATGCAAAAATTAAGAATGGAAAGTGTACTTTGGTGGGCACAGACGAATTTCGGGCGATCACTAGTGACGATTTTTTTATAAAGACTAAAAACTTTGTAATTGAGACAAAATTGAAAATTACTGAAAAATCTAACGATGGACACATAGGTGTCGCTTGGTTGATGGGTAATAAATGGAGCCGTTTTTTTATTGGGGAAAAGCAGTTTTATACTGAGGAATCCAAATGGAAAACAACCAGTGTGTTGAGAAGTAGGAATTACAACTTATTAAAGGTAGTTGTTCAAGATGGTAAGTTGAGTTATTACATCAATGGTACTAGGGTACTCTCGGATCATAATAACAATTTAGAAATAAACAAGTCACTCGCGATGACTGCCTACAGCAGTACAGCCGAAATTGACTATGTCCGGGTGAGTACCGTAATGGAATAACTGTAAATTCGAGAGGTCCAGGAATATAGCCAGGCCAGGAAAAGGTTCACCGTTCTGGCTTTTCAATAGTTGGGCGTCTTGAATTATATTAAGGCATGTCCCCCCACACCCACCTCCTCCAAACCCTACGTGCCATCAGACCTCTTTCGGATGAAGATTGGGAGATGGCTGCATCCAAATTCAAGCCGGTGACTTATCAAAAGAAGCAGCGGATCATTGACACGGAGACGGTTGCGAATAGCTACGTGTTTATCAGCAAGGGCTTGGCCCGATTGCACGGATATAAAGACGGGGAGGAGAAGACGTTGTTCTTTTTCAAGGAAGGGATGTTTGCTGGTTCTATTCAAAGCTATCTGTTTGAGAAGCCTAGTTTGTTGGTGCTTGAAACCATAGAGGAAATCGAAGGACTCGAAATAAGCAAGGAAGATTTGGAAGCCATCTTTCAGCAATCTCCAGATCTATCCTTTATCATCATGACTTATACGCAACTCCGACTCAACCACCTGCTGCATTTCTTTTCTTCATTTGTGCTTGACAGTCCGGAAGAGAGATATGAGAAATTCATGGCCAATGAACCGGATCTTCTCAATCGTGTCCCTCAACACATCATTGCTTCATTCCTGGGCATGACCCCAGTTTCTCTTAGCAGGATCAGGAAGCGCTTATTGGAAAGGAGATGATCTCAGTTTATGGTTTTTAGTTTTTAGTGAAACCTTCGACCAAAAACCAGGAACCATAAACCTTTGATATTTCTCAATCGAAAAAAAGACCACTTCAACAAACACGCAATTTCAATTGAATTGAAAGGTCGTTTCCATTCTTATCTTTTGTTAACGTTTTTCAGTATTTGGCTCCGCTAGCTTAGCTCCATGATCAAAAAGTAATAATCATGCGAGCAATTACGACATTTACATTTTTTACGGCGGGACTTATGGCACAATCACAAAATCTTAGAAGTCTGGAAAAATCAATCATCATCAATGCCAGCGCGGAGAAAGTGTGGCAGGTATTGACAGACTTTGACAACTGGGAAAACTGGAATTCTTTCATCATCAAGAGTGAGGGGAAGGCAGAAACAGGCACCAAACTCAAAAACACGTTTGATAATGACGGGAAAGAAATGGTCTTTAAGCCCAGGATATTGAAAGCGGAACCAAACAAAGAATTGATCTGGATTGGTCGATTGTTTATGCCCGGTATTTTTGACGGAACGCATGGCTTCCGCATCGAAGAGCTAGGGCCGAATCAGGTGAAATTCACGAATTACGAAACCTTCAAAGGCTTATTCAGCGGTATGATCATGAAGAAGATCCATGCCAGTACCGCTGCTGGTTTTGAAAAGATGAATCAGGAATTGAAAGCACAAGCCGAACAGTCGTGATTCGATCTTGTCTTTTTGATTAGGGGATGTCAATTGGCATACTCTTTTCTATTTTTCACTCAGTAACTTTGGGCGTTTCTTTGGTATTTCCTGTGACCACTTAGCGTAATTTTGAACTCCATTAGTGGCAAAACCAAACAGTGAGGTTCATGAAAATTTGCTTACTTGGAGCAACAGGACGAACAGGGAAATTAGTGCTGGCAGCAGCATTAAAGGAAGGCCATGAAGTGACGTGCCTGGCCAGAAATACCAGTCGAATTCATCCTCAACCAGGCTTGAATATCCTCGAAGGAGATACAACCAATGAGCAAGACCTTCGCAGGTCACTGGAAGGTTGTGAAGGGGTAATCAGTGTATTGAATGTATCCAGAAACTCTGATTTTCCCTGGTCCAGGCTAAGAACACCTCCCACTTTGCTCTCCGATACCATGAAGATTCTTTTGCCTTTGATAACCACGTTAGGCATCCAACGTTTAGTGGTCTGTTCTGCATGGGGAGTAGGCGAGACAGCTAATGATATTCCTGGTTGGTTCAGCTGGTTCATCAATAACAGCAACATTGGTGTAGCTTACCAGGACCATGCTCGACAAGAGCAATTAGTTGAAGCGTCCAACATTCCCTGGACAATCGTGCAACCTGTCGGTTTGACCAATTCTTCTGTAAAACAAAAGGTTCGTGAATCATTTTCGAATGAACAAAAACCAAACTTGACGATCAGTCGCCGAAGTGTGGCCTATTTCCTGCTTGCGGCTTTGACTAAACCAGAACTGATGAGTATGAAGGTTGTTATTTCTAAGGAATAAATTAAGCTATGCTACTATATGCTACTAATAAGTTTCTGGTGATTAATTTGCACCCTCAAAATTGTTGAGCACTATGGAGTCTGTCGTACAAGCATACCAGAACAAGTTCGGTTCCGCGCCTGATTTGGTGGTGAGAGCACCAGGTCGGATCAATCTCATTGGCGAGCATACAGATTATAATGGTGGCTTCGTATTTCCAGCAGCAGTGGGACACGAGATCCAGTTCGCACTAGGTAAGTCTGGGGCATCTGAGGATTGTAGTCTGTATGCCATGGACCTCAATGCACGCTATGATTTCAAATTATCTGAAATGAAGCCACAGCCTCCTAATTCCTGGGAAAACTATCTTATGGGAGTTGCTGCGGAAATTTTAGCGACTGGGAGAACGCTTGAAGGGTTCAATGTCGTGTTTACAGGAAATGTGCCTCGAGGTGCAGGAATGTCTTCTTCAGCAGCAGTAGAGTGTGGTACTTGCTTTGGTTTGAGTGCGTTATTTGGTCTGGATATCCCCAGGGTAGAGATGGCACAGATAGCCCAATTAGCGGAGCATCATTATGCAGGGGTGATGTGTGGGATTATGGATCAGTTCTCCAGTGTCCTGGGAAAAGCAGATCACGCGTTCCGGCTGGATTGCGAATCACTGGATTTCGATTACTTTCCATTCCAGTTACAAGAATATTCTTTGGTGTTGTGCAACTCCAATGTGACACACAATCTTGCGGATTCTGGCTACAATGAGCGCAGACAACAATGTGAAGAAGGAGTCAAAATATTAAAAGAGCACATTCCCGGATTGAGTACTTTGCGTCATGTCTCCCTGGAGCAATTATATACGCTACAAGATGAGTTCCCGGAGCTGATTTTTCGACGCTGCAAATACGTGTTAGAAGAGAATGCTCGCGTCAATGCCTTTGCCAAAGCACTGGAAAAGGGAGATATTCATCATGCTGGGGAATTAATGAAACAGTCACAACGAGGCATGCAGTTCGAATATGAGATCACCTGCCCCGAAATTGATTTTATGGCAGCATTTTCCAATGCAAGACCCGATACGCTGGGTGCACGCATGACAGGTGGTGGATTTGGTGGATGCACGATCAATCTGGTCAAAAAAGGGACAGAAGAAGACTTCATTCATGCGCTTGATCAGGCCTATCAGGAGAAATTCAATCAATCCATTACACCGATCCCGATCCAAATTGCGGCAGGGGTATCCTTGCTTTCTTGATATTTGGTGATTGCTTCGGGTTGATCATTATTGTTTGAAAAGTAATTGGGGCGCCCTCCCCGCAATCCTTCGTGGCAGGCCCGCTTCGCAGCAAGGCGAGCCGGCACCGGCGGGCCTGCCGTAGGAAGTGCTACGTTTGTTGGTCTTTCCTCACACTCCACCAACTTCCGATCCCAGCAAGGACTACTACTGCTCCTGATGTCAGGAAGTAGTTTGCTCCAATGCCATCCACAAGTCCTATTTTTGAAAAAGTAAGGTACAAGATCACGATAGCTGCGATCAACCAGATAGAGGCGGCATAAGCATATTTCCAGGGGGTCATGTCCACTTCGTCATTCTTGGCTAGTGTCCAAACTTTTTGATTGGGTTTCCAATATCCAATGAGTAGCATCAAGGCAAACTCTATGGCAAACAGGATGGCATAGACATGCACAAAATGAATATCAACTTCGATGACAAAACGGAGTAGAGCATAGGCGATCACATGGAAAACGATGGAGACTTTGGCTGCCAGGGCAGGCACACGTTTGAAAAACAAGCCCACCAACACAACGGTGATGATTGGGATATTATAAAATCCCGTGAAGATGCGGATGATTTGCCATAAGCCTTCCGGCGCATATTGAAGCAGGGGCGAAACGACGAATGAAAGAACAGCAATCACTACACTCGCGATCTTCGCTACTTTGATGACCTGAACTTCGGACAACTTTCCGGGGCGTAAGGGTTCGTAGACATCCAGTACAAACATGGTTGCTGCGCTATTCAGTAGCGAGTTGAACGAACTGAATACCGCTCCAAGCAGTACCGCCAGAAAGAACCCTGCCATGAAAGTAGGTAGCAGGTCTTTTACCAAAGTAGGATAAGCCAGATCGATGGTAGCTAGTCCGGGACCATAAAGGTGAAAAGCAATGGTGCCGGGAATCATCATCATGAAAGGTACCAGTACTTTGTAATAGCCAGATAGAATCACTCCTTTTTGACCTTCCTTCAGGCTCGCCGCACCAAGTGTTCTTTGTATTACGTATTGGTTCGTACCCCAATAAAAAAGATTCGCGAAGATCATTCCGGTAAAAATCGTTCCGAAGGGCAAGGGATCGGTGGCAGCACCCACGGCATTGAGTTTTTCTGTCTTGGTGGTGGTGAGTGTTTCTAGTCCCTGAAAGAAATTCCCGTCTCCCAAAGCAATCAGTCCCAATACGGGGATGAGCAGACCGATGATCAATAAGCCGATGCCATTGATGGTGTCGGAAACTGCAACCGCTTTTAGTCCTCCGAAAATGGCATAAAGAGCGCCAATGATACCGATGATCAGGATCGTAATGATGAGTCCTGATGAGTAGCCGACACCTAGCAAGTCGGGTACATTAAATAGCCTTAGTACTGCGATTGATCCAGAGTACAAAACGGAAGGAATGGTGATGAGACCATACCCCAGCATGAAAAGAATCACGGACAATCGCCGTACATCATCATCAAAGCGTGTATTCAGGAATTCAGGAAGAGTGGTGAACGCACCTTTCAAATATTTCGGTAAGAATACGAGTGCCATGATCACAATGGCCAATCCGGCAGTCACTTCCCAGGCCATGCTACTCAGGTTGCTGCCATATGCCGATCCATTCAGGCCGACAAGTTGTTCAGCGGATAAGTTGGTGAGTAGCAATGAACCAGCAATGAAAATTCCGGATAAGCTTCTGCCGGCCAGAAAATATCCTTCACGAGAATTGGCTTGCCCCCTGGTTTTTAGATAAGAAACATAGGCTACCAGGCCCATGAAAAAGGCACAACTAAGGAGTGTGATCGTCAGGTCAGTTGCATTCATGGCTGGTTCTAAGAGATCAAGATATGTTCAGGTATCATTCAACCAACCAAAATAACTTATTTTTAGCCATGAGCCATAAACCCTGATGAGTACATGACCAATAGACGATCTTTTATACGCCAATCCGCCCTTGGAGGAATTTCACTGGGGTTGGGACTGGATGTTGTATTTGCCAGAAATCTACCAAAAGGGATGGACTTGTTGGGTATTCAGGACCCTTATGAGCTTTTTTCGAAGCATGCGGAAATGGTGCTGTTGAATGATCGTCCCTGGAACATGGAGGCGCAGGCGCACTTGCTGAACGATCCTATTACTCCTGCAGATCGCATGTTCATTCGCAATAATGGCAGGATACCGCAAGACATTGATGTGTCCCAGTGGACACTGACCATTGAAGGAGAATCTGCTAACCGTAGGAGGACTTATACGTTGCAGGACCTGAAATCACGTTTTGAAGCACATACCTATCAATTAACCCTGGAATGCGGAGGTAATGGGCGGAGTGAATTTAATCCCCCTGCGAAAGGGAATCAATGGACGATTGGAGCGGTGGCTTGTGCTACATGGACAGGGGTCCGTCTGAGAGATTTGCTGCAAGATGTTGGGATCAAAGATGACGCGGTTTATATCGGTTACTATGGCAGGGATACGCATTTGAGTGGCGATGCAAGCAAAGATCCGATTTCTCGGGGTGTTCCTCTTTCAAAAGCCATGATGGAAGAAACAATGGTGGCTTATGCCATGAATGGTGAAGACATTCCTCTGGCACATGGTTTTCCGCTAAGGTTGGTGGCAGGAGGTTGGCCCGCGTCTGCTTCGGGCAAGTGGCTGCATAAATTAGTGGTGCGCGATCAGGTCCATGATGGAGCTAAGATGGGTGGTTCTTCCTATCGGGTACCCTGCGAACCCGTAGCTCCGGGAACTAAGGTGGCTGATGAAAACATGTGCATCATTGAGTCCATGCCAGTCAAATCGCTGATCACCTATCCTAAAACAGGAGCCATGCTGAAGCGTGGAAAATTACTTGAGATCAATGGACAGGCCTGGGCTGGGGAACTAGAAGTGACAAAAGTAGAATACTCCATCAATTTTGGAGCTACCTGGGAGTCTTGCGACCTGTCAAAACCTGTGAATCGTCTTGCCTGGCAACAATGGAAAGCAGCAATCAATTTTCCTGAAAAAGGATACTATGAAGTGTGGGCCCGAGCGACGGATTCGAATGGGTTGGCACAACCATTGGTCCTTCCAGGTTGGAACCCAAAAGGATATCTGAACAATGCTTGTCACCGAATTGCGGTCCAGATCAACTAATCGATGAAGGAACTTATCAATTTACTGGTAAAGCTGTTCAACCTGATTGTGGGGCTGACCTTTTTAGTGGCATTCCTGTTTGTAGGCGTATTGTTTCTCAACGGAAACCCTGAATGGGTGGCTTCCTGGAGTGATGCTACAGAAGAGGAAGTGTCTTTAACCATGATCAAATCATCAGAAATTGTAGATGGCGTACATACGCCAACCGGATTGCTGGACGGTCCGGGTTTGGACATGGTGATTCGCAATTGTACGGGATGCCATTCTGCAAAATTGATCACCCAAAACAAAGCCACAGCCAGTGGATGGCGAGGAACTATTCAGTGGATGCAAGAGACACAGGGGCTTTGGCAACTGGGAGAGAATGAAGAGATCATTGTCTGGTACCTCGCTGAATTTTATGCGCCCGTGGACGAGGGCCGTAGAAGAAACCTCCCAACACCTGAGTGGTACGAACTTGATTAAGCACCCAACAACTGTAAATAATTTTCCAGATTAAGGTCCGAACAAGTTCCTTCAGCCAAAAATTTCCACTCTCCTCGCTCTTTCTGAAGTTTGCCCAGGTTGACACAACTGGCTGAAGGGCATTCCGTATCAAGGCGATATCGAAGTAATTCTTTGTGGTTTCCGACATCCTCCACTGCGACAAAAGCATGTTTCAGTAGTCCAAATACCTGGTCTCTACTTCCGGCATTATCGATAAATACAACAAATTCAATTTCATGTACTGATTGATCAAGCGCATTTAAATCAGCCAGAATAATTTCATCGGCACCGTCTCCTTTGCCATCGCTATTATCACCACTATGTTCTACAGCCTTGTCAGGTGAGACCAGATTATTGTAGAAGATCAGGTGTTCTTTGGAAAGTAATTTGCCATCATCTCCAAGCAGGAAGCAGGTCAGGTCAAGATCAAAACTATTGGGAGGAAGGAAGTCCCAACCAATGGCGACCATCAATTGGGAGAGAAATTCGTGTCGCTTTCTTAAATCAATTTGCCATAGGTCTCCGCGGCCTGTCGTTTGTGAGCAGTTGTTTAACATGTTAGATCCAGCATTAAATCATCAAAGGTCGATAGCTGGGGTTGAGTGTTGTCTAACAGGCTGATTTGGATTATTCAATCTCACCATCTTTTACGGGATTGCCGCATGAAAGTCGACGATTTGAAACAACCATTCGATAAATTGCAGATAATGAACGTTAAGGAGCAGCATTTTCGAACCATCTGGTTGAAACAGGATCAACCTGAAATTGTACAGATCATTGATCAACGGACTCTTCCACATCAATTTGTAGTGGAAGATATTACAACGGTTGCACAGATGTGTACGGCCATCAAAGACATGCATGTGAGAGGAGCAGGCCTGATTGGGGCTGCTGCCGGATACGGCATGTACCTGGCAGCTAAGGAGGCTTCGCTCTCGGATAATTTCGACCTATCTATCCAACAGTTAGCGCAACAGTTAAAGGCCACACGCCCCACAGCTGTCAATTTGGAGTGGGCAGTTGATCGACAATTGAAAGCCATTGATAGTACTGATAAAGTCGAGGAGAAGGTTGTATATACTCGCGAAATAGCCAATCAAATTGCGGATGAAGATGCAAGCTTTTGCAAGCGATTGGGAGAGCATGGTTTGTCGTTAATCCAGAAAGTTGCCGAAAAGAAGAAAGGCACCATCAATATTCTTACCCACTGCAATGCGGGTTGGCTTGCGTTTGTGGATCATGGTAGTGCTACGGCGCCAATTTATGAAGCATTTGATCAGGGGTATGATATCCACGTGTGGGTAGATGAAACACGTCCGAGAAATCAAGGAGCGCGACTTACGGCCTGGGAACTCGGTCAACATGGTGTTCCTCATACGGTGATTGCGGACAATACCGGAGGGCATTTGATGCAACATGGCCAGGTGGACCTGGCGATCACAGGCACAGATCGTACCACCCGAACAGGCGACGTGGCCAATAAAATTGGAACGTATTTGAAAGCACTGGCAGCCCATGACAATGGGGTTCCCTTTTACGTGGCATTACCTTCTTCTTCCTTTGACTGGAACATTCGGGATGGTGTTAAGGAAATACCCATAGAAGAGCGTGGTGCTTCGGAAGTAAAATCCATCTGGGGATTACACGAAGGTGATATCAAAGAGGTGTTGTTGACCCCTCCGGATAGTCCTGCGATCAATTATGGTTTTGATGTAACTCCCGCGCGGCTGATCACGGGATTGATTACCGAAAGAGGGATTTGTGCAGCCAACGAAGCAGACATTCTTCGGCTCTTTCCTGAGCGACAATAGCTTTATTGATTTTAAGCTGAAGGAGTATTTGATGGATTCACACCTGGTTCACCATCTCCATCTCCGTGTTTCTTTTTGACAGGACTTTCTTCAGGAGCAGTTTCATTCGAGGGGTTCAACGCTTCGATCCAACAGATCAGCATGGACTCCATCTAACTGAATCCTTTGGCTTCTCGATGTTGCCGAAGCAATTCGAGGGCTTTTAGGGCCTTGTGGTGGCTATTGATGAGGTATGTGGTTTGACCGACCGACAATTGTCCTTTGATTTTCTTATTGCCATGCGGGGATTCGTATACGTGGATCTCTGCTCCTTTGGAAGGGATGTATTTTCCAACTTGATGATTGGGAGACTCGTCTTGCCCGTTTTTCTTGAGTTGTGTGGTGAACAGATAGGCTTTTTGCTGCAACAGCTTGCCATGCCGCACCCGATCACTTTGATTGACTTGATCTTCCAACCGAAATAAATGCAGCGCTTTCGGACCCGCTATTCCTCTTCCATTACCGAATGGGCTTCCAGTTCGGTTGATTGGCCTGCTTCTCTTTTTATAAGTGCTGCTTGTCCTCATCGACTTTTCTAAGATACGGATTTATAGGAGTTTAGCTGATGTTTTGTTGATTCCATTAAAGCCACTTACAGCACTATTCGTACAGGTTTATACATTCCTTTGCTTTCTCCTGCTACGAATTGTTTAATTTCAGAGCTTTACATCCTAATTGGTTCATGCGTCTCTGTTTATTCCTATTGGTTAGTGTGGCACTTCTTGCCTGCGGTTCGCAAGGCCAGGAAGAAGAAATCCAAAAGTCTTTGCCCAGAGTAGCCATCGCTGGCCTTGCGATTGAATCCAGTACTTTTTCTCCTGCTGTTACCTATGAAGATGCCTTCCATTCCAGGATTGGTGAAGAAGTGTTTACCTATTACCCTTTTCTGGATCAGGACTCGGTTAATCGATCACGCGCCATGTGGTTCCCGACCCTTCGGGGGCATGCCTTACCTGGGGGTATTGTTTCCAGAGAAACATATGAGTCCTTGATGGAAAAAACACTGACCATGTTACAGGAAAATTTGCCTTATGATGGTTTGTTTTTTGATATCCATGGCGCCATGAGCGTCGAAGGAATGGATGATCCTGAAGGAAATATGATCTCCAGGATCCGCCAGGTAGTGGGCCCGAATACGTTGATTTCCACTTCCATGGATTTACATGGAAATGTATCTCAGAAACTGGCCAGGCAATCAGACTTGATCACCTGCTACAGAATGGCACCACACGAGGATGCAATTGAATCAAAAAAGAGGGCGTTGGTAAACCTGCTCGATCGATTAGAAAGTGGCAAGGGAAAACCAAAATACAAAGCCTGGATCCGTGTACCAATTTTGTTGCCGGGAGAGAAAACAAGCACGAGAATCGATCCAGGTAAAAGTCTTTATGCCAAAGTAGACCCACTCACACGAATAGAAGGTGTGATCGACGCTGCGATATGGGTAGGCTACGCCTGGGCTGATGAACCACGAAATCATGCGGTAGTGATGGCAGTTGGCGATGACGAACAATCTGTAAAAGAATCTGCAGAAGCCCTGGCCAAATCATTCTGGGAGGAACGGGAGCGGTTTGAATTTGTAGCCCCTACTGCCACACTGGAAGCGAGTCTTGATATGGCCATTGCTAGTGATAAAGTTCCCTATCTGATCAGTGATATGGGCGATAACCCGACGGCTGGTGGCGCTGGCGATGTTTCCTGGACGCTGCAACAATTGCTCGAACGACCAGAATTTTTTGAGGAAAACGGACCATCCGTCATCTATGCTTCCATCCCTGGCCCCAAATTGGTGGAAAAAGCGGTAGCCGTCGGAGTTGGTGGAGAAGTCGATGAAGTGGTTGGCGCTGAAATTGATGACAGGTTTGCTCCTCCAGTGCGGCTCAAAGGGGTGGTAAAAGCGATTGAGCCAGGTGATATTCACGCAGAGACGGAAGTTGTAGTTCAGGTCGGCACCATCAGTGTCATCGTCACCCAAAAGCGCAAGCCTTACCATAAGATTCAGGATTTTACGAGGTTGACACTCAATCCGTTGGAAACGGACATTGTCATTGTGAAAATTGGATACCTGGTTCCCGAACTCTATGATATCCGGGCGGATTGGGTCATGGCATTAACCCCAGGTGGGGTGGACCAGGATCTGAAACGATTGGATTATAAACGCATCAATCGACCGATCTATCCATTAGATCCGGATATGCAGGACCCTGATCTAAGCGCAAGGCTTATTCCATTGTCTGATGAGTAAGTCGGAGATTCCAGTTGATGCCAGGCCCTTATTCAAGCCGCTGGATCATCTATTAATCGATTTTCTAAAACAACTGGAACCTACTGATTGGAATAAGCAGACAGTAGCAAAACACTGGAAAGTAAAAGATGTTGCCACGCATTTACTGGATGGAAATTTAAGGGCCTTATCGATGCAACGCGATTACTATTTCGGGGAAAACCCGCCTGAGATCAAGGGCTTCCGCGATCTGGTTGAATGGCTAAATCAGCTGAATGCTGACTGGGTCAAGGCGACTAAAAGATTGAGTCCGGCTGTGCTTGTGATGTTACTCGAACTTTCTGGTGAACAAGTTTCAGAATACTACTCGACTCTTGATCCATGGGAGGAAGCTGCTTTTTCTGTGGCATGGGCTGGTGAAGCCACGAGTTATAACTGGATGCACGTAGCACGGGAATACACCGAGAAATGGCATCATCAGCAGCAGATCCGTGATGCCATGGAAGATCGTACCATTCTTAGTCAGCAATTCTTTCAACCGGTAATCAACACATTCATGCTGGCCTTGCCACATACTTTTCGTGACGTTACAGCGAGCGATGGAACGATCATTCGAGTG
This sequence comes from Cytophagales bacterium, assembly GCA_033344775.1. Classification (NCBI taxonomy): domain Bacteria; kingdom Pseudomonadati; phylum Bacteroidota; class Cytophagia; order Cytophagales; species Cytophagales bacterium. The sequence continues at coordinate 875,092 of JAWPMT010000005.1, read as the reverse complement.
ACGGTTGATGCTGATGCCGGAGGAACATGGTGGTTGAAAAGAGCAGCAGATCAATGGGAATTGGTGGAGCAAGCAGATAGGTTTGATGCCGCGGTAAATGTTCCTTTGGACATCTCGTGGAAGCTGTTCACCAAGAGTTTGCGACCAAGCCAGATTCAGGATCAAGTGACAATCGAAGGTGATCAACGCCTGGCTGAAAAGGTACTGAGTATGGTTTCGGTGATGGCTTAGGGTTGGCTATATTTGAAATACTGAACGACTACTTATGCATCAAATACAGCAACTCTTTTACAAGTCCGGATGGCTCAAATTATCAGGATCCCGCATTGATCGCTGGGCTAAATTGGGAAAAGTAGATCATTTGATTTTTGCCACACAGGAAGGGCAATTCGATTTACGTCTGTTGGCTTGTTCCCATTTGAGGACCTTCATCACGTCAGAAAAAGTAAAAGATGCGCTGATGGTTCTGGTCAAAGATCCGGTAGAGATCGTTGGCGATGCTGCTATGGCCATTTTAAAAACTCAAGGACATGGGCGCTATGATCAACTGATCCAGGAGGTCATGGAACGACGTGCCGAAAAGAAAGCACTTGAGAAAAGGTTACGGAAACGAGCGAAGACAAGTCAGGGAAGAGAGGATTATCCTTCATTGAGTGAGCTATATAATCGTGGCAGAGACCGTCATACGCCCGATCTGAATGGCGGTGGCTTTGGTGGAATAGGTTTTGGATTTTAAGGACGTAATGCATTTAGATAGAACCATTGCAACTAAAAGGTTAGGACAATTGAACACTGTAACCAAATGGTGTAAACACATTGAGAAAGAACTTAAAGAATAACTACTGGAAAGTTGAACGAGATACAAAAGAAAAGGAAATCGCGGTGCAGCAGGGTATACATGATAGAATAAGAAGGGTTTAGCTGGAGCGGATCATTTGTCAGATCCATGCGACCATTTTATCTTGTGAGCAAAGAATAGTACGATGCTCGTAACCAAAGGTGTAGGAATAGGTAAACTGCTGAGATGGACCCGACATCACATCATATGGCTGACATTGATGATGGGGTCAATATCTGCGCTTTATCATCTGGGACTACTCACTTTTGCGATTCCCTGGTTGCCCATGTCGGTGATCGGTACAGCGGTAGCTTTTTATGTAGGTTTTAAAAACAACCAGGCTTATGACCGCATGTGGGAAGCAAGAAAAGTGTGGGGTGGTATAGTGAACGATAGTCGTGCGTGGGGTATGATGGTGGATGGTTATGTTTCTAATTTATTCGCTCAGGAAAAACTAAGGTCGGATGAGGTGCAAAAGATCAAAAAACGACTGATCTATCGACATATCGGGTGGTTATATGCACATAGAAGTCAGCTTCTGATCCCTACGGAATGGGAACACATCAGTCAGGGTGGGTACCTGGGTAAGTTTGTGGAAAATCGTCAGAAAAAATATGGCATTGGCTTATATGGTGATGAGACGACTCAAACAGAATTAAAGCACTATTTGCCACCTGATGAACATGACCGGCTGATCAATCATGCGAATACTGCAACTCAGATCATCAATGAACAATCTCGTGATCTGGCAGCTTTAAGAAAAATTAACCTGATAGATGATTTCCGACACATGGAAATGGGTAATGTACTTCGCAGCTTTTACGAATATCAGGGAAAGAACGAACGGATCAAGAAGTTTCCTTTGCCTCGACAATACGCCAACATGAGCCGGTATTTTGTCGCGATATTCATCATACTGTTTCCCTTCAGTATGATCCCCGAACTTTTGAAAATGGGTGATTGGGGCTGGCTATCCATTCCGATTTCCGTATTGATCGGTTGGGTTTATGTCATGATGGAAGTAGTAGGCGATTACACCGAAAACCCCTTCATGGGCATGGCCAATGACATCCCAATGATGTCGCTGTGTCGCACCATTGAAATTGACCTGCGTGAAATGCTAGGTGAAACAGAACTCCCTGCACCGATAAAGGCGAAGGGAGGAGTGTTGATGTGACTTGGAATGTGCTGAGGTGCTTGAAGTGTCACTTTCCAGTCGTACCATTATCATAAGGATTGGCATTAGGTCTGTAACTCAAAGTCGTAGAGTCCCTTGTGGTAGTAGGGTTTTGAGGAGCAGCACCCCAGGTTGGGTTAGGTAAGTCCCAGCCCTTGGTGATCAGTTCGATGCGACCGCTTTCATAGATATTAATGATTGAATATCCATAGAATTTCGGTGTATCGGGACCGCTGTAGGTGCCACCTTGTCCCGAAATCACTTCATAGATACCTGTACCTTCTGGTTGCCATCGTTGATAATTGTGTTGATGTGCGACGATCATTGCCACTACATCATTTACCAACATCGTTGGCCAAATCTTAGGGCCATCAGGGAAACCACCATGTAGCGTGTCATATTTTCCATCCACGTAATAAGGTCGGTGACCTACTGTGAAAAGGTGTTTGACTCCAGGATCTGACCCCAATCTTGATACTTCTTCATTCACCCATTTGTAAGGCACCCGGCCTTCTTCACCATATTGCTGACCTGATTTGGGTTCATTGTAGGTGTCTGTATTCATGACTACAAATCCTATGCTATCTCGAACAAAGGAAAAGGTGGCGCCATTGAGCAGTGAATCGTATGGCACTTGGTTCCGGTCTGATGGCATGTATTCAGTCATAAAGGTAAGCCAATCTTCTGTAGCCCCTTTTAGAGGGTATTCCCCCTTGGTGGTCACATCATAAAAAAGCATTTCATGATTACCAGTTACAGCCACGAGTTCAATGCCAGAAGTTGCGATGCCGCTAAAGGCTGGGTCTTTGTATTGCTTTACCCAGGCATCAAGTTGTGTGCTCAAAGCTGAAGTATCCTGCTCTCCGAGGACCATATCACCAAGAAAGAACAGCAACTCAGGTCTGCGTTCCATACCCGTGAGCTCCTTGAATATTCTTCGGACAGCTGGCACATTGGCTTTTGATGCATTGGACTCTTTTCTATCCGTGTAGGAAATGCGGTTACAACCGATGAAGGCAAAACTCAATTTGATCTCATCGGCCGGAGGTGTTTTGGCTTCTTCTGTTTGACTGGTACAGGACAGCATCATTCCTACAAGTACTAGGGCTGTGATAAAGGTTGATCTACTCATCAATTAGGTTGAATTAATTTCAAGCCAATAAAGGTAATTTCCTTTGCAATCGAAAACTGGTGGATATTATTTTCAATTCAACATGCTTAATACAGGCGAAAAGACCATTTACAAACTTCATTCTTCCTTCAATACAACCGCCGGATTAACTCGCGTAGAACGAATGGTCTGATAGGCGGTGATGGCCATGATTGTCAGGTACGAAGCCATGATAGACAGCAAGAATGCCACAGGGTTCAGCGTAATTCGATAGGCATAGGCTTCTAGCCAGCGTGAGAGCAACCAGTAACTGGTCAGACTTCCAACTACACCAGCAGCAAGTACCGCCAGAAACAGTTGTTGATTCAAAAGTTTTATGATCTGTGCAATGGAGGCCCCCAACACTTTTCGGATCACGATCTCCTTCGATTTGATGCTGATCAGGTAAACCATGAATCCCAATACCCCCATGATCGAAAGGCCAATGGCCAGAAAAGAAAGATTAATGCCCACCGTGGCGGTTTGTCGCTCCTTGGTGTACATTTTTCTTACAGCAGATTCCATCGTGATAAGGTCCAGGGGTAAACCCGGCTGTATTTTGTTCCATTCAAATTCAATCATTTTGCTCACTCCGATGAAATCAGGCGTGGCCACCTTCACCAGTATATTGGTGTTGACGAATTGTGGGTCGGGTCTTAAGGAGATGATCTGTGGAGCTATTTTTTCCTTGAAAGAAAAGAAGTGAAAGTCCTGGAAAACTGCGGATACTTTGCGGTGTAGTTCATTTTCTGTTCCGGGACGCAAGGTGATCTTTTTGCCAATCGGATCGGACTTCCAGTTAAATCGATTGATGAAACTTTGATTGACAAGCGATACAATCTGTCCATTGTCCGCTCCTGCCAATACCGTTTTGAAATCACCTTCCAGGATGGGAATGCCCATGACTTCAAAGTAGTCCGTATCTACACCATAAGACAGCAGGTTTTCATAGATTTCTTCGCTTCCCTCTGTTTGATAACTCAACGGAGACATGCCATCTCCCATCATGGGACCAAAAGCCACTCCCTGTATCTGAGGATAGGAGAGTAGTCTGTTTTTAAATAACTGATAATCTTCATAACTACCAATATCATATGCATTCTGCACTTTCAATACCTGACTGGCATCAAACCCCTTGTCCTTTTCATCCAGATACGAAATCTGACGATTCATGAACCAGGCAGAGATGCCTAAAGCAAACAGGAATACAAACTGAATGAACATCAGGAGATTCCGGTATCGTACACCACCATGGCCATTGAGGAGTTGCTTGGATTTTAGCATTTCACCAATAGAGATCTGTCCGATGGCCGCTAGTGGATAGATTACCGTGAGCAATCCGATCAATACCAGAAGCCCAATGCCAAGAAAGATATAAGCAGGGTGTTCGAACAGTAAAGCCGTGATTTTAATGCCCATCAATGCTTCAAATGAGGGTAAGGAAAAGTACAACCCCAAGGCAATGAAGGGAAGAGCCAATAGCGCCGTTGTTACCGCTTGTAAACTAAGATGAATGATGATTTCCATTCGTGTTTCACCCAGAATTTTGCGCATGCCCAGTTCTTTACCCTTATTCAGAAATATGGCAAAACTCAGGTTAACGTAGTTGATGGCTGCTACGGCCAGAATGAGAATGGCCAATACCTGAAAGATTCTGATCTGAACCAAATCACCTTTTCCCGATGCGCCAAAAGATACGTCGGACTTCAGATGGATGTCACCTATGTTCATCAATCGAACGCCTTGTAGATCATGGTACTCATTGTATGCCACATCCAGCTCAAGGATTTTTTGTTCAAGCACTTTTCGATTAACATCCGGATAGAGTTTCAGGTAGGCATTCCCATGAAAGTGATCGGTACCATTAAAACTGCCGCTATTAACTACCAAGTCAAATTCGAAATGGGTGTGGGTGGGCAGGTCGGCAATCACTCCGGCGATGGAGTAGCTTGTAGAATCATAGATGACTATCTGGCCCAATGCAGGAGCATTACCAAAGTACTTCCTGGCAGTAGATTCGGTAAGGACGATCTGCTTCGGGTCTTTGAGTGCTTGTTCGGGACTTCCTTCTACAAATGGAAAATCGAACATTTCGAAGAAAGCAGATCCTACTGAGGTTTGATAGATGTTTTCCTCAGCAAAACGCTGATTGTTGGTTTCCACGAATGCTCGGGACCTTCGGTTAAGGACAGTCAATCGTTCCAACTCAGGATAGGTGCCATTTTTTAAGGCCCTGGCATGTTCCACCCCGAGATTGGAAAACCATTCATCGGAATTGGTTTTTGCCTCCAGTCTGACGATGTTTTTACTAGCTTCATGAAACTGATCGAAGCTGGTTTCGTGATCTACATATAGAAATACCAGGATCGCAGCAGTTCCAGCTAGTGAAAGGCCAAGTAGGTTAATGCTGTTAAGGAACCAGAAGTTGCGAAGGCTACGGGTGAAGTGCTTTAAAAAATTGCTGAGCATTGCGATGTTCTTTTTTCACAAGCTTAGTCGGTTGCAAAAGACGTTTTGCTTAAGGCATGGTTAAGGTGATTTAAAGAAAGATTAAATTGGTTAACGAAAAGTTAAAAACTTTAAACGAAGGTTTAAAAAGCCCTAATTTGAAGATTGAAAGGCATTTCATTTGCGCAAATGATTAAAAAAGTTCCGGGAAATAAGTCGACGTATCTGGTGATCAGCCTTGCTTTGGTCGCTTTTTTAGGGCTATCTGTTTTGCAGATCCTGAACCTGCAATCATCCATCAAAACCAATCGACAGATCTTTTTACAAAAAGTAGACCTTGCCTCCAAAGAGATGACCGAATCCTTCATAGGGAACAGGAAATACTCGTTGCTGTTAAGTGATGCCGGTGTTCGATTGTCCTGTACCGGAGGGATCAACGAGCCGAAAGTTGACGGAGCTTTGCGAGAAGTCATCGAACCTATTCTCGAGGATCATAACATCGACACACCCTATGAGTACGCGGTGTATGAACACAAAGAAGAAGGTTCCGGATTTCAATTCGTACTTGGCGATGATGGTGCCAGTTTGGATTTTGATCTGGTTAGTTGTGAGAATCCGAGAGAACGCGGGCATGGATGGGCCAACCTGACTTGTTCACCGAGTATGGACTATGGAGATTATCACCTGGCGTTGTTCTTTCCGCAGCAAGAGGCTTACGTATTTGCCCAGTCGCAAGGGGCCATGTTCCTGTCCATCGCATTCATATTGCTGCTGATTGGTTGTTTCACCTACACGATTTTAGTGATCAAGCGGCAGAAAAAACTTTCGGAGATCAAAAACGACTTCATCAATAACCTCACCCATGAATTCAAGACACCAATTGCCAGTATCAACCTGGCCGCAAATTTGTTGCGGCGAGGTGGTAATGAGGATGAGGCCAAACATGAGAATTACATCAACCTGATCGACAAAGAGAGTAAACGGCTTGAGGGACAGGTGGATAAGATATTGCAGATAGCCATGATCGATTCCGGGAATTTTACACTGGATAAAAAGGAAGTCGATATCCACGAAGTGATTGAAACGGTCATCGAAAGTATGGGAGTGACCATAGAGCAACGAAAAGCATTGATTTCCAAGTCGTTTGAGGCCAGTCCTTCGAAAGTATTGGGGGACAATACACATCTGGTCAATGTGATTTACAATTTGCTGGACAATGCCCTGAAGTACACCATCGACCAGCCCAAAATAGAAATAGTCACGGCTAATAGTACAGAAGGTATCCGAATTTCCATCAAAGACAATGGCATCGGGATCGGTCAGGAAATTCAGGATTTCATATTTGATAAATTTTATCGCTCACAGTCTGGCAATGTTCATGATGCCAAAGGGTTTGGACTGGGTCTTAGTTATGTAAAGAAACTGGTGCAGGCACATCAAGGACGCATTTCCTTGTCCAGCCGTTTAAATGAAGGTAGCGAATTTCAACTTTACTTTCCTACCACCTGATGCGCAAAGCCAATCATATCCTTTTGGTAGAAGACGATGAAAGCTTCGGCTATATCCTGCGGGAATACCTTGAGATCCATAATTTTCAGGTGACCCTGGCCACAGATGGCGAAGAAGGACTACAGGCCTTCAAGAAAGGGGCATTTGAATTGTGCATTTTAGATGTGATGCTCCCCACGAAAGATGGTTTTACCCTTGCCAAAGAGATTCGTCAATTGGATCAGGATACACCCTTCATATTCCTTACTGCCAAAGCTTTGAAAGTGGACAAGCTCAAAGGCTTTCGATTAGGTTGTGATGATTATGTGGTGAAACCGATTGATGAAGAATTGTTTATAGCCCGCGTACAGGCCATCATTAATAGAAGTGCTGGTCGACATCAGGAAACTCCGGCGGCTCATAAAATTGGTCGATACACCTTTGATTTTTCCAATCACTCGCTGGAATTGGAAGGCCACGTCCAACGACTGACCGAAAAAGAAGCTCGTATCCTTTTGATGCTTTGTGAAAAGAAAAACGAAGTATTGGACCGCAGAAAAGCCCTGCAATCCATCTGGGGTGAAAGTGACTTTTTCAACCGCAAGAGCATGGATGTCTTCATCCACAAACTACGAAAATACCTGGACAAAGACCCTTCCATCCGCATCACCAATGTGCATGGAAAAGGATTTGTATTGGAAGAGGATTAACAACCCCAAACCCTGAGGCTCTTCGAAGCGTGTGACTCTCTTTGCTTTAGCTCTCGAACGAACCCTGAGGCGCTCGAATGGTGAGGCCCTCGAACCCTAAATCACCCGCTTCACCAAATACACATTATTCTCCGTACACTTCGACTTAAAAGCTTCATAAATGGGGTCTTTTAAGAGCATTTTAAACGACGCTCGATCTGAGCCTTCCAAGACAAATAATCCATCCACGAAAAAGGGTTGCATCTGTTCATTGTCACCTTCATCTATCCTGGAAAGCGTTGCGGCTTTAAGACCGGAGAAATAGTTCACCAAATTGTACTGACTAAAAAGCGGCTTCAACAACAGGAGATCATCCTCCGATATTTTTTCGCTCTGAAACAAGTGAGCGAGGTAGTAATTTTTCCCAATGTACCTGGTAGGTTTTTCCGGTGGTGCGGGTTGATCCCCGATTCGTTTCGTAAATCCGAAGATGAACCGGCTTACGGACTTCATTCTCAGAACACTTTTTAGCAGGAATAATTTATTGGTCAACATTTGGAGGAAAGCACTGGCTGTCGGATACTTTACAATCAGCAACATTTGTCGATCAAAGTCCGAATTTCCTTCCAATTTCTCTTTGATGTAGCCTTTGAAATGTGCCTTTCCACCAACCTTTTTTACGTGGGGAAAAACCATTACATTGTAAAATGTATACAGTTTGGATCGCTTCAGATTGAACCAATTAATGGCCCAAATCGGGCTATCCAGGTCTGTTTGATCATTTACTCCTGTAATCGCCACAGTAGATTTTTTATTGAGGGAAGCTGTTCGTCGGTTCACGTTTTAGGTATTATCAGAAACATATATCAAAATACCGATTTTCTATTAGAAGTAAGGCCTCGAAAATTCGACCGGGTTTATTAATGTTTCTTGAAACATAAATCCGTCAAATTCGATAAATATATTGCTATGGTAAATGAACTCTACAATATTCCGGGTAAGGTGGTAGGTCACCACCATTCGGAAATCAATACAATAATCGATACATGGGAATCACTTTCTATTACTTTAGATGATTGGAAAGCATCTGTTTATGAGATCGGCATCCTGGATTATGCTCCAAAAAATGGCGTAATCGGTTGGATCATTGATACCAGTAATAGCAATGGTGTTTTTAGACCCGAAGTTCAGGAGTTTCGTAAAAATGTGGCCCGACCCAAATTGGCGGAAAATGGCATCAAGTTCTTGTTCGTGGTATTACCACAATCAGCCATCAGTAAGCTTTCTGCCCGTAAGACAGCCAGGCTATATCAGGGTCAAGGTGCTTTGGAGGCATATCCGGTTGCCAGCATAGAAGAGGCCGTAGAGATGATGCAAGCAACAGATTTGTATTCTTAAAAATGTAGAACATTCCAATGGTCAGATAAGACATACTTCAAAAGTCATGAATGAATTATCTTACAAAGATAATTTGACTGATATGGCTAAGAAATCCGGGACATTTACACATTACAGAACTTGCAATCTCTGCGAAGCCATGTGCGGCGTAGAGATCGAGGTGGTAGATGATGAAATCAAATCCATCAAAGGAGATAAGCAAGACCCTTTTAGCAAAGGATACATCTGTCCTAAGGCCACAGGACTACAGGACATTTACAAAGATCCGGATCGCCTGACCAAACCAGTGAAAAAGACCGTCGATGGCTGGGAGGAAATTTCCTGGAAAGCAGCTTTCGATCTGGTCGAAGAAAAGATCGAAGCACTGCAGGAACAGCACGGTGTAGATGCGCTAGGTGTGTATCAGGGAAATCCAAATGTTCACAGCCTTGGCGCCATGCTATTTGGCCCCAATTTTATCAGGTCACTTAAGACCAGGAATCGATTTTCCGCTACTTCCGTGGATCAGTTGCCACATCATTATGCATCGCAATTCATGATTGGACATATGTCTATGATCCCGGTTCCCGATATCAATCGTACGCAGTTTTTCTTGTGCATGGGGGCTAATCCTGTGGTTTCCAATGGCAGTTTGATGTCGGCAGGAGGGATGCCTCAAAAGATGAAAGACTTACGTGCCCGGGGAGGAAAGATCGTGGTGGTGGATCCAAGAAGAACAGAAACAGCAGATAAATCTGATCAGCATTTATTCATCAAGCCAGGAGCAGATGTGTATCTGTTGGCGGCTATGATCCATGTGCTCTTTGAGGAAGGAAAGGTACAGTCCTTATCTGATATTTATGAACATGAAGAGGGGCTTCAGGAGATGTTTCAGGCCTATTCTCCTGAAAGTACTCAGAAACTTACCGGCATAGACCCACAAGCTGTGAAACGGTTAGTAGCTGATTTTTGTGAAGCTGAATCTGCAGTTTGTTATGGACGAATGGGGCTTTCAACGCAGGAGCATGGTGTGCTTTGTCAATGGATGATCAACCTGATCAATATTTTGACTGGCAATTTTGATAAAGAAGGTGGAGCCATGTTTCCTTCACCAGCGTTTGATACGGTCGGGATGTCCGGTAGAGGTACCTATAAGAAATTCAATCGCTGGCAAAGTGCAGTAAGAAACCTACCTGAGTTTGGTGGGGAATTACCTGTAGCCGCCATGGCGGAAGACATACTTGCCGGGGGCATCAAAGGCATGCTCACTGTTGCCGGGAATCCGGTTTTGTCTACTCCTAATGGCAATCAATTAGAGAAGGCACTGGAAAGTATGGAGTTCATGGTGTCTATTGATATTTACATCAATGAAACTACCAAATATGCCGATGTGATTTTACCACCTGCCACAGGTTTGGAAAATGATCATTATGACGTGGTGTTCCATACCTTGGCCATCCACAATCAAGCAAAATATTCCGAAGCATTATTTGACCCGCAGCCTGGAGCGATGAAAGATTGGGAGATCCTTAAAGCATTGGCCAAAAGATTCTCAAAACAATCACTCAGCCAGAAATTACAAGATCCATTCATGACGCCTGAGACCATGCTGGATGGAGGTTTTAAAAGAAGCAACAATAACCTTTCAGTGAAGAAACTGAAAAAAGAACCACATGGTGTTGATCTAGGCCCTCATAAGCCGGTGCTACAGGATAGGATATACACCGATTCCGGAAAAGTGGATTTGGCCCCATCCTTATTTGTAGATCAGTTGAAGAAATTGTCCCTTGATCAGGGTGAAGATGGGTTGGTATTGATCGGTCGTCGATTGCTTCGAAGTAACAACAGCTGGATGCACAACAGCTTGCGACTGGTAAAAGGGAGAGATATGTGTACCTTATTGATCCACCCCGAAGATGCAGCTCAACGTGCGATTGAAAATCAGCAGGAAGTAGAGGTTTCTTCTCGCGTAGGTAAAGTCCGGATCAAAGCAGAGATATCCGAAGAAGTCATGCAGGGTGTGGTGAGCATCCCACATGGATGGGGACACAACCGAAAAGGAACCCAATGGAAAATTGCGGAAGAACATGCCGGTGTGTCTATCAACGACCTGACCGATGATCAGTTTGTTGACCCTATTTCAGGCAATGCGGCTTTTTCAGGTGTGAAAGTAGAAGTAGCCTAACTTATGGATAATTATTGTAGAACCTTAAGGAGAATTTTTGATTGAATAATGAAGCCATTCACGCTGCTTGTTAGTTGTCTATTGTTGGTCGTGGCTTGTACGCCAAAAACAAGTGAACAAAAAGTTGAGGAGGTAGCCCAACAGGAAGTTGAAGAACCAACCACTTTGGAGGAAACACCTGAAGCACCGACTGGTTTTGTGGTCCGCGATCCCAATGATGATGAACTGAATGAATTTGGAGTGATCACCGAAATGCAGGATGCTGGCTATCCTTTGTACAATGTGACCATTTCTTTCCCGGAACGCGGGAGCTCCAGCAACTTTTCTCTCAACGCCGAACAAGCAGCGCTATCGCATGAAGCAAGTGCCTATCTGGAGCAATATGCTACAATCTATTATGAGTCAGAGGAATCAACCGAAGTGTTGGACATCATCTTCAACGGACAATTTCTGCTAGGTGAGTACGCTCCTGAAGATCATGAAGGACTCGAAAGCTTCACAGGTATTATCCGCGGAGCAACCCGGACTTCAGGAGACTTGCCAAGTAGCCTTAAAATCGAAGGAGAGGAGGGTACACTGGAGTTTGAATATTTCGTAGACAATGAAACAGTAACTGCCAATGATCAGCAAGTTACAGTGTACTACTACACAAGATACGTAGACGTCATTACCTATCTGGAACTTTCTGCAGATTAGCAAAAAGCTCAGCTAAAATAAGCGCGTCATGCCGGTTTTTGTTGACCTACCTTTTCCATGTCAACGAAAGACCGGTATCTCTTTCTCGCGCTTTTCTGAATCTATTAAACAACAGGAAAAAAATACACTCACCTAGATTCCCCTACTAGGCCTCAATCAAATCAACTCCCTTTCCATCGCCAATCGGATCAACTCCGCGGAAGTCTTTACCCGAAGCTTTTGCATGATGTTCCTGCGGTGCGTTTTTACCGTGTGCTCACTGATGAAAAGCGCTTCTGAGATCGCTTTGGTATTCATCCCATCGGAGAGGCACTTGATGATCTCGATTTCCCGATCCGACAATTCCTGCAAGGTATTTTTGGCCGCTGTTTTCCCCCGGAAATAATCAAAAACCTGATCGTTGATCTTTGGATGAAAATAATTTTGCCGCTGACTCACCTTTTTGATGGCTTCTACCAAATCTGGCTTGGAAGCATCTTTCAAGATGTAGCCCTGAGCCCCTCTTTCCAACGATCCACGGATCCTTTTGATCGACTGGTGCATGGTAAGCATCAGAACGGGGATCTCATAACCTTTCTTTTTCAGCATATCCATCGTGGCAATGCCATCGAGGATTGGCATGTCAATGTCCATCAGGATCACATCAACCTCTTGATCTTCCAGAATGTGCGGAACTTCATGGCCATTTTGTGTTGTGCAGGTCACTTCAATACCATCTGTTGGTTTGAACATAGATTTCATACCTTCTACAAACAACGCATGGTCGTCGACGATAAGTACACTGATCATGAGGTGATTTGATTTTCAGGGATGGCGAATGGGATGTCCACGTTGATGGTTGTCCCCCGACCTGAGGAACTGTCCATGTGAATTTCACCTTCCAGTTGATGGATCATTGCTTCAAGGCTATCCAGCCCAATGCCTTTATCAGATTTTTGAAGTTTCTCAGGATCGAATCCTTGACCATTGTCTTCTACCATGATACTGATCAGGTTGTCTTCCTCAAAGCCGGTCAGGGAGATGGTCAGTTGCGTCGCTCCCGCATGTTTCAGCACATTACTTACCAACTCCTGGACGATGCGATAGATCATTATCTCATCTTCTGAAGAAATGTGAATCGCTCCCAGGTCTGCGGAGAGTTTGGTTCTTATCTGCTTGGATTGCTGCAAGTGATTGACCAACTCTTGTAGCGCCGGGATCAAGCCAAAGTTTTCAGACACGCCCATGTGCAGCTCATGAGACATGTTACGAACATCTTGTGTAGCCTGATCTACCAGTCCAATGATCGTGTCCAGTTTATTTTCTTCGTGATTTTGGTCTAATCCATTCAGATTAACCTTAACTGTAGCCAGCAAGCTACCCAGGTGATTGTGTAATTCTTTGGCCAGGTGTTGGCGTTCTTCTTCCTTGCCTTTCACCATGGACTGAAGCGCCTTAGTTTCCTGAAATTTCAGGAGGCCATGGATTTCATCTTCATGTTCCTTGCGCTCTGCCTTGGCCATGAGTTCTGTATTGTAAAAGCGCTGCCGAAAATACAAGATAACAACACCAGATAACACCAATAAAATAAAAGCAATGGCTACATAGGTGCGTTGTAGTTCTTTTTCCCGTTCCAAAATAGTAATTTCCTGGTTTTGGAGATCGATTTCGTTTTGCTTTTGACTTACTTCAAACTCCGTACGCTGATCTGCTATTTCCTGCACATTTTTCAGGTTGATCACACTGTCGCGATAAGCGATGTAGTCTTTATAATGTTGTAGGGCTTGATCTGAATTTCCTTGACTTTCGTAAAATTCAAAGAGTTTGAGATTGGCATCTGAGATTTGTTGCTTGAGTTCATATTGAACAGCCAGATCAAGACTTCTTTGCGCATAGGCTAAGGCTTCAGAAATATCACCACGTTCCCAAAAAATATCTGCCATCGAAAGCAGATAGAAGCACACTGGGTAGAAATTTCCCAAACCTTCTAATAGATCAATAGCTTGATTAATATTTCTTTCAGCCAGCTCCGTTTCCCCCATGTTGGCATAAGCCATACCGGTATTTCCTAATGTAAATGCCTGCCCGGAACGATGATGGAGTTTGTTAAATATTTTGCCGGATTCTCGAAAGTAGTGTAGGGCTGAATCATATTCTTTAATTGTTAAAAAAGCATCTCCGGTATTTAATATGGTGCTTGCCAGTGCCACAGTATCATCCGTTTTGCTCAATACTTCAATTGCTTTTTTAAAATATGGAAATGAATACTCATAACTTTTAGTGGTAACGTATAAACTCGCCATTGCGCTATAGGCAGCTCCTTCTCCTCGAGCATACTTTGTTTTTATCGCCAGATCAACAGCCTCGATAAATGCCTTGAGAGCAACTTCATGATAACCCAGCCCCCAATTTTTATATCCTTTTTGAAGCCAACCTTCGAACATGGCTTGGTCGTCATTTAAGGATTCCCCTAAATGGATTAAGGCTTCGGCATACTCTAAAGCCAATTGAAGGTCTGTAACTTCATTGAAAGCCAATTTTAATAGTAGTTTGATCTTAAGGGAGTCATTATTTTCCTTATGATAAATAAGCATTAAACTATCAGCTGTTGATTGCTTTTGTGAGAACAACTGAAAATGAACAAGAAAATAAAACCCCATAAGAAAGAGTTTCATATAGGGTTTTTTTATTCTTGACATACGATTAATCATCTTGTAGATTCTCAATAGTTGGCTCAGGAATTTATTTGGTTAGGTCATCAACAGTGCCCGTTGTAATAGTCATTTGCGGGTCTTTGTACCAGTAATCTGTGCCATTGGTAATAATTATAGTGTACTCCACTGTGGTTGAAAACTTCATTTCACCAAGAAGAATGGGGTTTTCCGTAGATCCTGGTACAATTAGAGGAATACCTCTTGCTTCGGTATCTGCACGTAATGGTGATTTATTGATTCTAATTCCCGGTTGCGAACCAGTGCCTGGATCATTCGGGTCGGAAATGGAATTCCAAACAATAATAGCCATGAAGCGGATCATATTTGAATTTTCCGTGACATTCAGATAAACAGGGTCATTTACGAACCCTGTAATATTTTCAACATCCATGGATCCATCTGGACCTAACCTAACATTAATGATACGATCAGTAGATTCATTTTCTTGGATTAAACTACCGTTTTGGGAAACTGTCGATGATTCAATAGCCATGATTAAGTATTTTAAAATTGTTAATTATTTTACCCAAAATTGCTATTTCATATCGCTGCACGGTTACCCCAATCGGGGTATTACTTTACTTACCTCTTTACTAATACGTTAACTTAAGGTACATCAAGCACGGTAGCCATACAATAACTTTGCAATAACTTAAAAGCGTTAATTGATAAAATACTATCCATTATCATATGAGTGCAATTTTATTGTCTTTCCCAGTTGTCGTTCGATTGAACTTCGCCGCATAGGTCAGGGATATCAATTATTCATCTCGGCTGAGCCGGGCAAAGCAATGGGTGACCGGGATTATGGTTATTGCCTCTCTGTGATTGGTGTGGACGAAGAAAACAGTTCTCCTGTAGAAGGTGACTCACTCACATTGTGGTGCTTTGATAGCGATAAAGACAACAACTCGGGAACCATTGAGGCATCCGTTCAGAAATTCTAATTGATCAATGAAGTCTTGAATGCATGAAAGCCCATGTACCGACTGGGCTTTTCTTTTGCCTAGCAGTTGCACGGCTCAAGGGCCTTTACTAGTTTAGAAAGCTACAAGCATACAACCAACACGTACATGGCAAAACCCTTTGATCGCATCATTACGGTGATGTTTGAAAACCAGTATCGCAGTTATGTGATCCAGAATCCATTTTTGAAAAAGCTAGCCTCCGCAGGTGCGGATATGACCAATTATTTTGGTGCTTTTCACCCTTCCCAAACCAATTACATCGCCTCGTTGGCTGCCGAAGTTTGTGCGGTGACCAATGATACCCCACCCGTAGCGCCTCTGATGCAGCAAACCCTGGTGGATTTACTGGAAAAGAAAGACGTGAGTTGGAAGGCCTATATGGAAGCCTATCCAGGCGACCCCTGGAATCCGAAGTGGAAAGTTCCGGGTTACTCAAAAACCACACCGCCTCCCATCGGTCAGTTTCCTCCTGAAGGTGCGGCTGATTTATCACGGTATTACCGAAAACACAATGCATTTGCTTCTTTTCACACCATTCAGAAGGAAGAGCGTCGCTGGAAGAGGATCGTGAGTGATGTCGAGTTTTGGCAGGATGTGGCCAATGATTCACTGCCAGAGTACAGCTGGTTCACACCCGATATCTGGAACGATGGACATTACCTCTACAATACGCACATCGATACAAATCCGCGTACGCAATTAGTACCCCAATTGTCGGCCTGGTTGGAACATGTATTTCTGGGGCAGATTGCCTATGATAACATCCAGGGCGGGATGGCCACCGGATTGCAAAATATTGGCTTAAACCTCGATGTGGATCTATTGCTAACTGATCCTAAGAAAGCATGGAAACAGTCTAATGTGCCCCCGCGAACGTTATTGGTGGTCACTTTTGATGAAGCAGATTTTGATGCAGTAGGGTACGATACTTCTTATGATGGCCCAAATCAGATCTACACCGTATTGCTTGGAGACATGATCAAGCCGGGAACAGTTATTCCAACACCTTACAATCATTTCAATCTGATCCGTACGGTAGAAGAAAATTTCAATCTGGGCAGCCTAGAAAAGAATGATAAAGACGCCAATTGGTTCCGTTTTTTATGGGACGAAGAGTTTTCCTGGAGCAAGGTGGAGGAAACGTCATTCGCAGTAGGTCAATTCCTTGAAGTAGCTGCAGGAAAGAAGGAAGAACTGATGGTCTTTTCTGATAAAAACGGAGTATTGCAGCAAAGTAGCTTAGGTAAGAAAAAATGGGACAAGCCTTCAGAAGTTGGGATACCTGCCGGAAACGGCATAAGCCTGACTTGCTTGAATGGTATTTATTATCTGGTCACTTCAGATGAGCATCAGGCTTTGTCTTTGAGTATCAGTAAAGAAGGGTCAGGAAAGTGGTCCAAACCTGTAGGCCTGAAGATCAAAACACATGGAAGTTTCGCAGTGTCATCCTTTTTGGATTATGCATCGGCTCAACAAAAACTGATGCTTTGTTGGGTAGGAGGAGATGGCTTTATGCAGTCCATGCTGGGAGATGAAAAGGGATTTTCCGGTCAGATAATACCCGTGGGCCAATTGACGGATGGTACCATGACCCTGGGCCAGGTAGGAGGGTCGTTATTTCTGGTTTACAAGGAACGAAACACCCGAAAGATGCGCATGACTTCTTATAATGTGGCACCTTTCAATGCCTTTGATGCGGTGAATTTCCAGGGCGATCCGGCACCTGAAAATGATACTTCTCTTCATCAATGGGCAGTAGCAGACTATCCGGTTGGACACTTTGCCCGCAAGATGGCCGCCTTAAAGGATGAATACCAAAACCTGGGAAACATGACCATGGCTACCGCTTCTGGTGAAATGCATTTGGTTCATCGGGGAGGTTATCCGGATCTGTCTAATGCCTACACCGAGATTTTCGGCTTGACTGGTATCTATACAGCTTCTAATGAATTGACCAATGGCTATGGCACGCTCGACCAGGCCGGGTGGACTGATGAACGGGAGATGGAGAACGTATCGATCAATATTGACAGTCCGATCAGCATGACCTCAGATGGCAAAGTACTGACCCTGGTTTGGCAAGATGCCCAGTCAGGTAAGATCAAATACCGGCAGGGTAGCTATAAGGATTAAAGAGTACTATAATTAACGATAAATCAAGGGTCTGGCACTTTTGCCAGGCTTTTTTGTGTTCTGAATTTTAATGGGTCACCAGGTCGATACCCCAATCACGTTATCCAAAACAATACGTTTTTGTGATGGTCTATTTCGATCCTGGTTCCCTGACCTTTGACTTGTCAATTGCGAATCAAGAAGCTTCAAGATGCACGGACAAGTGGAGCAGAACCCACTTTAATCAACGAACTGTTTCTGTCCAGACATGATAGAAGGCGATACCGAAAAGCCATATGAGTAGGGGTTAAATTTTTAATCATGAATAATATAATCGATGTTCAGGTAACCATTGATACGGATACATTAATCAAAGACGTCCCTAACCCAAGCAAAAATCCAGAAAGTCCATCACAAATTGGCCATCAGTATGCATTTATGGTGGTAACAGATGGTGCAGCTATTTCAGGTCAGGGAGGTGCGGATTTAAGTTTTGCAGCTCAGGTAGGAGACACAGTGCGATTCCATGGGAGTTCCGCATCCAATAATTTTGAGAACGCGGTTTTACTTTATGGAATGCCCAGGTTTGGTGGTTCCCAGGTATTTAGTGAATTTATCAGTTATACTTTCACCAAATCAGGAGTTTCTCCTTCAAATCCAGCCGTTCTTCCTGCACATGTAGGATCGGAAAGGTTTTGGTTTTTTCAAGCCAATGTGATTCAGGCAGGTACTGAGAATTATCAGGTACGGTTTGCGGTGTACCAAAGAGATGATAATGGTTACCCGGTTTTATTAGGTTATTACCAATGGGATCCTCAGATTGTCGTACAAGGGTGATAATTGAAATGATTGGCCTCGGCACCACGCTGAGGCCTTTTTCTTAACTATTACTCTTACAAATGCAACACTAATCAAATTAATGCCGTACATTAGTCTTACAAATAGAATACTAATATCCATGAGAGGAAATCATTTAGGAGAATTAGAAGAACTGGTCCTGTTGTCTACCGCGCTTTTGGCTGGCAATGCATACACGGTGACGATCGTGGAGGAAATTGCACGGCAAACCAATAGGGAACTGACATTAAGTTCCGTTCACACTTCATTGAACCGCCTGGAAAAGAAGGGTTTTGTCAATTCCTACATGGGAGGGGCCTTGAAGGAACGCGGTGGCCGGAGAAGAAGACTTTATAAGATCACTTCTATTGGTTATCAGACATTGAATGAAGCCAGGGAAGTCCGGAATCGCATGTGGTCAGTGATGCCGGAATTGAAGTTTGATTTTACCAGTTGATCTTTTGAAACCGACACAACAAAATCCTCCTGAGTGGCCTGACCGATTCCTGGAATGGTATTGTGCCGAATACTATCTGGAAGAGGTGCAAGGTGATCTGCACGAGTGGTTCGAATTGGAGAATCAGCGTGTGGGGTATCGAAAAGCAAGTCTTCGCTATTGGATCATGGTGTTCCGTTATTTCAGCCTATTCAGGCTAAAACCTTTTCAAAAACTCATACAACATCCGAATTATCTATCTATGAAAGCGATTGCTAAACTCACCTTCAGGAATCTTCGTCGGGACAAATTGTCCGGGCTGATCCGCATTGGGAACTTTACCCTGGGGATTACCATCTTCCTGCTATCTCTGGTCTACGCCAGGTACGAATTGAGCTATGATCAGTTTCATGAAAAAGCAGACCGCATATTTCGAGTAGGCTCATCCGCCGAAGGCAACAAGTGGGCTGCTACACCCATGGGAATGGGACCATTTGTGCAGGACAATGGTGGTGAAGTACTCCATATGACTAGAATGGCCCCAATAAGAAACACGACAATCAAATTCGAAGACAAGCTCTTTTATGAAAAGAACGGTTTTTATGCTGATAGTAGTTTCTTTCAAATGTTCTCATTTGAATTGGTACGAGGTGACAAGCAATCTGTATTAACAGATCCCAGGTCTATTGTGATTACCGAGCGCATGGCCCAAAAGTATTTTGGTGATCAGGATCCGATGGGTAAACAGCTCGAACTTTCTAGTGATTCGGACCGGGAAGGGAACATAGAACCACGGATCGTTTCTGGAGTCATGCGCGATCTGCCGGAGCAGTCTCATTTACAGTTCGATTATCTCTGTTCGATTTATTCCTTCAACGAAAGGTTTTCTCGACAATGGCGCAATTTTTGGGTGTATACATATGTGGAGTTAGCTCCCGGGGCAACAACAGAAAATACAAAATCGATCATCAAGCAGGAACTCGCCAGCATACGGGACATACCTGAGGATGAGCTAAGTCTTTATCATATATTGATGGTCCCAATTAAGCAGATCCATCTGTACACCAATCATGAAAAGGAGTATGCAGATAATGGTAATGTCTATTACGTGTACATTCTCTTCTCTATCGGTTTGTTTGTCCTGATCATTTCCTGTATCAATTTCATTAACCTGACCGTGATCAAAGGACTGGACCGGTCGAAAGAAGTAGGCTTGAGAAAAGTCGTTGGTGCTAACCGGTCTCAACTTGTTGTTCAGTTTCTTGGAGAAAACAGCATTTTACTATCGATTTCCGGAATCATATGTTTGTCTGCTTTGGCCTTATTGGCACCTGTTTTTCAGGAGTTTTCAGGCTTGAAGCTCCCGTTGAATGTATTTACTTCCCCTACAATTTTAATAGCACTAATTGGGATTTTGATCACCCTGCAAGTGATCAGTGGGTTGTACCCGGCGTTGGTGTTAAGTAGGTTCATGCCAGCTGAGACTTTGAAATCAGGAAGCCAATCCCGGTCCATGAAAAAGGTCGGATTGACCCGGCAGGTGCTGATGATTGCACAGTTCTGTATTTCAGTGATCCTGGTTATTAGTTCCATGGTGGTCTATGATCAATTGGCTTACATTCAATCCAGGGACCTTGGATTTGAAAAGGATCAGGTACTGTTGATCAGGCTGGAACGCTCTATTACAGGTCAGTTCAATCAATTCGAAAATGAATTGTTACAAGTCGCAGGGATCAAATCCGTGTCGACTTCCTCTTCTGTTCCTGGTTATCGGATCATGCTGGAGGGCATGTCTGAACTAGGCTCCAGTGAAGAATATAGCAGTCGGCTATTGTATGCAGATGAGACTTTCCTGGAAACGTATGACATCAAGTTGCTTGAAGGAAGGCATTTCGATCCAACCATCGAACTGGGAAATGATGAGTATATGTTCAACCAAACTGCAGCAAAGCGCTTTTTCGGAGATAGAAATCCAATCAATCAGGAAATTACTATCTCTGGAGATACAGGGATTGTTGTTGGGGTCATCGAGGATTTCAATTTTCAGACATTACATGCGGAAGTTGAACCGCTGACTATTTCGAATTTGCCCCCAGCCATCTTCGGATACGCCAGCATCAAATATGAAGCTCAGGCCACGGACAAGGTCCTGGCGGCTATTGAAAGGGCTTCACTTCAGGTCTACCCCAATCTGCCCCCTTTGGAAGTCGAGTTTTTAGATCAGCGATTTGAGCAGCTTTACCTGGCGGAAAGCAAGTTGATGACCATCGTTTGGGTGTTTTGCATTATCACGATTTTGTTGACCATCTCAGGGGTTTTTGGCGTGGCCAGCTACAATGCGCATCAGCGTGCGAAAGAAATTGCCATACGAAAAGTCCTGGGCGGCAGTCTGTTGGAATTGCTCAAACAATTGTCAAAAGGATTTGCCTGGCTATTGCTATTTGCGCTACTGATTGGACTACCTGGAGCGTATTACTTGTCCAACTGGTGGTTAGAAGATTTTGCTTATCGAATTACCTTAAGTCCTGGAATATTTCTACTAGCCGGCCTTTCCATGCTGATCATTATTGCATTGAGTTCCGGTATGATCACCTTGAGAACCGCACATTCGGACCCTGCCAAGGTGCTGAAGAGTGAATAAGATTTATTGGAATAAAATATAGAAGAGGAAGGTCGAAACCTTCCTTTTTCTATTTAATACATGTTCCTTTTATTCATTCACAATCCTCATTCGTACGACTTCACCACTTTGCTCGATTTCCAGGATATAGATCCCGGGAGAAGCTTGCAGGTCTTCGAACTGTACAAAACGATTATCAGAGATCACTGATTCGGAAAGGATGACTTGTCCATTCATACTCGTGAGCTTTACATTAGCAGGTACATCCGCCTCTTTCAACCCAATGTATAATCGATCAGAGAAAGGATTCGGATAAACCACCAGATCATGGGTGATGCGTTCGGTTTCTGCCAATACAATGGGAGAATATTCAAACTCACCATCGAAATCCATTTGCTTCAGTCGATAATAGTTTGAACCTACAAATGGTTCGGTATCCACATACCGATATTCAATGATGTCATCACTGTCTCCATTGCCTGGGATTTCATCAATCGCTGTGAATTCAATGCCATCGGCAGATCGCTCAATCATGAATTTCTCATTGTTGATCTCAGTAGCTGTATGCCAGACCAACTCGATTGCCTCTTCCATTTCCAGGGCGTAGAAATCAAGCAGTGTGACGGGTGTAATCACATCACCACCGCCACCAACGCCGGAGAAACCAGTAATGCCACTGGCAGTTGCCTGATAAATGCCTGAAGAAACTTCGCTAGCACTTACCTGACCCGAACGTTGTACCCATCCTGAACCATCGTTGGTGGACACAAACATGTTGGTTCGGTCAAATCCTGAAGTTTCATCAGCGGTATTCCATTGGATGCTAAGTGTCACGTTGAAGCCACTCCCGGTAGCATTTACATCCCAGGTTTTGTTGATCACTTCAGAGGTGATTGCTGTTCCTGATGTGTTTTCTGTGTAAATACCATCGAAGGTACGAATGGCAAACGTAGCTGTTGAACCCAGGTTGGTGAAGAAAATAGGGGTGTAATTCGTGCTTGTCCCTATTGGATAGGTCACCACACCATTGGAAGATCCTATTTCCATGGAAATGGAACCACCTGAACTATTTTGATTGAGCGTCTGGATGTAACTGGAACTACTCCCTCCTGAGATACTAGCGCCGGAGTTTAACGTGAGGTTAAACCCTTCCAATTGCAAATTGCCGCTGGTCATGGTAAGTGTACCAGTCAGGGTGGTATTGCCACAAAGAACAGGACTTCCACCATTCATTTCCAGATTACTGAAAGTGCCTCCCGAGATCATAGGGTTGCCGGAGGTGAATTGAATTTTACCATCTCCCGTAATCGTACCATTATTGACCAAATTACCAGTAATGGTCAATGTTTGTCCAGCGCCCAAAGTAAGGGTGTTGCCTGAGGTAAGGTTGAAATCATCTACCGTCAGGTTAGCATCTACCGTCAGGTCATGCTGTACATAAAGTGTTTGAGAAGCACCCGGGGCAGCACCCCCGATCCAGGTTCCTCCTGAATTCAGGTTACCAGGTCCATTGGTTTTGAAAGGCTCGCGAGCAGAAGCATCTACCCAATCTGCGTCTTCCATGTTGTTCAAAGTGCCGGTGTTAGTATTAGCTGAGTTATCGTCCAGAGTGGTTCCACTACTTTCATCGAAGGTGTAGTAGGCCACCAGCCCTGATTCATTTCCTGTAAGCGATTCAAACATATTGGCTTGGATCTCTGCCCCGGTGCGGGCAGTATTCCAGATCCTTACTTCATCGATCAACCCATCATAGGGGCCAAATAAATCATCAGTTCGGTATTTTCCGATAAATAAGCCCCTAGAACTGTTCGAAGTAATGGTGCCATCATATGCGGTAGAGGCTATCAGGATACCATCGATATAGATGTTAACATTGGTGCCATCAGCTACCCCGGCGACGTGCGTCCAGGTAGAAGCGGTTGCTGCGGCAGAGGCGGTGACCAGATTATTATCACTTTCATTGATGGTAAAATTGTAATTTCCTGAGTTGATCTCTATCAAGTAGGCGTTGCTGGCATCACCCGAGGTGAAATATCTCGAGACAATACCACGGAAACTAGTGGTAACGTCAGGTCTGATCCATGCCTCTATCGTCAGAGTGGACGAAGATTCTAATGTCGCATTATCTGCAATTGCTACAAATTCATCTACTCCATCAAAATCTAATGCATTTCCTGCACCTTGAAGACTAGTTGCTACGGTCTGATCCGCTACTGTTGCCGTGGAAGCAACCCAGTTGGAAGCTGTTCCACTTAATGCCAGGTTGGTTAATGTGCCACTGTTGCCATTTCCACTGCGATCCGTTAATACATCTACTCCTGTATTGGTGCCACCAGCGATTCCAGTATTGAATTGATAATAAGCGATCAGGTTGGATTCGTTCGCAACATCCAGTTTGCGATTCATGTTGTCCCGGATTTCTTGCTCTGTGCGCTCATCAGACCAAATCCTAATTTCGTCCAAAGCCCCGTCCAGATTTGAAAAAGTATTTGTGACTACACCAAACTGGACGGATGAGGTAGTATTCTCCATGGCCGTATAGCTTCCGGAGCCGCCGGTGCCGTCATTACTCGCGATACCATCTACATATAGGGTAAGTCCATTAGCTGAACCGCTACCATCATAGGTGAATGCCAAATGGTACCATTCTCCTGCGGTGAACAAGCCCGCTGCTGTTTGCTGATACACACTTCCTCCAGCAGACTCATCCCAAAGTGTGACATGGTATTGGCCTCCCGTTCCCGAGCCCATGTACCACTCTCCTGCAGCGAGTCCTCCGCTTTTTTTCGAAATCATGGTGAACTCCGCCGTGTTGTCTATCCTCACCCAGGTCTCAATACTGAAGGGCGAATCAGTTGTTCCGTTTCCGAAAGTAAAAGCATCCGCATCAGCCACATCGATATAATCATTATCAGCATCAAAATCGATGGTATTCCCAGCCCCTGCATCGGTTCGACCTAAAGTGAAATAGTTGTCATCTGTGATTTCTCCCGCATCAACTGTGAATGAGATGGTATTGCCAGAAGGGGAGGAGGATAGTGCTTCCACGATGGAGAAATCTCCTGACGTGCCTGATCTTGAAAGTACGAAATACGTGTAATCGGGATCGGGAACTGCACCCAAATCAAATGTGAAAGTTACGTTTCCATTGGCGGTTCCCACCGCATCATTTTTGTCGAGTTGCCAGGTTTTAGTATACCTCGTGGTGACTTGCGTAGTGGAGGGCACGTCTGCCGTAGTTTCCGTGAAAGCCCCACCGTCATTGTTCCATCTGATGAAATCATTGGAATCTTGCAAGAAGTCTCCGGCATTTTGGGTGCTGGTCAGCGCTAATTCGCCATCGGTAGCCGATAAGTCACCTCCATTAGAAATGATGACACTTGTAGTTATTGCAGTCCTTGTTGATGCGATGTAATTGGAGGAAGTAGTTGAGCCTCCCAGGTTTGCGAAATTGTTCAGGGTACCGCCATTACTATTTGAACTTAGGTCTGGCAAACTGGTGTTACTGTCTCCTATACCTTGATTAAAGCGATAGTATGCGGCCAGATTAGCTTCATCTCCGGTGAGATTGGCGAACATATTGTCCAGAATTTCCTGTTGGGTTCTTGCATCACTCCAAATACGCACTTCATCAAAATTGCCATCCCAGGTAGTTCCATTTGGTCCGGTGTAATTACTCCCTAAACCAAATACAACCCCATTAAAATCGAAATTTGTAGTTTGCGTTTGTTGTTGGACCCCATCCCAATAGGCAGTTGCGCTTCCACCGGAATACACGACAACCAGGTGATGCCATTCTCCTGACCAATCGGCGGATAAATCCACGAGTTTTAACCATGCTGAGCCCGACCAAACAAAAATGTCATAGTCATTGCCATCATTTTGTGGATTAATCCCCAAAGAACCCTGTTGCGTCGTAGCACCAGTTGGTTGTGCATAGATGCGTTGATTAGCCGGTAAGGCATCTGGATTCAGCCACATTTCTACCGTTCCGGTGGTAAGTGTCAAATCTCCCAGATCAATGTAATCATTTGAGCCATCTAAATTCAAGGCATTCCCTACTCCCGCATCCGATCTTCCCAGGGTATAGTAGGAAGCATTGTCGATCGCAGAAGCATCCACTGTAAATTCAACGCTATTGCTATTTGGGTTTATGCCGAGGGCAGGAACAATCGCAAAGTCTCCTGAAGTCCCAGTTCGTTCGAGTAAATAATAGGTGTAGGTCACATCGGGTGTAGCCCCCAGGTCAAAACCTAGTCTCACTGAGCCATTGGACGTTCCTGAAGCATCATTTTTCTTCAGGTTCCAAATGCGATCATACCGAGCGGTAAGCAAGGTTCCGGAAGGAAGGTCAGAAGCTACTTCATTGAAACTTCCATTATCATGTCCAGCCAAAAGAAGGTCATTGTCGTCATTGAGGAAGCTAGCATCGGTTAAGGTTAATTCCCCGGATGTACCAGTGGAGGTATCTGATCCTCCAGATTGGAAGATGGCCTGGTTTTGTGCGAATATGTCCCATCCGGCAGCTGCCCATTCCGTACCAGCCATGTTGGTGAGGGTGCCATTATTACCATTTGAAGTAAGGTCCGGCAGTGTAGTACCGCTGGATTGATCGAACCGATAATAGGCCTGAAGATTAGATTCCGACGGATTTAAGAGCCCCATCATATTTTCAACGATTTCCTCATGTGTTCTTACATCATTCCAGATACGAACTTCATCGATACTACCTTCCCATTCTCCATCATCTGATGTACTCGTGTCGAAATCTCCGATCAGCAATGGCTCGGAATTGGTGTTCGTAAAAGTTCCTGCATCGTTGATGGTACCATATAAAACCCCATCGACGTATAGCCGTTTGTTGGATCCATCGAAAGTTAATGCAACGTGATACCAGGTGCTGGTAGACAAAGTTGGGCTAAACGATAGCGGGACTTGCTGGTCGGTTGAAGCATCTCCTGTGCCAAAGACATAGCCAATATTTCCGGAATTATCGACGAATAGCACAAATGGGTTGTCACTGGTGTAGGATCCATAATTGATGGCCATAATCCGGTTGAAACGACCAGAATTGGTGAAAGAGCTTCCATTTACCCAGGCTTCCACTGTGAAAGTCGAGCTGCTTAAGATCTGACTTCCCAGGTTTACTAAATCATTTGTGCCATCAAATACCAACCCATTCCCAACACCTGGTAGTTGAGCCGTTTGATTCACTGCCCCTAAAGTGGCTGGACCAGCAGTGAAATCGGAAGCATTATTATCGGTATCGGTACCATTTGGAATTCGGGCAATGGCTTCGTCGCTTATCACTGTGGAGGCACCACTTGGGGCTTCACCTGATCCACCCCCCAGTTTCACTTGATCTACAGTGTTACCACTCGCATCTTTCAGCGTAATCTGAACATTATTGTCCATTTGTACCGTTCCAGATCCTGTTGGATTTCCAAGAACAAGGAAATCTCCAGCTTCTGTATTCACGAACGATCCGATACTCGCAGCAATGTAATTGGAGGTAGAAAATGCTCCTCCCGCAGCCAGTGATTGATCAACAATATCTCCGTTACCATCTTCCAGGCTGATGGTCCAACCTGTCAGGTTGATCTCAGATGAGGCGATGTACAATTCTATCCATTCATCCTCATCATCTGCGTCTATGGTCGTGCCTCCAATGGTGCCATCAAACCCGTTCGAACTCCAGTCTTGCTTCGGGTCAGTGACTATCTCATTGATGACGACAGTCCCTGTAGGTGAATTAGTCGTGCCCAGAGTAGGTCGCGTCTGAATGAAGTCTACATTGTCAGTTCCTGTATCAGCAGCATTTGGATATCGTACTACGGCCTCACTGTTAAAAGCGGAATTACCCCCGTCTGGGGCTTCACCACTTCCTCCGCCTAGCTGGACTTGATCGATTGTATTCCCTGAAGCATCTTTCAATATAATTTGCACGTCATTGTTCATGGCGCTAGTACCTGAACCAGGGTTACCTAATACAAGATAATCACCCGCTGAGGTATTGATAAAGGAACCAGAACCGTAATACTGGTTCACGGAAAAAGCGCCTCCGGCGGCAATGCTTTGATCAACAACATCACCCGAACCATCGATCAGGCTGATCGTCCAACCGGTTAAGTTCAGTCCATCGGTACCGATATATAATTCCACCCATTCGTCAATGTTGGAGACGGTACTTCCTCCATCGCTGCCATCAAAGCCACCTGAACTCCAATCCGTGAAAGGATCAGTCACCACTTCATTAATCACTACGGTACCTGATGGCGTACTAGATTCTCCTAATGTAGCCCTGGTCTTTACGAAATCTGTGGCATCAACATCGGTATCCGAACCATTTGGAATTCTTGCTACTGACTCATCTGTAGTTGAACTGGCACTTCCGCTAAAACCAGTTCCTGAACCGGTAGCAATGGTCACCTGATCGATGGTTCCGCCACTACCATCTTTTAGCACGACAGTTAATCCTCCTACCGAGTTCATCATGCCGGAGGAAGGATCACCAAGGATGAGGTAATCTCCGGCTTTGGTGTTGTTGAAAAATCCTCCGGTCAGGGATCGATAATTGGATTGGTTAAAAGCACCGCCGGCAGCAACGCTCCCAGACTCATTAGTACCGTCATTCATTTCAATGGTCCAGTTAGTCAGGTCCAGGTTGTCACTAGCAATGTACAATTCAACCCACTCGTCATCTGAATCTCCGGTTCCTCCCGGACTTGGATTGAAAAAATTACTGGCTCCCCAGTCTTGTTGAGGATCAGTGATCACTTCATTGATCACTACAAATTGAGAGGTCAGTGTGGCGTAATTGGCATTTGCGAAAGAGAAGTACTCGCCATCCGCCAGATCGATAGAAGCACTA
Source organism: Cytophagales bacterium (assembly GCA_033344775.1). NCBI lineage: Bacteria > Pseudomonadati > Bacteroidota > Cytophagia > Cytophagales > Cytophagales bacterium. Next base: position 846,507 of record JAWPMT010000005.1, on the reverse strand, counting down.
TAATGTGTGCCATCATCGACCATTTCTACGACTCTTCGGTTCCCGTCGGCAGGGAAGTTCGCATCGGAAGTGTGTGCTACAAGAGAAACGGTTCCTGCTGCCAGTGAATTAGAAAAGCGAATTTCAACACCGCCCACGGTTCCGGTTTCCTGGGCTCGCCATACCCGAGCCATTCGATTGGAGGTGGTAGCATTACTATTGTTGATGTTGCCCGATCCAAAGGTAGTGGCCCCACCATCGTGCCCCCAGATCAACCAGGAATCATCTGCGGAATAAGTAGAAGGAGAAGCATGTGTGCCATTGGCCAATTCGAGGATAGCACCACTGTTGATACTCTCGGATTGTCGTTGACCCAATTCGGAGGCATCGTCTCGTGCGAGTCCGGCAATGTCATCATTGTAAGCAGCATTGATTGTTGCATTCCAAACGGTAGCACCATCAGCAGCAAGGTAGTCTGTAGCAGAAGTTTGATCTAGCGTAATGCCATATTTCAAGGCCAAATAGGAAAAGACTTGTTGTCGCTGCGTGGAAGTCATGGCATCACCGTAGATGATCACTTCTCCCATTTGTCCCAACCAATGAAAAGAATCATTAAATTCTCTTCTACCGATGGTGATAGCTCCTGTTTCAGTAGTTTGCAGCCCAGCTGTTTCTATGTCGGTTGTAAATAGCCCGTTAACGTGCGAGGCAGCAGAAGCTCCACTACTTTGTAAGGTGCCCCCGAAGATACGAGCGATTCCATCCGCATAATCACTCGCCGAGCCAATATCGGAGATGTTGGTCGCATTTGCAGGTATGAACCGATGACCGGCATCCCCGTTGAGGTGCATTTCGTAACGTTCCTGGGTAACTGCTGAAATCAAGAATCGAACATCAGTTTGAGACGTATTCGCAATAAAAAACAACTCATAGTCCGAGTTGTTGAGTCCCATGGTGCCTGCATCATTGGTGAGGGTCAGGAAGTCCGATCCGTCAAAATCAATAGCCGTATTAAAGTTGATGGCATTGGCTGTGCTTGCAGGTTGGGCGGATGCTGTTCCTTGTGTAGCGTGATTACTGTTCCCGGATTGGTCATCCCACTGGCTTGCTGTGAAGTCCGTCCCGGCTTTCAGCCAGAGTTGGAGGTCCGTGCCAAAACCACCTGGTGCTGCACCAGAACCTTGTACAGCAAAATCATAAGCTGCTTCGTTACAATCGTCGGAGTTAATGGTAATGGTGGCCATTCTCGTTCCAGATCCTGCGGAGGTGAAAGTAACGGTAAAAGTTTCACTTCCTGAGGCAGCTATCGTACTTGGAACTCCGCTGACTACAAATTCGCTGGAATTGGTGCCCGTTGAGGTAATGCTGCTGATGTTAAGCGTGGCGGTACCTGTATTTTGGATGGTATAGACAATCGCATTGCTGCTAATGCCAAAATCCGTATCGATGGTTGTGTTGATGGTGGTGCTGCCATCAGCAATATCATTGTTGTTGCCTTGAACATTGATTTCGGGCTGATTGGCAGGAGTCGTTGAGTTGCTCACGTTGTTTCCGGAGCCATCCACCCAGTTGGAAGTAGATCCAGTCAATGCAAAACCGGTCAGGGTTCCATCGTTGTTATTGGAAGTGAGGTCATCAAGGGTGGTTTGCCCGGTATTAGTTCCACCGGCTTCATTTTGATTGAAATTGTAATACAATTCCAGGCCTGTTTCTGATCCGGTTAATTCCACATCTTTCGTTGAGAGAATTTCCGAGCATGTTCTTGCCACACTCCAAATTCTGACTTCATCCATTTGTCCCGCGAAGTAATTAGTTGAACCCGCAGAGCCGATATTTAAAGTTGATGCCGCATTTGATGCCTCACTGACATTCAAACTATTCTCTTCGGTTCCATTCACATACGCTCTAACAGCTGTGCCATCATAGCTAAAGGCTATATGGTACCACGTACCAGAGGTCCAGGTGGTAGTTGTGGTTGTGATATCCTGCTGTGAACCACCAATATCAGTGTGTATACCAATAGACCCATTACCCTGTCTATTAAAAGTAATGTGCGGCCTACCTCCCGTACTATAGTAGAAAAGGTCCTCTCGGGCATCCGCTGAAGTCAAAGTGCTTGTCGGTGAAAATAGAAACTCATAAGTCCAGCTTCCGGTGGAAGCTGCGAAGCCTGAGACAATGATATCATCGTCGGCACCATCAAAATCCAGGGCATGATTCGTATCTCCAACACCCTGCACTGCAAAGTCATAAGCTGCTTCATCGCAATCATCCGAATTGATGTTGATGGTGGCGTTTCGGGTTCCAGTAGCCAGCGGACCAAATGTGACGGTGAAGGTTTCACTGCCTGAAGAAGCGACAGTAGTCGGAGCGCCACTGATTACAAAATCTCCCGCGTTAGTACCTGTTGACGTGATGCTGGATATGTTTAGCGTAGTTGATCCTGTATTTTGAATGGTGTAAACAATGGCATTAGAGGAGGTCTGTGTTCCGAAATCTGTGTTGATAGCGCCATTAATCGCAGTAGAGCCGTCGGCGATATCATTGCTGTTGCCTTGTACGTTGATCTCTGGCTGGTCGGCAGGAGTCGTTGAATTGCTTACATTATTTCCGGAGCCGTCTATCCAGTTGGAGGTTGAGCCGGATAAACTAAACCCTGTGAGGGTTCCATCGTTATTGTTTGATGTCAGGTCATCCAGGGTAGTCTGACCGGTATTAGTGCCTCCTGCATCATTTTGATTGAAATTGTAATAACCTACCAGGCCAGATTCCGAGCCTGTTAACTCTACATCTTTGGTGCTTAAGATCTGTGAACAGGATCTAGTGTTGTTCCATACGCGAACTTCGTCAATATCCCCATCGAAAAAGTCTGCGGTATTCGTGCCATCCGAATAACTACCGCCGATTCGAGTTAAGCCAACTTTAGCCGAACCACCACCTGCACCGTAACTGATTGTGGACGTGCCCTCAGCAGTTCCATCGACGTAGATGATTGCTTCTCCAGTGCTTTGATTGTGCGTAACCGCAACATGGTGCCAATTTCCATCATTGACGGAAGTTGTACTTTCCAATGTATTCCATGAACCTGTGAAATGTGAATACCGGACTTTTCCGTCGTGTACTCCAAAGGAGTTCCAGATGTCATTGGTATGTTCTCCGATAATATTTATCGCAGAATTACCGGCATATCCTGAGGTAGCGTCGGTGCTGGTAGTTCGGATCCATGCTTCGTAGCTAAGCCCGGTAAATAGATTGATTTTAGTTAATGCAACAAAATCATCCGACCCGTCAAAATCCAGGGCGTGATTAGTATCGCCAACACCTTGCACGGCAAAGTCGTAAGCCGCTTCATCGCAATCATCCGAATTGATGTTGATGGTGGCGTTTCGGGTTCCAGTAGCCAGCGGACCAAATGTGACGGTGAAGGTTTCACTGCCTGAAGAAGCGACTGTAGTAGGAGCGCCACTGATCACAAAATCCCCGGCATTGGTACCGGTTGCAGTGATACTGGAAATGGTCAAAGTGGTTGATCCGGTATTTTGAATCGTGTAAACAATAGCATTGGAGGAGGTCTGTGTTCCGAAATCTGTGTTGATAGTGCCATTGATCGCTGTAGATCCATCCGTTATATCATTACTGTTGCCTTGCACATTGATCTCGGGTTGAGCAGCAGGGGTATTTCCAGATACGCTATTTCCAGACCCATCGAGATAGTTGGAAGACGTGCTCGATAAAGCAAAATTGGTCAGGGTTCCATCGCTATTGTTTCCGCTTAGGTCTGGGAGAGTGGTGAGTCCGGAATTGGTTCCTGAGGCGAAACCATGATTAAAATTATAATAAGCAACCAAGCCAGTTTCTGATCCGGTGAGTTCCACGTCTTTGGTAGATAGGATTTCGGAACATGTTCGAGCGTCACTCCATATTCGGACTTCATCGATCAGGCCGTCCGCAAATCTCGCGGAAGAATATCTGGAGTCTTTTCCTAAATGCACTATTGCGCTGCCATTACTTTGAACTCCTGAACTGATACCCGTACCAGATGCTTCTAACGTACCATCGACGTATATCCTTGTAGAGGTGGCATCTGCCACACCGACCACATGATGCCAACCAGTTCCGGCAAAATCTGTAGTAGACGTTGCGGACCTTACATTGCTGCCGTCCCACACGAAAAAAGTAAGTGATCCGTCGGAGGTCCCGATGTTTCCCAGAAGCCAGACATTTGTCCCCGAATTATCACTATTGGCCGTACTTTGCCCCATTACTCCTTCGGCTGATGTAAGGGTTGCAAGGTTGATCCAGGCTTCAACAGATATTTCAGTTCCAAAAGACGTATTCGGTGAGGCTACATTGACAAAATCATTCGTTCCATCAAAATCAAGGGCATGATTTGTGGCCGAAAATCCAGATAAATAATTGGAAGATGAACCAGTAAGCACGAAATTACTCAAGGTCCCTGTATTGGAATTCGTGGATTCGTCAGGCAATGAAGTAAAAGAACCATTGGAACCTCCCGCTGTTCCCTGATTGAAATTGTAATAGGCAATAAGTCCTGATTCCGATCCTGAAAGTTCATGGTTCATATTTAAAGCGAGTTCTTCGTCGGTCCTGACATCATTCCATATTCTAACTTCATCAATAGTGCCATCCAGTGGGGTACCTCCATCTGCTTCGGCACCAATGGCTATATTGATATCATTCTGCGTGCCATTGACACCTGCCGATGAATTGGTTATATCCAGGATTCCATCCACATACATGGTGATTGTAGTTGCGCTGAGATCATAGGTTACGGCTATATGGTGCCAATTTCCATCATTGATTGTTATCGAAGACACGAAACTAAAAGGGGCCTCATTATTGCTCGCCCAAGGCCTTCCACTTGATAATTGCAAACTGAAGGTAGAGTTTCCATCTCCTGCATCCCACTTGCTAACAATCATACCTGTAGTTGCAGTGGTATTCACCCATGCTTCCACCGTATAATCTGTTCGAAATTCGAAGAAATCACTGGTTGTGACTACATCGTTGGAACCATCAAAATCCAGGGCATTGTTTTGTGCTGAAATAGAGAAAGAAATGAAAAGAGTGAATACGACTGTTAAGAAGCCTAGAGCTCTTCTAAAGTTGGCGGAATACATGTATGGCTATTTTAAGAGTGTCTCCCAAAATAGCAATATTTTGCGAAGAAGTAATACAAAAAATGGTTAAGTTCATTTTAAGGAAAGGTGTTAAAAAACGCTATTGATAAGCCTATGAACGCTCAGGAAGTAATTGACTATTTGGAACTTCAACCACTTCCTGTGGAAGGGGGGTATTACCGACAAACCCATCGAGCCGATGAAATCATTGATAAAAAGCATTTTAAAGTGGATTATGACGAAGATAAGGCTATTTACACCGCTATTTATTACTTACTGACTCCCGATACCCAGTCTGCTTTGCATTGGCTTCCAACTGATGAGATTTTTCATTTTTATTTGGGTGATCCGGTTACCATGCTCAATTTATTCGAAACAGGGACATCTGAGTTGATCACATTGGGTCAGGACATACTAAAAGGTCATCAAGTTCAGTACAAGGTCCCAGGGAGAACCTGGCAGGGATCGTACTTACAGGAGGGTGGAAGTTTTGCTCTGATGGGAACAACTATGGCTCCAGGTTTTGATTTTTCTGATTTTAAAGCGGCCGATCAAGAAGCATTGATCACTCAATTTCCGGAACAAGCTGAGTTGATCAGACAATTGTCTGATTAGCGGAGATCATTGGATTGAGGAAAAAAGACTAATTTGAGAGGTACTAACCTATCTAAATCGACATGTCAGATCAAACAATCCCTAAAGTGCTTTTATGGACTTCCTACATTTTGCAAGGAATCATCGTTGTGATGTTTGTTATGGGAGCGGCGATGAATTTGATGGAGAATGAAGAAGCCGTGCAAAATGCCGTAGCCTTTGGTTATATGGAGCACACGGTATTTAAACTGGGAGTGGCACTATTGCTGTCTACCATTTTATATGCCATTCCGAGAACGGCGGTGATTGGCGCGCTTTTTTTAACAGCCTGGCTGGGCGGGGCGGTTGCTACACACGTCATCCATCAGGACCCTGTATTCAATACCGTATTTCCCGCCATTTTCGGGGTGGTGATGTGGCTGGCTTTGTGGCTCCGAGATCCGCGAGTGAGAGGGATGATTAAATAAATAGCGATCAAGTGCAGATAAAAAAAGGCTACCGATTTCGATAGCCTTTCATATGATCAGTGAAGAGCACTTAATAACTAAAGGTTACACTGGCTCGTAAGAATAACCTAACTTCTCTATGTCCAACATAGATGCGTTTGTGATGCCTGTTTTGGTCATTTCAGGAACATCTTTATGCGCAGCATAAGGGGCGATTTCATCATCAGGACCCCAGCCTGCTTGTAGTCCTTCGGCTCCTTGTTTTGGGTAACCATCGGTGCCGCCATTACCTTCCTTGGCTTGCCATTCGGCCCAAATTCGGTCCACATTGGCATGATGAATGAAGAATACCGGATCATTGGCCGAAGTTTGCAGTGCCTGCATGGTCCCTACATAGTAGCGTTTTCCAGTGATCCAGGCTGGCCATGCTTTTTCGTCGCCATCACAGTTGGTGATGGTGGCAGTTTTCGCTCCCGGATAGTATCGGTAAGAACAGCTTTCCCAGGAACCGCCAGTCCACGTATGAACAACGTTGTGAAGGGTCGGGGCACCTCCGGGACCTTTCCATCCGCCCAGATGGTTTCTAAAGCTCTGCGCTCGATCTACGGAAGGGTCAAAGGGTGCTATGTCGTAATTTGGTACTTCCATAGCCGCATTTACTTCAAGACTGGTAGGCAAATCGACAGTTGCTAAAAGCGGCAACTGGCTATTGATATTGGTTTTCTGATTGTTGTCTCCAATGGTACCCGCACGCGTCAGGAATGGGAATGGGCAAAAGTTAAGGTAATCCTCGTCTCCATCAGGAACAGTGATCAAGTTCAATTCATAATCCCCTTTTTTGAATGGCCCAGAGGTAACCGCATAGTCATTGTTAGGGTCCCCTGTTGCTGGCCCCATGAAATCATCTGCGAAAACCGTTGCTACACTGGATGGATCTGTCCAGTCCCAAAAGGGTACTGCAATATCTTTTCCCGTGACTGACCTCAGACCATCTTCCAATAAAAGGACCAGTTTTCTGTGGAATGGCAATAAAGAAGGGCATTTGTGTCCTACACCGAATCCCTGCTGCCTTGCCTGGATTACCGCAAGCTGATGCATGCGTACCAAGCCATCATAATAGCTCAGCAGGTTGTTTTTGAAGAAAGGAGAAGGTACTCTTTTTAGTTCAAGAATGCCATTGGTAAAGTCTGCTTTTTCCTGAGCGGTTAAGCTCGTGACGTTTTTACGGTAACGTGGGCCTTGCGGACCTTGAGCAGATTGTGCAGCTCCCTCTTCATTGGGGCCACACATGGTCATACTTGCGGGTAAGGTGACAGCTGCGGCGCTGCCAATACTGGATTTGAGAAATTGCCGACGACCGTTGGCTTTCTCGATTTTCTGCGTACTCATGATTTAGAATAAGATTGGTTGTATACTTATTCAATATATCAAGAGACGCTTACACGCACCGTGTTTCGTTGGTTGTTTTTAGTTAATTGACCTGTGTTTGTCGTTGAATGAAAGTAAATCCATCCAAATGACAATCAATTACTTAGAAGTCATGAACTTAATGTATTTGTTACAGCGGGATTTGGTGCCCTGGTAAACGACTCTTTTTTCTTCGAATACCTGCCATTCATCAAACATCTTGTTATACTTCAACTGAAAAGGTTGCTCGGTGTTGAGGCCTAAAATTCTCCGGAAAAAATTCATATCCTTTTTTTGGAAGCTAATTTGTTCCAATAGGATTCCAGATGTGTGAATCTTAGATCAACCGACAATTTACTGGTTCAGTCGGCCAAAATTCTCGGTGACTTATTTCAAAGGTGTAGCCCGCATTCCGTCTTTTGTGCATTGAGCCATCTTCCTTCACGTCCTTCTCCTTTCGCAGTACAGTGGTGACAGCCGATAGATCCGTACCCCTGATAGAACAATGAATTTACTGGTAGATCAAATACCTGATGGTACAATCCAACGTCCTCTTGCTTCATGTCGATGATGGGATGGAACTTGATGATATTCCCCGAATCATGAAAAATATTGAGGTGCCTGCGGTTTTCATTTTGAAACCGGAGTACGCCGGAGATCCAGATCTTTTTCCCTTTTTTCAGGCGATTCATGGGTTCGACTTTGTTCACAAAGCAGCAAAGGTCATTGTTGTGATTCCAGGAATTGTTTTCCTGGGTAAAGACATGTTTATTTTTTGAGGGTTTTACGTCGACGATATTGATGCCTAGTTTTTGTTCAATGTTCCGGCGATGCGTTAATGTCTCCTCAAATAAATAGCCTGTATTGATTAGATTGACCGGATGCTCCGGAGCCGCCTTGCTCAATAAGTGAAGCAAAATAGAAGAGGTTGAGCCCAAAGAGGTGGTGACTAGAATTTCTTCAGGGTCAAACTTTTCGAACAGCAATGTCATTCGTTCCTGAAACGTCAAGGGTTCAAACTCCTTGTTGAGCGTATTGAGGTCGATATCCGTTAAAAAATCATTCATCGTCCTTGAGCATTTTAGTAGTGATGTCATTCAGTTTATTGACCTTGAATTCAAAGTCACCTTTGAGTCGGTCCCGAATGGCTTTTAAGTTTTTGAGTAATTGAGGGGTATCATCCGGGAGCACTTCCTCCAGCAATTCCCGAATCCGCTTGGCGAGGGTAGGAGATTGGCCATTGGTGCTGATCCCGATCTTTAACGCACCTTTTTTGACCGTTGACCCTAGATAGAAATCACATAGGTCGGGCGTATCAGCAACATTCACCAACACCTTTTTGATCAGCGCCAAAGCTTTGATTTCTTTGTGTAGTTCTGGCTGATCAGTTGCCAGAATGGCCACTCGAAAGTTGTCCAGATCAGAAGGATCGAAAACACGGAATTCCAGGGTTATTCCTTGATGAGCCTTTGCGAGCTCCTGAATTTCTTCCCGGATCTCCGGGGCCACAATGTGTACCAGTGCCTCTGCATCATTTTTCAACAAGGCCTCCAGTTTTTCCAGACCTACATTTCCACCTCCTACCAGCAGAGTAGGTACTTCCCGTAGTTTCAGGAAGATGGGGAAAAGGTGATTTTGCAGATGCTCCTGACTCATGCTACACGGGTGATTTGGCTTTCTACATCTGACAGGATCTCACCATATCTTACACCAGCGACTTCTCCGAACAACAACAAAGCAGGAGAAGGCACTTTGACATCCTTCAATTCTGTAACGATTTCTCCGACGGTGGATTGGTAGACAAATGCATCCTCCAACGACCCACGACCAATGACGGCTACAGGTAGATCTGCTGGGCGGTGAGTCAGGTAGTGGTCAACGATCTGCTCTAGTTTGTTGAAACCCATGAAGAATACTGTGGTCGCTGCATGTTTTGCCGCTTGCTCTACTTCATTACTCAATGTTCCCTCCGAGGTTGTGGCCGTCACGATGTTGATGCTCTGGTTGACCCCTCTTAAGGTGAGCGGAATCCCATACATGCCCGGAAGATGCAAGCTGCTCACGCCTACCACGGAGTTTACTTCAATACCAAAGGATCGTGCATATTCCAACTCTTCAAAACCCCTGGCGAAAAGAAAGGGATCACCACCTTTCAACCGAACGACGTGCTTGCCTTGCAGGGCATGTTCCACGATCAATTGGTTGATGGTTTGCTGCTTAACACTGGCTTTGCCGGCTCGTTTGCCGACAGGAATGTGCTCAGCCTCCGGTGCATGTTGCAATAATTCAGGATTGACCAGGGCATCGTAAAGTACTACATCTGCCTGTTGAAGGGCATTCACACCTTTGAGTGTGATCAATTCCGGGTCTCCGGGCCCCGCACCGACTAAGGTAAGTTTTGACTGATCCATGTTATGCTTTGTAGAAGTTGCTGATGACTAATTTTTCTCCTTGTTGAACCTCGCGATAGTTCAATACTTCAGCCATGAATGCTTCTGCAGTGGCTAAATATTCATTTGCAAAACCTTCGGAAGGCTCATGCTTATTGATCTGAAGTACTGTCTCAGGGAAATCACTGACACTGTTGAAATTTCCTTCGGCTACTAGTTTTTCCTGAAAAGTATTGATGATCTGGTTGTGGGTGTTGCACTGAATTTCTTCATGTAACAGCAAGGCTTTCGCTCCGATAACCATGGCGCTGTACGCATGATAAATGGCACCGGACCACTTACCCTCATTTAGTGCTTCTCTTCCCCAGGTCGCTTTTTCCTGCGCATCTCCTACGATGGTACTGACCAGATCAAGTACCACACCGGCACATTCCCCGACACCAATTTCCGGAGTGAAGGAAACCTCACGACCCCAATCCTGAAAACCTTCCTCATTCAGTGTAGACAGATCGGCCAAAGGCTTCAGTAACTCATAGAAATACATTTTGCCCTTGCGCTGGAAGTACTGATTGAAGTACTCTTCTTCGGTTGCGTTGGCTTCATAATCCAGGAGCAAATTTCGGACGGTATCAGGCACTCGTTTGGTGGGTACCTTGATCACTTTTTCAGCGATGAATCCACGTCCCTCCGGGTCGACTCCTCCGCCTAATACCACTTGCTGAGCAGGAGAGACTTTACCCTGGTATTTGATACTGCTGCCATGGAACCCAATGTTGGCGATCATGTGCTGGCCACAGGAATTCATGCATCCACTGATCTTGATCTGGATGTTGGCTTCATCAATCAAATGTGGAAACTCGTTTTGGATCAGTTTTTCCAGTTCTGTGGTGAGGTCTGTGCTATTGGTCACGGCAAGGTTACAGGTATCCGTCCCCGGGCACGCGATGATGTCTCCGAGGCTTTCAAAACCACTGTTACCAAGCTCTAATGCCTGTAAGTCATGGAATAAGCCCAGTAATTCTTCCTTGCGGAGGAATTTGAGCAAAACGCCTTGATTAATGGTAAGCCTCGCATCATTAGAGGCCCATTTCTCCACTAAATCTGCAAACTTTCTTGCTTTTGCTACCTTCAGATCGCCTAAAGGAACTTTGATCTTAGCGGCGTAAAAACCAGCCTGTTTTTGCTCAATTACATTGGCTTTTAGCCACTGTTCAAATGCTGGAGAAGAGGTCTGTTTTGCTTCAATGGTGGTGGCATCAGGAATTTCATTGGGTACTGTTTCCCGATCAATCCAGATCACCTGATTGGGCAAAGATTGACGTTCTTCCTCTACGAGTTGCAGGAATTTTTCAAGCCCGAGGCCTTTTTTGGGATCAATCAGGAATTTCAGACGTGCTTTATTTCTTCTTTCTCTTTCGCCGTGACGGTCAAATACTCGCAAACCTGCTTCGATGAACGGGATCAGTTTTTCTTCTTCCAGAAATTCATAGGCCGTTTCAGCAACAAAAGCTTGTGCACCCAAGCCGCCACCGACAACCACCCGGAAGCCTCTTTTTTGTTTTCCCTGCACTTCAATCACTTTTGGGATGAAACCGAAATCATGGATATAAGTGAAGGCTGAGTCCTTTTCTGAGGAAGAGAAAGCCATTTTGATCTTACGGCCCATGTCCTGGCAGATGGGATTGCGCAAGAAGTACTCGAATACAGCATGCGCATAGGGAGATACATCAAAAGGTTCATCAGGATCAATGCCAGCATAGGGACTGGCGGTAATGTTACGTACGGTATTACCGCAAGCTTCACGGGCAGTCACACCAACGGATTCCAACACCTCCCAAATGCGGGGCGAATTGGCCACATCCACATAGTGCATCTGTATGTTCTGGCGTGTGGTGAGATGCAAATTGCCGTGACCGAATTCTTCCGCCAGGTCTGCCATGGCACGGATTTGTGTTGGATTGATCTTTCCAAAAGGGAGCTTGATCCTGAACATTTGCACGCCTTGTTGTCGCTGACCATAAACGCCTCTGGTCAATCGAAAAGCCTTGAAGCGTTCTTCTGGGATTTCGCCTTTTTTGAAGCGATCTATCTTGTCTTGCAGCTCGATGATGTCGCGCTGTGCAGCTGGGGATAAGGTGTCGAATTCGGTACTCATGCTTTGTTTTTCAATATTTTGACATAAAAAAACCCTGACGATTTACCGTCAGGGTCTTATAAAAATCATTTTATAACTCACTTAACGGTATTTTATTTTGGTTGTACAGCAACATGGACAACAACAGATTGTCATTTCTTGCCTACATATATGTTTTGCCAATTGCATCATGTCACTATCACATCTGCACTTACAGTCAGTGCTTGTTCTATATCTTGTACAATGTCATTTATGTCTTCCAACCCTGCAGAGATACGTACCAGACCAGGCGCGATCCCTACACTGCTACGCTCTTCTTCGGTCAGTTTCGAGTGAGTGGTGCTGGCCGGATGGGTCACCGTCGTACGGGTGTCTCCCAAATTGGCCGTCAAACTCAAAAGTTTCAAACTGCTCAAAAATTTCACGCCACGTTCGATTCCACCTTTCACGATGATCGAAACAAGTCCCCCACCATGTTTCATTTGCTTGCGAGCAAGGTCATATTGCGGATGACTTTCGAGAAAAGGATATTTTACCAATTCTAGTTCCTCATGACCCTCTAAATATTTTGCTATTTTGTGTGCATTGTCGCAGTGGCGATCCATTCGCACGGCCAGGGTCTCCAGACTTTTGCTCAGTAACCACGCATTAAATGGGGAAAGACTGGGACCAGTGTGGCGCGCGAAAAACCGTATTTCTTCAATAATTTCCCTTTTTCCGACGATGGCACCGCCCAAAGAACGGCCCTGTCCATCAATGAATTTGGTTGCAGAATGTGTGACCAATGTGGCGCCATAATCGATAGGGTTTTGCAGGTAAGGAGTTGCAAAACAATTGTCCACGTTCAAAACAATTCCGTATTTGTTGGCCAGATTACCTAAGTGCTCCAGATCAATAATATCCAATCCTGGATTACTTGGAGATTCTACAAAAATCATTTTCGTATTGGGCTGGATCAGGCTCTCTATCTTTTCCGGACGATGAAGATTGAAGTAAGTATGTTCAATGCCCCATTTTGGCAAGATAGAAGTGAACAGCTGGTGAGTAGACCCAAAAACAGCTCTTGAAGCCAGAATATGATCCCCTTTTTGCAAGTAGCCAGCAATGCTCGTGAACATAGCAGACATGCCTGTTGCTGTGGCAATACCGTCTTCCGCTTTTTCTAACAAGCAAAGTTTATCGATAAATTCCGATGTATTAGGGTTGGAATATCGCGAGTAGATATTGCCAGGGACTTCATCTGCAAACATGGCCCTCGCTTCCTCTGCATCGGCAAAGGTGAAGCTACTAGTCATGTAAATCGGAGAAGAATGCTCCCTGTGGAGTGCATTTTCAATCTGGGTACGTACGGCGTTCGTCTCGAAGTTCATGTTTGAACGAAAAGTTTTGTCAGGAAAAGAAAAAAGGAATGGAGTGCGTTCTGATCCTTAGAACTGGTCTCCGGGAAAGATTAACAACAACAGCAACAACAAATCATCAGGGCGTGATCCGATGTGCGATGCGTTAGTGTGAAGTTGAAAGTGGATGTAGTTCTCATAATTTCATCTTTACTTTTTCAAGTTCGGAACTTAGCACCTTTCCTTGCAGATGGTTGCTAGCGCTTCATCGAGTCCGTCTCTCCACGCTTCTTTATAAAATCATTTCTAAGTCGAGACAAAGGTAGAAGTGGATTCTTCTAAAAAACAAAGGATCACCAAAAAATATTTCAAATCTGGTAAAAAGGCTTGCAAAAAAGCTTGTTGCAGACAATTTAGTCTTTTGATGAAACCTTTAGGAGTGTATTCGTCCTGCTGATGCTGAGTTTCGAGATGTTAAAGTTTCCATAGTCCCTTCCTGTCCATGATCATGTCTGGTAGCATTGATGGGTGTTGAATCACTCAGTAGGAAAGCAGGGGATGACAAAAAAAGGCAGTGGTTATTCCTCACTTACGATCCTTCCCGATTTGTACTTTTTACGGGAAGTGACCTTTTCTTTTTCATCATAGTAAACCCAATCGCCTGTTCGTTTATTGATCAGGTAATTTCCTTCATACTGCTTTTTGCCGTTTTTGTAGTAGAGCGTAAATGGGCCATGTAATCGGTTCAGTTTCCAGTTAGAGACCTCTTTTTCTTTACCATTGGGGTGGTAGCTGGTCCATGTTCCGTTTTTCATGCCACGTTCATAAGACTCACGACTGACGATTTTCCTACCTTCATAAATCAATCGTTCTCCTTGTAGTTTTCCAGCTTCGTAATTTTCACTGATGGTCAGCTTACCTTTCTCATTGTAATATTTCCAGTTTTTGCCTGGTAGCTCGTTGACGACATAGCTTTCTTTGGAGACCTTGCCATTTTCATAATAGTCTATAATGGAGGCATTGAGACCATTGAAAGAAAAGTCCGCTTCTTTACTGATTGCTCCTGAGGGATAGAAGTCTTTATTTAACCCTTGTTTTCTGCCGTATCGGTATTTGTAGACGGACTTAGGACTTCCATCTTTATAGTATACCAGAAACTCCCCTTCAAGTTCGCCTTCCTCATAGTTTCCCGTAGACTTGATCTGTCCATTTTCGTGATATCTTTTCACAAAGCCCGATCGTTTTCCACGTTCATTTAAAACTTCCATTTCCAGTTTTCCGGAAGCATAGAAGGTTTTGTAGTATCCATTTAACAGGCCATTGGAATATTGTGCTTCTAGTTGCACAACTCCCGTATCATAGAATTTACGGGTGATGCCGTTGGGTTTTCCGGTGGAATAATTGACTTCCTCTTGTTTATTGCCATTATCGAAATAAGTGACTACCATTCCTTCGGGCAGTCCTCGATCAAACGATGACAACCCCTTTACTTTTCCGTCTGGGTGGTAAGTTTTTACTTCACCAATCAAGGTGTCGTTGACAAAGTTTGCTTCTTGTTGCAGGTTGCCGTTAGGGTAGAACACTTTTGTTGGGCCTTGTCTTAAGCCAGCGAGGTAAATCGTTTCACGTTGTAGGGAGCCATCCTCGTAGTAGTTGAGGAATTTACCTTCTTTATGTCCCTGTTCGAAGGTGCCATTGACGATTACTTTACCCGTCTGACTGAACATTTTATAGGCACCATGTGGAACAATGGTATCCGTATAGATAATGCCGTATTCTTCTTTCAGGACCTTTTGATCCAAGTCATAATACGTTCTATAGGGTTTTTGCGCATAGCTAATAGCGCACCACAACACCATTAGTAAAACTGAAACGGTTTTGGAATAACCTCTTTGCATAACACCGAAAAAGTAAAAAAGCCTTGTGAACTAACGAAAGGCCGTTAAGATTATTTTTTAATTCTGAGTCAATCCATTGCCAACATCCATGTCTGAAGCTACGACTTTTTTCCTCCTTTACTACGTCACTCGTAATCTCATCGATACTACATGCGTGGTATCGTTGCGGTGGCTGCTACTGCTACTTTTGGCTTGTCCTTTAGAGATGAAGCTTCAAAAACAAAAGAGACAAGTGGAGCAGCACCCACGATAAAAAACGAACCGTTTTCGTCCGGTGATTTGACGGAGGGCGTAACCCGAAAAGCCCTGGGCAGGAAGCCTTTAGAGTAGGGAAAACCACATATTCAAATTTTTATGAGTGCTTTTATTGGAACATGGACAGATCAGGATGGTGCAACCATCACAGTTGAACAATCAAACGGTAGCGCTACCGCTTATTCATTGAAATATAGCAATGGAAGAGGCCCTTTCACTGGTTTTTCAGTGGATTTAGGATCTACTGTAGTAAGTGTTGATTTCTCCGATGGCTCAGTGCCTGCAGCAGGAGATCAGGCTGGTGTGATCAACTTTGATGGCAATACCATCAATTGGAGTAACCAAACTGTTTGGAAGAAATCCTAAGCTGGTTGGTTACTAATAAATAGAACAGGCCCTGATGAATCATCAGGGCCTGTCGCTTTTATATTTTCCCTGAAAGGGACTATCAATTATACTTTCTCTAAAACAATGGCTGAAGCACCACCACCGCCATTACAGATTCCTGCAACGCCAATCGAACCTTCATTTTTGGTAAGCACTGAATTCAACGTAGAGATAATTCTTGCTCCTGAAGCGCCAAGCGGGTGGCCTAGTGCAACTGCTCCACCAAATACATTCACTTTCTCCGGATCGAGCTCCAATTGACGATTGTTAGCAATCGCTACCGCAGAAAATGCTTCGTTGATTTCATAGAAATCTACATCACTTTTCTCAACTCCTGCATGTTTCATCGCTTTAGGAATGGCCAAAGACGGAGAAGTGGTGAACCAGATAGGCTCCTGAGCAGCATCACCAAATCCACGCACTTTAGCAACAGGCTTAAGGCCCAGTTCTTCCATTTTTGATTTGCTGATCAGAATGATGGATGATGCACCGTCATTGATCGTTGATGCATTGGCGGCTGTAACGCTACCATCTTTATTGAAAACCGGTCGAAGGGAAGGGATCTTATCAAATTTTACATTTCGATATTCCTCATCGTCGGCCATTACGATTTGGTCACCTTTTCTTTGAGGGATCTCAACCGGGATGATCTCATCTCTGAAATGTCCGGCCTCAGTAGATGCAGCGGCTCTTTTGTAGCTATTAATGGCATATTCATCCTGCTCTTCCCTAGAGATGTTCATCTCTTTGGCAGTATTATCAGCACAGCTTCCCATAGGGAATCCGTTGTAAATCTCCCATAAGCCATCGTGCATCAGTCCATCCACCATTTGACCATGACCATATTTGTAGCCATATCTTGCCTTGGGGATGTAATAAGGGATATTGGACATGCTTTCCATGCCACCTGTGACCACTATATCGTTCACGCCAAGCATGATGGATTGTGCACCTAACATGACAGTTTTCATGCCCGAAGAGCAAACTTTGTTGACCGTGGTGCATGGTACATTGTGGCCGATGCCAGCACCGATAGCAGCTTGTCGGGCAGGAGCCTGACCAAGGTTCGCGCTGACCACATTGCCAAAGTAGACTTCATCTACATCTGAAGCGTTGACGCCTGCTTTATCCAAGGCACCACTAATGGCCTTTGAACCTAATTCTACGGCTGAAAAACCGGCAAGCGATCCACCGAAGCTTCCGATTGGGGTACGAACAGCTGATAGAATAAATACTTCTTCCATTTTTAATTCTTAGGGTTAATGCTTTATGTGCTGCAAAATTACCAGTCTGGCTTGTCGCTTTCAGGTCTTTTGGTCGCTTTTCTTTTTTGCTGCTGAATGTATTGGATCTCGTTATTGCGCAAGGCTTCGAGGATCATGCGGGCTTTTTCTTCACTGATGTTCATTTCCTCCAGCTTTTCCTTGGGTGTAGCTTCTTGTTCTTGTTGTTCCTCGCCTTCTTCACCTTCCTGTTCCTGCTGTTGCTCTTGTTCTTCACCTTCCTCGCCTTCTTGTTCTTGCTGTTGCTCCTGTTGTTGCTGCTCGCCTTTCTCTTTCTCTTGATCTTGTTGCTGCTCCTGATTTTCCTGCTGCTCCTGGTTTTCCTCTTCTTCGTTTTGTTTTTCGTCTTCTTGTTGCTGCTGGTCGTCGTTATTCTGATCGTTTTGCTGCTCTTCTTGTTGTTTCTCCAGCAATTTTTTCACAACCTCATAGTCGAAGCGAGCATCTATATTAGACGGATCGGCTTTTACTGCTGCTTTCATCAGTTGCAAGGACTTTTCCAGCGTTTCTGGCTTTTTGGCCATGACTCCAAGCTGTTGATAGGCAATGCTTTTCGCTTCATTTGACCCAAGTGCTGCCACGTTTTGGTAAGCAGTCTTTGCGCTGGTTGAATCGGCCAATCTGTAATAGCAATGTGCCAAATTCAACATGACCTCCGGGTCTTCCACATACATAGAATCTGTGAGGTAGATGTATTTATTAGCAGCTAGCTGAAATTCGTTTTGCTTAAAGAACCGCTCAGCATCACGCTTTAATTCGTTGATCTTGGCAATCTCTTTTGGATCGTTGCTTATCAAAGCGAAAAGGAAAAAGACGTATTTGATCATATTCTTAATACGCTAATATTCGACATAAGGTCCATGCACATGAGTAAAAGAGCCAGACCCAGGAAATAAAAGTATTTGTTGGATTTAGCGTCCACTTGTTTGCTATCGCGCAATTCGCCTTCGATATCATTAATGGATGAAATCAATCTGGAAACATCGTTTCTGCTCTTATTGATTTCAAAATATTTACCATCTGTATCCGAGGCAATTTTTCTTAATGAAGAGGAATTCAGTTTAGAGACAACTTCTTCGCCGCTTCTATTCTTTTTAAAACCTCTGCGGGTAGAGATTTTCGATCCTCTTTCCGTACCAACACCCAAAGTGAATAATTTGATCCCGGCTTCCTCGATTTTTGTAGCGATGGCGGCTGTTTCTTCACCAAAATCTTCACCGTCGCTGATCAGTACAATGGTTTTTGAGGTTTGGCGAGCTACATTGGAAGCATCACTTTCCAATTTGTCCAAAGCCATTTTCAGAGGTGGACCAAAGTCCGTTCCTGTGTTAGGGACCAGCGAGGTATTCAAGGATTGAATAAAAAGATTGAGGGCGTTATTGTCATAGGTCAGTGGGCATTGCATGAAGGCCTCGTTGCTGAACATGATCAGGCCAATTCTATCGGCACTAAAGGCCTCTACAATGTTCTTGAGTTCAAACTTGACTTTTTCCAGTCGAGTAGGTTGAACATCAAAGGCATTCATTGAAGTGCTGAGGTCTACGCAAATGAAGATGTCCTTTCCGACAGATTTGACTTCTTTGGTAGACTGACCGAATGACGGACCAAGCAAGGCCACGATGAATAGACCGAAGTAAAGTGTACGGATGGTCAGCTTGATCAAAATGCGGCGCATAGGCGATTGCAATGCCTGTGCGACTTTGAAAACCCTGATGACATAAATGCCATAAAGTAAAACGAACAGGCCGATGAAGATCATCTCTGCCGAACTGATGGTTCTTGCCCAAATCATAACACCCAAAATTACAAAGTGTAGACGGCCCGAAGCACACCAACCGATACCATTTAACTTTTTTTAAGGATGGATGGTCATTGTGGCCTGTTTTGACAATGCGGAAAGGAAACAAAAAACCCCGCTGATTGCGGGGTTTCAAGTGATTCCACCAGGACTCGAACCTGGAACCTACTGCTTAGAAGGCAGTTGCTCTATCCAGTTGAGCTATGGAACCAATAGCTCTAGAAATACCTTTTCGATTCCTCCAGGACTCGATCGCATCAGCGAACCGCCTGAAACCTGCTGATTAGAAGCCGTGCCCGGTTGGGACAGTTGCTCTATCCAGTTGAGTTATGGAACCAATAGCTTCTGGTATCTCTAACTAAAAACCACCTCCGCAAATGCTTCAGTGGTTCAGTGCGGAGAGAGGGGGATTCGAACCCCCGGTACGATTTCTCGCACGCATGTTTAGCAAACATGTGGTTTCAGCCACTCACCCACCTCTCCGTGATTTTTGGACTGCCTTTCAAAAAGGACTGCAAATATAGCATTTCGGGTTAATTGAAGAATCTCTTTGGGAAAATATTTGTAAGAATTAATGAAGGGGAGAAAATGCCGGTGGAAGGGGAGTCGGTTTTGGTCCAATAATTGCTCCATTCTACCAAACAATCAAGCCATGAAGCAGTTACTTATCCTTCTTAGTATCCTACTGATCCCGGCGTTATCTACAGCACAAGATTCTCACACCTATCGAACTTTGGAAGACCTGTTGGCGAATCAACCTGCGGAAGAGATTCCTCCTACATTCCGATATGAACGCCAGCGTCATCAAGGGAAATTGAGAGGGCAGAAAATTGCGGCTTATCGTTTCAAAGGTCCAAGGGAATACAAACTCCCAAAGACAAAGACATTTGCGGTTTATATGGATGGTTCTTTGTTCATCAATCTGAACAGGCCTAAACTCAGGAAGAATACTGATTTCTTTAAAGTAGAATGGATTGGGAATTACGGTTACTTCGTGGACATTCATAAATATCCGGTCTGGATAGACGAAGTATACATGGAAGACACGATCCTGAAAGAGATGCTACTGGACCGATCAACCGGGACTATCATTGAGTTATCCAAGAAAAATCTACGCATCATTCTTCAGGATCATCCAAAATTGTTACAGGACTTTGAGCGCGAAAGGAAGAAGAAGAAAAAGCTAAAAGAGTACCTCGTTCTATCTGCACGTGAAGCTTGAGGAGAGATCAATCAATGATCTTTTCGCACCGTTTAAGTAATGTCGGGTTTCCGGCGCGCATCACGTTTAATATATCTTGCTTTTCGCTGAGGTATATTCTGGCAAATCCTGGATCTTCCTTAATGATCGATGAAGAGTTATCGATAAGATCAGCGTATTTGACAGTTTGAGCAAGAGCTGAGATTTCACCCAGTCTGACCGCTTCCCTTTTCTTTCTTTCTTTTCGATTAAGTTCAGGATAGTTCTCCGGGACAAATTGATCGGTTAATTCCAGGGCTCCATGAAGGATCATATTCGCTTTTTCATTCGTATAGCCAGCTTCAGTCAGCAATGACAACAATTCTTCTTCACCACAGGAAGTATCCTCAAACAGGTCGTGACAGAGGGCAATTTCTACACCTTCCGGCGCATAAGGCTTCACTATGGTGGCTACAGCGACCAGATGCGTCCAATAAGGAGCGCCTGTATATTTTCTTTTTTGATCACCGTGTTTCTTTTTCACAAATTCGAGCAATGACTTTTGTTGTGATGTCCATTCCATGTTTCCAAAACTAATGGATAGCAAGAAAGACATACCAAAAGGTGCTACATTAGTGGAAACCTGGTACTTCATGAGATCGCTCCTTTTTATCCTCACCCTATTCATTGTTCAGACATCATTCAGCCAGGAGGCTTTTAGAAGATGGCGTAAACTGAATCAGGTAAGAAACGATAAGTTTGATTTGGTTCTTCCTGAAGTCATGCGGGAGAATGAAATCGATATGTGGATTGTGATGTGTCGGGAAGGAAATTTTGATCCACTTTATACAGATTTGGGCGAGGGCTATGTGTATGCCACTGGATTTTACATTTTCACAGATCGGGGTGGAGACCGAATTGAGCGAGCAGCCCTGGGAATAGGCGGATACTTATTAGAAGAAGGTGGAGGCTACGATTACTTCGGATCTCCAGATGAATTGAAAGCCTTTGTTTCAGAACGAGATCCCAAACGCATTGGACTGAATTATTCCAAGAACTTTGGAGGAGCAGATGGCCTGACTTATTCGGGTTTTCTGGAATTAGCAGAAACCTTGGGCAAAACCTACGAAGATCGATTTGTATCTGCAGAGAAGCTGGTATCTGATTTTAGATCGCGTAGGGTAGCCACTGAAATAGCTATTTATGGCGAGGCCGGAGAATTGTCCTATACTATTGCCGAACGAGCATTTTCTAATGAAGTGATCACACCTGGAGTTACTACCTTAGAAGACGTGGCCTGGTGGATGCTGGAAGAGTTGCACAAGCATAATCTGGGTTCTTCATTCGGGATGCCTTCTGTTTATTTGACAGGGCCAGAAGGGATCATTGCCACTTCGTCCGACCGGATCATTCAACGAGGTGATGTACTGATGATTGATTGGGGCGTGGGCCTGATGAACATGTTCACCGACATGAAACGCATCGCATATGTGCTTAAAGAAGGGGAGACGGAAGTGCCAGCTGGAATTAAAAATGCGTTCGATCAGGGAGTGAAAGTACGTGATATTATCAAAAAGACCATTAAACCTGGGGTCACTGCCCAAAAAGCGGAGGACCAGATCTATAAAGCCTTAACTGATGCCGGCTTTAATAAAATGAAAGCCTTCAATCAGGCTACTGATCAGGATGTGACTGATGTCATCATTGGATGCCATTCCGTGGGAAATTGGGGGCATGGTATTGGTCCTTCTATTGCGTTTTTCAATCCGGTCCGGATCGGTTATGAACTCAAGCCTTCTAACCTGATCTCCATTGAGTTGTTTGCTTACACCAAAGTGCCAGAATGGGGCGGGAAAAAACTTCGCATTCCTTTGGAAGACGATGCAGTGATTACCGAAAGAGGAATTGAATGGCTTTATCCGATCAATCCCAGGGTGTTGGTGATAAAATGAGTTTGTTGAATGGATATAATAATATCATAGGGTTCTTGGATTAGCTTGAAATTCTAATGATCATCTGGTCTATGTTCTGCCTAAACCAAAATGTGTTAATTCTATATTCATGAATGCATTAGAAAAGCCAATTATTGAAGCTTTATTGAAAGCTTTATTCCCGTTTTTCATAAACTATCCCAGACGCCAGGGATGGGTGAATCCAGGGAATATGTTCTTCCACGTTTTCGCAAATGGACACACCAAAAATACATCTTATACTTTTCGGGTCAAGTCGATCTAATTACAATAGAAAGGATTCTATGGGGTAAAAGGCAACAACGCGTCTAATCAAATACCACCACTACCCCAAATCCTCCAACCATAGCCGTCACTGCTCTTCCGAATCATTTCTGTACGTAGGGTTTTTTCTATTCCGTTTAAGTAATCATGCGCCATCTCATTTTCCTATTGCTAATCAGCACAGCCTGTTACAGCCAACCTAAAGAATACAATGCCAATCAAGTTGCTGAAGATGTCAATTTTCTTCGGGATCAACTGGAACGATTCCATCCGGGATTGTATCGATATACGCCGAAATCGCAAATGAATGCCTACTTTGAGGAGGCTGCTCAAACTTCCGATGGCCTTGAAGGTATTGAACTCTATGCCCGGATCACCTTTTTGCTCAGTCAGGTCAAATGCGGGCATACACGGACGGCCATGCCCGATATCATGCGACGTGACAATCGTGCCAACAGCCGATTCCCCCCTTTTCAAATTCAATTGTTGGGTGCTGAACCCTTTATTTCTGCTTCATTGGACTCACAACTGCCTAAAGGGGCTAAGCTTTTATCCATCAATGGAAAATCTTATCAGGAAATAGAAGCGACCATTTTTCAGCACCTCGCGGCGGATGGATTCATCGAATCGGGAAAGCGCCGCATGATCAGCTGGTTCTTTCCCTTTTATTATCAACTGTACATTGAAAGTAGCAGTGATCCGGTAAATATTGAATATCAAACAGCATCAGGTGAAAATGTGCAGCTTTCGGTCAATCGGGTTAGGGATAAAGCAATTGAAGTATTGTCGAGTTATGAGGATAGAAAAGCAGCACTTCAGCTAAATCATTTGGATGATCATAGTTACATGCGCATTTCCACTTTTGGTCAGCAGTCCTTATCTAATGCAGGGTTAGACTATGAGCTTTTTTTGGAGCAAAGTTTTAGATCAATCAAGAATGAAGGTGTAGAAAACCTGGTTTTAGACCTGCGAGGTAATGGGGGAGGAAGAGACAATTATGGAGCATTGTTGGTGTCTTATCTGCTGGCGGACTCCTTTGGATACTTTGACAACATCGAAGTGACTGACGAGTATTCCGGTTACGGCGGAGTGGTCAACAGAAAGGGCAAGAAGTATGTGACCAGCCATCAAGGACTTAATATTTGGGAACCCCAGTCCAATGCTTTTCAAGGAAACTTATATGTGCTGACGGATGGGGGAAGTTTTTCCACTTGTGCGGATGTTGCTACGGTGCTGCATCATAATGATAGAGGCGTTTTTATAGGCCAAGAAACGGGAGGAGGATATGATGGCAACACCAGTGGCAATACGAAAACCATTACACTGCCCAATAGTGGAATAAGAGTATTTGTTCCATTATGGAAGTATACAACCGCCAACGTAGGACATCCATATCCTGCAAGAGGCGTGATTCCCGATCATGAAATAATTCCAACCTGGGATCAATTTTCCAACAAAGAAGATGTGGTACTTAATAAAGCCCTGGATTTGATTCGGAATAAAAAATAGTTCGGTGGGGTAGGGTGTCTGCATGATTCCGGTATTCAATCATAAAGCATAAGAATATGAATACCATCGTCAAACAATTTACAAAATCAGAACTTATTCAAGCGACGATCATCTTAGTCGGATCAATCATTCAAATTGTTCTCTGAATTAATCCAATCCATGCTTGTTCCGGAATCTGCGAGAACTGAATATATCAGTAGCTTTTTTCCTTAATCCTTTTTTAATGGCTTTTTCCATCATGACCTTAAGCATGTCAGGAGAAATGTCTGGATGGTCTATTACCATTAGTTGAATGATTGGATTGCCCTTTTCAACAATTGCTTCAAATAGTGATGGGGTCAATCCTTCTTCTAGCAGGCGTAGCCTTAAGGATTCCGAAGGTTCGTCTATGACACCTGGACTTTTAAGGATTCTTGGATCTTTGTAGCGCTTACTGAATTCAAGTAGGGATTCTATTTTTTCGACCAGCGTCAATCGGTCCCTAGTTCTAAATTCTTCCAATACTTCTTCCCAGTTGCCTTCGCCATCAATTCTGTTTGTCTGAGGATTGAATACTTCCAAACAAGGGATGAGTTTCACAATAAATTCACCCTCAGGGTCACATTCAGGCTGCCATGACATGTCCAATAACAAGTTGGCATGTTGATGATACATCAGCAATAAAGTAGGACTGTCAAAGTAGTGCATCATTGCTTCATTGGGATCAACCTCATAGAATTGATGCCAATCAACCTTCCAGCCTGTGGGTACGAGAAAGCGTTGAAGTGATATGTCGGAGTTGCTCAAGTGTCAATGATACAAAATGAAGACCTCAAACGCTTTCCTGAAAGACAACAATTCCAATTTTGATTAACTTTCTTCCCATGTCATCTCGAAGAATTTTTGTCAAACAAGCAGTAGCGTCTGCAGCTACCTTATCAGTCATGCCTTTTTCCAACCCTCTTTTCGGACAATCCAATGCGGTCCGGATTTCATTGGCACAGTGGTCTTTGAATCGTGCGATCAGGGCAGGTGAGATCAACGCAATTGATTTTGCTGCCATTACTCGTAATACTTATCAACTGGATGCCGTGGAGTTTGTGGGAAGCTTTTATCGCAAACAAAAAAATGATCAGTCATTCTGGAGCGATATGTTGGTGCGCTCCAAATCCGAAGGAGTGCAAAACCTGTTGATCATGATTGATGAGGAAGGTGATCTGGGAAATCCTGACGAGAATGCCAGAAAAGCGGCGGTAGAAAATCATTATGGTTGGGTAGATGCTGCCAAACGATCAGGCTGTCATTCTATTCGAGTCAATGCGTTTGGAACTGGTGAAAGGTCCGTAGTGAAATCCGCATTGATCGATGGCATGGGGCGCTTATGTGAATACGCAGCTAAGGCCGGCATCAATATCCTCATTGAAAATCACGGACTTTATAGCTCCGAAGCCAATTTGATGGTGGAAGTGATCAAAGCAGTTGATTCACCCTACATGGGAACATTACCCGATTTTGGCAATTGGTGTACAAGTGAGAAGTGGGGTGGTACCCGTGATGATAGTTGTAAGCAAGTTTATGACCTGGTAGGAGGTGTCAAAGAATTTATGCCCTACGCGAAAGGCGTGAGTGCCAAGACCTATGACTTTGATGAGGCAGGTGATCAACCCCGCCTGGATTATGTGCGTTTATTGAAGACCGTAAAAGATGCAGGTTATCAGGGTTACATCGGGATCGAATACGAAGGGGAAAACTTGTCCGAACCGGAGGGTATCCGGGCTACTAAGCAACTGATTGAGAAGGTGTGGGCTGAATTGGATTAGTCCTTCTATTAGTATTCAATAGAATCCAACAAATACTCCCTCGTTGTTTTTAGTCGTGAATTCCCAAATTGATTTGGCAAATGTCAAAACAGGTATAAGTAGCCCATACTACGGTTGATTTGATCCTCATTCAATGGATATTGATAAAGATCATCATAAAGTTGTTGAGCCAACGGCTCAATGTCAGGTAGTGGGAAGGGTTGATTATCGATGATCTGATTAATTTTTTGCGCATCAGTGAGCTGGTCGGATTCAGCAACAGCATCTCCACCATATTCCTTTTGATAGGTTTCAGGATAACATTCTTGCATGGCAACAGCCCATGCAACCACATGTCGGTAGGCGTATTCACCTTGTTCGGAAGAAACTTCGATCGTAGTGCCATCTCCACTCATGCCAGCATCGTGCGTATGACCGTCATAAAGTTCGTAAATATCGATACCCGAGTTCCGTAGCGCAGAGAGCGTTCGCCAACTTACGCCATATGAAAGAACGACGCTATCTTCATTCTTTTCTCCAAAAGAAGCGGTGATGTAATGGCTCATAATGGCGATTTCGAAATAATAGTATGTCCAATTGGTGGATGAATAACAATTCTTCTTATTGCTGGTAATCTCGGGGTTAGATGAGTATTGGTATTATCCTAATGGAATTTAGGGTGATTCTAAGGAATCATGAAATTATCTACGTTTTCATACGATTTATCTGAAATATTCCTTCGATATACTTAGAATTAGGTATTGTAAATCAGTCCTAACTCAAACTATGTTTGTCTAAATGAGTTACAGCCCAGTAAAAATTATATTTCTAGCCATCTTACTCTCCGGTAATTTCTTGCTTTCTGCGCAAGATTATGCGGAGGTGAAGTTTGATGGAAAGTCCATAACTACGGATCCGCTGCCTTACGGGCAGAAGATTAAAATCAAAGGTGATGCGAAAGGTGCGGATTCTGTAGTGTTCATTTTAAGAGACTTGGATCGACCATTGGATGATGATATTAAGAAACAATGGACACGATCGAAAGAGGATGAAACAGAGTTCGAGATCAATTTCGATACACCATTGAGGTTTAAGACAAACTACGATTTCAAATATTACTTCTTTAAGAAACTTTCTGATGAACAGGTCAATACTTTACTGGAGGAGTTATCCAAAGTAGCTGAGGGTGTGTTTGTCGCAAATGGTCGAACAACGATTCCTGCACAGGACGTTCTTGCCAAACTAAAGGAAACAAAAAGCGTCATTGAAGATGAAGTTAAGGTAAAGGAGTTTTCCAATGATTTGGCAGAGGTATTGTCAGGAAATAGAACGCTCTTAAACGCCATACAAGCTTCTGAGTCTGCTAAAAAGAATATGGAGACTGAAAAAACAGCTATTGGTACCCAACAGATCGCAGGTACTAAAACCATAATGGATCTTATTTCAGAATTGGTTGCGGACAAAACCATAACAAAGGATAATTATGGATCAGCGCATACGGAATTGATCAATAGTTCTGATGTACAGTCGCTAGCTGATGGCGCAAAAGGAACTGCTACTTCAGCGATCAACGCGAAGACAAGACCGATCAGAGACTATCTCGGTTTTTATTTCACCAAAGTTGATGAAGACAAAGTTATTGAAGAGCAGAAAGGTATTTTGGGCGCAGAACTTCAGGACGTGGCTTACAATGGATTCTCTGAAGGACTGACGGATGTAACTACAGACCTACAGGCGGTTATGGTGGGGACTTCATTTGGTTTGGCCAATGTGTGGTTAAATGCAGGATCAAGAGAGGCTTCCGATGTTGATTTGTTCAGCTACTTCGCCTTCAAGTTCTTTTTCGCTCCTGTAGACAAAGGACTTAAGAACGCTTATGTAGGCAATCGGTTTTTTGACCGGTGGTATTTTTTGGTGGGAGTTGTAACCTCAGAAAATTTCAAATTCAAAAATCAGGACCTACAAAATACAAATCTTGGTGTTAAGCCGGTTGTGGGTTTCGGCAGAGATTTTAATCGATTCATTAGCATAGAAGGAGGGATGGTCTTTTATGATCAACCTAATGTCAGTCCTGCCATTGAATCGGCTCGTTTAAAAGGAAGCTTTTTTCTAGGGTTAAGCTTTGATGTGGACATCATCAATGCCTTGAGTAAGCGAGATAAATATTACAGCAAATAGCCATGATAGAAAATATTAGCGTCGATAATCGCCTCAAATGTGGGGAGTCTTTTAAAGTGTCAATACGATATAGCGTTCCAGGTGGTACCGGTCAAATTTGTATCGGATTGGAATCAGGGGTGCCATGTACTTTTCAGCCTTCGGGTTCAACACAAGTCTGCAGGGCTGTTCAATGTGCAGACGGCAGTTCGTGCACAGTTGAAATGGAGTTGAAGTTATCTTGTACCCAAGGATTTGAAAGTCCTATTGTATTGCTTGTCTCTCTAAAAGATCAAAATGGGAATGAAATTGATAGATGGAAAAAACCAACTTTTATCACATGTTAAAAACATTTAAAAGTTTATTAATCCTGCTGATCTTTCTAGGACTCCTATCCTGCGAAAAATTTTTTGAACTGGAAGACCCCTATGAGGA
The DNA here is from genome assembly GCA_033344775.1 of Cytophagales bacterium. NCBI lineage: Bacteria > Pseudomonadati > Bacteroidota > Cytophagia > Cytophagales > Cytophagales bacterium. The sequence continues at coordinate 818,165 of JAWPMT010000005.1, read as the reverse complement.
AGTAATTGCAGATGAAGTGCTATCCATAAAACCTGCGAATGACGGGGATACTTTAGCCATGGTTGCTGATGGACTGGACTTTAGGATGTTTAAGGTTACGCTTGGTGATCGTGCAGAACCAGATCAAACGGTAATGCTTTCCACAAACCTTGGAGTTTTGACGCAGGTACCTACGACAGATACAAGTGCAGCTACTACTGAATTGGAACTATTGATCAAAAGCAGAGAAGCAGAGTTTATTTATACCGCACCACTTGATTTCGATCGAGACATTTTGATCAGTGCTGAACTGCAGGAGATTGTTCAAACTGTGGCTATTGGTGTTCAGGCGGCGTTTCCTGATTCACTGTACCTGACTGCAAGTAGCTTTGAGTCGAATGTTTCTCAGGATGTTACCGTAACATGTAATTTCCTAAGGTCCGTTGGGACGACTTCCAATGGGTTGGAAGTTATTTTTGAGCAATTGAGCCCTCCTGTATCGGATGATACGGTAAAGGTGAACTTTGCTCCGATCGCACTGTCCAACGAGGGCAAAGCTTCGGTCATACTCGATAACATCAATGATAGCACTGGTGTGGTTACACTGAGAGCATCACATGCGAGTGAAGGACTTTTACTTGCCGATACTGTATCCATTGTCTTTACAAAATAGCCATGTTGAGAACATTCATCTTCTGCTGCCTGTTGAGCTGGACAATCTCCGGGAATGCGTTTGATTTAAATGATGCTGCAAATGTGAGTATCGTTGGAGCTGGAGGAGGCGGAGGAAAGATTAAAGAATTCTTTCAGAAGTGGCAAACCGTAAAAGTGAATGCTACGAAAAGTGAGTTCAAAAGCTATAAACGATCGCAGCGGAACCTCAGGAAAATTCGAAGACGTTTGAATAAACTTTCAAATGGTTCAAAACAACGCAAAATCGATAGGATCAAAGCGTGTGTGCAGGATTACAGAGGCGAAGACTATACAAAAGTTACAAAATTAAATGAGCGAAATGCTACAACTTTCGACTTTTCCGTTTTTATAGGATTCAACTCGCTGATGACCAAGATCGAGCGGCAAAGTAAAACATGGAAATTAAACGAAAAGAAAGATTTTCGCCGTAGAAAACACATATTGGAAGTCGATCTAAGTTTTATTGGATTTCCAACACCGGCCCAACTTGAATTGATTAATGATACGCTTTTAATTCAATGGCTACGCTGATCTCAACCATCTTCTAATCAGTTAAATTGAGTATTATATCAAAATAAATAATTCACCGAAACAACTTTTGATCTAAGCCTGCTGTAAAGGCAGATATTAAAGATATATTTCTAGTTGCAATTGAGCCGCTGGTTTTAATTTATACATAAATATCTGCTTACTGTGTTATCCACAACCATGACCATGAGACCTAGTGTTTCCACTGAATTGCCAACGGAATATGGTACATTTTCAGTGAGAGCGTATCCTTATGAGGTAGAGGCCATGCCCAATTTGGCGCTTGTAACACCCAATCTGGATGTAAGTCAACCTGTTTATGTTCGGGTCCACTCCGAATGCATGACCGGGGATGTATTTGGTTCATCGAAATGTGATTGTGGTGAACAATTGGATTTTGCTATGAAGTGGGTCCAAAAACATGGAGGGATCATTGTTTATTTAAGACAGGAAGGAAGAGGCATTGGACTGGTCAATAAATTGAAAGCATACAACCTGCAGGCCGATGGTTTTGATACGCGAGAAGCAAATCTGGCATTAGGATTCCATGAAGATGCCAGAGATTACACCGCTGCCATTGAGATCCTGGAAGATATGGAGGTCAGTCAAATCAAGTTATTGACCAATAATCCTGAGAAAGTCGATGCTTTTGATGGTACTTCCATAGCGGTTGTAGATCGGGTGCCTGTGGAAATTCAACCGAAAAAAGAGAACTTAGGGTATTTAAGAACCAAAAAGCACGACATGGGCCACATGCTGAGCTCCGATGAATTGTAGAATGAAGATTTGGGATGCCCTTTTGTCGATCAAGGAACAATTCACGAATGCTGCTCAGTTTCCTGCTACGATCTCTATTTACTTACGACAAGATGTTGAAGTCTCCTTCGAATACAACGAAGGAGCCGATCTCTATTTGGAATTTGATGTTGAAAAGATAACCCAAAACCATCCTTTTGCAGGGGGATTTCAACAGCTGCGTATCAGAGATGAAATGGGTTTATCTCCAGAAGAACAGCATTGTCTGACACTCTATTTTCCATATACGACTTTACCCTTCTTTGGCTCAAAACAGGGAAAGTGTTTTTCTATCTCTCACTTTGCGCAGACACTGGATGGAAGGATTGCCTCATGCACCGGTGATAGCAAGTGGATTGGGAATGAAGAAAACCTAATCCATGCACATCGCATGCGTGCCTTGTGCGATGGTATTTTGGTTGGCGCCAATACAGTAGTCACTGACAACCCTCGGCTGAATGTTAGAAAAGTGAATGGCGCTGACCCCATTAAAGTGATCATTGGTGATGCCCCTGAATTCAGCGAAGAACAATATCATGCGATAGGACCAGAAACCTTGATTTACAAGAATCAAGCTGTTTTGAATGGCAGTTCATCTTCCGAAGAAATAAACCTGCAGGACGTATTGATTGAACTGAGCAAAACAGGTATTTATTCTGTTTACATTGAAGGTGGAAGTTTCACTACTTCGTCCTTTATTCAACAGCGACAGTTGGATCAGGTTCAGTTGCACTTTGCGCCGAAAGTATTAGGTGCTGGGGTGAGTTCCTTCAGTTTTGATGGAGTCAATCAGGTGGAGGATGCGATCACGTTCAGTGAAAGTAAGTTTGTGCCCATGGGTGATGAAATCATGTTTGTTGGAAACCTTACCTACGAATCATGAAGTCTGTCGAATTGTGGCATGATCTTCAAAAAAGCTGGCTGGAACCGAGTGAACTGTCTTCACCATCGGAAGATCAGCTCTTGATTCGATCGATGTATTCCTTGATCAGTGCAGGTACCGAAAGGGTTCTTACCAACCAAATGCTCGATCCTGAACTTGCCCATAAGATGGCGGTGTTATATCAAAAAGGGACGTTGAGTCAGCGTTTCACGTACGGATATTCCTTGGTAGGTGAGGTGATCAGTGAAGGAAACCTCAATGGGAAATATGTACATGTGATGCACCCTCACCAGGATGTCGTCCTTGTCAAGCGTGACGATGTGCGTGTCCTTCCAGAAGGAATGGATCCTAAACTGGCTACCTTGATCAGTAACATGGAAACAGCTGTCAATGCAGTTTGGGATGCACAAATCGAGTTGGGAGATCGTGTATTGATCCAGGGCTACGGCACCATTGGGGCGCTTGTAGCTAGTACATTACAGAAACATCCTGGCCTGAATTTGCATGTACATGAGATAGATCCGCTAAAATCAGATTTGATTGCTGCACATGGATTGGGCTTTTACGATGGAGAAGAAAAGGAATTTGATGTGGTTTTTAACACAACCTCTTCCGAGCAAGCGTTGAAGGATGCATTTCGATTGACACGTTTAGAAGGTACAGTTATAGAGTTGAGTTGGTATGGGAACCGCCAGGTGAACCTGTCATTAGGTGAGAATTTTCATTATGGCAGGAAGCGCCTTATCTGTTCACAGGTAAGCCACATTCCCTACAGAAAGCAGCCAATATGGAATTACAAAAACCGGAAAGATCTGGTCATTCGCTTATTGCAGGAAATCAACCCAATCTACTTGCTGGGAAACGAAATCAATTTTCAGGACACCCCTGAATTTTACGATAAACTCCGTGCTGGAGAAATAAAGGAATTAAGTACTATCATTAACTATCGCTGATGTTTACAGTAACCGTAAAAGACCATATCATGATCGCTCATTCTTTGCCTGATCCATTTTTTGGACCAGCGCAAAACAAACATGGAGCCACCTATGTGATAGAGGCCACTTTTATGAGCAAAGATCTCAATCATGCCAATGTGGTAATTGATATCGGAGAAGCCACAAACATTACCAAAGAGGTGTTGGGTAAACTCAACTATCAGGACCTGGATGAGATGCCAGAGTTAAAAGGAATATTGACCACTACTGAATTCCTGGCGGCCTACATTCATGGAAAGATCAAAGCACAGATTGAGCCACATTTGCGCTTGAAAATCGAATTGTTGGAGTCCCACGTGGCTTCTGCGAGCTATGAAGCTTAAAGACAAACAACTGGTGATTTTAACCACTCACTTTGGGACCAATTTTTCAGGTGGTTCTACAGCCACTTGTGAGATATTCTCCAGACTTGAGCAGGAATTTCGAGGGGTAACCGTCATCGGGACACAACTAGGAGTACATCCATTCAAATCACTGAATTTTGTCAAATACAATAACTGGAGAGAAGCGGTAACATTCGTCAGACAATGGATACAACAAGAGTCCGTTTTCTATGGGGATTTCTACAATGCTTTTTTGTTTTTACTGGCCAGGGTGCCCTTCTACTTCACTTATCACGATAACTGGCCGGAGATGAGACAGTTTGGGTTAAAAAACAGGATACGGTCCTTGTTTTACACCACTGCCTACATTCGGATATTTCGGAGCGCAAAACATGTGTTCTCAGTATCTCACCATAAAGCGGAATTCATTCGGAAATTCACTGATCGGGTGTCTGTAGTGAGAAATGGTTTTTCTTCAATCAAGGCACCAACTACGGAGAAAACCTCCAATGTGCTCATGGCGGGAAACATTGATCAGAGAAAGTATGCAAGGGCATTGGACCTTTTTCGCCTGCTGAAACAACAGGGGCATATAAAGGTTCAGATACATATTTTTGGACGAGTCAATGATCAGGTCCTGGCGGATGAATTGTCTCGGTTCAGTTTTGTAAGGATCATGGGATTTCAAGAACAAGTTCCCTACGGTGATTATGCATTTTTGCTGCATACTTCCGTCATGGAAAATCTCCCCATCACCTTTTGTGAAGCCTTACATAATGGACTACCAGTGTTAGCTTTCAACGTAGGAGGATCAGCTGAAATCATTGGAGCGAATCAGGGAATTTTGGTGCCGCCTTATTCGATAGAAAGGCTTGCTCATGCGTTTGTAGAGATGAATAAAGCCAACGAAGCTGATTTTCAATGTCAGGTACCAACTGAGTATTCCTGGGATGTTTGTAGTAAGGAATACCTGAATATCATTAGCACCACATAAATCATTAATAAATGGATCAGGCACTGAGCATGACCGAACAAATTAAAATCAAGAACTGGTTCGATAGCAATTACAGGCGATGGGGATTCACCTATCTGCGTCCATTGCAGGCTTACCAGATTTTCGGAGGTATTTTGAATCCATCTAAAGGAGATACCCACTTAGATGTGGCTTGTGGTCTGGGCCTGTTACTCAAAGTGATGTCTCAGCGCGGTGCGGTTTGCAATGGCGTTGACCTTTCGGAAGAAGCGGTCAGGCGGGCGAAAGAGTATTGCCCGGAAGCGAGCATACAGGAAGCAAATGCAGAAGCTTTACCCTTTGCTGATCAGACCTTTAATACCATTTCGTGCATTGGTTCTATGGAGCGTATGCTCGACCGTGAAAAGGCTCTCAAAGAGCAAATGCGTGTGCTGAGAAGCGATGGAAAAATTTGTCTGATGGTCCGGAATTCGGAACACTTCTTTTGGAAATACTTTTGGAAACCCCTTGGGATCCAGAATAATAAAGGCCACCAGGATGCACTGAACCTGGAGGAATGGACTGAATTATTCGCTGGAGTAGGGTTGAAGGTAGAGGCGATTTATCCCGATCATTGGCCATATTACAAGGTGATCCGATTTTTGAAGCCAAAGCGCATGATCAATTTCTCCAAAGTGCTCAGGTTCCCTTTCAGTATTCGGGGAGCCTATGAATTCATTTTTGTACTGAAAAAAGCATGAGCAACGTCTCTCAACTGTACGATACCCTGTTCAGTTTTGAGTCTAGGAAACGTAAGGGCGTTTACCCCATTCACAAATCCCTTTATCTGGATGATCGCTATGCTGATCTGCTCGATTGGTTGATGGATCAGGTCAAGTTTTCTCCTCAGGATAGGATCTTTGATGCTGGGTGTGGGACAGGCTATAGCCTATTAAAGCTGGCGCGAAACGTAGGTGTATCAGGCAAGGGAATTTCATTGTCTAAAGAGGAGGTAGCCTTTGCCAGGCAACAGTCTCAGCAATTGGACTTAGAGCGGCAGATTGCGTTTGAGGTAGCGAGTTTTGATAATCCCATTGCTGAAAAATACGATAAAGTGCTGGCCATTGAGTCTATTAAACATGTTGGTGATATCGAAGTTGTTCTTGATAATCTTACTGAGAGCCTGGAGACTGAAGGAACATTGATCATCGCCGATGATTTTGTTTTAGAAGATGTGAACGTTCAACTAAAACAGCATAAAAGGTTTTGGCAGGTCCCCGGTTTCGATAAGAGAGAGAGAATGGTGCTGTGCCTGGAGCAAAAAGGTTTTTCAGTAAAACAGGTGGACCTTTCCAGTTACGTAACCAAGCGGGCAAAATGGCTTTTAAGTACATTAATATTTTTGGTCGGATTGATGCTGTTCTTTTCTCCAAATCAGCATCGTTTAAAGTTTGAGATTTATCTTGGTGGGCTGATATTAGAGCAACTCTATAATCTTCGGCAGGTCGGGTATTTTGTCTTGATCGCCGAAAAATAGGCGCAAGCATGAAATTGATTGCCACATTGACCACCATGCCATCACGGATTGCATATTTGGAACCCGTATTACTTTCCATTTTGAATCAGTCCATGCCACCGGATGAAATCCATTTGCAATTGCCCAAACACTGTTTGAAGGAAGGTTGCGGCTATGATTTGCCTGATTTTATCGGTAAGTTTTCGCAAGTCAAGGTGTTTGAGCATGATCAGGATTTTGGCCCTGCAACAAAATGGCTGCCGGCATTGGCTTATTTAGCAGGTGAGGAGGTCATGCTCTTGGTCATGGATGATGATTGTCATTATTCTACTGAAATGGTGGCCAATCTTTATGAATTTTTCCAGAAAGACCCGCATCAGGTTTACTGTTCTACAGGAGGCGTACTTCAGGGGCAAAAAATCCGTCGATTCATGGTTCATGAGGAACTCCAAAACAATGCATTGACCGTAATCAGGAATAACAAGTCCCCTTTAGCGGTAGATACGGTTCAGGGGTTTAGTTTGATCCTTTTCAACCCCAACCTGGTTCCTAAAGAACTCATTGAATCGCTTCAAAATTCAGCACTAACCCAGTTGGCCGATGACATTGTGCTATCGGCGATTTTTGAAAAAGCAAGAATCAATCGGATTCAAATTGCCCCCTATCAGGTGCCCCGCCCACTGGATCAAGCAGAGATCAACCCGATCCATGGGGAGGGTCGATTGACATTCATGTCGATGAACGCATTTCAATGGGCACAACGGGCATTATCAGTTTGGGAAACACATGAGTTTGATGCTGAGCCAAAAGAACCTTTTATTCAATCGTTGAAGCAGCGGCTTGCTGTATTCAAGAAGGTCATAAGGAGAGTAAAGACGTGGTAGATCAATCAATCGGTGTATATGAACTATGCCATCATTGTTTATCAGAATGCGTTGAAAAAAGCCTTTTCATCTAAAGTAAACAACAAGTACCTTTTCGTTCTCGAAGCTACGCATGGAGGAACGACGGAGCTTACAGAGTTGCTTTCCACGTCTGAACATGTTTCGTCAAATAATTATTTACATACGCGCGAAGGGCAATTGCTGCCTACAGTAATCGATCACATGTTTACTCATGGGCAGCAGTGGGAAGAAGACCTTGAGATTGACTGGCATTTTGTGAAGCAGGAATGGCGGAAGTATTGGGATGTCCGAAAGTGTGTATTACTGGAAAAAAGCCCTACAAACTTATTGAGAGCGCGAGCCATTGAAGCTGTTTTCGAACCTGCCTATTTTCTCGTTTTTGTCAGAGATCCATACGCTCACTGTGAAACATTCATTAGGAAAAATGACTTCACACCCAGGCAAACGGCAGAATTTGTGATTCGTATGTTGAAAGTGCAACAGAGAAATCTAAAAGAATTGGATCGAGCTTTGTTGCTTCATTACGAAACACTGGTCCAGGATCCTGAGACATTTAAAAAGCGACTAACTGCATTTCTTGGAGAGCTGAGTGATATCGAAACGGGCGGGATTTTTTATGCCCATAATCATTACCAACAGCCACTGGGACTAAAAAACTTCAATCAGGAAAAAATTGATCGGCTGAGTGCTTCAGCTATTTCGGAAATCAATGAAGTGTTTGGGGTAAATGAGGACTTGTTGCAGTACTTTGGTTACCGCTTACAATCGTGATAGTGTCAAATGTTCCTAAGCAAGTGAAATTCCAAAATCCCTCGTAAACAGCTTATTAGCAGGCGCATAAAATTCATCCAACAAGTCTTTGGATCGATCATTGGTTTCTTTTTGGGGCGCTACGTTGTATTTCTGAGTGAGAATATTGGCATAATCATGCGCAGGTAAGCCTAGAAATGAAGTGACTTCTTGTAGCAATTTATGGGCATTCTCAGGTGCATCCAATTGGTCCTTGTGTATGATGAGAAACTGCCCCTCTCCGAAATGTCGTGTCCATTTGGTGGCCAGTTCATGGTAAAGGCCTTGATGCAATAATCGGATGGGTTCATTAGAGTGATAGTTGTCAATTTCTTGCTCCACAAATGCGGATAACTCACCGATATCATATCCTGGTCGCCCTTCACGGTGGAACCGCTGGAACATGTTGTAGTGAGAGATGAATCTTTCGGTGGGGTTTCGAACCAGGAAAATGATCTTCACTTTGGGTAAGAGTGCCTTCACTACCTTCGGGTCAGCTGCATGATTATAGGTGGCAGAAGCTTCGCCGGTAACATGCTGGATACCATCCTTGACGTCCTGCTCGATCACCGTATCAATGACCTTTCCTTCCGGTGATAACTTGGCCCAGTTCAAGGTGACTGATTGCCTGTTTTCCTTCATCGGGAAATTCCTCAGGTATCGCGGAAAAGTCAGTGTTGCTCTAATTAATCCCAGGTGATTGAAAAACATGGGCTCTTTATAGGCTCCTGGTAGGATGTTTGGATGATCGATGAGGTATCGGAACATCGAAGTAGAGGCACATTTCACCCCACCAATAATGATGAAGTGGGGGCGCATTCTTTTCCAAAATCGATCGATCGTCATGAATTGAACATATTTGTGATTCTGGAAATGGACAGGTTTTTCCTTTCGATTAATACAATGATCATAAGCGCGACCATGAATTGCAGGATACCGATAATACCATAGGCCCAATCCATTTTCAACCCTATCCAACAGACACCAGTAATTAAAATACTCGAAGCAAGGACCATAATGATACTTGCTTTGGCACTATTAGGAATTTTCAATTGATAGAAAATGATGTAGCACAAAAGTAGTTCTACGGCTGATGCGATGGACATGCTGATCAATGCATACGTGATCCCTCCGATGGGAATAAGCCAGAGCATGAGAGTGATCATCACCGCGGCATTCACAAAAGTGAATAAGGAGATCAAGCCGGTTTTACCTTTAAATGCCATGGCAAGTCTTGGGAGTTTTACCAATGCTTTAGGCAACAAAATAAAGATCGCCATACTCATGAATGGGATGATGCTCAAGTATCGTTCATCAGAGATGATCAGCTCCAGGTTGAAGCCGATCAGCATGACTGCAGAAGAGGATAATACCGAAATAAGGGTGAAATTCCGATCCAAACCCATCAATTGAGATTTGTTTTCCTGAGGGTCGTTAAGATAAGTGAAGAACATGGGGCGGATGGCAGTGGCCAAGGACTGTGAGATCAGTAAGGAAACCCCAAGTATATTGAGCAGTAGCGTATATATGCCCAGATCATGAAGTGTAAGGTATTTTTCTAGAATGACTCGATCCCCAAAGTTGATGACCCAATTGATGAAAACTGAAGGGATCATTGGAAGGCTGACGGCCAGGCAACCTTTCAGAATGTCATAATTGACGTGGAAAGTAAGCGACTTTCGGTTCAAGAATAACAAAACCACAACAACCCCAGCATTCGCGATCAGGCCTCCCAGGACGGAACCCATCACATTCAATTCCATGAAAACGATCAGGAAGAATTGTAATCCGGAGCTTAAGACAAGCAAGCTAACCGAGTAGATACTCAATTCCTTCAACCGATAGGTGTTCTTCAGCAAGACAAAATAGACCAGATGGACCTGTGTTACCAGTCCGGTCACCAAAGTCATGAGGCCTAAAGGAAAGAAATCTAACTCGGGAATCTTGAAAAAGTACTTGAATAAGACCGGCCCTAAAGCCATAAAGAACAAGAATGAGATGAACGCGAGAATGATCGTCGAGGAAATTGCGGTTTTTTCGAAAGCATCCTTTGCTTCGGTTTTGAAGAAATGGACGCCTACACCAATGTTCATTTGAAAGGCGCCTAAAATGCCATAAGCCGCTGCAAAGACATTGAGAATGGAAAGGATACCGTAATCTGCCGGAGATAGGAAATTAATGTAGACTGGAAGCAAGAAGATCTTGATGCCAGACGGAAGCATGCCGAGAATTAAGTAGACCATGGCCGCTTTCTGCGGCGAATTACCATTGAATTTCATGCGGCTGATTTGCGGTCGTAATGTTGTTTCAGCCCTCCGATGAGTGACAAACCAAATGATAAAACAATTAACACAGAGGCCACAAATAATAGCTGTTTAGCAATGGACTCCTCAAGAATGAAAGCTAATGACAAACTGAAGAAAAAGATCACGGCGATGGTAGCCCTGAATCTTTTAGGAGGGAAACTACTAACGGATGGGACCCAGAAAAACAACAACTGATAGGTATATCGAAGACTTCCGGGGATCAGTATCCACCAATCCACATTGCCTGAATAGAAGTGGATCCAGGAAAGCAACCAAACCAGTTGGGCATCTACTTCTGTATCCAGTTTTTCTCCTTCCGGACTACATTGATTCAATTTTCTAGCAACAAGTCCATCGACACCATCCAATAGAATCAACACGGTGAATGCAATGAATAGGGCCAGGTCAGATAAGGCATGAAAGGTGTAGCACAGACCGAGAATTCCGATCAGTCTGCCGGTAGTGATCAGATTAGGGTATCCAAATCGAAAAGGTTGAAAATCACGTACTTTGATGGATTTATTGATGTCCAGAATCAAAAGGGTCAGTGACATGCCGACAAGTCCCAGCCAGTAGGGATACAAGCTTGAATAAGTAAAGACGAATAACCCTAACAGGTTGATCAGCGAATGCGGATAGATCCATCGCCCGCTAAACGTGCTGGAACTCATGGTTTGCCTGATCCATGGATTACGTAATGCCATGCTTGACTTATTTTTCTGACTCATGGTGCGTAAAAGGATTCAAAGTCGGGATCGATATCATGGGTTATAGTTGGATCCCTTCAGTTTCATAGTCCGGCAGGTTTTCGTATGAATGGGCATAGTTTTTTGCAAATACATTGAGAAAGATAGAATACAAACTTTCATGACGGACATTTGTTTCTAATTGATCAAGGTCTTTTTGAAATCCATAGTGACTAAACTCGTTGATGAATGCCTCATTTTTACTAAAAATATGCACCGGTGATTCACGCCCATGGATTTTTTCGTCACTGAGGAAGGGAGGTTGATGATCACCGATTAGTAAGAAAATGTCCTGGTCTGAACCGTGGCGAGTGATGAAATCCTGGATTACATCAAATTCATATTGAATGGCATTGGCATAGTCCGCTTGCTCCGGGTTGGCCAGAAAACCGCGGTGGATATGTTCTTGTTCTGATTGATTATTTAGTGACTTCCAATCTTGTTCAAATTTCGGAGTGATAAAAGGGCTATGTGAGTTTTTGGTCAGATAGAAATACGTGAATGGACCCGGCTCTTCTTTTTTGATCAGGTCCATCATGAAATTCATACTGTATTGATCAGGGGCGCAGGCCCCCCAGCCGTACTCATCTCCATTGTAATTGATGTCCTCATTCAGGATCCATCGATCGATCGCATAAAATTCCCGCATTTCATCATACGGCACATTGATTCCGACAATTGGGGTGATTGGATTGAGGTTATAGTTTTTATACCCCATGTTTCTGAACAAATGCAACAAACTATTGCTTTGTCGGAATATGGGATCATTAAGGTGATTCTCAAACAAGGTGTTGTTGTTCATTTCATAGCCGTAGAGCACAGAAGAATATGCCAGCCAGGATTGACCACCAAATGCAGTGGAAGTGGAATAGATCGAATTGGAGTAGTAGCCATGTTTGGCCAGTTGCGAATCAAAGTTTTGATAAGTCTCGAGCGAAGCTTTCCTTAAAGCGGGTTCTTTGAAATAATAGGCACCATAGGATTCGATGAAAAGGAAAAACACATTAGGTCGAGTGCCATTCAGCGTTAAGCTAATTTCCTTTCGTGCCTTGCGGTACCTACTCCCGAATTCCTGTCTGGAAAGTTGTAGGTGTTCGCGACTTCTTTTCAGGTTGATCCATAATTCTACTGCAGTAAAGTGGATCCGCATATAGATGTCGCCCGGATATAATGGGTAAGTACCTTTCATGTTGAGGATCGATCGGAACATGATGATCATCCAAATACTTGCTGCCACCATGTAGAACCAGGTAAGTTCCTGCTGGATGTTGTTTACCAACATCATTTGTATGAAGTAATCCAAACTTATTACAAATCCGATCAGAAGTGCCGCGAAGATCAAGACCTTAAACGGTGACTCATGCCAGACGATGGAAATTCCATTCTTCAGCAATTTCAGGTCGTTGAACAGGACAGGCTCGGTGTGATAAGTCCTGCGCATCGCATATTGGTAAATGTTGAAGATCAGCAACAAAAAATAGAGACCTGTGATCAGCGCATGGAAGGACGAGAGGTCTACAATTCGAGAGAGTAACAGGATCAAAGAAAACTCAGCTACAAATCGAAACATGTCGCAATTCTGGCTTTCTGTTAATCCCAGGTTGTTTCCTACTCTAAAGTCTCTGAGAATAGGAAAAAAATCACTCTCCCTGGCATAGAAAATGTAATTGATGACAAAATTCAGGCTGTTCAAAGCCAGGAATACAGACCAGAATAGAATTTCGGTTAACCAGAGGCCCATGGGTAAATATAAGCAACGATTACCCGTACAATATTTAATGCTGGTAAGTTGCTTAACTCATAATTTTTTTGAGGAAAAATTTGAATGAATAGGGCTGTAAAGTGAACTCAAAGTGGTTCACCGCGCCTTTGATAGGCAATCGAGAACCGAGAAGAATTAGGTGTTAATAAGCATTTGAAGCATTCGTGGCCACTAAGGGATTCTGATTGATCCTTACTTTCCTCGATTACGAAAAACCCGCTGCAGGTTTTTAGGGTCCAGTTGTTGATAATCCGATTCCGTGGCAATGAGATCGTGGAGTTCTTCGTGTGAAAAAGTAAGTCGATCTAGAAGATTGGTCACATTGATCTTCTCCAAAAAGAGCTTAGACTCTTCATCGAGAAATTGCAACTTATCGTAGTTGTTCAATACAACTTTAGATTTCTCAATCACAGAAGCGGTGGTTTAATAGACACTCATTCCAATGTCTTTGACCAAAATAGTCAAAGATTTCTAGTTACTAACGAGGATCATTCGAAAAATGGTTGAAAAAAGATCAATTCTTTTTCCACAGATAATTCAGAACTTTTTCTTCATGAACTCGTGTTAGCGAGAACAAATGACAAAGACTGAATCCTTAGTTTTGCCCTAATTTTTGATACCTAAAATGGAAAAAAGAAGAGTAGTAGTTACTGGTATGGGTGCTTTGACGCCTATCGGAAACAACCTATCGGATTTTTGGGAAGGATTAAGCACCGGGAAATCAGGTGCGGCTCCCATTACTTATTTTGATACCACCCCGTACAAGACAAATTTTGCTTGTGAGCTCAAGGGATTTGATGTGAAAGATCACCTGGATCGCAAAGAAATTCGTACCAATGATCCATACGTACAATATGCGCTGGTCAGTACCAAGGAAGCCATCGAGGATGCAAGACTTAACTTCGAAGAAGTAGATCCGTATCGAGTCGGTGTGATCTGGGGTACCGGAAACGGAGGAATCCAGTCGTACTACAACGAAGTAGTGGATTACATCAAAAGTGAAACGGTACCACGTTTCAATCCCTATTTCATTCCCAAGATTATTCCGAACATGGCTTCCGGAGTGATCTCGATTAAATATGGCCTGAAAGGGGTGACTTTTACACCGATTTCCGCCTGTGCCACAGGAAATACCGCCATCATCGAGGCCATGAACTACATCCAATGGGGTAAAGCAGACATGATCATCGCGGGAGGATCGGATGCAGCCATCTGTGAGCCCGGAATTGCAGGATTCAATGCCAGCAAAGCCTTGTCCACCCGTAACGATGACCCGGAGCATGCTTCTCGGCCTTTTGATAAAAACAGGGATGGTTTTGTGATGGGAGAGGGTTCAGGGACCTTGATCCTGGAAGAGTTGGAACATGCACAGAGACGTGGAGCCAAAATTTACGCGGAAGTAGTTGGTGGTGCGATGACCAGTGATGCTTATCACTTGACCGCTACCCATCCAGAGGGAGAAGGTGCGAAACGGGCAATGATATTAGGGCTGGAAGAAGCAGGATTGACCATGAATGATGTGGATTATGTGAACATGCATGCGACATCAACCCCATTAGGAGATATCAGTGAGCTACAAGCTCTAAATGGGGTGCTAGATGGACCTTCGCCCAAGGTCAGTGCGACCAAATCCATGACCGGGCATTTGCTGGGTGGCGCAGGAGCCATTGAAGGCATAGCCAGTATTTTGGCTATCAAAAATCAGTTTGTACCCCCGACCATAAATACCACTGATCTGGACGAGGAAGTCCCCGAGAACCTGGACATTGTTATTGGAGAAGGGCAAAAAGCCGAAATAAACGTAGCCATCAGTAACACTTTTGGCTTCGGAGGCCACAATGCTATTGTGGTCATGAAGAAGTTTGACTCATAGAGTCGATGCCTAATTGGGCGAGTCATGCCGGCGGCCGGCGATCCGGTTTTCGTTGACCTACCTTTTCAGGGTCAACGAAAGACCGGTATCTCTTTCACGCGCTTTATCCTGATTGAGGATTAGTGTCAGTACATTAATCTGAATCTCTTTTGACGATCTCGGAGGGAGTTTCAATTACTTTCTTTCCGTGACTGTCACACTGAGGCCCTCGAAGTGTGAGGTCTTCGCCATCTTGCCAGCAAGGCAGGAAGTGTGACGGTTAAGTAAGTTTTCACCCTTCACCTCCCCGTGTCGGAGGTATCTCATCCGGAGGAATAGCCACCACTTTCCCGTTCTCAGAAACGATCAATGGAATGTTGTGCATTTCTTAAAAGCCATCAGTTTCTCATAGGACTTTTTAAGACCAAGCTCTACTTGCTTTTGCAATTCTTCAAGATCTCCATGGTAATCTTTTTTGAGAGCGTTCCATGTTAACTGGTCCTGAATCTTCAATTCAGACCCTGCACCTCTTGCAATAAAGTTAATGTGATTTTGAGTGTTGTTTGTTAATATCCATTCATCTACTAACGGAATGTAAATGTTGAAAAAATTAATCAATCCTTTCTCGAACCTTCTTTCAATAATATCAGGAGGAATATCATGTCCACCTTCTGCAACCCTGGCTTATACCCTCGACTTGGCTAATTCAATGGAGTCTAACGCCAGGAATAACAGCGTTACCGAATAACCCAAAGTTTTGGCCTTCTTGATCATGGAAGCATAGGATTCGGTGGAAAGCGTCGTTTCAAAGGCAAAGGAACTCCCTGCTTCCATCAATTCCCGAATTCTAGATAGCATGAGTTTACCGGCCCTGATATTGGCCTTTCCGGGATTCAGAGGAGAAAGTCCTTTCGCAATTTCATCGGCACTAATGAATTCATCCGCATCAAATATTTCAGGAAGTATGATGTAAGAAAGAGTGGTCTTTCCAGCACCTTTCGGTGCCGAGATGATGTACATGTTTTTCATCTGCTCGAAGATAGTAAGCGGTGCTATAGCTTTTTGATCTCCTATTCACTAAGGACAATCTCATTTAAATGGACTAAATGCTTTATTGAAGTAATTGAAACTTTTTATCTATCAAATCCCCCTTCACCCCCTTTTAAAAGTGGGAATATTGGTGTTTCCATTACTTCAAAATTGAAAAAACGATTACTCTGCTCAACATCCTCTTTCTCAGCCAAAGTTTGTGCCCTCATAAACTTCCCTACAGTAGTACTAAATGAAAAACCTCAAACCAAAAACAACCAAAGCAGAAATACTTTCAATGAGTACGGATAAATATGAGATGACTCCCGAAAATTATTAACAGTTACTAAACCGTAACTTCCGCTTTATCACACCTTCCATTGATCGGAGGGTTGAATTTGGTGACCGTTACATTGACTTGTTCGATCTGAGCAAATTTGGCTTTAATCTGATCCCGAATAGATACAGCAAGGTGTTCCAAAAGGTTGGCAGGCTTATCCATGACTGTTTTGACAATCTCATACAGCTCAGCGTAATCAATGGTATTATCCAATTGATCATCAGCTACCTTATCTTCAAAAGGATAATCAATGGTCAGGTCGACTTCAAATTTGTTGCCTTTGACGCGTTCTTCTTCATACACGCCGTGGAAGGCAAAGAATTCCATGCCTTTCAAACTGATTTTACCCATGATATTGAATTACAGCGTATCGAAGAATGATCCACCTTCCTCGTCTTCCTTGGTGGCTTCGGGAGGAGGCAATACGGTTTTTCGGACTTTTAGCTTCGGCTTTTTCGGCGTGGTATCCCCGTTTTTTTGCGCTGGAGATTTGGTCTCGACCTTGACAGGCTCAGGAGCTGGTACAGGTTCCGGGGTAGCAGCTACGGGCGCTTCTTCAGCAACTGGTTCTGGTTTTTTTGGTTCTTCTCTGGATTTCAGGAAGGATTCTAGTTTCTTGCTACTGTCTGAATCTTTTGGATCGAGAGAAGGGATCTTTTCCGCCACCGGAGGATTGATTTCAAGTTTTTGATCCTTGATTCGTTGTTCCGATTCACGAACCATGCTTTTGACCCGCTTCATGTGGTCTTCTACCTTGAATGGCTCAGACTGACGGCTACTGCGATCCAGTCTTTCCATGATGTCAGCAGACAAGATCTTCAACTCACCGAGTAGATTATCACGTTGATTTTCAATGGATCTGTAGTTCTTTTCCAGGTCCTTTAAAGCCTCCTGCATTTCGTCGATCATCTCTTTGGCTTGTAATTCTGCTTGTTCGATGATCGCACTGGCCTTGCTTTTTGATTCACGCATCAAAGCCTCTGCATTGATTTGTGTTTCTTTCAAATGCAGCTCTGCCGCTTTATTGGCCTGTTCTACCAGATTGGCTCCTGTATCTTCAGCTGTTTTCAGGGTCTTGAATAGAGAGTTTTCCACTTCGCGAAGTTTCTGCACCTCTTTCTCAGCCTGATCTAGCTTGATCTTGTATTCTTTATTTTCATCCAGTACTCGTTCCCATTCGTTCGAAAGGGATTGTAAAAAAGCCTGCACCTCATCTTTGTCGTACCCACGAAGCTTTTTTTCAAATACTTTTTGCCGTATCTCTATTGGCGTTATTTTCATTTGTCAATCTCTTACAAAAAGGCCGCTTACCTACCGCAAAGTGAACACCTTTTCATTTCATATCAAAAACCTAATTTCCAGATAGATACACTTCTATCGTCGCTGCATGATGCCACGAGCGAATCTGAGAGCCATTTTACTTTGTTCACGGAAGTGGCATGTCCCGCATGCCGTGCCTTATCGATTACTTTTAGTAGCCTGAAACTGCTGGCATCCCAGACCTTGACCGACTTGTCCATGCTACAAGTTACGAAATATTGGCCATTGGGGCTGAAATCTATGCCGTTGATTGCGTACATATGTGCAACAACGGATTCATGCAGGGTATAATTATCCGTATGCCAGATTTTTAAATGGGCATCTCTGCTACCGCTTACTAAGAATTTTTGATCCGGACTTGTTACGACCGCAAATACGGAGTTGCCATGTGCATCAATTTCCCAATTCTTTTTGAATGTAGTTGCATCGAGGACTTTGATACTATGGTCACTGAACCCAATAGCCACTTCATTTCTGTGTGGAATGAAGGTTAGACTTCTCGCACTTTTGTTCGACAACTGCTTACGGTAAAGAATGGCCATTTCAGGGTTCACCACGATCACTTCGCCATTGCCAGCCCCGATCCAGTAATTGCCATGAATGACCTGAATGTCGAAATAGGCCGATTGACCCAGTTTTACCGATTTGGTTTCCTTATTTTCGATGAGGTCAATGATATGGAGGCCTTCATTGTTCTCCACGACCAATAACTGGTCTTCATGCCGGTTCATGGCATAGATAGAAGCATTGACCTTGGCGATAACTTTTCCATTTTCGGCATCATCGAGGTTCCAGCGAACGACCATGCCATCTGCTCCCGCAGAGATCAATTCATGGCTATTGATAGGGGCGAGGGTGTATAAACAGTCCTTATGCCCCGTGAGCAAGTGCTTTTTTTGTACAGATACTTTATTCATCCTTAAGAGATGGTTCAAAATTATTACAATTGCTTTTTAATCCTTTTTGTTCATGCCTTTACTGCTGTCCAAGAAATTAGATGACCATGAAGCGGCTTATGCCGTTTGGAAAATCTCCGAAACAAACGGGCAATTGCAGCAGATGATTAAAGAACAACCTCCCGAAGATTATCACCCGACCAAGCAGGCGGAATGGATGGCAACCCGCATGTTGATTGAAAACCTGTGTCAGAAATTCGATTTGCAGTATCAGGGCATTGTCAAAGATGAGTACGGAAAACCATTCTTGAAAGGCCATTCCGCACAGATTTCCATTTCGCATTCCTTTCCAATCGCCTCTGCAATGATCCACATGAACTCACCTTGCGGGATAGACGTAGAATGGCCCCGTGCCACCATGCAACGCGTTCAACATAAATTCCTAAATGAAGAAGAGTATCAATATCGCGATGATCAGAAAGCATTGTGTATTATTTGGGCAGCCAAAGAGGCCATCTACAAACGCTACGGAAAGAAGCAACTCTCCTTCAAAGACAACATGAAAGTAGAGATCACCGAAAAGGGCCTAAGAAGCTGGATACTCCAAAACGGAGAAAGAACCGAAATTCCCATCATCCATGAACAAGTGAAGCAGTATTTGCTGGTGTATACTTTTTAGGTATTACAAATGCTGCCAAGCATGATTGGAGCAATAATGATTCCTCTGCTTGATTGCAATTGCATTGCGATCTCATCTTATTCGGCATTTTAAATGCCATAAACCTTAAAATGAAGAAAAAGACATTATTGACTCACCAGTGTCATTTTGAGTCCTGTATTTGAGCGAAGTTCTGACCAAATAACGTAATTACCCAACAACCCTCGAATCGAAGAGTCCAGTAACCTGAGCCTGCCTTGTCGGCAGACAGGCCTTTCAAAGGTTAGTCTACATATCTCTGCCCCAACGCCTTCAACAACATCTTCACCTCATCTGTTTTTTGGTATTCGCCTAGTTTTTCAAAAGAAATGATCAGGTTTCGCAGGAATCGTACCGCAATGTCCATGTGCGAGCAAGGCTCGAAATGCGTGTCGTTTGGTTCTAGTTGCAAGTGCTCAATATAATTCTCAATGTCTTCTTTCGAGAAGATCAGGCCCTTGTTGAACACATTGATGTAGAATTGAAGTTGCTCTGACTTATAGGTGAGTATGAACAAATTCGGGACATTGACCCCATATATGGGCAGGTTAAGCTTCTTGGCAATCAACAGGTAAATCGCACTTAGAGAAATCGGATTGCCTCGCTTAGATTCCAGTACAGCACTGATCATGGAATTGGCCGGCGAATGAAAATTCTTGGTATTTGCCCGAAACTTCAGTCGATCAAAAATCACACTATTGATGATCCGGATCTGATCAAAAGGTGTAAGGTCGTCTTTGAGTTCCCGCCACGTTTCGATGTAGTGTTGTTCAATTTGATTGGCCAGATCATTGTATTCCAGATCAGGATATTGGTAAGTGCAGATCAACCAAAGGACTTCCAAAAGATCTTCCTGATCACCAGCTTCCCAGGCCGACAAACGTTCCTGAACCAATTCAAATTGAAGGCCATGGATCAGATCTTCAATCCTGCGTTGCAGTGTAGGATTGAAATTGATTTCCCATTCATTTTCCAGAAAAGGAATGATACCCGTCCCCTGAGACCGGATTTTATCCTCGACATGTGTCACCACTTCCATGTCGTCATCGTCGAGGAGCACCACTAATGCTTTTAATTCAGCGTCTGTCATTTATCTTGAGATAAGTGCAAATTAGACACTAGGTCTGTATGACTCCAACATTCATTGGTTTTTCCATAGGCGCAAGATTGGCAGCCTTTATACCTTCTGATATTGCGTTACGCGTTGTAAGCGGATCAATAATGCCGTCAACCCAAAGACGTGAAGCCGCGTAATACGGACTCAACTGCTCATTGTACGAAGCTTTGATTTCGTCCAGCAGTTTCGTTTTTTCTTCGTCACTGATCTTCTGTCCACTGGCTTCCAGTCCTGCAACTTTGATTTGCAAGAGGGTATTTGCCGCAGAATTTCCACTCATCACAGCGATTTCAGCGGTAGGCCAGGCAAAGATCAGTCGAGGATCATATGCTTTACCACACATGGCATAATTTCCTGCACCGTAGGAGCTACCTACGATGATGCTAAACTTCGGAACCACGGAATTAGAAACGGCATTGACCATTTTCGCGCCATCTTTGATGATGCCCCCATGTTCAGAGCGACTTCCCACCATAAATCCATTAACATCATGTAAAAAGATCAAGGGGATTTTCCGCTGATTGCAATTCATGATGAATCGTGCGGCCTTATCCGCAGAATCACTGTAAATCACTCCTCCCATCTGCATTTCACCCTTCTTTGTCTTCATCACCTGACGCTGATTGGCAACAATGCCTACCGCCCAACCATCAATCCGAGCATGTCCGCAAAGAATGGTCTTTCCATAGTCTTTCTTGTATTGATCGAACTCCGAATTATCCACCAGTCGTTCAATGATCTCGACCATGTCGTAAGGTTTCGTTCGGTCAGTGGGGAACAAGCCGTAAAGTTCGTTAGGGTCTTTTTTGGGTTCTGTAGATTCCACGCGATCAAAACCAGCACTTTCCGGTTGGCCGATTTTATCAAACATCCTTTTGATTGCATCCAGGCAATCCTGATCCGAATCAAATTTATTGTCCGTTACACCAGAGATTTCACAATGAGTAGTAGCACCACCCAGTGTTTCATTATCAATGGATTCACCAATGGCCGCCTTTACCAGGTAACTCCCCGCCAGGAAGATGGATCCGGTTTTATCAACGATTAAAGCTTCATCTGACATGATAGGCAAGTACGCACCACCTGCTACACAACTACCCATAATCGCCGCAATCTGAATGATGCCCATGGAGGACATTTTCGCGTTGTTGCGAAACTGACGACCAAAGTGCTCCTTATCCGGGAAGATCTCGTCTTGCATAGGTAGAAATACACCAGCGCTATCCACCAGATAGATCACCGGAAGCTTGTTTTCCATCGCAATTTCCTGGGCACGAAGGTTCT
The DNA here is from genome assembly GCA_033344775.1 of Cytophagales bacterium. Lineage (NCBI taxonomy): Bacteria > Pseudomonadati > Bacteroidota > Cytophagia > Cytophagales > Cytophagales bacterium. Next base: position 796,458 of record JAWPMT010000005.1, on the reverse strand, counting down.
TTTTGGCAGTCATGGGAAACCATGCACCTGCTTTTACGGTGGCGTCGTTGGCAACAATCATGCATTGTCTACCAGCTACATAGCCGATACCGGTTACTACCCCTGCAGAGGGGCATCCACCTTGTTCGGCATACATGCCATCGGCCGCCAGTGCACCGATTTCGAGGAAAGAGGTGTTGTCATCGGTGAGGTAATCGATGCGTTCTCTTGCCGTTAATTTGTTTTTCTTGTGTTGCGAAGCGATTTTTTTTTCGCCACCTCCGAGGTGTACTTGCTTCAGCTTATGGTTCAGACGAGACAACAATTGTTTGTTCTCATCTTCATTTCGGTTAAAGTTGATATCCATTGATCCAATAAAAGGGGTGAAGGCTCAATAAGTTCTATTTGCCTCTAAGTTTTTCGTGCTTTCGTCCCAGAGGTTTCAAAAAATCTTTTGGGTAGTTATCAAAGTGGATGATCAGTGAATCCAGGTCTTTGATGGTTTTGTGGATGTCTTGATAGAGGCTGTCACTACTCATCAATTTGCCGAGCGATCCTTCTCCTTTGTTCAATTTCTCCATCGTTTCCGCAAGTGTGCTCGTAAGGGTATTCACATCATCGAGAATCTTCCCAACTTTTTCAGGATCAATGCCCTCCATGACCTCACCAGTCTTACTTAGTATCGGCTTGAGTTCTTCCACTCGAGCATCCAGGCCTTTGATCAATTCATTGGTATTGGACATGATACCTGAAATTTCATTTTTGTTGGCTTCCAGCAGTTCTTTCACCGCGAGAAGGGTAGTATCCATGGTTCCAACGGCTCCTTTTACCTGATCTCCAATTCCTTCGAATTCTTCAAGAAGAGCATTCAGTCGATTGATGGTAATGTTAAGGTTTTGAGCCACAGGTTGGGCAGTTTCTAAAATTTCTTCCAGCCCTTTATCGATTTGAGATTGTAAGGTATCCCCTACAGTCAAAGCCTGACCTGAGGTGACCGTTCGCAATACAATGGATGTAGAACCCAAAAGATCGCTGGTCAGCTCTGCGATCGTACTTTCATAAAGGGTTACCTCATCTTGCACGTCAAACTGTACCAGAACAGCATTGCCCTGTTTGGGTAAAAGTTTCACTGCCGTGACTTTTCCAACGGGAACACCATTGATACTTACCGGATTTGACAACTGCAGGGTGCCAATGTTCGGAAAGATCGTATAGTAGTAACTGCTTCGTGTAAGAATGTCACTACCTTTCAAAAAATTAAAACCATAATAGAGGATCACCCCGGAAAGTACGGTGATGATGCCTATTCGAAATTCCTTAGACACTTAGATGTCAGTTTGTTGATTCAACTTCCTTTTTATAATCGCGGATCGCGCGAAAAATACCAGATGCAATATAGCGTTGTTTCAGGTCATCATTCAGATCTGCTTCCTCTTTCGAGTTGGATAAGTAACCAGTTTCTACCAAGACACTAGGCATGGTGGTTTTGTACAAGACAATGAATCCCGCAGATTTTACTCCGCGACTTCTTCTTCCTGCCCGGGTACCCAGTTGTTTTTCGATACCTGTGGCCAATTTAAGACTGCTTTCTTGGAAAGCACTCTGCTGAAGTGTCAGGAAAATGTAGGATTCCGGAGAGTTCGGATCAAAACCATCGTAATTTTCCTCGTAATTTTCTTCTTGCAGGATCACTGCATTTTCCCGTTTCGCAATCTGGAAATTTTCTTCGGTTTTGTGCAATCCCATGACGTAGGTCTCGCTACCATAGATTTTCGGATTACTTATCCAATTGCAATGCACTGAAATAAATAGGTCGGCGCCTTCTCTGTTGGCAAAATCAGAACGTTGTTGTAGTGTGGGGAAACTGTCGTCATCTCTGGTGTAAAGTATCTCAACCTCAGGGAGTTCGTCCTGCATGATTCGACCAAGGTGCTTAGCGATGGAAAGGGCCAGATCTTTTTCCTTAGACATGGAGCCACTGGTTCCAGGGTCCTTTCCGCCGTGGCCAGGATCTATGACGATTTTGCTGATCGTATTCCTTGTTTTACCTGCTGGCGTAAAAGATGCCAATACAAGTATCAAAGAAAAGATAACCGGTATCGCAATATTTCTCACTCCTCTAATGTTGTAAAAGGTATAAAATGCGATAATTTTGACGCAAAATTGCAAAATTTCCCACAAAATTTAAAATTCCAGGCGGCTTGAGGCGAATTGTTCTTATCGGGTTTTTCATCTTCAGTACGCTTTTGTCCGTTGCTCAACAGGACAGTGTTCAACGTATTAACGCTGATTCACTCAATATTCGTACCGAAACAAGGACAAGTCAGGATTCTTTGGTCAATGCCCTCAACGAATTGAATAACATTCCGGCGGATATTCCTGTGGAATTTGATACGACCCGAGCCAAAGCAGCCAGACCACAACAAGAGGGTGACATAGAAACGACGATCAATTACAAAGCCACAGATTCAATTTTCTTTGATCTGGAACAACAAAACATCAGCATGTATGGCGATACGCACATTGACTATGGGGACATCAGTCTCGACGCGGACCGTACCAATGTGAACTGGTATGATCAAACCATTTCTTCACAATATTCAGAGGATTCGACAGGTCGAAAGGTAGGTAAACCCATTTTTACAGATCAAGAGGAGGTCTATGAAACGGAAAACATCCTGTACAATTTCAAAAACAAACGGGCGGTCATCAGGGGAGTGGTCACCGAGCAAGATGGTGCATTCATGCACGGGGAAGATGTAAAGAAAAACGAGGCCGATGAATTGTTCATTCGACGTGCACGATACACTACCTGTAACCTGGCAGACCCACATTTCTTCATTGAGGCCGATATTATCAAGGTAATTCCCAGCAAAAAGATCCTGGCGGGCCCCAGCGTTTTGAAATTCCGCTCAACAGAAGGGAAGTCTATTTTTACCCCACTCGCATTGCCTTTTGCGATGTTCCCACAACCGAAGAGTAAAGTTTCTGGGGTGATTTTTCCAAGCTATGGTGAAGAAAACCGTAGAGGGTTCTTTTTGAGACGAGGGGGCTACTATTGGGCAATGAGTGATTACGCTGACTTGCGAATTACAGGTGATATTTACTCGAAAGGTGGCGCGGGATTTGAGATCAGTTCTAACTACAAAAAGCGCTACGCATTCAGTGGCTCCTTCTCGTATTCATTCAACAGAACAATCACGGATGATGTAGAGGGCGGAGCGATCAGTAATGATACCTGGGTGCGATGGAGTCACCGACCTGAGACACGCGGTAATTCTAGTTTCAGTGCCTCTGTGTCATTAGGTAGTTCTTCTTTTAGCCAGAATCAAAACCTGGTAAATCAGGATTTTGAACGCAGTATCAATGCCCGGTTTACGTCCAATTTGAGTTATCAGCAGCGTTTCCGATGGTCCAGTTTGTCGTTGAATGCCCGCCAAAATCAGAATATTTCTACAGGTATCATGAATGTGACTGCTCCGGAAGTCACCTTCAATGTCAATCGTGTCAATCCATTCAAGAAGATCGTACGGAACTCCAAGTCCCCATTGTCAAAGCTCAACTTTAGTCACAATTTCGTGGCCAGAAGTGAATTCAGTAATGCCCCTGTGACTAATGCTGGACTGAACATCGTCAATACCTCTACAACTAATTCTGACACCCTTGACTTTTTCAATGACATAGATCGTGTATTTTCTCGTGGTAGATACGGTGGTCGACATACCATCCCCGTTTCAACTTCCTTCAGCTTCTTGAAATACTTCACAGTAACACCATCCTTCAACTATCAGGAATTGTGGTACACCCAGGAACTCAACTGGTCATACAATGACGAGCTACAAGGATTGGAAGTGGATACGGTCAGGAAATTTAGTCGGGCCAGTTCCTGGCGATCCAGCATGTCCATGAATACGATTCTTTATGGTACTTATTTCGTGAAAGGCAAAAGGATTGAGGCCATTCGACATGTGATTACACCCAGTATTTCCTTGTCCTATAATCCCGACTTTGGGGATCCATCCAGAGGAATTTTTCAGGATGTTCAAATCGATGAAACAGGGCGAACCCGTCGATTAAGCAAGTATCAAGGTTTTATTTATGGCTCACCACCGGGAGGAGAAAGTCAAAGCCTCGGCTTCCGTTTACAAAACAACCTTGAGATGAAGGTGCGCAATTTGAAGGATACTACCGGGAATGAATTCAAGAAGATAAAAATCTTTGATAACCTTTCATTCGGAACGGGGTACAATTTTGCAGCGGACTCTTTCCAATTGTCGAACATCACTTTTCAGGCACGGACCAGTTTCCTGAAACGAGCCATTGGCGTCAACTTTTCAGGAACCATCGATCCTTACGTCTATAATTTGATCAGTGAGTCTTTTAGCGCGAGTGGTACCCGCACAGTAGTTCAGGAGCGTATCAATCGATTTGCCTGGGACAATGGAGAAGGATTAGGGCAGCTGACGAGATTGTCAACTAACATCACATTGACCTTAAGTCCACAAACCTTCAAAAGAGATGGTGGCGGAAATGCCAATAATAATAGCACTGGAAATCCTAATGAACGGAATCAACCACAGAACCGTGATTTGAATAATACGAGTTTCTTTGATGATCCCAGCATTGCCAATGACCTGGCGAGTCCGGACCAGCTTCAACCGATCTTGAATAATCCCGACCAATACGTGGATTTCAACCTGCCCTGGCGACTCAATGCCAATTATGCTATCTCTCGGACCAAGACCGGCTTTCAGGATTCGAGGATAAATCAGACCTTGTCCTTTGGAGGATCTGTGGCGCTCACACCAAAGACCCAGGTTTCTTTCAATTCAGGATATGACCTTCAGGGAAAGGAGTTTACCACTACACGGATCAATGTAGCTCGAGACCTGCACTGCTGGACTTTGGCATTCAATGTAGTTCCCTTTGGTAGGTTCCAATCCTTCAATCTGACCATACAACCACGGGCATCCCTGCTACAGGAATTGAAGATCGAACGACGCAGAAACTTCCTGGATTTCTTTAATTGATATTGCTTGATTGTATTTGGATTGAGATCTGATCTAATTCGGCATTTTTTTAATGCCATCCCAAGAAAATTCACCTAATCATTTCAGGATCAGTGAAGAAATACATTCTTCCTCAGGGATCGCTATTGATCCATCATTTCCCCAAAAGGAACTTCAAAGGGATCTCCAGCCGGCTATTCCATGCCCTTTCCGAATGATCCTGTCCTTCAAATTTTTGAGTGGTCCAATTGGTGGCATTAAATCCTGCTTGGATCAATACCGAATCCGCTTGTTGCTGAAAGGGCTCGTAAAGGGCATCTAAGGTTTCGGTACCGTAATCGAAATACAATTTGTGATTGGTAGGGTCAGGTAGGTTTTCGGCCATGTAATTGAAAATGGCCATGGGGATTGGATTGTTTTGGTCTGTATAGGTGCCGGTCCAATGAGTGGATAAACAAGCGGCAGCTCCAAAAATCTCAGAATACTCACTGATGGCGTACATACTGATGAGGCCACCCATACTAGAACCCATGATGAACGTGCCTTCTGGCCCGGATATGGTTGAATAATGGTTGTCAATATGCGGTTTTAATTCTTCAACTAAAAATTTCAGGTACAAGTCGGAAACAATTTCTATTTGAAATAGTGGTGTGTTTTCATTTCTTCCTAGCTGCAATAATGAGTCTTGTGTGGAAACTGGTAGGCTTTCAAAGGGTTTTTGAGGGAAGTACTCTGAGTGTCTTTTAGTGGTATTCCAAATACCTACGATAATGACAGACTCAATCTGGTTTGAAGTAAGTAGGGTAGTGATTGTTTCATCTACTCCCCATTCCTGGCCATTCCAGGTTGTGGTAGAATCGAACAGCATCTGGCCGTCATGCATGTAAAGCACCGGATACTTCGCTTTTTCATCATAGCCCGGTGGCAACCAAATATCAACATTTCTACTATCAATATTTACAGAAGAGAAATGGTCCATTCTGATGAGTTTGGCAGGCAGATTGGATGTGGTTGAGCTGCAACCAATTGCTATGAATACAAATAAAAGGATACCTGTATTTGATTGAAGATTCATAACCCTAAAGTAAGCATACTAAAGTTGAGTTAGACCCATCGGAGAAGGAGAGCGGGTCTAATTAAATGATTTGGTCGGAATCAAATCTTATGAAGTATTTATAATAGCTTCCAGTCTGATTTTAGTCCTGCCTCCGACACTTCCTAATTCTACTCTCTTCACAAACAAACTATCTGCTAACATCGCCGGTAAAGGAAGACGTATAGATAATGGACTGGATTAAAACTTCCCATGTTATGAAAATAAGATCCCTTGTAGCTGTAATGGCCATTTGGTTGTCGAGTTGTATCGGCACTGATTTGGTAGAAGATCGCCTGAGTGCGATGACACTTTCCGCCGCAGGCGAGGAAGAAACCATCAATGGCAGCATTGCTCGTTTAGTTGGTGAAACGGTAACACTGGAAGCCTGGGGGATGTCCGATCTTGGTGGATCCTTTCAGGTGATTGAAGTGACCTGGTCCAGTTCTGCACCTGCTGTGGCTTCCGTAGAAGAAGACGGTACTGTTACCGCCTTATCAGGTGGAACAGCCATGATCACTGCCGCTGCACAAGGCATAGAAAGCGAACCTGTTGTTATCTCTGTTGCGGCTGATTTGACGACTGTGGCTTTGGTGCAAATCGTTACTGAAAATAATACTTCAGTAATCAATCCAGGAGAAACGTTACAATTATCAGGGACTACTCTGAATGCAGCCGGCGGAGAGATTGAAGGAAATACCATTGCCTGGAGTAGCAGCAATGAAGACGTAGCAACCGTGGATGAGAATGGATTGGTAACAGGTATCGCGGATGGCTCTGTGCGAATTTCAGCCAGTGCTTCAGGCGTTACTGGCTTTGTAGATCTTTTTATAGGAGATGCTTCGTCCCTGTCACGAACTGGTCAATGGGAAGGCCTCAACGGCTATCGGGCCAGCGGTGATGTGACTTTGATGTTAAATGATGAAGGTAATGTGATCATGGTACTCGGAGATAACTTTTCTGCCCAGGATGGCCCTGGCTTGTATTTCTACCTTTCCAATAGCCGCAACAGTGTATCAGGAGGGATTGAACTCGGAGCAGTACGGTCAATAACGGGTGGTGATACCTATGAAGTGCCAGAAGGAGTTGGTCTCAATACGTTCAATAACGTGGTATTGTATTGTAAACCGTTTGGGGTCGGATTTGGAACTGCACAACTGGATAATTAAGATGAAAAACATGAAAAGTATAGGGATCAGTGTATTCCTGTTATTCCTTGCCATCGCTAGCTATGCTCAGGGAGCGTGGCCCAAAGCACAGAACGAAGGTTTCTTCAAGTTAAGTCAGTCAGTGATTGTTTCTGATGCCTTTTATTCACCTGAGGGAAGTATTCAGGACATTAAAACGGCAGGAGTGTACATCTCCAGTATTTATGCCGAATATGGCCTCACGGATAAATTGACAGCTGTTGCTTTTGTGCCATTCTTTTTTCGCAATACCATCAATCGTCAAGAGTTTGAGGTTTCTACCAATGTAGAGGAAGGGGACGAATCCAATAGCTTCGGTGACTTCAATGTTGGTTTGCAATATGGCTTATTACAAAAAGGACCCTTCGTGCTTTCAACGAGCCTTTTATTGGGAGTGCCTTCTGGTGAGACAGCCGGTGGCGAGTCCATGATCCTACAATCTGGTGACGGAGAATTTAATCAATTGTTAAGACTACATGCAGGCTATTCCTTTTATCCAAAGCCATTTTATGCAGCTGCCTATGTAGGAGTAAATAATCGAACCAAAGATTTCTCTGACGAATTCCATTTTGGATTGGAAGCAGGAGCAGCTTTCCCAAGTGGGTTTTTCGCCGCTTTGAAATTATCAGTGGTTGAATCCTTCATGAATGGTGAAGCCATTGCCAGTCAAACCGGAATCTTTTCCAATAACACGGAGTTCATTTCCTTCGGTCCTGAGTTGGCCTACTCATTTGGTAACAACTGGTCAGTTTCAGGAAGCGCCTTGGGTGCTTTCAGTGGGCAAAATATCCTGGCAAGTCCTATGTTTTCGCTGGGAATCGTCTACGAGTTGAAATAACATGAATACCCATCCCACGGAAATAGTATATCGATTCAAAAGGACACAATAGTTCTCCTCTCTGGACGGTCCACCGAAGTGGGAGTAAGAGGTGGGTTGATCAAAATCAAGTCCTTTTGAAGCGGAGAAAGTAAAAATGGTTCTTGAACTTGTCTTGCTTATAGGGATAGTCCTCAGAGAGCATTAAGTCGCTTTTAACCATTATTCGTAAAAAGAATGGGCATCACCATCCTTAACTTCACTTTTCTACCCCGGTAATACGCCGGGGTAAAATGATCCGCTTTATCGACGGCTTTCAAAGCCTGAGCGTCACAGTCTTCCTGTAGGCTTTTTGCGATTTTCAAGTCGGTGGTGCTTCCCTCTTCATCTACCGTAAACATCACGTAAACATTTCCAGTGATGCCAACCCTCCGCGCGCTTTTTGGATAGCGAACATGCCTTCCCACGAATATATAAAAGGACTGAATGCCTTCTCGAAACTTGGGTAGCACATGTAGCTCTTTATATCGTTCAGTTTGCTTTTTGCTATCCGTTGAAATACCGTATTCAAGCTGGCCATTTCTGTAGAATTCTTCGTACTCGAAAGTTTCTCCTTCTACTTCGAAGTAGCCAGTCCATCGTCCATTTTTATAACCGAGCGTAACACGACCGTTACCCTTAGAATCATCAGTCCTTTCAAAGTACCGGCCCGCACCATTCTCCACTAACTGCTTTCCATTTCGGTCGAAAAAAGAGATGACCCTGTATTCATGATCATAAGGATTCTTTTGTTCTTCCATATTTTCGTATTGGTATTTGCCCTTCTGCTTTCCATTGGAATACCATTCTGAAAATTCACCCACAGGGATTCCGTTTTTGTAGGAACCCTCTAGCTTTTTACGGCCATTTGCATGATAAGTGGTGCATACTCCGTTTCTCCAATACTTAACAGGATAATCGACCAGGCGATTGCCTTGTAGGGTGTCTGGAAAAATACTCCCTGATTGATACAACTTGAGGTCTTGCAAGCCATGATCTTTAAAACTGAGCTGCTTGAATCTATTCCAAAACACAATACGTGTGTATTTTGCCTGGGTAGAATCTGCACCTCTACCTTTCTCATCAATCAGAAAGGATTTTACCAATTGTCCTGAAATCTGGAACTGGATGAGGAATACTAAGAGGAAAAACGCTGGCCCTTTCATGGTTTTTTAGTAGTTCAGTGTTGTTTAAATCAGAACATACTACTGTTGAACTATGTTCAATGCTAACTTTATGAAATCAACGTCGCTTTTATTATGAATCCACTTTTGTCTCATGCCGCAACCATTCTGCCTGTTTCAGATGTAGCTGCCTCCATCGATTTTTACGTGAATAAGCTTGGATTCGATTTAACCTTTACCTGGCAGGAACCTCCCGCATATGCGGTGGTGAAAAATGGAGAAATAGGAATACATCTTTCGTTGAAGTCAGACAATTATCAGGTCAGTCAGGAGCATGTTCACATCGCCATGTTTGCCCATGACGTAGATGCGGTTTACGAGCAGTGTAAAAAGAATGGAGTTAACATACACGCTGAGATTGGCGATCGTGATTATGGCATGAGAGATTTTGATATCACCGATCCAGATGGCCACATCATTGGGATCAGCCAGGAAATTGCTAAGGGAAAACCTTAATTGATACAAAGTCTAATATTTGGAGTATTTCCAATCCCCCCTTTACAAAGGGCGGCCTGCGTAAGGGGTGGCTGAAAGTTGGGTAGATTTTATCATTCGAAAAGTGTAGCGTCAAGCCATCACTTGACTCAATACTTCCGGTTTCTCTATCCTCGAAAAGTAGAAACATAGGGTCCATGAGGTGAGGAGGTAGGTAATCACAATGAGCTGAGCAAAAGGTAAGATAGAAGTCAATAAGAACCAGTCATTGAACCAGAATAGAGACAGCCCTAATATTACCCGGACAGATTCCACCAATAAAGCATACTGATGACGGTCCATGAGCATGGTGTAACTAAAGACTGAAACCACCAGAAATAGTCCAAACATCAAAGCACTTTGAAAAGGCAGTGCGGTAAGGGAATTGAACATATACATCATCGCCGTGGCAGCGACCACCCACTGCGTCCAGGACCATGCCTTCAAGGCAAAAGAGCTTGAGGGGTCATACTTTTCGTAAGCGTAAACGTCTTGTATTACTGCTAAAGGATAGTTTTTAGCGACATCTTCGGGACGCCATCCGGTAGGCATGAACCAGATGCGTGCCTTATCCCACCAGGATTGTGCACGCCACGCGTCCTTGATCAGCTGCCATAGGTGTTGAAAATTGATTAGAATAGGATTCCAGGTCCTAACAGGTCGTTTCACACCATAGATGGGAGGTACATCTTTCAATTCTTCCTGAAATGTGCCAAAAAGCTTGTCCCAGATAATGAAGATCTGTGAGAGGTTTTTATCTAAATATTGCTCATTGATGGCGTGATGCACCCGATGATGAGAAGGTGTTACAATGATTTTTTCCAGAAAGCCCATTCGATCGATAAGGCGGGTATGGTACCAATACTGCGCAAACAAGTGCAAGGGCTGAACCACTGCAATCACTTCAGGAGGTACGCCAAGTACTGCTGTTGGGAACAAGAAAAGAAACCCCATCGAGAACCACGCGGAGACTGTCTGTCTCAGAGCGCACCCGAGATTAAATTCTTCGCTACTATGGTGAATGATATGATGATTCCAAAAATAATTGACTTGATGATTTAAACGATGACTCCAATATCCGGCAAAATCAATTCCTATGAAGGCCAATACATAAGCATACCAGGTGGCCTCAATATCGAACAGACCTACTCGTGCTTCAACCCAACGATAAGACAAGATAACCACGGTCAGGCCCAGCACATCTTTGATGGAGTTGGTCATGCCAGAACTAAGACTGGAAAGGGTGTCCATGCTTCGAATGACCTTGGCATTTTTTCGATTAGCTGCCCATACCTCAATCAAAAGCAGGATCAGAAAAAAGGGGATTGCGTAATTAAGTACGGCCACATAAGCTTCCATCGTACGCTGAATTTTTGGGTTGACTTGTAAAAATAATGAATCAGCTACTGAGATAGAAGTAGGTCCATTTTAACCAAATGTTTGAGAAGCCTGTTTTATCTGAAATGGCGGAAAGCTTTGTCCAATTGTTAACATTTGGGTATTGAGTACGAGCTCCTTTGGTAATTTAGGTTCAAACCAAGTATATTGATTGCCCATTGAGCGTAGGGGCCAATAGTATATCGTTTGCTTTTGGATTTCAATAATAAAATGCAGAAAGGCTTAGTGCCTTTGGATATTCAGTTGTTACTAGAAAAAATAAACCATAATAACCTATGAAGAACGTCTTTTTACTGCTTTTGGCGGTATTGGTGCTGAGCGGGTGCGGAAACTATTACGGACATGTGATCGAGTCAGATTACAGTTTTGACGGAAATTTTGGGCGATATGACTCCTTCGATTTTATTGCCGATCGAAATTTTGAAGGTTCGGAGATTCACAAGGAACTAATAGAAAAATACCTTGATCAAACACTCACCAATTGGGGGTATGAGCAAAAAACAAAACGCCCCAGTCTGCTTATTTTCTATAAGCTGTACTACGATGATTTTCAAATGAAAGGATATCAGCAACCTAATTTTGAGAATTGGGTGAGCCAGAGATATTCTAACAATGTAGTGGCTTCTAACCTCGCGGCGGAGGAAGCAGCGAGTGATTCAACGATATCAAGTTTTGACCCCTATACAGAAGCGGGATCCTGGAATACGGACGATGCATCCTACGATCCTGTGCTATGCGATTTGAGGGAAGGTACTTTGCTGATCTCTTTCTATGATCGCAAATTGAAGAAAACCATTTGGCAAGGCTATGCATCCGGCATATTTGGCAACGACCGATTCGATAACAATCGATTTGTTCGCCACATTGTATTCAGGATCATGGACAAGTACCGCGTGTTGGCCGATAACCGGTCTAAGACAGCAAGCTCCTAAGCTCCTAGGACAGCCTAGAGCAAACAGCCGTAGGAAAAAACTAATAGGTCTATTCCGGGACATTTTTTAATGTCCCGGTTTTTTTATGCCTGGTTTGATGTGCTAGTGGATAGAATTTCCATTACCAATCAAGGGAAAAGAGCTTTCGGAAATAAAAACTAAATAAAAATCCCCCTTGAAAGGGGGTGCCTGAAAGACGGGGGATTTCTTTTGAGACTCAAACCTTATACAATACTGGGTATTAGGAATTAATCCACCCCTCAACCTCTTCCTTAGTAGGATTCTTCACTTCCTTCAGCTTCATCTTCTTGCGCATGCCACAAACATCATTGTGAAGCTTATTTGTGTTCGACTCCTTGATCGCATCGATGGTGTGATAGCCCAGTTTTTGAAGGATAGGAATGTAAACCTTATCGATGCCCTGTGCTTCGTAATCCGCTTCTGAAGCTACTTCGGGTTTCTTCTCCGGACGCATTTGTGGAAAGAAAAGCACATCCTGGATTGACGCAGAATCTGTCATGATCATAGTCAGCCTATCAATACCCAATCCTACTCCTGAAGTAGGAGGCATACCATATTCCAGTGCACGTAAGAAATCTTCATCCAGGACCATGGCTTCTTCGTCACCACGTTTTGCCAATTCCAACTGATCTTCGAAACGCTTACGCTGATCGATGGGGTCATTTAACTCTGTGTAGGCATTCATGATCTCTTTGCCATTACAGATTGCCTCAAAGCGTTCCACCAATCCTTCTTTCGAACGATGTTTTTTGGTCAAAGGCGACATCTCTTCTGGATAATCAGTGATGAAGGTCGGTTGGATCAAATTTCCTTCACACTTTTCACCGAAGATCTCGTCTATGATTTTGGCTTTGCCCATGGTATCATCCAGGGGTACATTCAAGGATTTCGCTGCTTCACGCAATTGATCCTCATCCATTTCAGAGATGTCGATACCCGTGAAATGCTCAATAGCCTCAAACATCGTGAATCGCTTCCATGGTCGTTTGAAATCAATGGTGTGTTCGCCCACTTTGACTTCAGTGCCACCATGCAAGTTGATGGCTATTTTTTCCACTACCTCTTCCATGAGATCCATCATCCAGAAGTAGTCTTTGTACGCCACGTAGAGCTCAACCTGTGTAAATTCCGGATTATGGAAGCGTGACATGCCTTCGTTACGAAAATCCTTTGCAAACTCGTAGACCCCTTCAAACCCACCGACAATCAGTCTTTTGAGGTAAAGCTCATTCGCAATTCGCATGTACAAATCCATGTCCAGCGTATTGTGATGTGTTTTGAAAGGTCGTGCAGATGCTCCACCGTGGATCGGTTGCAAAATGGGTGTTTCTACCTCCAGGTATCCTTTTTCATTAAAGAAGTTTCTGATGGTGTTGACCAGTGTCGTACGCTTTTGAAAAGTATCCTTGATATGAGGATTGACGATCAGGTCCAGATATCGCTGACGATAGCGCTGCTCAGGATCGGTAAAAGCATCCCAGGTTTTCTTTTCTCCGGATTCATCGGTGGCTTCCTTCACTACAGGTAGTGGTCTCAGGCTTTTGGTCAGCACTTTCATGGAAGTAACGTGGATCGAAATTTCACCTGTCTGAGTAGTGAACACGTATCCGGTCACCCCAATGATGTCTCCGATATCCAATTTCTTTTTGAAGACCGTATTGTAGAGGTCTTTGTTCTCATCCGGGCAGATGTCATCGCGCCGAAGATAGATCTGGACACGTCCGGTATGGTCCTGGATCTCGGCAAAAGAAGCAGACCCCATGATTCGCCTGCTCATGATCCTTCCAGCTATCGAAATGTCTTTATAGTCCGTCTTTCGCCGTTCATAGTTTTCGTGGATGTCTGCTGCGGTAACATTCACCTTGAATAGCTCTGGCGGATAGGGATCAACTCCCATTTGCATGAGTTCTTCTCGGGCTTGTCTACGTTGTAATTCTTGCTCAGTTAACATTTCTATGTAAGGCTATTGGACTTGACCAGTTCAGGTCATTTTCAAAATTCCGGCAAAATTAAAGGAACTCTTGCGGTTGCACCTCAAAGTTCAGCGGAACTTGACCCGGTGAAACTGGAATTGAAGGACAACTCCCTTACAATTACCATTTGTTTTCACGATGCATGTTTTAAAATTACCTTTTGTAGGGTTGTTTTTGTATGTCCCAGTTCAGGTCTTCAACGACTTCATTTTCTGCTTCATTCAATAAGGGACGCAATTCTCCTTCAGACGCGTGCAGAGGCTTAATGCCCATAGTTGCCTTATGACTGTCAGGATTATTTTTGTTTGAGTGAGGACGAGCAGGTTTTCGCTGTTTCATTACCGTAATTAAAGTCAAAAAACAGCTGTAGAATGGACTAGGTTATCACTTCTTCTCCGCTTTCCTGCGCTCCAATTCCTTTTTTACCAAAGTTATTTCCCGGCCACTTTGACCTGCAATACTGGTATTCTCTTCGGCACGTCTGAATAAGTAGGGGAGTACCTTTTCTACCGGACCATAAGGAACGTACTTGGCTACATTGAACGCTTTCTGTGATAAAGTGAATGAAATGTTGTCACTCATGCCCAGTAACTGCGCAAAATGCAGATGTTCGTGGTTTTTGTCCAGGTTACGATCTTCAATGATTTGCGCGAGCAACGCACTGGATGCTTCATTGTGCGTCCCGGCACAAAGCCCAAAACGTTCGATATTATTCAGGGCAAAAGCCACGCCAGCGTTATAATCTCGGTCTGTTGCCGCTTTGTTTTTTTGGATAGGGTCCACATAACCCATTTGATAGGCCCGCTCACGTTCTTTTTCCATGTAAGCTCCTCGGACAAGTTTGGCTCCGAAGTAACCTCCATTTTGGCTGACCTGATCAAAATGATCATGCATGTTGCTCAACGCCGCGTGCCGATACAGCTGATAAGTATTATAGACCGCTGCTTTCTCCATATTGAATTTTTGCATTAATCCCAATACGATCCTGTCAATCTCATCCTGGATCCATGATTCCTCCGCATCTACCATGAAACGAAGCCCGCAATCAACCGTGTGTTGCGCCAGTTGCAATACCCGTTCTTCAAAGCGATCATACCGTACTTGTTCCTCGTCGGTAAGGTCTTTACCTGCTTGTTTCTTCTCCATCAATTCGCTGGGGCCAAGTCCGGTAAGCTTAATCACTGCGAAAACGATATTCTTTTCAGTTTGACCGAACGTGGCCACACGCATGGCCTCTTCCAGCGTGGCGTCGTAGCTCTGCTCATCGCCCTTACCTTCTACAGAATAATCAAGGATAGTCTGAACGCCGAAACTGGCCAGTTGATCAATGGTATGTTGGCAGTCTTCGATGGATTCACCCCCACAGAATTGTTTGAAAAGTGTCTTTTTGATGATGCCTTTCACTGGAAGACGTAAGCTTAAGGCTTTTGCAGTAAAGAAAGTGCCAGCCTTGACCATCCACGGAAACTTCATGGTGCTGAAAAGAAAGTGTGATTGCTTCAGTTCCTGATCAGACCGGATAGCAAATGCAGTCGAGGTATCGTCAAAAGAAATGGGGGTATTTGACATAGGTTAAACGTTGATGTCGCAAATATAGAGTCCGAGTTAAAAACAAATAACTCATTCGACGGTTTCAAAAAATCATTTCCTTTTGATTTCAAATGACCTTGGCAGGTTAGGTTGAGTTAACTGTTAGAAGTTTATAAAATTTGGAGAAATTCCCCCTTTACAAAAAGGGGGTGGTCGAAGACCGGGGGATTTGGAATTATAATTTGAGAGCGTCGATTTTTCTCAAAGTGACGAAAGATGTGACATTGATTTCAATTCAGTATTTAAAACTTGAATAACTAAGCTTAGATTTGAATCTCAATTCACCCCTCCTTTAAAATCGTTTGATATTCTTTGCATATGCATATACCGGATAATGTGGTTATTGGCGATTCTTTGTCTGTTTTGAAGGAATTCAGATCAGCCAATACATTCGATCGGACTGCCGTGTTGGTGGATGAAAATACCAGAGCGCATTGTTTGCCCAAATCTGAAATTGGGGACGATGTTGCGATTATAGAAATCCGCAGTGGGGAGGAAAACAAGACCCTTGAAACTTGCACCCATATCTGGCAGCAAATGACTGACCTCAAAATGAGTCGAAAGTCGCTGTTGATCAATCTGGGAGGTGGTGTGATCGGAGACATGGGAGGCTTCGTGGCGAGTACCTATAAGCGCGGCATGTCCTTTGTGAATGTTCCAACCACCCTATTGGCGCAGGTAGATGCCAGCATAGGAGGGAAGCTTGCTATTGATTTCAATGGTCTGAAAAACCACATCGGGATATTTAGAGAGCCGAATCTGGTGATTTGTGATACGCAGTATCTTTCAACCTTGCCCGACCGTGAGATTCGATCCGGATTTGCGGAGATCGTTAAACATTGCTTGATCAGAGACAAAGAAGGTTGGTACCAGCTCAAGCAAGAAGCTTTTGACCCACAAAAAGACTGGTCTACGATTTTGGAGCGTTCAGTGGGATTAAAAGGATCAGTGGTTAAGGAAGACCCGGAAGAACAAGGGCTAAGGAAAATCCTGAATTTCGGTCATACTCTGGGGCACGCTATAGAAACTTATTTTCTTGACACGAATGACCGACTATTACATGGAGAAGCAATTGCAATAGGTATGATCCTGGAAGGTTATTTATCCACCCATGTTTCGGGGTTACCGGAATCCGATTTGCAAACACTTACAAAATACCTGCTTGACACTTACGGAAAGGTAGAGATTCCAGACTTGAAAGCGTTTGGTCAGTTACTAATACATGACAAGAAAAATGCCGGAGGTAAAGTGAATTACTCTCTACTAAGTGAGATTGGTAGTTGTTTTTGGGATCAGCAAGTCGAAACTTCACTGATCCATGAGGCAATAGCTTTTTACAGAAACTGCTAGATGAATAGGTTTTCTTTCTGCTTTTTCTCTTCGGCCTGGATATTTCCATCATCAGATTTAGCTGCTTTTTTCGGCGATGCTACGATAACGGTGAATGCCCCAATGACTGCTGTTACCAAAATGGATAAGATTGCTTTAGTTATTAATTTCATGTCTACTTTATTTAGCGGTATTACATCCTTTAACGGCCAAAACCCGGAATTTGTTTCAACAATTAACCTTCGATTTTAGCGATTTATGCTTCAACTATACAAATCTGATGCCAATCTGAACGGCCAAATCAATTTATCCTCATCGAAGAGTGAAAGTAATCGGGTTTTGTTGATGAATGCCCTGAGTCCTGTACCCTTTGAGTTGACCAATCTTTCGGATGCCAAAGACACGCAAACCATGATTCGGTTGCTGCAAGACCAGGGCGATGTTTGGGATGTGATGGAAGCTGGAACAACCATGAGGTTTTGCACCGCTTATTTAGGTGTTCATGGAAAAGGTCAAACGATCACCGGAACCGAAAGAATGAAAAACCGGCCCATTGGTTTGCTGGTAGATGCGCTTCGGAAACTAGGTTCTGATATTTCCTATTTGGAGAAAGAAGGCTATCCTCCCATGAAAATTGATGGTCTTAGGACCCAGAAAACCCGTGAAATTTCTATCCCGGGCAATATTTCCAGTCAATTCATTAGCGCCTTGTTAATGATTGCCCCGACATTACCGGAAGGATTGAAGCTTACTTTAACGGACGGAATATTCAGTCGACCATACATCGAAATGACCCTTGGTTTGATGTCTAATTTTGGGATTGAGCATACCTGGGAAGAGGCGGTTATTGACATTGCGCCACAAGTTTACCAATCGGGAAAATATCAAGTCGAAAGCGATTGGTCTGGTGCCAGCTATTGGTATGCTATGGCTGCTGTAGCCCCCAATGCGAATCTGTTGTTGACCGGGCTGAAAGAGAAAAGCTTTCAAGGAGACCAGGCTATTGTACCCATCATGAAGGCTTTTGGGGTGGATTCTACTTACGAATCGAATGGCGTCAGGCTGACGAAAAATCAAGAAGCAGCTACGGAGTTGGACATTGATTTCAATAAATGCCCGGACCTGGCACAAGGTGTGATGGTGGCTGCTGCATTGAAAGGTATCACGCTCACCATGACAGGACTTGAGACACTTTACATCAAAGAAACGGACCGTGTAGGAGCCATGCGTGCAGAGCTAGCTAAGATTGGTGCGACACTGGAGGATTTAGGTAATAACTGGATATTGAAGCCGGGCTCAAATGATTTTTCAGCCCCTGTGATTCAGACCTATGAAGATCATCGCATGGCCATGGCGTTTGGTCCTTTGAGCCTGGTCAGTGACCTTCAGGTTGAGGAGCCTGGTGTTGTGGCCAAGTCCTATCCCGGATATTGGGAAGATTTGAAAAGCATCGGAGTGAAGATGAATTAATTTTTTTGCATTACTTTTAAGTCAAGAAAGAAGAAATTCAAAGAAAAAAGATATTCCTAACCAAATGAAGATGGCCTCTCCCTAACCTGGAGGGGCTTTTTATTTTCATAGATCCAAAAATTCTAAATAGAAATCTTTAATAGCCGCATACTTTGGCTGTTAGTTGTGCTAAATCACATATTATATCTTGAATTACGGCTAAAAATACGTGTAAAATAATGTTTAAATCCTCATCTTTAGAAGATGCTTAGGATTGCCGCCGCCTGCTTTCTCTTAGTTTGCACCATTCCCCTTGTCTCACAAAGCTGGGAAGTGGCTCAGACAAACAAATCTGCCAAACTTGATATTTATTGGTATGTTTCAAGGCCTTTCATTTATGAAGATGGCAATGGTAACCTCACCGGCATTGAGTATGAACTCATTGAACTATTCTCGGAATTTCTTCAGGAGAAATACAAAGTAGACCTGGAGTCAAACTTGATAGAAGCAGCCAGCTTTTCAAATATCATGGAGGAGGTCAATCGAGCTACTAATCCGAATGTATTCGGTGCTTCTGCTTTTTCTATCACACCCGCTCGCCAGGAGGTGTTACAATTTACAGCGCCTTATCTTCCTGATATTGCTGTACTGGTCAGTAGTCAGGGGTCAGCGATAGTACAAACTCCTGAAGAGATTGAGGAAATGATGCACAAAATGGTAGCTGTCACCATAGCAGGAACAACCTATGAAAACTTCCTTTCTGATTTACAGCAACGTTTAAACCTCGAATTTGAGTTGATGTACATCGACAGTGATCAGAATGTTTTGGATAAAATTTCACAAGCTCCGAATCGTTTCGGATACATTGATTTACCGATATACCTCATGCTCATCAAGCGAGGAGGAGACCTGACAAGGCAAAATATTTTTACCATCCGAGGGACGGGGTATGGTTTGATCATGCCGCAAAACAGTGATTGGGATATTCCTTTCAATGAATTCTTGAATGACACAAAATATCGAACTCAGATAGACGCCATTTTTTCAGAATTTCTGGGGCCGGAGTTATTTGAGTTTTTAGAGGAATTAGAAACCGAGACGCAATTGGGTACATCCATATTGACCAAAGAGAAGGAGCTGCAATTGGAATTGATTCGGAATGCACAATTGAGGATCGCAGAACAAGAAAGTTATAACCGCCTGCTCACGGCGGGGACCATCTTCAGTTTGATCTCAGGCCTAATTATTCTTTGGCTTTTTGTTCGGAACAAGCGGACGACCCTTGAATTGGTGGCCCGTAAAAATGAAGTGGAAAATCAGCAAATTGCTCTCCAGGAGAAAAGTCAACAATTGATTGCCAGAAATGCCGGATTAATCGCTTTGAATGAGGAAAAAAACAACTTTGTCCGCATTCTGGCACATGACTTAAGATCCCCATTAAGTCAGATCATTGGTATTGCGGATATTCTGGCTGCCGAACATAAAGCATCCGATGACACGCAAAAAGAATTATTGAGCAAAATTTCTGAAGGCGGACACAGGATCAATGAAATGATTGATAAAATCCTGAATGTCGAGTATTTAGAAGGCATGAACTCTCCGACTGTTTTAGAACAAGTTAAAATTGCTCCTTTGTTGGAGGAAGTGGCTCAAAGATTTGCTTCCCGGGCTCGGGAAAAAGGTATTGGGATCAGTATCAATAACTGTGACAAAGACTTTGAGTTGATGTCTGATCATGTGCTATTATTACAAATACTCGACAATTTGATGTCAAATGCCATCAAGTTCTCACCGCACAATGCACAGGTTACCATAGCCGCGCAGGTCAACCATCAGAAGCTTGTTTTCAAAGTCACTGATCAGGGGCCTGGATTCAGTGAGTCAGATAAGACCTTGATGTTTAATAAGTTTCAGAAGCTCAGTGCCCAGCCTACCGGGAATGAGTCTTCTACCGGTTTGGGGCTTTCTATCGTCAAACGCTATGTTGACGAACTAAATGGAAAGATTTCTTTTGAAACGGAGGTCGGAAAGGGAACCACATTTTTTGTTCAGTTCGAATGGTAAATCCTTCCGTTTTCAAATGATTCAATTCGTCCTTTTATTGGATGAATGGATCACTGTACTTCTCATCTTTACTCACCTGTTCATCAGTGAACGTCTTCAAAAAGGCAACAAGCGCATCTTTTTGTTCTTGATCCAGTTCAAGGACCAGGGGTGTTCCTCCAACTGTACCATCTCGATCCTCAATAGTTAATCGGAAATTCAAGTTAGGATGTGCCTGTATATTGCCATTGTAATGATTCACGACATCCATCAACGTCTCAAATCGTCCATCGTGCATATAAGGGGCAGTCTGAGCAATATTGGCCAATGAAGGTGGCTTGAATAAACCATTGTCCTGTGGATTTCCAGTCCATTCTCCTTTTCCTTTATCTAAGTAACTGATTTCAAGGCCATTATTTTTCATGCTGTCTGCCACATGAGCTGGCCCCATATGACAATAGCCGCAAGTCGCATAATTGAAGAAAATGTCCAGACCCACATTCTCTTGATCAGTCAGGGTGGAAAGAGCCACCATTTCTGTTTCGGGTACCTCATCCAGTCCATCTGCTCTTACCGCCTGATTAAATTTTGAATCGGTAGAAACGATGGATCGGGTAAATTGTGCCAATGACAGAGCAATTCTATCCATCGTGATTTCAAGGCTGCCAAAAGCTTTATTGAATAAGACACTATAGTATTCTAATTGTTCCAGTTTGATCACCAAATCAGGAAGCTCCAATCCCATTTCTACATGATCCTGAATCGGCATCAGCACTTGTTCTTCCAGTGTAGCAGCTCGCTCATCCCAGAAGAATCCTCTTTTTTGATACCAACGACTATTGATCAGTGTCATGGAGTTACGTTTGGTAGTTTCGCCATTTAATCCTACACTAAATCTCGCAGGGTCCGAAAATCCTTTTTCCTGTTGATGACAAGAAGCACATGAAATGGTATTGTTGGCGGATAGGCTTTTGTCGTAGAATAATACCCTTCCTAGCGTAGCTCCTGCATCGGTAACCGGATTACTTTCTGGTGTATTGTCCTGTTGAGGTAATGATCCGCTACTTTCTTCAAAGTATTCAGGAACGTTCAGCTTAGCATAATTGAAGAGGTCTTGTTTTAAATGGAGAATACCATTGAAAGCATTCAGCTCATCATCAGTGAATCTGGTTTCACTGATAAGCTGTTCATTCTGGTCAATGACTTCTTCTATTTCATCATCATCTTCACCAACTCCGCAAGACAACAAAGCAGCGAGTAACAGGATGTAAGCCAGTAATATCAATTTTTTCATACCGTGTCTTTGATCTTTGGTATGAAATACCGGAAAGCCCCTTTGACCCTACCTCTTTCAGAAAAATTCCTGTCTTGAGACCGTCCGCGGAAGCGGGGGTTAGGGGCGACCGGCTAGGGGTGTGTTCTCACCCTCACAATCGCCAGATCATCCGTTACCAAATGCTGCCTTTCCTGATCCAGGTACCTGACTTTTCTTTCCAGGAAATTATCATTTTCCGAAAATTCCAGATCGCTCAGCATAAAATCGATGATATGTCCTTCAGACAATTGATCCTTCTTATTCGTAAGGTTCTGAAACGTAAAAATGCCATCAGTGCAGATTGATAAGTCTTTGAAGTCGGAGATTGATAGTAGTTGCTTTTGTTTGCTAAACCACGACTCAAAGTCCTCGCCAAGATGATAACCTAAATAGTGTGGTTTGTTATCCTGTTCATATTCCACTATTTGACCGTCGAAGTAGATCAATCCATCACCTACAGCCAGGAAGGTAGCTTTTGCCTGGGCCTCATCGACAATCCCAAGGATAATAGTAGACAGTAACTCATTGGTGTCCAGGCTCAATTGATTTTTGATGGTCTTTGCTTCTTTGAATAACTGGTGTAAGACATCCTTTAGGATATGATCAAGATCATCCGAAATACCTTCCAGGAATTCCTTGTAATAAAGTTGTTTGGCGATGCTTCTGAGAATTTTGCCAAAAAGGATTGAAGCAAATGCAGATTCTGTGCCCATGGAGCACCCATCCAGCACGGCGATCAGGCGTTTGTCCGTGCCTACAGGTTCAGTCACTAAAAAGTCCTCACAATAATTGGTATGAAATTGCCCGATCTGTAAAACAGAGTAGATTTTCATTCAACTGTGAAAATACTAAAAAGATCCCCCTTGAAAAGGGGGCGACCCGCGTAGGGTGCCTGAAAGCCTGTCTCGTCCTGATATAAGTTTACAGGTTTTACATATAGTCCTATCAGTAATTTACAATTTTCGATAGTCCTGAATAAGGTTTACAGTTCGTCTTTTTTTCCAAATGTTTTCAACGTTTATCGAAGGGTTATCATGAACCTGGTTGGGAGTTAGATTCCCAAGGCTCATATGTGGTCGTTCATTATTGTAGACTTCTATGACACGATCCAAGAGCTGTTTAGCTACATTTAGTGTATTGACTTCATAGCCATCCAGATATTCATTCTTGATAATACCATTTATTCTTTCTGCGATCGCATTCTCCAAAGGATCTCCGTTTTCAGTCATAGATATCATAATGCCATGCTTCTTAAGTAGAGAAACATATACTCCTGAGCAGTATTGAATACCTCTATCTGAATGATGAATCAGCTGATCTATTGACCCTTTATTATTATCAAGAGCCATCTTCAAGGCATGAAGTGTTTCTACTGATTCTAATGTCTCAGCAACTTGATATCCAACGATCTTTCTTGAGTATGCATCAGTGATCAGGCTGATATACAAATACCCAGCCTCAATCTTCCAATAAGTGATATCACTCACCCAAAGTTGATTGGAAGCTCTAGGTATAAAGTCTCTGATGTGGTTTGGATACTTGCGGAGCCAATGGAAAGATTGAGTCGTAAAGACTCGCCGCTTTCTTCGCTTAACTAACAGATTATGAGCAGCTAAGACGTTAAATAATGCATCTCTGCCCATTTTAATCTGATGCTCTAGCATGAACGGCTCCAGTAATTCATAGAGCTTCCTGCCGCCCATTCTACGATGAACTTGACGGATTCTGAGAACCTCTCTAATAATCAATTCTTCTTCAAATGAAGTCGTCTCTTGTTGCCAGTAGTATTGATAATAGGATTGCCTGGTCACACCAAATAATTGACACAATCGTCCCAGGGAAACACGAGTATGTCTTTCTTTTAATGAACTGATTATTTGGTATCGGACTTTTTTCTGATGGGTATTTTGAAGGTCCTTTCTGCTAATTCAATCATCGACCTATAGCCTTCTTCTCTCAGCTTTGAATCTTCAAGTTGCTTCTCCAACTGCTTAATTCTGGCAAGCATTTCCGACTTATCTAAATCTTCAGGGCCACCCATAGTCATATAATTGATCGGTTGACTAAAGATAGGTCTTCTTTTAGGCTCATCGTCGATATAGCCATACATTCTCATCCATTTTAGTATAGCTCCGTGCTCCTCGGGCTTGCCTGTGTATTTGTACCAAATCTCTTTTTTGGTAACACCGCCAGCGAGATATTCCTGAATCATTTTGTGGCGTTCAGCTATACTTATCTCTCCTCCATGGCGAATTCTTCCATTCTTGTTTTCATCCATTTTAGTTTATCACAATTGTGTAAACCTATTTTAGGACAAGACAGCCCGCCTGCCGAACGAGGCATGGGCGGGGGATTATTCAGTTCTCGAATTAGAATGCCAGAATAAGGGCCAAAGCTTCCTCAACCTTCCCATCTGCCAACCAATCACTCGCCAAACCATGGATGGCTTTCAGCTGCTCTTTGGTCGGATCTAATTCGGTCAGAGCAGCCACTTCGGGCAACTTACTGATCTTATCTATTGCTTCTGCAGAAGGAAGACTTTCCAAATTGCCTAACCGGCCCAGTTCATTGCCAGTGAGGACGTCACTCATACGTACATGCTCCGGTAAGGCATCTACGCCTATACCTTTTTTAGCTAGCGGTTTCGGAACCTCGAACAAAGCCTCAGGGATCATACGGCCATACCAATTGCCACCCAATCTAGCAACCAGGTCGAGTTTTACGGTATCCAATTTGCTATTTGAATCCAGGTATTGCTTGTCTACGTGGATTTTGACCACTCTTGAAATGACCAGATTCCCCGCGCCGCCATTTTGTCCCAGCTCAATGACATCATCTACCTTGCACTCGAAAGAAATGGGCGATTCGCCAACCCTTGGAGGCTTTACTAAATCACTAGGAACTTCGGTGAGCCCGGATTTTACAAATTCATTGACACCTTTCGCATATTCCGTGCTCGACAAAGACATTTGCTCCACGATCGAGTAGTTCACAATGTTGATCACCACTTCCGGTACCTCCTTCACATTATCGAAAGAGTGCTTGGTGGTATTGTCCCTGCCCCTTCTAGCGGGGGAGAAGACCATGATCGGAGGGTTGGCACTAAATACATTGAAAAAACTGAAAGGGCTTAGATTAACGTTACCTTCAGCATCAATCGTACTGGCAAAGCAAATGGGCCTTGGGGCTACTGCACTGAGAAGCAAACCATGCATTTCCCCTCCGGACAGGTCGGCAGGGTCGATGTGTTGAAATTGATCAGTCACTGGGAAGAATTTGGGTTTTAACTTCTCCGAATCCTACTCGGATGTCTCCTTTTTCAGCTATACCACGCATGGTCACTGTATCGTGATCTTCCAGAAAGGTTCTGGTTTCTCCGTTGGCCAATGCGATGGGTTTCGATCCGGACCAGGACAGTTCCAGCATAGAGCCGAAGGAATCTTCTGTCTTTCCTGAGATCGTTCCGGAAGCCATCATGTCGCCGGGCTTAATGTTGCATCCATTGACCGTATGATGTGCCAATTGCTGGGCCATGTTCCAATACATGTATTTGAAATTGGACTTACAAATAACCGTTTCTGGTGATTTTTGAGTCGTGACAGCCACTTCAAGTTGGATATCTATGTTCCTTTCACCTTCGTATTCCAGATAAGGCAAGACTTTCGGGTCTTGAACTGGTCCGGCTACCCGGAACGGTTCCAATGCTTCCAGCGTGACCACCCAAGGTGAGATAGAAGAAGCAAAGTTCTTGGCCAGGAAAGGCCCTAATGGAACATATTCCCATTTTTGAATATCTCTTGCTGACCAATCATTGAACAAGACCATGCCAAAAATGTGATCTTCCGCATCCGCGACGCTAATTGATTCACCAATTTCGGTATTGGAATTAGTAATGAATCCCATTTCCAGTTCGAAATCCATGCGCTTGCAAGGTCCGAAGACAGGTTGCTCAGCTCCCGGAGGAAGTGTCTGACCTTTAGGGCGTTTAACTGGGACACCACTCAAGGTAATGGAAGATGACCGGCCATGATAACCTACCGGGATATGCTTCCAATTCGGCATCAACGCATTGTCTTTACCCCGAAACATGATGCCCACATTCGTAGCATGTTCAATACTGGAGTAGAAATCCGTATAGTCCCCGATGTGTACGGGCATATGCATCGTCGCTTCGGATTGCTGTACAAATAGATTGGCTTTCTCAGCCAGCACAGATTGATCATCTTTCAGCCAGCTTTGAATGTCAGTCCTGACCTTATTCGTTACTGGCTTGCCCAGTGCAATGAAATCGTTCAGTACTGTATTGGACAAAACAGCTGTATCAAAATCGAAAACACCCAATTCAGCAACGGCTGCTAAATCAAGGATTTGGTCGCCAATGGCTACACCAACTCGAGCGGCATTAGTTTCTGTCGAGAAAATGCCAAATGGAATGTTGTGTATCGTAAAATGCGAATCCACAGGAATATTGATAATCATTGATTAATGCTTTTTAACAAGAGGTTTTGATCCTTATTTCGTTGAAGGGTCGAGCCATGATTGATAGTAAGTCCCATCATCAATTTTCATGGCATTTTCAGTCAATTTCAACGGCTTGAATGTATCGATCATAACTGCCAGTTCATGGGTCTCTTTTTTACCGATACTGGCTTCATAGGTTCCCGGATGAGGTCCGTGTGGGATGCCTGCCGGGTGCAACGAAAAGTACCCAGGCCCGATGTTAGTCCGACTCATGAAATCGCCATCCACGTAGTACAGCACTTCATCGGAATCAATGTTGGAGTGGTTGTATGGCGCGGGAATGGATTCCGGGTGATAATCGTACAATCGGGGGCAAAAAGAACAGATCACAAACGCACTGGTCTCAAAAGTTTGATGAACCGGTGGTGGCTGATGTACCCGACCGGTAATCGGCTCGAAATTGTGGATAGAGAAGCCGTAAGGATAGTTGTAACCGTCCCAACCCACTACATCGAATGGATGAGAGGCATACACCAACTGATGCAATACGCCTTCCTTTTTGATCTTCAGCAAGAATTCTCCTCTTTCATCATAAGTCTCCAACTGCTCCGGCAACTTGTAGTCCCGCTCACAGTAGGGAGAGTGCTCCAGCAATTGGCCAAACCAGTTTCGATAACGTTTGGGGGTATAGATCGGATGAAAAGACTCTGCATACAGGATGCGATTGTCTTCTGTATCAAATTCGATCTGATAGATCATGCCTCTTGGAATGATCAGGTAGTCACCGTATTCGAATGAAATATTGCCTAATAGCGTACGAAGCGTACCAGTCCCTTTGTGGATGAAAAGCATTTCATCTGCGTCCGCATTCTTATAGAAATAGGACGTCATGGATTGCTTAGGTGAGGCCACACCCACGTGCACGTCATTATTGATCATCAAAGGTTCACGGGCTTCCAAAAAGTCATCCTTGGGGGCCACATTGAATCCGATCAATTTTCGGGAAGTGATGTTTTTTTCTACAGCAATTTTAGGCGTGAGGTCAATCGGGGCCAGGATGTCCCGGACCATGGTTGGGCGATGCAGGTGATACAGCAACGAAGACATGCCATCAAATCCAATGGTGCCAAAAAGCTGCTCATAGTGTAGCGTACCATCTTCCTTCTTGAAAGTGGTATGACGCTTTTGAGGGATTTTCCCTAATCGATGATAGATAGGCATGGATAGAAAGGTAGAAAGTATCAGGTACAAGGTACTAAGTACGCTTAATCTGTACCTAATACCTTGTACTTTCTACTTGATTTCTTATAAAGTACCTCTCAATTCCTGCTCCCGCTCGATGGCCTCGAAAAGTGCTTTGAAGTTACCTTTCCCAAAAGACTGAGCTCCTTTTCGCTGGATGATCTCGAAGAACATGGTTGGTCTTGGCTCTACAGGTTTGGTGAAGATCTGTAGCAGATACCCTTCATCATCACGATCAACCAGAATGCCTAGATCTTTCAGTGCATCAATGTCCTCATCGATTTTACCAACACGGTCTTGCAGGGAATCGTAGTAGTTGGTAGGTACATGGAGGAATTCTACACCTCTGTTCTGGAGTTCTGTTACGGTGTGGAGGATGTCATCCGTAGCTACGGCAATATGCTGTACGCCTTCTCCTTCGTAGAAATCAAGGTATTCTTCAACTTGTGATTTTTTGGCACCATCCGCAGGCTCATTGATTGGGAATTTAATGCGGCCGTTGCCATTGCTCATCACCTTACTCATCAAAGCCGTGTACTCAGTAGAGATGTCTTTATCGTCGAAAGAAAGGATCTGGGTGAAGCCCATCACTTTTTCGTAGAATTCTACCCAGTGATTCATACGACCCCAGTCCACGTTTCCGACCATGTGATCCACATATTTCAGGCCAGTCGAGGTGGGATTGTAAGTAGTTTCCCACTCGATAAACCCAGGCAGGAAGTGACCATTGTAGTTTTTGCGCTCTACGAATAAGTGAACGGTCTCTCCATACGTGTAGATTCCGGCTCGAACCACTTCGCCATTTTCGTCAGACTCAGTAAAAGGCTCCATGTAACTTTTCGCGCCTCTGGCCACGGCAGATTCGTAGGCTTTGGTAGCGTCTTCCACCCAAAGTGCGATGACTTTTACTCCATCTCCGTGTTTGTCAATGTGTTTTCCAATTTCAGTTCCGCTTTTAAGTGGAGTGGTTAGTACCAATCTGATCTTGTCCTGGATCACAACATAAGATTCAGCATCCTTGCATCCGGTTTGTAAACCTCGATAGGCAAAAGACTGAAATCCGAAAGCCGTTTTGTAATAGTGAGCAGCCTGTTTGGCATTGCCTACATAAAGCTCCAAATAGTCCGTGCCATTGATTGGCATGAAGTCCTGAGCCTCTTCGAATACTTTTTCAATTTCAAGCGTTGCGTTTTCCATGTCAAAATCGATTATAGGTAGTTGAAAAATAACTGTCTTGACAAATGTATAAAATAGTTGTTATGACAACAAAATAAAAAGACATAAATTCTTGGGTAGTTTTACAGCCATGTTTCAGCGGTTATTTTGTCTGTTTATTGGTCTGATCTTATTCAGTTGCTCCTCACAGGAGTCCTTCCAATTTGAAGAGGTGGCTTGTCAGGTAATTCAAAGTGAGTATGACCATTATCAGGTATTCTCTCCATGTCGTTCATTTACCTACCGGGCAAAGTATTGGGATGCGGAGTATAATTTGATTTCTGAGAGTTTGGTACGGGTCACAGCGACCGGAAATGCGGTCCCCGATGGCGTAGCGAATGAGCAAGAAGGAGTAGCGCAATATCAATATTCAGAAGAAGAAATTGATCGAATACAAGCCTACAACATCAACAGTGATTTAGAAGATCGAAGCTGGATCGATCAGATGCCTGCAGGCCTTTTTGAATCTCCTGATGACGTCTGGATGTTGCCTTTCCGCGAGAATCAATTTGTGTTCACTCAGGTTGCACCTTATCCATCGGTCAATTTGCCACTGTCCACAGGCAAACAATGGACTTCCAACCTGATCATTTACGAAGGATGGGGCGACTGGAACAATCAGCAGCTATTCAGTACCTATGAAGTAGTAGGACAGGAGACGTTGCTCAAAATCGAGTTTGGAGACATCAAAGGACCCTGGCACATCACCTCCTACCTGGATGCGGGCTACGGCGTATCTACTCACGATTTCTGGTACCATGAAGTCTTTGGCTTCGTTAAGATGCAATACAAGAACTATAAAGGCCAGTTGCTGGTATTTGAGTTGGTAGAGATTGAGTAGTACCTCTATTTTCTTCAATCCTCCTTCAAGTAGATCACCGGATTTTTATTGAGGGCCATTCGGAGCTGAGACCAGATAATGGCACCAGCTAAACCCAAAATCAAAAAGCTGGCGATGGTCAGGTGGTACCATTCAAGGCTAATTCTGAAGGGATAATTTTCCAACCAATGGAGGGAAATGTAGACGCCCATGGATATACCAAGAGTTAGACTTAGGGCAATTGGAATAATGAATCGATTGGATATCATGGCGGCGATATGAAGGCTAGACGCACCCAGGACCCTGCTGATACTCACACGCTTTAACTTTTCTTTAATATTGATGGAAACCAATCCTAACAAGCCAAATAAGGCAAGGAAGATGCCTATACCGCTTCCGATACTGGAGATTTTGGCAATTTTCCGTTCTTTCTTGACTGCTTCCAGAAATGAGTCATCCAGGTACTTGTACTTTAAAGGATACGGATAGAAGCACTCTTCCCAAACTGGTTCAATGGCGGCAATCAGTTCTTGCTCCGGTGCTGATGACTTGACGTTAATAGCAAAAATGCTGGCCTTGCTGTCTCCGGGAAAATAGATGGTCGGAATAGTAGATAGTTTGGAAGAAAAGAACACGGTGTTTTTACTGACGCCAATGATGGTCCCTCTGGTAAATGATAATCCCTGTAGGTTCACTGTTTTTCCAATTGGATCTTCAATCTCTGCACTTTTGATGAAGGCCTCATTAACAATGATATGATCCCGTGCTTCTTCCGCTTTAAATCCTCTTCCTTCCTTAATGGGAATTTCAAAAAGATCGAAGTGTTTTTCGTCAACAGTGTGTCGCAAAGTTGGGAAAGCATGTTTTTCTCCTTGATAGGGCATTACAGCAACATCCAGGGAGGTTGTGGAGGCTTTAATTTCTTTCAGGGACTGGATTTTGTTAAAGAATAACGCGTTGTTTTAGGAGCGACTTCATCCGGAGTATTTAGTAGCACTACCTCCTCTATGTTTTGGCCGTGATCTGCATTGAGGATGAAATTTAGTTGTCTGTGAAAAATGAACATACAGATGATCATAGCCGTGGAAATAGAAAATTGTACGACCAGTAAGGATTGCATGACGGCTTTTCCTTTCCGTGCTTTTTGAATGCCTTTGAGCGACTTTACAATATCAAATCGGGCCAAAATCATAGCCGGGTAAAATCCGCTGATGAGAGAAATCATTAAGATCAACCAACTACACCTGGAATAAATCTACTTTCCAGTAAAGTGCTGAGATCAAACGTTTTTTCCACTAAATCGGAGAATGTAGGCGATGCCAGATGATAAATGATTAAGGCAACAATAACTGCTAACATCGTACTGAGGAAGGCTTCTATCATCAATTGAAGGAAAATGCCCATTCTGGCGGCTCCCATAACTTTTCGGACGGCTACTTCCCTGGAACGATTGATGTGAATGGAAACACTCAGATTGGCGTAGTTGATAATAGAGATTAAGAGGCATAGAAGTCCTGAAATAGCGATGAAGCCAATGAATTCTTTATCGCCTTTGGGAGCAAATCCATTGGTAGAAGAAACGCTACTACCTAAATGATATGCTGAAAAAGGACTAATATCTGCGACGAAGTTCCCTTCTCCTTCTGCCTCAAACAGACGGTTGACTTTTTCATTGACAATTGCCATCACTGACGTTTCTTTGAATTTTAACAGGATACTCAGATCGCCATTGCCAAAATCGGATTTACGATCTGGCTTGTTTTCCAAAAACTCATCAAGAGGAAGCATGATGTCCGGGTTGATCGTCGAATTACTAGGGAGATTCTGGTAAACGCCAATGATTTGATATGTGTTGAACCTGGCTGAATCGAACAATTTTAACGTATGATCTAACGCTTCTCCACGAACACCCAATTTAAGCGCCATGCGTTCCGAGATTATGACCTGATCCGGTTGATCAAAGGTGCCTTGTTTCCCTTCCAGTATCTTCAAATTCAGGAGGTTCGCTAAGGTGGCATTATTCCAAAATACCTTTTGTGCGACGGTATTTCCATTGAGATTAAGGATCCGTTCCTCTTCTGCAAACAAGGCAACATCGACCACTTCTGGAATTTGATCTACAATGCGATGGGCTGCTTCATAGGACCCTCCCGAACTATAGACGGATGTGCCTAAATAGCCTTGCGCCATGATCATGTTGTATAGATTTTCCGCTTCATCTATGTGTTGATCATAGGTGTATTGGTCGACCGAATATTGATAGGCGAACCAGCTGAAGACCATCCCGATGCTGAGTCCGAGAATATTGATGGCAGCATATCCTTTGGATTTAATGATAAATCTCCAGCCAGTTTTTATATAGCTGGTAAACAGCGTCATTAGTTGTTGTATCATTGGATAGGGTTTGAGATTCGAGAATCGGATGCTTTGAAGTATTTCCAGTACGAATTGCCATTTGGCATGTCTTTTTCCACGATCCTCCAGTCGCCACAAAAACGATTCATGAAGATCCCCCTGGACTTCTTCCAAAGCTTCGCCATGCAGTAGTTTTTCAAGGAGCCAGTCTGCCCATCTGGGAGGGCGAGGGTTCGTGGAATTCATTATAGTGAAGTTGTGTTGATGATTGAATTAGTCCTCCTTCAAATAAATCACCGGATTTTTTCTCAAGGCCTCATTTACCTGGGTCCAAATGATAAGTATCAACACGCCTACGATGATCAGGGAAGCGAGTAAGAGGTGATACCACATGAGATTAATTCGAATGGTATAGGCTTCCAGCCAGCTTTGTGCGAGGTACACACTGGTGGCCAGTCCCAATGCGAGGCTTATCAAAACTGGAAAGATGAATTTGCTGGAGATCATTCGAGCAATGTGCACTCTTTCTGCTCCTAGCACACGGCTGATGCTCAAACGCTTAAGCTTTTGACGTATCGTAACGCCCATTAGTCCTAGCAAACCAAAAGCAGCGATGAAGATGGCGATGAGGCTTCCGATACCTGAGATTTTGGCAATTTTTGCTTCATGTGCCAGTTTTTTAGAGTGCTCTTCTGATAGATAATCGTACTTGAATGGGTAAGGATAGAAAAAGTCATCCCAAATGGGTGCTATCGCCTGCTGAATATCGGCTTGCGATTGTTTGGTTTTCAAAAACACCTGACGAATACTTCGATCTCCATTTTCAGGAAAATAGACTTCTTCACTGGCCTCTGATTTCGCATTGTGTAAGACGTTTTGCAATACGCCAACGATGACTGAAGATTGACCATGATCTCTGCCAAAAGGGATGGATTTGCCGATGGGATCATTCATATTGATCTTTTTCAAAAAAGCTTCATTCACGATCACTTCTTTAGAGGAAGCGGCAGGCTCCATGAATCCTGTTCCGTCCAGGAATCTATATCCAAGTACATTCAGGTAGGAGGTGTCAACGCCCATGTTCATCAGGCCAAAGCTATGTTCGCCATCATCGTAAGGGTTCATACTGAAACCACTTGATCCGGTTACATTTTCAATAATGGCCAATTGTTTTACCTCATTTAGGAAGCTTTGGGTCTTCTGATCATCCACGATTTCGTTTGGAAAACGGATCCTGACCACATCGGTTACGTCTCGTCCCATGTCCTGGTTGAGTAGCAGATCTAACTGCCCTCGAAAGACAAACATGCACACGATCATGGCGGTGGAAATAGAGAATTGTACAATCAGTAGTGATTGCATGACCAGTTTTCCTTTCCCAATTTTTTGATGGCCTTTTAGGGTTTTGATGATCTCAAACCGCGACAAGATTACCGCGGGATAAAATCCACTTAGGAACGAGATCAACAGGATTAGGCCGATATTTCCAGGGATAAATCGTGCATCGATCAGCGTCTCGAAATCAAACGTCCTTTCAACGAAACTGGAAAAATAGGGCGCTAGTAGGGCATAGAGTATCACCGCAAAAAAGGTGGCGATCAGTGTCGTAAGAAATGATTCGGTCATCAGCTGTTGGAATACCCCTTTTTTAGCAGCTCCGATGATTTTCCTCACCGCTACTTCTCTTGAGCGATTCACATATTGTGATATGCTGAAGTTCGCATAATTGATGATGGAAATGACCAAACACAATATTCCTGCTATGAGAATGAAGCCCACCAGTTGTTTGTTGCCACCGGGAAGAAATCCGTTGCCCAAATTCGGGTTGGTATCCAGGTGAAAAGTAGCCATCGGTGCCAACGAGGCAAAAAAGGTGTCACTGTCCGTTTCTCTTTTAAAAATCGCCTTGATCTTTGAATTGACCGAATCGACTTGAGCACCGGGGGTCAATTGGAAAAGTACACTCAGATCGAAATTGATGAAGGTGGTGGCTCTACTTGGATCTTTATCCAAAAAGTCTTTGAGAGGCACAAAGTAATCTGCCTGGATAGAAGTATTTTGAGGAATGTCCCGATACACCCCCAGAACCTGATAACTTGTAAATGCCGAGGAATCTTGCAATTCAATGAATTGGCCTACCGCTTCACCCCGAATGCCCAGGTTATAAGCCATTTGTTCAGAGATAAGGATTGTTCTGGGAGCGTCGAAAGTACCAGGTTCACCTTCCAGTAAATCAAGGTTCAGGTAGTCCAGTAGTGGCCTATTAGTAGCTAAGATACTTTGATGCACCGGTGTGCCTTTTACCTTGATCAGTCGTTTTTCTTCGGCAAATAGGGCCGCTGCCTCTACTTCCGGGAGCTCATCCACGATCATGTTTGACGCTTTGTACGACCCACCTGGAAAGTTGATCTCATTTCCCATCATGTTTGCTCGCATCAACATCTTGTAGAGATGGTCTACATGTTTTATATGCTTGTTGTAGCTGAATTGATCAGCGGCATACTGATAGGCGAACCAGCTGAAAACAATCCCGATACTTAGTCCCAATATATTGATCGCAGAAAAAGCTTTGGTTTTCCAGATGAATCGCCAGCCGGTCTTGATATGGCTGGAGAAAAGGGTAAGAAATTGTTGCATGAATGGATAAGGCTTGAGATTTGACAATCGGATGCTTTGTAAGATTTCTTTGATAAAATGCCATTTGGCATGTCTGACTCCCCGTTCTTCCAGTCGCCATAAAAACGACTCATGAAGATCTCCCTGCACTTCTTCCAGTGCTTCGCCGTGCAGGAGTTTTTCCAGCAGCCAGTCCGCCCAACGCGGAGGAATGATGGGCGAATTACTCATATGGTAGAGAAATTCAATTTTGGGATCATTTGCCAGAGGTTGTTGCGCTTCTCTTGCAAATCGGCAGCCAGGCGGTATCCTTCTTTGGTCGCATGGTAAATGCGCTTTCTCCGGCCACCACGTTCAGCGGTGGGTTCGCCCATTTCAGAACGAACCAGACTTCTTTGCTCCAGTCGCTTCAACACGACATGGATGGCGGGCAGTGATACCGTCTGATCAAATTGGTGTTTGTACTCCTTAGCAATTTCCACCGCATAGGTATTTTCCTTTGAGAGGAGGATGAGTAAAATGATCTCTTCCAGTACACCAAGTTTCAGGTTCATAAGATTAACATTTGTTAAAGTAATACGAATATAGTTAGCTTTTGTTTAACTAATCAAAATAATCCTGAATTTTCTAAAGAGATCTGGCCACAGATCATGGCTGATATGTGATCTTTATTATATTTGGAAAATAGTATGCATGCAGAGCATTTATCTGCCTAAACCCTCAAATTGATGTACGACAAGTTACTTTCCCCATTAGATCTTGGATTTACCACCCTTAAAAACCGGGTCTTGATGGGCTCCATGCACACCATGCTGGAAGAAGCTCCGAATGGTTTTGAACGTGCCGCGCAATTTTATGCAGAGCGAGCAAGAGGACAGGTTGGCTTGATCGTGACCGGAGGTATCGCTCCTAATAAAGAAGGTTGGGTAGGTCCACATTCAGCCAAACTTTCTGAGGAAAGCGAAGTTGCACCTCACCAATTAATCACAGAAGCGGTACACAAAGAAGGAGGAAAAATTTGTATGCAGATCCTGCACAGCGGACGGTATGGCTACCACGCATTCAATGTGGCACCATCACCGATTCAAGCACCGATCAATCCAATGAAACCGCGGGAATTGGCCCATGAAGATATTCTTAGAACCATTGCAGACTTTGCAAATTGTGCAAAGCTGGCCCAGCAAGCAGGTTATGACGGAGTAGAAGTGATGGGATCGGAAGGCTATTTGATCAATCAATTCATTGCGCCTCGAACCAATCACCGTGAAGATGAATGGGGCGGGACTTATGAAAATCGGATGAAATTCCCGGTTGAAATTGTGAAAGCGGTTCGGGAAGCTGTTGGTAAAGAGTTCATTATCATTTTCCGTTTGTCTATGCTGGACCTGGTAGAAGGAGGCAGCACCTGGGAGCAGGTAGTACAATTGGGTAAGGCCATTGAAGCTGCTGGAGCTACCATCATCAATACGGGAATTGGTTGGCATGAGGCTCGCGTCCCTACGATTGGGACGGTGGTTCCACGAGGTGGGTTTGCCTGGGTGACCAAGCGCATGATGGGTGAAATCAATATTCCATTGATCACTACCAACCGGATCAATATGCCTGACGTGGCTGATCAGATCCTTGAAGAAGGGTGTGCGGACATGGTGAGTATGGCACGTCCCTTCCTGGCGGATGCCGACCTGGTGAAGAAAGCCATGGAAAACAAAGCCGATGAGATCAACACTTGTATTGCCTGCAATCAAGCCTGTTTGGATCACACATTTACGATGCAGATCAGTTCTTGTCTGGTGAACCCCAGGGCATGTCATGAAACTTTATTGAATTACGAGCTTACAGATAATAAAAAGAAATTGGCTGTAGTAGGAGCAGGTCCTGGCGGGTTGGCTGCTGCGACAATTGCCGCTGAGCGTGGACATGAAGTGCATTTGTATGAGGCCAAAGGTGAAATTGGTGGCCAGTTCAACATGGCTAAAGTGATTCCAGGGAAAGAAGAATACGCGGAAACCATCCGCTATTACGGCCGCATGATCGAAGTACATGGCGTGCATTTGCACCTCAATACGCCAGCCACCAAAACATTATTACAGGAAGGTGGATTTGATGAGGTGATCATTGCTACAGGAGTTACCCCGCGAAAGGTAACATTTGAAGGTTCAGACCATGAGAAGGTGTTGGATTACGCGGAAGTACTTTATGAAAATAAAGCAGTTGGAGATAAAGTCGCCATAGTTGGTTCAGGAGGAATTGGTTTTGATATGGCAGAATTCCTGGCGCATCAGGGAGAGTCGCCAAGTATGAGTGTAGAAGAATACATGAAAGAATGGGGAGTGGATATGGCTTATGAAAAGCCGGGTGCCAATATGATGCCACAACCTGCACCTTCTCCGCGAGAAATTTACTTACTGAAACGTTCCACGGGGAAGCATGGCAAAGGGCTGGGAAAAACCACGGGCTGGATACACCGGGCGAGTTTGGCCATGAAACAAGTGAACATGCTGGCCAATGTGGAATACCAAAAAGTGGATGATGAAGGATTCCATATTTCCGTGAACGGAGAGACCCAGGTTTTACCTGTGGATCACGTGGTAGTTTGTGCCGGACAGGAGCCGTTAAGATCACTGTTTGAAGAGTTGGAAGCGGCGGGAATCAGAACACATTTAATTGGAGGTGCCAAAGAAGCGGCAGAACTGGATGCGAAACGAGCCATTTACGAAGCGGCCCATTTGGTAGCTAGTATTTAACCTGGCGCATTTGACTCAGGTACTTAGGGTCATCGTGATATTCCTGATAGGTTCGACGGATGTTGTTCATTAGTCGGAAATCATCCATGGCACGTGCATATTTCCATAACATGAAAAAGTGACTTTCATCCTTAGGGTTGAAGTTTCTACCATCATTCAAGAACAGGAATCCAATCGTCAGTAGGTCTTTTGGTCGTGCATTGTGCAGGAAATTATTGACCTGCGTAAGGTGTTCTCCATATTGATAGGTAAATGGACTGACCAGGTAAGGAAAATCTGGCTCACCTTTCAATTGATAAAGTTCAAATAGCGCTGCAGAAACCAGTCGTACGATCCAATATCTGTATTCCTTTTGTCGATAATACTTGGCAGCCAGAAAGATTAGGAAATCATAATTTTTGGAGCTGTAGGCGCTTTTCAAATTCTCCAGTGCATACGACTTATCTAAAGGGGTTGTTTTTATGGAAACCTGCAGCTGTTGGCTGATCCCAAAATCTAAATCCAGCTTGGATATTCTTTCTGCCATCGCTGGGTGGCTTTTGGTTGAATCATCCGGGAATAACGAACTGGATGGAATTCTTGAGAAAAAAGAAGGTCTGTTTTTAAACCAAAATTTTTGAAAAGGATAGTCCCTGAAATTGAATATTTTATCAATGTGGTAAGGGAGTTGTTCTTCAAAAGCGGAATCGAGTGTATTCAGTGTTTTTAAACCGATATACCCAGGTTGCTTCAAATCCTGAAATATCAAATGCCCCAAAGAGTCGGCTTCAAACTCATCCTTTCTTTTGAATTTCCCGAGTCCAAAGGCCATTTCTTTATAAGCATTGAGGGTTTCAAGAGAGATATTTTTGTCAGGATCAGACAATTCTTGTTTTTGCCTTCGGCTTAACGAACTATGCCTTCGCGCATACCCTCTTAGATGTTGATTGGCGTGATCTAACTCATAATGTGCCAATTCATGACCTAGCACCCATGTCACCTGCTCATCGGTATCCATGATCTCTAATAGCCCAGTAGTAACAGCAATGGTGCCTTCACCTACGCAAAAAGCGTTGGGAATAGGGCTGCGCATGATCAGAAGTTGGCTTTCTTTTCGCTTGATCAAGTCGGAAGTTTTCAGAGAATCAAATAGAAATTGGATCCGTTGAAATTCGGACCCAGGAGTAATAAGCAGGTTGTGTTTGATCAGTCGAACAAGAAACTGAGTTCTTTT
Source organism: Cytophagales bacterium (assembly GCA_033344775.1). Taxonomy (NCBI): domain Bacteria; kingdom Pseudomonadati; phylum Bacteroidota; class Cytophagia; order Cytophagales; species Cytophagales bacterium. Next base: position 757,960 of record JAWPMT010000005.1, on the reverse strand, counting down.
CTCATGTAAATCACGAATCTTTCTGTCGAATAGGTTGTCGCTATTCGGGCGATGGAGGTTTTTCCGTTTTTGTAGGATGCGAATGAGTGATTGACGCTCCGAAAGGGTTAGCCGATCTTCATCGAATTCCTGAGCCATCAGGTCATTGACCCAAAGCGCAAAACAGACAAGTATCAGAAGTTGTTTCGATTTCAAATTCGTTCAAATTGCTGTAGGGACAAATTTATGTAGCAATCACAGCGTAAAAAAATCTATCCTATTTTGGCGGCGCGTTGTTTTTCTTTCTACTTTTCTGTTCATGGAACATCTCAGCATGTCTGTTACAATATTACCAGCATCTAGAAATAAATCAAGTATATGAAAAAATACACCATACAACCCGGTGATACCCTTGGGACTATTGCGAAAAAGTTTTACGGCAACGCGTCAAAATACACCGAGATTGCGGAAGCTAATGACATTTCCAATCCTAATGTGGTCAAAGTGGGTCAGGAACTGGTTCTGCCAGGAATTGAAGATAATGAAGCAGATAAACCAGCTGCAGCACCTGCACCTAGTGCTCCAACTCCTGAAGAGCCTGCGACGCCTGCTACTGGAGATGGATTTTTCACCGCGGCTACACTTGCGGAGATCATGCCCAAAGCCTCTCAGGTCAACATTGATAAATACCTGGGCGCCTTGAATGGTGAAATGTCAAAGTTTGACATCAATACACCATTGAGAGCTGCTCATTTCATTGCTCAACTCGCACATGAAAGTGGTAGTTTTCATTATAGCTCCGAAAACCTGAATTATAGTGCGAGTGCATTGAGAGCTGTTTTTGGGAAATATTTCCCAACTGATGAGGAGGCAGAAGCTTACGCACGACAACCGGAGAAGATTGCTAATCGCGTATATGCCAATCGCATGGGGAATGGCGATGAGTCGAGTGGAGAAGGCTGGAAATACCGTGGTAGAGGATTGATTCAATTGACAGGAAAAGATAATTACACCAATTGCGGAAATGCCACCGGAATGGACCTGGTAAATAACCCTGATCAATTGGCCGATAATGCGGATGCTGCTGTAGCTGCTGCTGGTTGGTTTTGGGACATGCGCAAACTGAATGGTTATGCCGATCAGGATGACATCAAAGCCATTACTAAACGTATCAATGGTGGTTACAATGGCCTGGAAGATCGTGAAGCCTATCTAGCCCGGGCGAAGCAAGTGCTGGGAATATCTTAATATATCCTCATTATAAAACATATAGGCCCACTAATGAATATTTAGTGGGCCTCGTTTTTTAGAATAAATCTTAATGCTGAGTCTATCAACTCCGGCAAGACGTGCTTGTCGAAATCCATGAGCTGAGTTTACCGAAGCTACATCTGAGCTTCCAATTCAATCGGAAAGGGTTCAGGGATCTGCTCTTTTTCCTCGCCAAGAATCTCTCGAATATCTATTTCAATGCCTCTTGAAATTCCACTAATGGGCACATCATTGGGTGATCCTTCAAATGGATTTTCCCCAGTGGTACCAATACGGAGCATGGTATTGAATATCCATGAGACAATCACAGAAAAAGGAATACCTAGCCATATAAATGAATCCGCAATAAGGGGATAATCCGCAATGAATCTTTCTCCGATTTTGCCAAATTCGGGAATAATTCCAAATGGCAAGATCATTATGAACAGGTTGACAAAATCATAGCCGATGGTAGCGAATTGTCTCGGATAGGGGAAGTTCTTGATCCTTTCGGATTTACCCTGATGATCGATCAATGCGCTAAGTTTTCCTTCCAATTCCAGAAATGAGAATTCCCAAATGATCCCACGTTCTTTTAAGGTACGCAAATGATGAGATTGAAAAGCCATGATTGCTGCCGGCTTATTGGTACGGCCCATTACGTTTTTTAATTCACTTTCGGGAAGTACTTTCTTTAGTTCATCTTCCAGTTCGAATTTACGTTCCGGGATATACAACCGATCCTGCCATTCCTTGTTTTCCTTGATCTCCCGATTGGTTTCCCATGGTTTGCTTTGGCGCATAGCATACCTCAAAGCAGTCATCCAGGCAATGTGGCGATATATAATTGTCTTTTTGTGGGAATACATCTCTTCTTCAGTCATTTCTTCAGAAGCGTATTCGTTGGTGATCATGTCCATCACCATGATGGCGAGGCTACGGGAATCATTGACAATTCCTCCCCAAATTTTGCGTGCTTCCCAGATCCTTCCGTAAGCGGCATTGCTTTGGAAACCGACAAGAAATGCAACTGCTGTACCGATCATAGCAATGGGAGTCCATGGAAGCTGTAGCCAGGTCAATCCCAAAAGGTCATGCAGGATAGCAACGATCAGGGCAAAAACAACAAAAAAGCGAATTTCTCTTCGAGTCCAACGGATCATATCGCGGACCCGGTATTTTTTTCGGATGTACATGTGATAGGATTGATTGCCGGGCTAAAATAGCCACCTTTTCAACTTCAATCCAAGGAATGCAGCATATCCGAGGTAAGGCTCATTCGGAATCCGTGATTTCTAGAATGCCAAAAAGCTATTTCAGGATTTCCGAAGCTTCAGGACTTTGGGTAAAAAAATGCTGGTAAGAATGAGGCTAATGACGAGAATAACGTACTTAATGACTTTCATATCAGGCGGTGTTAGGTGGTCTAAGATGCTGATTGCAAGTAACAAAATCTCCGACTCTATTGAAATACCCAAAGTGCGGTAATTTTTATGCCCTAATTACCTGAAATCTGGTAGTTCCTTTCGCAAATAATGCCAGATGTTGTTAAGCTTTATTTTCAATGATGAACTTTCTGACGTAGAGTTGATGGGCTATTGCTATTTTTGCACCTTCTTTCGCGAAAGACATCATGGATCACATAAGAAATTTCTGCATTATAGCCCATATTGATCATGGGAAAAGTACGTTGGCGGATAGGTTATTAGAGGCGACGCAGACAGTTTCTCAGCGCGATATGCAAGCGCAGCTATTGGATGATATGGACCTTGAACGTGAACGAGGTATCACGATTAAGAGCCACGCCATTCAGATGGATTATCTCTATGATAATCAGCAATATACACTCAATTTGATCGACACTCCTGGTCATGTGGATTTCTCCTATGAGGTATCCCGGTCCATTGCTTCTTGTGAAGGGGCTTTGCTGGTCGTGGATGCGGCACAAGGCATAGAAGCACAGACCATTTCGAACCTATATCTGGCGTTGGAGCATGATTTGGAAATCATCCCCGTGCTGAATAAGATCGATTTGCCTGGTGCGATGCCTGAGGAAGTTTCAGATCAAATCATCGAACTGATCGGCTGTGATTTGGAAGATATTATTCACGCCAGTGCCAAGGAAGGAATTGGGATTGACAATATTCTGGAAGCGATCGTTCATCGCATTCCTGCACCAAAAGGCAATCAGGACGAGGCACTGCAGGCCATGATCTTTGACTCTGTGTTCAACTCTTACCGTGGAATTGAAGTTTACTTCCGGGTTTTCAACGGAGAGATCAATAAAGGAGATAAGGTAAAATTTGTCAACACAGGTAAAACCTACGAGGCAGATGAAATAGGCGTACTGCGTCTGGATCATGAACCTCGAAAAACAATCTCTACCGGAAATGTAGGATACCTGATCTCTGGGATCAAGGTTGCTAAAGAGGTAAAGGTGGGAGATACCATCACGCATGTTGATAAGCCTACTCAGAAAGAAGTCAAAGGGTTTGAGGACGTGAAGCCGATGGTATTTGCTGGTATTTATCCGGTAGAGACCAGTGAATTCGAAGAATTACGCACGTCCATGGAGAAGTTGCAATTGAATGATGCAGCTCTTGTTTGGGAACCTGAAACATCTGCAGCACTTGGATTTGGATTCCGTTGCGGATTTTTGGGTATGCTCCATATGGAAATCGTGCAGGAACGGCTGGAAAGAGAATTTGGCATGACCGTGATCACTACCGTGCCCTCGGTGAAATTCCGAACGATTGGCACGAAAGGAGAAGTGGTGGAGGTAAGTGCACCCTCCGAAATGCCGGAACCCAATACGATCTCACACATAGAAGAGCCTTTCATTAAGGCACAGATCATCACGAAGGCTGATTACATCGGAGCTGTGATTGCCCTTTGCATGGACAAGCGAGGCGAGATCAAAAACCAGGTATATCTGACAGCTGATCGCGTAGAATTAACCTTTGATCTACCACTTTCAGAAATTGTATTTGATTTCTTCGATAAACTCAAGACCATTTCTCGTGGATACGCCTCATTAGATTATGAGTTGATTGGCTATCGCCAGTCGACCATGGTAAAACTGGACATTCAGCTAAATGGCGAAAAGGTAGATGCCCTCTCAGCTATTGTACATAGAGACAAGGCATACGAATGGGGAAAACGCCTTTGCGAGAAATTGAGAGAGTTGTTGCCTAGACAGATGTTTGAAATTGCCGTTCAGGCCTCAATTGGAACGAAGATCATCGCCAGAGAAACGGTGAAGGCAATGCGGAAGAATGTATTGGCGAAGTGTTATGGAGGAGATATTTCCCGGAAAAGGAAGCTTTTGGAGAAGCAGAAGAAAGGAAAGAAACGCATGCGCCAGGTAGGAAGTGTAGAGATTCCGCAGGAGGCATTCATGGCTGTCCTCAAACTTGATAATTAGAAAACGATGGGAGCTGAAATATTAGACGGCAAACAGATTGCGTCTGACATCAAAAAAGAAATTGCCGAGAAAGTAGTGGCATTGAAGGCCGCAGATAAGCGTGTACCGCATTTGGCGATCATCATTGTCGGTGATGATGGTGCCAGTCACACCTATGTGAATGGAAAGATCAAGGCATGCAAGGCGGTTGGGTTTGATTATAGCTTGATGCAATTTGCTCAGACTATTTCTGAAAAGAAACTGGTCAAACATATCGAATCACTGAATGAGGACGAAGATATTGATGGGTTCATCGTTCAATTGCCTCTTCCCGAGCATATTTCTGTTGAAACCATTATTGAGACGGTGCAACCGGCCAAAGATGTCGATGGTTTTACCAATCAGAATTTTGGGAGTATCATTTCTGACAACCAATTACTGTTGCCTGCGACACCCTATGGTGTTATGGAGCTTTTAGATCGCTACGAGATTGAGCTGAAAGGTAAGCATTGTGTGATCGTAGGAGCCAGCCGAATTGCAGGTGCTCCTTTGAGTTTAATGATGCAACGTGCTGCAGCAACGGTTACGATTTGTCACAAATACACGGTGGACCTGCCTTCTCATACCCGAACCGCAGATGTACTGGTCGTTGCAGTAGGTAAGCCTGATCTTATATCTGCTGACATGATCAAGGCGGGTGCTGTGGTGGTGGATATTGGTACGACCCGTGTGGAGGACGCGAGTAAGAAGAGTGGATTTCGTCTGGCAGGAGATGTAAGTTTTGAAGCATCGAAAGAGAAGGCAAGTTACATTACACCAGTGCCAGGGGGAGTAGGTCCGATGACTATTGCATCTTTGCTACTCAATACGTATAAAGCTTACGAGAATCAACACCAGTAATAAATTGGAACTGACAGATGTGGCGACCCTACCTGTAATGGAGTATTTCTATACCGTTCAGGGTGAAGGTGCTTATTCCGGCGCTGCAGCGTATTTTATACGTTTGGGTGGTTGTGACGTAGGATGTGTTTGGTGTGACGTGAAAGAATCCTGGGACCGAAGTGCACATCCTGAATTGGCCATTGACCAGATCGTAGAAAATGCCAAAGCCAGTCAGGCACCGATTGTTGTGATCACTGGAGGAGAACCATTAATGTATGACCTCACCGAATTAACCCTGTCACTGAAATCGGCAGGTTTAAGGACACATATAGAGACTTCCGGAGCACATCCTTTGACGGGAGATTGGGACTGGATTTGTTTCTCACCGAAAAAATTTAAGAAACCTCTTCCTGAGTTTTACACGAAAAGCCACGAACTGAAAGTTATTATCTATAACAGGTCTGATTTTAAGTGGGCGCAGGAACACGCGGAAAAAATGCATCAGGGTTCCAATTGGTATGTCCAGCCGGAATGGTCGAAAGAATCAGAAATGTTACCTTCGATTATCCAATTTGTCAAAGAAAATCCCAAATGGAGGATATCACTGCAAGTGCACAAATACATGAGCATACCCTAAGAGGCTCCATCCTTTTTGGTCTGCTACTTTTACTGTTACCTTGTTTCGGACAAAACTTTCATACGAAGGATAAGAAGGCGATCAAGCTTTACGAGAAATCCGAAGAACAATTCAAATCCCGGGATTTCGAAGGAGGAATCAAGTCACTGAATCAAGCGCTCGAACGTGATCCTGATTTTGCAGAGGCTTACCTCAAGCTCGCAGGTGTCTACAATTATTTGCGAGCGGAGGATGCTTCTTTTGCCAATTACCAGCGCTATTACGAGACCATTCCAAAGGAAGAGGTCAATCCAAAAATTGCAAGGGGGTTAGCCGTTCGCTATTATCAGCGTGGGAAATATGAAAAGGCATCGGAGGTTTTAAACTATTATCTGTCGTCGTTGAAGGGAAATGTAATGGGTAAAGGGGATTCCGTACTCTTGCATTCGATCGAATATTCCCATCGATCCTTACTCAAACCCATGATCCGTGAAACACGAAAGCTGAGTGATTCGGTCAACCGCTTTTCGCTACAGTATTTTCCGGTGCTTACCATCGACAATCAATCGATCGTATATACCAAGCGTGATGGTACAGGGATTCAATTTGATGAGGACATTGTCATCGCACATAAAAAGAATGGAGTTTGGGAAACAGCCAATGGGATTGCTTCTACGATTAATACTGGCTTCAACGAAGGTGCCTGTTCCATTTCGGCAGATGGCCGAACCTTGATCTTTACTTCTTGTGAAGGCAGAAGATCCTACGGAAGTTGTGATTTATACTATGTCATTAGAGAAGGAGATGAATGGGGAAAACCTAAAAATCTGGGTAAAACTGTCAATTCTTCGAGCTGGGATTCTCAGCCAAGCCTGTCTGCAGATGGAAAAACGTTGTATTTTGTTTCTAACCGCCCGGGAGGTCATGGAAAGAGAGATATATGGGTGACTCAACAAAAAGAAGGAGTTTGGACTAAGCCAACGAACCTCGGGCCAAGAATCAATACGGCGCAGGATGAATCAACGCCATTCATACATTTTAATGGTGAGTCTTTATTCTTTTCTTCAAAAGGACATGTAGGGTTGGGTGGATTTGATCTTTATGTATCAGAACGCTCGGGAGATGAATGGACGAACCCAGTGAATCTTGGGTATCCCACCAATGATTTCGAAGACCAGTCCGGACTCTTTATTACTGCGGATGGAAAAATGGCATTTTATACGGATGAGTCCGAAAATCGGAGCGAGCTCTTTTCGTTCGATATTGAAGTTGATACATTATTATCCCACAAGGCCAGTTATCTAACGGGTTTGATCACCAACAAGGAAACGGATTTGCCGATTGAAGCAAAACTTGAATTGTATGATCTAATAACTCAGGAGAAATTGTACAGTACCACTTCTGATCCGGTTACTGGTAGATATTTCATGGCTTTATTTGAAGGAGGGGAATATGGTGCTTACGCCAGTGCAGATGGTTTCTTGTTCGAGGATTTTCAATTTGACTTACAATCCTCAGTTGATTTGAAGCCGGATACCCTTAATATTTCATTGAACCCGCTTCGAAGTGGAGAAACGATCATTCTGGAGAATGTCTATTTTGAATTCGACAGCTATGCACTCATAGATAAATCGAAAAGCGAACTGGATCTTGTTTTTCAGTTTCTGAAAAAGAACGAAAAGCTGGAAGTAGAGATCGCTGGTCATACGGATGCATCCGGTGGATCGGCATACAATCTGGATTTATCAGAAAAAAGAGCCAAATCAGTATATGACTTTTTGGTTGAAAAAGGGATTCCTGGGAGCAGGATGAAGTACAAAGGATACGGATCACAATTTCCGGTCTCTCAAAGCGAACAACAAACGGATGATTCTAAGAATAGGCGCATCGAGTTTCGCATACTCGGTACGTTAGATAAATAATCTTCGGAATATTGAAAAAATAATATTTCGGGTACCAAAGAATTTCTGGCTTTTTGATGTTACTGCAAGTAATTCTTTTCTCATGTTCCGTAATAACTGGCAGTTATGTAAATTATATTGGGAAATTTTGAGAATTTCAATATTTTCAACTTCTACGTATTAATTCTCAAAAGGATTGCTCACATTTTTATTATTCCCAAAAAGTTATAATTTAGACATTTAGAAATCTTTAAGGTTTCTAGCTTAATAAACCAATTCTAATATGAAGAGGATTTTACTACTTAGTTTGTTTAGTTTGTCTGTGGTCTTTTCTGCCCTAGCGCAGGATAGAACAGTTACAGGTAAGGTAACTTCTGAAGAAGACGGAAGTACTATACCTGGTGTGAACGTGATCCTGAAAGGTACTACTAACGGTACCACGACGGATTTCGATGGGAACTTCAGTTTGTCAGTGCCAGCAGATGGTGGCATTCTGGTGTTTTCGTTTATTGGCTTAATCAGCCAGGAAGCAACGATCGGTAGCCGGTCTACGATTGACGTAGCCATGCAGTCCGACGTGCAGGAACTTCAAGAGGTGGTTGTTACCGCCCTCGGTATCAGTAAAGAGCGTAAAGCGCTTGGATACGGGGTGTCATCCATCGACAATGAAGTATTAGTTGATCGTCAGGAAGCTGATGTTGCTCGTCTCTTAAGAGGTAAAGCAACTGGGGTAGACATTACCCAAACTTCCGGTCTTTCAGGTTCAGGTACGAATATCATCATCCGAGGGTATTCTACAATTACTGGTTCCAACCAGCCTTTGTTCGTAGTTGATGGGGTTCCTTTCAACACCGATACGAACACAGGTAACCAAGGGTTTGGTTCTGGTAGTGCAACAGCATCTTCCCGATTCCTTGATCTGGATCCTAACACGATTGAAGAAATTTCGATCTTGAAAGGTCTTTCAGCAACGGTACTATACGGAGAGGCTGGACGTAATGGTGTGGTTTTGGTAACTACCAAAAACGGTAAAGCTGGTCAGAATGCTTCTAGAAAAGCTGAGGTTAGCATCCGTCAAGGTGTTTATGTTTCTGAAATTGCTAACCTGCCTGATTATCAGAACACTTACGGAAACGGTTTCAACGCTGGTTTCGGATGGTTCTTCTCTAACTGGGGGGCTGCTTTCAACGATTTGAACCCATCTTCTTACGGTTCTGATTTCCAGGGACTGACTGCTGACGGTACTCAAGTACTCATCACTCACCCATTGGATCAAACACAGTATAATGATGATGTTCCTGAGTTCATCGGAGCGGAGTACATTTATCGTCCTTACGAAAGTGTTGAGAACTTCTTCGAAAGTGGTGTTTCTTCAAACACTTCAATCGCTGTTGAGAGTAAGTTGGCTGACAATGCATCTTTGAGTGCTACTTACAGCTACTTGACTGACCAGGGCTTTACTCCTAAGTTGGCTAACGGTGATCGATCTAACTACATTGATAAGAATAACTTCGGTTTGGGTGCTCAGGCTACCTTGAACAATGGTCTTTCTATCAGAGGTTCTTTTAACTATATCCAGTCTGAAAGATTTACACCTATTACTGCACCTGCATTTGGTGGTGATGGTAACGGTCTTTTCGCTGCGATCCTGTTTACTCCTCGATCTGTAGATCTTTTGGGTCTTCCATTCCAGTCTCCTATTGATGGTTCTAACATCTATTATAGACGTGGTTCTCCGATCCAAAACCCGCTTTGGACTTTGAATAACTCAGGTCAGAGCGAGCAAGTCAACAGATTCTTCTCTAGTACTCAGTTGTCTTATAAATTGACTGATAACCTTTCATTGATGTATCGTCTGAGTGTTGATAACTATCAGCAGGAAAACAAACGTCATGTAAACAAAGGTGGACCAAGACAGCCTCTTGGTGAGTTGACAACTACGGACATCAGTAATAGAATCACTGACCAAATCATCAACGTATTGTATAACTTCAGCTTACCTGGAGAGATCACTGTTGATGGGGTTGTTGGATTCAACTCTCGTAGAGAAGTAAGAGATATCTCTGTACTATCAAGCTCTAACCAGTTTGTATATAACATTCTTTCTCACAATAACTTCATTGACCACTTAGGTTTCTCTGGATTCAGTGAGGAAAATACATTAGGTCTTTATGCTACTGCTTCAGTTGGTTTCAAATATGCATTGTTCTTGAACTTGCAGGCTAGAAATGACTGGACGTCTACGTTGGAGCAAGAGAATCGTTCAGTATTCTATCCTTCTGCTAGTTTGGCATTTGTACCTACTGATGCGATCACTGCGATCAGCAACAGTAATATTCTGAATTTCTTGAAAGTACGTGTAGGATACGGACGATCTGCAGGTTATCCTGACCCATACAGAACTAGGTCTGTTCTCGATGCAAGTACGAACCAATTCGTAACTGCTGGTGGTACAGTATTGAATACTAACTCTGTATCTAACTTCTTGGGTAACAGAAACTTGACCGCTCAGTTCTTCAACGAGATCGAGGCTGGAGTTGAAGCAAGATTACTTGATAATATCATCGGAATCGACCTTTCTCTTTACCAAAAGACCTCAGAAGACCTGATCATCAACTTGCCTCTTGATCCTTCTACAGGATTTACAGTAACTACTGTAAACGCTGCGAAAATGGAGAACAAGGGAGTTGAGCTTGGTGTGAACATTACGCCTCCACTTCCTAACGGAATCAAGTGGGACATCAACTTGAACTACACCAGAAATGTTTCTAACGTAGAGTCTATCTTCGAAGGAATCGATCAGGTTCAGACTGCAGGTTACAGCACATTAGGTAACTATGCGATTCCTGGTCAGCAGTTTGGTGTATTCTTCGGCGAGTCTTTCCTGAAAGTTCAGGATGTATTTGACGAAAACGGAAATAACCTGACTAACTACGGCGACCAAGTTGGTCTGTTTGTAGTAGACAACCAAGGTGCATACCAGTCTTCTGGTAACTTTGAAGTAATTGGTGATCCTAACCCTAACTTCCAGGCTAACTGGGATAACAGCATTAGCTGGAAAGGGATTTCATTTGGATTCCAGTGGCAGTACATTGACGGTGGAGATATCTTCTCTTCTACTGTTCAGTCACTACTTGCTCGGGGTAACACAGTTGATACTGACGTAGACAGAAACGTTCCTTTGGTAATGCCTAATGCTGTGAAGCAAACGGGTACTGATGACAATGGAAACCCTGTTTATGTGCCTAATGATGTTCAGACATATATTGGTGATAGCTTCTTCCGAGCTTATTTCTTCGCGGATGAAGGAGGGGTATTTGATGGAACTGTAATCAGATTGCGTCAAGTTTCTCTTGGATATGTTTTACCTAAGTCTCTTCTTGAGAAGACTCCTTTCGGTACCGTTGGTATCACGCTTTCAGGAGAGAACTTGTGGTACAATGCTCCTAACTTCCCTGAAGGAATCAACTTTGATCCTGAGATTTCTAGCTTAGGTGTAGGTAACGGTAGAGGTTTCGACTTCCGTACTGCTCCTACCGCTAAGAAATATGGTGCAACGCTTAGTCTAACTTTCTAATTCACTTAAGATTTAGGATAATGAAGAAAATTATCAATAGATTATTTATGGCTGTTGCGATCACTGCTATGATCAGTGCATGTAACAGTTTCGACTTAGATCTTCAGGATAACCCATTGGCAGTAACACCTGCAAATGCTAGTGTCAATGATTTATATAATTCCATTCAATTGGATTTCGGAGATTTCTATAGTGCTACTGAAGGTAACCCTGGAGCTGTAGCTCGAATGTATCACTTTGGAGGATTTACCTACAATGCTGCTACGACGCCAAACACGTACAACTTTGCCTGGAATACTGCTTATGCAGGCCTATTCCCGGATATTGATAACGTGTTATTGCTTGCTGAAGCAAACGGTTTAGATATCCATGCTGGAACTGTCAAAATCATGAAGGCTTATACCATGATGGTTTTGGTGGATCTTTTCGGTGATGTGCCTTTCAGCGAAGCTGGACAAGGAACAGATATCATTAGCCCGAATGTTGATTCTGGACAGGATGTTTACAATGCGGCCATTGCTTTGCTTGATGAGGCCATTGCTCAGTTGGATGGAACAGTAGCTGGTGCTCCTGCCTTCGATAACTTCTACGGAGGGGATCCTGAAGGTTGGATTAAGTTTGCGAATACCTTGAAGTTGAGAGCTGCATTGAACACTGGTGATGCTTCTACCATTAACACTTTGGTTTCTGGTGGCATGATCATCGATGAGGCAGGCGAGGATTTCCAAATTAATTTTGGTAATCAGCGAACCAATCCTAACTCACGACATCCTTTTTACAATAACCATTACGAGGTAGGAGACGGTGCTTACTTGTCTAACTACTACATGTGGTTGTTAAGAAGAGGTCGTGAAAGTGAGATCACTGACGGTGTTAGAATCGATGACCCTAGAAGAAGATATTACTTCTACAGAAAAGTTTCTGACGCGGAAGCTCAGGATGCAACTACGTATTCTTGCCACTTTACGGCACTTCCTACGGATGATCCTGGTACTACTATCGATCACTGGACTGCCATTGATCCTAACCTAGCTGAGGTTTATTGCGTTGTGGCTGATGGATACAGCGGTAGAGATCACGGTAATGGTGGTGGTATTCCTCCAGATGGTCCAATCAGAACCTCCTATGGTCTGTATCCTGGTGGTGGAGATTTCGATGACAGTACTTTCGATGATACCCGTGCAAACGGAACATTAGGAGGTCTTGGGCAAGGAATTTTCCCTATCATGTTGAGTTCTTTTGTAGACTTCATGAGAGCAGAAGCTGCCTTATCATTGGGTACTGCAGATGATGCCAGAGCATTGCTTGAAAGTGGAATCAGAAAGTCCCTGGATAAAGTGGAAGGCTTTGAGTCTTTGGTTGCTACTAAAATGGGAACCAGTGTAGAACTGAGAGATGGTAGCATAGGGACAATCAAAGAATTGTTCGGTATGAGCGATGCTGACAAAGACGATTACGTTGCTGAGATTCTTGCTATTTATGACGCTGCTACTACAGCTCAGGAAAGAATCGACGTTGTAGTTACTGAGTATTATATCGCAGCTTGGGGTAATGGCCTCGAAGCATATAATATGTACAGAAGAACAGGGTTCCCATCTAACATTCAGCCAACGCTGGAAGTTGATCCGGGACAATTCCCTAATACATTCTTCTATCCAGTGGATTTTGTTACCAGAAACTCGAATGTTGATACTAAGCCTATCGCCGTTCCTACGTTCTGGCAATCGCTGACTAACTTGAGATAATTGATCACTTTAATTGAGAATGAAAATGAAATTTTTCAATAACATGAAATTGAGGTTGTCAATTGGTTTGATGGCCTTAGTGATGGTCTTCACTGCCTGTGAAGATCCTGATAAAGCTCCTATTGTAACTTTCGATAGTGCAGGACACGGAATCTACCCAAGGTTGATCTCTGAAGATGGTGCACTTTTGGTGAACCTACTTACTGAGACTGATTTCAATTCGTCTAACTACAGCTACACAGTTGAGTTTGTCGATGACAATGCGGGTCAGAATGTTGCTGAAGTTTATGTAGAAGTAGTGTACAATCCTGTTGGCGGATCTGCACAAGCTGCTGTAGAGGTAACTCGAGTAGGTGCATCTGCATTGACTGCTAGTGAGAATGGCTTCCTTCAAACTACGTTTGATGTAAGCTCTACTGCAATCACTTCTGCAATTGGTCTTGGATATGCTGATTTTGCTGCTGGAGACGAATTCCAGTTATCTACTGTAATTGTGCACGTAGATGGAACAGAATATCGCAGCACAAACTCCTCCTCTTCTGTTAGAGGTGCGGCTTTCCGAGGTGGTCGATTTGCGTTTACACGCCCTTTAGCCTGCCCTTCGGCATTGGAAGGAACGTATTCTTACGCGACTACCGATATCTGGTGTGGTGGTGCTGATGTAACTGGCACTGTAGAGCTTCAAGCGCTTGGTGGCGGTAGATATCAGTTCGACGATTGGGCATTTGGTGCATACGGACCTTGCTACGGTGGTGGCGGTGCTAGTGGTGACCTTACCTTTACTGATGTATGTGAGGTTGTTTCTTTCACTGGCTTTACTGATAGCTTTGGTGATACCTGGACCTACACTTCTTCTATTAGTGGAGAAGAGTGGACCATTGCTTGGGATAACACTTATGGTGAGTCTGCGACTTCCGTAATTACATTCCCTGGAGGTGTACCATTTACCTTAGCTCCTTAAGTAGTAAATTATTTAATTGATAAAAGCCGCCTTAGCAATAAGGCGGCTTTTTTAATATTGCTCTGATTTAAGTGATAGTATTATGAGGTTCGGACTAGCACAGAACAGACTTTTAATCATATTCCTGCTTTTAGGCTTATTTATTATGAGCTGTTCAGACTCATCAACTCAAAAAACAAAGGAAGAACCAGAAGAAAGCGCATTATTTGAAGAAGTTTCGTCTGATGCTTCAGGAATTCAATTTTCCAACGATCTGAAACACGATGTTTCAACTAAAGCCAATTTGTTTGATTTTGATTATTTCTATAATGGTGCCGGAGTAGCCATGGTAGATATCAACAACGATGGCTTACAGGACATTTTTTTTACTGGCAATCAGGTTCCCAATAGACTTTACCTGAATAGAGGGGAATTAAGATTTGAAGATATCTCAGAGCAAGCAGGTATCAATGCTGGAAAGCGTTGGTCCAATGGAGTGACTATTGCAGATATCAATGGCGATGGTTGGTCAGATATATATGTCTCCCAAGGTGGTCCGAATGAAGAATATGATAGAGGAAACTTACTGTTCATCAACAACCAGGACAACACTTTTTCAGAAAAGGCTAAAGATTATGGCCTGGCAGATCAGGGAATAAGCACACAAGCGGGATTCTTTGACTTTGATAGAGATGGTGACCTTGATTGTTTCGTGCTCAATGAGAGCCCCGCATATGGTTTAGATCCGGTTACATTTTATCGCCAGATGAGAGTAACGAAAGGCTTATTGGGTAAAAGTTCAAGTCACTTATATGAAAATGATGGAGGCGTTTTTAAAGACATTACTGCCCAGGCAGGAATGCTTAGGCCTTCATTTGGCCTGGGGCTTTCTATCAGTGATATAAACGATGATGGCTGGTTGGATATATATATTGCTAATGACTATTATATCCCCGATGCCATGTACATCAATCAAGGTAACGGTCGCTTTTTTGACGAAATCAAATTAAGAGCAAGTCAGGTATCCTTTTTCGGTATGGGTGTGGATATTGCAGATTTTAATAATGATTTGCACAAAGATATTTTGGTGCTTGACATGGCGTCAAAGGACCACTATCGTTCTAAAACATTAATGGCAAGCATGGATGTAGATCAATTTGACATGCTTACGGAGGATCTTGGTTTTGCTCATCAATACATGTTCAATTCTCTGCAGCTAAATACGAGCAATCAGAATTTCCGGAATGTAAGCCATCAGATGGGAATTTCTAAGACGGATTGGAGTTGGGCAGGGTTAATTACCGATTTCGATAATGATGGCTGGAAGGATATATATGTGACCAATGGATATCGAAGGTATGCCCTGGATAATGACTTTAAGAATGAGGTAACGAAAACCCAGATCATGTACCGGGGCAATGTGCCAATCAGTGCCAAGAGTGAGCTCTATGAGCAAATGAATTCTGAAAAACTGCCAAATGTCCTCTACAAAAACGATGGAAAGTTTGGCTTTTCGGACGTCAGTAAGACTTCTGGTTTAGGTAAAGCGTCCTTTTCTAATGGGGCGGCCTATGGCGATCTGGACAATGATGGTGACCTGGATCTGGTAGTCAATAACCTGGATCAGGAAGCATTCTTGTTTCAAAACAAAGCTGTTGATTCAAAGGCTGGGAATTACTTGACTATAGCCGTAGAGAGTGATATTTCAGAAAGTTTCCCAAAAGTGTACATTAAATATGGCGCCAAAGCTCAGGTTATCGAAATAAAAGGAGTACGAGGATACTTTTCTTATGTAGAACCAGTAGCTCACTTTGGATTAGGCCCTATAGACAAGGTAGACACTGTCCAGGTAGTTTGGCCAGGAGGTGAAACCGCTTATCGATACGATGTGCAAGCAAATCAACGGATAACGATCAAAGCTGAAGAAACGGAGAAGATGAGTGATGCGAAGGAGAAAATAGCCTTATTTCAGGAGGCTGATTTAACGAAATTGGGGCTTGATTATCGGCATGTGGAGAACGAATTTGATGATTTCCGCAAAGAAGTTTTGTTGCCTTACAAGCAATCAACTTTAGGTCCGGCTTATGTCATGGGTGACGTCAATGGAGATGGGCTGGAAGACATTTATCTGGGAGGAGCTTCAGGACAAGCGGCTAGTGTTTATGTTCAGCGACCAGATGGCTTTATTAGGTTAGTCCTGGCCGCTTTCGAGACGGATAAGGTCTATGAAGATATCAGCGCTAGCTTATTTGATATAGATGGTGATGACGATTTAGATCTTTATGTAGTAAGCGGTGGAAATGAGCACATTCCGGATGCTGAATGGTATGAGGATCGACTTTACATCAATGACGGCAAAGGGAACTTTGAAAGACAGCAATTTTCAGGAAATACACCGAAGTTTAGCGGCGGGGTGGTAAAACCAATTGATTTTGATGGCGATGGCGATCAGGATCTGATCGTAGGAAATAGGATAAGGCCTCAGCAGTACCCAATTGCCGGACAATCACAGATTTTAATAAATGATGGAGGTAAATTAGTTGATGTAACCTCGGAAGTTGCTCCTCAATTATTAGAGCAGGGAATCATCAATGATATATTGGTTTCTGATTTCAATGATGATGGTAAGCCTGACTTTTTTGCTGTAGGTGAATGGGGTGAAATTGGGCTCTTTCGAAATACAGGAGTCGCCTTTGAAAAGGTAACCGAGAGTTATGGTCTTGAGGATATAAAAGGGTGGTGGTTTTCTGTTACAGAGACAGATGCCAATCAGGATGGCTTACCGGATTATGTAGTAGGGAATGTGGGTTTGAATACAAAATTCAAGGCCTCCGTGGAGAAACCATTTAAGGTTTATGCCAATGATTTTGATGCAAACGGAACCCTCGATGTGGTGTTAAGTCAGTCTTACAAGGAAAAGTATGTGCCTGTAAGGGGGCGAGAATGTTCTTCCGAACAGATGCCTTTCCTTGCCAAAAAGTACGAGACTTATTCCTCCTTTGCTAATGCCTCTATAGATGAGATTTTTGGTGAGGAACTAAATGAATCACTTGCACTCGAAGTAAATGAGTTTAGATCAGTACTATTGATCAATAAAGGAGCGCAAGGCTTTGAGGTAAAGCCACTCCCAAATCAGGCACAAACATTTCCATTGTTGAGTACAGTCACCAAAGACCTGGATGGGGATGGCCTGGATGAAATAATTCTTGCTGGGAATATTTATAATACGGAAGTGGAAACACCAAGATGGGATGGAGGAACTGGATTAGTCTTAAAATCTGACGGAAAGGGTAATTATCATGCCATGCAGTCAGATAAGACCGGGATCTTTCTTTCGGGCAATGTTAAAGACTTACAATGGTTGTCCATGGAAGGACAAGGAGAATTGTTACTGGCCATACGCAGCAATGGTCCGGTCAGCGTATTTAATAAAGTAGATAGCAATTGAAATCAATATCCAAATCATCATTTTTTGCCTGCCTTTTGGCAGTATTTGGTCTTATCAGATGTGAAGTTAAGGAGCAGGAACCATTGATCATTCCTTCTACGTTGGCCTCATTTCAGGTGGAAGTAGGGAATGAACAGTCTTTCGATGGTTATATATTTCTTCGACAAATTGTAAGCCCTGGTGCTCAGATGATGATCGATAGCAGAGGTCAGGTAAAGTGGTTTCAAGCTTCTGATACCGCTCTGTTTAGACCTTACGCACCTTACGATAAAAGTTATGTTGCGTTGTACAGTGACAAAGTCATCCATGATATTTCCTATAAGGGCGATACGCTTGTCGAATTGAGGTATGGACAAAATGGATTTGATCGACTATTACATCATGAATTGGTCAAAGATTCGGAAGGAAATTATGTGGCGTTGACCCGTGAATTTATTCCTGCTGATCTTTCTGAATTCGGCGGAGAAAGTACAGATACCATAAAAACAGACGGAATCATCAAACTATCTGCAACAGGTGAAAAGCTCTGGCACTGGTCGCTGGATCAAGAGATTGACCCATTGACTTTTGATGGGATCAAACGAGTCAAGAAAGATTGGGGACATGCCAATGCCCTATATATTGAAGAGGATGGACATTATCTGGTTTCTTGGAGGGATTTCAATGCGATCTGGAAAATCAATAGCCAAACCGGAGAAGTCATCTGGAAGGTAGGTCACGACACCTTTTCAGATAAAACGAATTATTTCTACAAACAGCACGGTGTACATCGCAACGTACGAAACGAGGTAGTTCTTTTTGATAATGGAGATCGACGAGAACGAGGAACTTCCCGAGCCTATGCTTTTCGGGATGGAAACCCAGTACAAACCACTGATATCATTACATTGCCTGATTCACTTTTTACCTTTAAACAAGGTAGCGTATATGAAATGGGCAAAGATCAGTGGCTGTTTAGTAGCACCATGAACAAACGTTTGATCATTACAGATAAAGACGGAGAAGTTACCTGGATGGCGTTAAGCGATCAGCCTTTTTATCGTGCCTATTATTTGGATTCGGATTTCCTAAAAACTAACGGCCTACAATAACAGATTTGGAGAATAAGGTTTCTTTGTGGTATCTCGTTAAAGTATTCCTGTTTATCGGAGTAACGGCCTTCGGAGGTTATACCGCACTAGTAGCCATCATCAGGAAGCGATTAGTCGAGCAGGATCGGGTCCTGGATGATCGATTGATCATGGATAGTATCACACTAGCGTCCGTTCTCCCCGGTCCATTAGCGGTAAATATCACCACTTACATCGGATTCTATTTGAAGGGTTGGGCAGGAGCATTGCTGTCCATGGCTGCCGTATTGTTTCCTTCAGTATTGCTGATGATGCTATTAGCTGAATTCCAGAGCAATTTCAACGAAATTGGATTAATCGCTGCTTTTCTGGAAGGTGTACTCCCTGTAATTGCAGCCATTATTTTTTCGGTGGCTTTCAAAATGGCTAAAAAGAACATCAAAACATGGTGGCAGTGGGTCATATTTCTAGCGACTGCTATCAGTGCATTCCTATTAAAAGGATATATCGTGTTCATCATCACCATTGTACTGGCTGGATTCATTGGGTTATTCTTGGGGGAGAAGGAAACGTCTAAGACCGACGTGGACATGAGTAAAAAAGTCAGGTCTGCAGTTATAGGAGTAGTGGTTATTGCAGCTGCTTTTCTATTGATCTCGTTTCTTTGGGGAGAAGAGGCAATACTGCTAAATACTTTTTCAAAGGTGAGCCTTACGTTATTTGGTGGGGGTTATGTCATGATACCCGTATTGCATGATTTAGTTGTGGAACAAAATCAATGGCTGGCTTCTTCAGAATTCGCTCAGGCCATAGCCTTCGGGCAGATTACTCCAGGACCAATATTGGTGTCAGCCACTTTTGTTGGATACAAGGTGTCTGGTATACTGGGAGCGTTAGTAGCTACAGTAGGAATATTTTTACCATCCGCCTTATTGATCATTCTGGTAGGTGTTTTTTATCAGTCCATCAGCGGATTGGCGGTAATCAGCAAGTTGTTTAAAGGGATCAGTCCGGCCATTATTGGTTTCATCGTATTTTCCATTTCACTTATCATTCCTTTCAATGAACTGGATTGGTTTGCAGGACTGGTACTGATTGTTTCAGCTGTAGCCATCACAAAATTCAATATCAATTTCTTTTGGTTGATGTTGATCTTTGGAACAGGCAGTGTCTTGTTGGATCTATTCCTATCAAATTCATGAGGAATTCACATCGGATAAAACCAGTTGTCATGAGGGTTTCTACTAATTTTGGAAATTGAGCATAATCGAAGGAGTAGAGGAACATGAGGTTCAATGCAATTCAATTCATAGGTACACAACGATCCGGTTCTAATCTACTCAGGTTGATGCTTGATTCACATGCGGATATTTCTGCACCACATCCACCTCATTTATTAAAAACGTTTTATCCGTTGTTGTCATACTACGGTGATTTTCAGCGTTTGGATAATAGAACCAGCTTGGTCAACGATATGTGTGATTGGGTAGATGCCAATCCGGTTCCCTGGGAAGGAGTAGCACTTGATCGGAATAAAATTGTCGCAAGCACTTCAAGTATCATCGATATTTTCCGTCAGCTTTATGAAGCACGAATGCAACATGACGGAGCCAATATCTGGTGTTGTAAAAGCACGTTTAACATCAATTATGTAGCAGACATGGAATCGGCCATCAGGCCATTTTACATTTATTTATACCGAGATGGTCGAGATGTAGCAACTTCCTTTAAGAAGGCCATTGTAGGCCCTAAGCACGTTTACCATTTGGCTCAAAAATGGGCTGATGAGCAAAAGGCTGTCAGAGATTTTCTGGTTGGGGTTTCACCAGAGAGGTACATGGTGTTGGCCTATGAGGACCTGCTCATAAAGCCTGAAACGTGTATCCAGCAAATTTGCGACAAACTAGGGATTACATATGATCCCAAAATGCTCCAATTCTACATATCCAATGAGTCGCGTCGAACTGCAGATTCGGGTGAGATGTGGAAGAATGTACTTAACCCAGTCATGAAGGACAACACAGGAAAATATTTAAAGGAGCTTTCAGAAACGGAGATTGCTTTATTTGAAAGTGTTGCAGGTGTAGCATTAAAAGAGCTAGGGTATTCGAAAGTTTCTGGTAAAAGTGTGGCTTACGAAAGTGATATTCCTTCTTTCGAGATACAGAATCAACAACTTCAGGAGGCAGCCAGAAGTAATGCTTCGGACCAGGATAAAGAAAAACGTGCTGGTCAAAAACTACTCTTGAAGCAAATAAAATCTCGATTAGGGATTGTGGAGCAGCAGCCAAATCTGGCTTAGTAATACTCATTTCTTAAAGGACTTTATTTCGGGATTTTTCGACGTAAAATTTATTTCGGCGAATGATAAAGAATCCCCTCTTGGGAGGGGTGAGGGGTGGGTTGTTCGGAACTATTTTTGATTAAGCCACTTCAAAGAGGAGAGTATTTGTGTCCTTTTGAATCTATTTTCTCAAATATTTCTGTTAATAATATTGACTCCCCTTAAGGTAATTCCTAACATAATCCCTGACACCTTCTTCCAGGTTACAAAACGGTTCCTCATATCCAATGGACCGCAATTTGGACATCTTAGCCTCCGTGAAATATTGATATTTTTCTCGAATATCTTCAGGAGTATCGATGAAGGATATTTTCCGGGGTTTTTCCAGCGCGTCAAAAACCGCATGAGTAAGCCCTAGAAAGGTGTTTGATTGCCCGGTGCCGAGGTTGTAAATACCCGAATTTTTGCGATACCTCATAAGCCAGTACATCACATCAACAACATCCTTCACATAGATGAAATCACGCTGTTGGTGGCCGTCCTCAAAATCCGGATGATGGGACCTGAACAATTTCATTTCACCCGTTTTTGAAATCTGCCGAAACGCATGATAAACCACTGAAGCCATCCGGGATTTATGATACTCGTTAGGCCCATAAACATTGAAGAATTTCAACCCGGCCCAATAAAATGGTTTTTCGGTTTCAGCTAGTGCCCATAAGTCAAAAGCTTGCTTGGATTCTCCGTAAGGATTAAGAGGGGTGAGGTCTTTGATATTCTTCTCATCATCTTCGCTAGGTTCGAGACTCAAGCCATAAGTAGCGGCAGAACTAGCGTAGACCAATGGAATTTGATATGCCACACATTTCTTCCAGACTTGTTGTGTGTATGCCGTATTGAGTTTGTGTAGAAGTTCCCGGTCAAATTCCGCGGTATCTGTTCGGGCACCCAGGTGAAAGATGAATTCCACATGCCTGAAATGTTCATCCAGCCACTCAAAAAAAGAATCCCTTTCGATCTTTTTTAGCTGCTTACCCTTGAGGTTGTGTTCTTTTTGGGCATCCCCGAATTGATCAACAGCAATGATATGATTGAAATTTTCAGCATTCAATTTTCCGATCAGACAACTGCCAATAAATCCTGCGGCCCCGGTTACAACTATCATATTGCGAAATTAGTACGCATCATAAACACGCAGCAAGCAAAATAGATGAGAAAGAACCTCTTATCTTTGCAATTGAAATGACGAAATGATGATTTACGTAAGCAGGAAGGAGCATTTCAACGCCGCACATAAGCTGTATAATCCGAAATGGAGTAGGGAGAGGAATGCCGAAGTATTTGGTCCGTGTGCCAATGAAAATTGGCATGGGCACAACTTTGAGTTGATCGTAACAGTGAAAGGAGTACCTGATCCGGACACTGGCTTTGTAGTGGATTTGAAAAGACTGAGCACACTGGTTAGGGTCGAAATCACGGAGAAGGTCGATCATAAGAACCTGAACCTGGACGTTCCTTTTATGGAAGATATATTGCCCAGTTGCGAAAATCTCATTTTTCAATTTTGGCAAATACTGGCACCTAAAGTCAAAGAGATTGCCCCTAAGGCACAGTTGCATTCCCTAAAGCTTTACGAAACGCCACGAAACTTCGTTGAATACTTCGGAGAATGAAAGCTGGTGAAGAAAACACCCTGACACATTGAAATATTTCCTGATTGCGGGGGAGAGATCCGGAGATCTGCATGGGGCTTTTTTAATTAAACAACTCCTGAATCTGCAACCGGAAGCTGAGCTAAGAGGTTATGGTGGAGATCAAATGGCGGAACAGGGTATGGATCTCGTCGCTCATTACAGGGAGATCTCCTTCATGGGTTTCATCGAAGTAGTTCAGAATCTACAAGGGATTTCCCGCAGATTGAAAGAATGTGAGCGGGAGATACTGAGGTTCCGACCAAATGTACTCATCTTAATTGATTTTCCGGGGTTCAACCTCAGAATGGCTCGTTTTGCCAATTCACACCAATTCAAAGTAGCCTACTACATTGCCCCGAAAGCATGGGCATGGAAAGAGAGTAGAGCCAATTCGATCAAAAAGTATGTCAATCGATTGTACAGTATTCTTCCGTTTGAAGTTGATTTCTTTCAGAGACATGATTGCCCAGTGCATTATGTTGGAAATCCTGTAGTGGAAGAAATTAAGCAACATGTTTTTACAGACCTTTCGATTAACCATTTCACAGACACCAAAATTGCCTATTTGCCGGGTAGTAGAGTGCAGGAAGTTCAAACTTCCATCAAAATGATCATTGAATGCGCACGTCTCAGGCCTGACTGGCATTTTCTTATCGCTGCGGTAGATAATGTGGATGAAATTCATTACAAACCGCTTGAAGGATTGGTAAATGTGCAGGTCTTTTTGGGTAAGACGTATGAAGTTCTCCGGGCGTCAGATGCTGCCATTGTGACTTCAGGGACAGCTACGTTAGAAACGGCCTTGTTGAATATTCCGCAGGTGGTATGTTACCGAACGAGTAAGATTTCTTATTGGATTGCCCGGGCGGTGATAAAAGTTCGGTTTATATCCCTGGTCAATTTGATTTTAGATGACAGGGTAGTTCAAGAGTTCGTGCAACATGAATACACGCCGGAGATCGTTTTGAAAGAAGTGGAAAGGATCTTTGAAAAGGACGGATATCGTCAACGGATGTTGAACAACTACAAGAAACTAAACCATCAAATAGGAAGTTATTCTGCTTCTCAAAAAGTAGCAGAAGATATCACAGCCTGGATGAAAGAAAGTGATTAAGCTGCCTTGAGCTTATTGAATTTGCTCTTTTCAAATTTCTCCTCAGCGTAAGAACGATCAATGACCATTTCCTTAACATCTTCCGCAGAAGGAATTTCAAACATGGCATCAGTGATGATAGCTTCAAAAATGGATCGCAATCCTCTTGCTCCCAGTTTGAATTCCATGGCTTTCTCCACAATATAATCCAATGCGCCTTCTTCCAGCTCCAGTTTTACATCTTCCATTTCGAAGAGCTTTTGGTATTGCTTGATCAGTGCATTCTTAGGCTCTTTCAAAATCTTCTTCAACGCCTCTTCATTGAGAGGATCGAGGTGTGTAAGTACCGGAAGCCGACCAATCAATTCAGGGATCAAGCCAAAGCTTTTGAGGTCCTGTGCAGTGATATACTGGAGTAAGTTCGACTTATCAAGGTGTTGAAACCCGTTATCCTCATCACTCACAAATCCAATTGGGCGTGTATTGAGTCGGTTACCGATATGTCGTTCAATACCGTCAAAAGCACCACCACAAATGAAAAGAATATTCTCAGTGTTGACCG
Source organism: Cytophagales bacterium (assembly GCA_033344775.1). Taxonomy (NCBI): domain Bacteria; kingdom Pseudomonadati; phylum Bacteroidota; class Cytophagia; order Cytophagales; species Cytophagales bacterium. The sequence goes on along the minus strand of JAWPMT010000005.1, from coordinate 733,515 downwards.
AAATCATTTTCTGGTCCGGGTGTTTCCTTCCGCCTTGAGGAGGGACATTCACACTCGTTCCTTCCAGTAATTTCAAAAGCGCTTGCTGTACACCTTCACCACTCACATCTCTTGTAATAGAAGGGTTATCAGACTTACGGGCAATTTTATCTAACTCATCGATGTAAACAATGCCACGTTCAGCAGATTCTACTTCGTAGTTAGCTGCCTGTAGTAGTCGGGTCAGGATACTTTCCACATCTTCGCCGACATAACCCGCTTCAGTCAAAACAGTGGCATCAGCGATACAGAAAGGAACCTGTAGGATTTTGGCAAGGGTACGGGCCAGGTAAGTTTTGCCAGTACCCGTTTGTCCTACCATGACGATGTTGGACTTTTCAATGACCACATCGTCTTTATTTTTTTGCTGCATAAGCCGCTTGTAGTGATTATAGACCGCTACGGACATGTATCTTTTTGCCTCGTCTTGTCCGACCACAAATTCATCAAGATGCCGCTTCATGTCGATCGGTTTGATCAAATTGAAGTTTGGCGTTTCAGGATCATCTTTGGTCTTCAGTTCCTCATTGAGGATCTGCTGAGCCTGTGTAATACATTTGTCACAGATGTGAGCATGTATCCCTGAGATCATCAGGTCCACATCCTTCTTATTGCGTCCGCAAAAACTACAAGTGACTTGTGCCATAAATTATTGATTTACTTTTTGATTAACACCTCATCGATCAAGCCGTATTCTTTGGCTTCGGAGGCCCTCATCCAGTAGTCCCTGTCAGAGTCTTGTTCTATTTCTTCGTAAGTTTTACCGGTATGACCGGCGAGAATCGTATAGAGGTCTTTTCTAAGCTCTTGCATTTGCTTCAAAGTGATCTCCATATCGCGAGACTGTCCTTGCATGCCACCGCTGGGTTGATGGATCATAATTCTTGCATGAGGAAGAGCAGAACGCTTTCCTTTGGCTCCACCAGCCATCAATACGGCTCCCATAGAAGCAGCCATGCCCGTACATATGGTGGCCACATCAGGTCCAACATATTGCATCGTATCATACATGCCAAGACCAGCATATACAGATCCACCCGGACTATTGATATAGAGAAGGATATCTTTTTTAGCATCTACGGATTCCAGGAATAGCAATTGCGCTGTAATGACATTACCAATACCCTCTTCAACTTGCATGCCCAGGAAAATGATTCGATCCATGATCAGTCTTGAGAAAACATCAATTTCCCTGAAGTTGGTTGGCCTTTCCTCGATAACCGCTCGCGTCATATTTTCAACACGGTCGGCATAAGCATCGAAAGTGGTGCCACTAATTCCCTGTCCTTTAACTGCGAATTTTCTAAATTCTTCTTTATTAATCATTTATGTGTAGTGCGTATTTTAACAAAAATAAAAAAAGTCCTCATAAGTGAGGACTTCTCTATTAACTCATTAATGCGATCTTAAGTTCTTTAGGTTAGACCAATTTACGGAACTCTTCGAGCGTGACCTCTTTCTCTTTTACCGTTATCTCTCCTTTTACGAATTCAAACACCTTCGTTCCTTTCACTTGATTGAATACTTTCATGTAATTCTGGCCATTTTCACCTTGCAGATAGTTGTTGGCAAATTGATCCAGTTGATCGCCCAATTGCTCCGCAATGGCTGGTCCGCCAAATTGCTGCACAATTTGAGCTTTAGCTTCGGTCATCACATCTTCGTGCTCAACCTTAAGATCATTATCAGCTGAGATTTTATCACTGATCAATGACCATCGGAGCTCTTTAGCATATTGATCATACTCATTGTCCAGCAATTCGTCAGTCATGTTCTCATTGGTAGCCTTCAACCAGGTCTTCAAAAAGCTGTCTGGTAAGGTGATACCTGATTTCTCCACTAATTCGTCTCGGACTTTCATGAAGAAAAGCTGATCACTTTCCTTACTGTACGTCTGAGAAAGTGTCTCACTCACTTTCTCTTTGAAAACCTCTTCAGAATCGACGTTTCCAGCTCCAAAAGTTTTGTCGAATAGCTCTTGATTCACTTCAGAGGGCTCGACATGTGTGATTCCCTTCACAGTGAATTCATATTTGGCCTTGGCTGTTTTTACCTGGTCTGCCGTCAAGCCAGCTAGTCGGGTGACGTAATCTGCATCTTTAAAAAACTTCTTGCCGTCGATAGTCAAGGTGTCATCGACTTTCAGGCCTTTGAATTTATTGATACCCGCTTTTTCAGCTTCTTTCAATTCAATCGTAATCTCCCGATCCAGTTCGATGCTTTCTGCAGTTATTTGTCCGTAGACTGTATCTCCTTCAGAAACTTCTTCAGCAGGAGAAGTTTCGCCAAACTGACGTTGTAGATTGCCGATAGTTTCTTCAATTACGGTATCATCTACTTTGATCTTAGCCATGTCAACCTTGACCTTCTTATCAACTTTCAGGTCAAATTCACCGGCATACCCGGCATCATAAGTGAATTCAAATTCTTTTTGTGTTTCCCAGTTGATAGCCTCCATTTCCTCACGTCTTGGCATCGGCTCACCGAGAATTCTTAAATCACTCTCTCGAATGTATTTTGTAAGCTCCTCACCAAGGATTCTATTGATTTCTTCAGCCAGGATTGATTTGCCATACATTTTTCGGATAAGACCAGGAGGGACCTTTCCAGGACGAAATCCTTTCAAGTTGGCCTTTTTACTGAAGTCCTTTATTTTTTGGTCAACACCTTGTTGATAATCCTCTTGCTTTAGGCTAATTTTAATTAAGGCCTCGTTGTTTTCGGTTTTATCAAGTGAGATATCCAATTTTGAAATAATTTAAGATGTCATTTAAAACTAAAAACCCCCTTATGCTAACAAGTCATAAGAGGGTAATTGTGCGGATGGAGGGACTCGAACCCCCATGCCTCGCGGCGCTAGATCCTAAGTCTAGTGCGTCTACCAATTTCGCCACATCCGCAAAATCGGAGTGCGAAGATAGCTAAAAAATTATATCTATGCACCTTTGTTTAAGTATTATGCAAATAAATGCGTGAATTCGAGCAAGAAGACGAAAAGAAACAAATTGTTCGCAAGTACCGAACGCTGCTAAGACATGCCAAGCCGGTTCTAAAAGACAATGATGCCAGAGTCATAAGAAAGGCGTTCAATACGTCTATGGAAGCCCATCAGGGGATGAGGCGACGTTCCGGTGAACCCTATATTTTCCATCCTATTGAAGTTTCCATGATTTGTGTGGATGAAATAGGTCTGGGTACTACATCCATCGTGGCTGCACTTTTGCATGACGTGGTGGAAGATACTGAGATCCAGCTTTCTGATATTGAAAGACTCTTTGGTCCGAAAGTCGCGAAGATCATTGATGGGTTGACCAAGATATCTGGAGTTTTTGATCAAGGGTCTTCTCAACAAGCAGAAAATTTCAGGAAGATGATCCTTACACTTTCTGAAGATGTGAGGGTAATTCTGATCAAACTAGCGGACAGGTTACACAATATGCGTACCCTCGAAAGCATGCCCAGGGACAAACAATTGAAGATTGCTTCAGAGACCAAATTCATATATGCACCCCTGGCACACCGTTTGGGCCTCTATGCCATCAAATCAGAATTGGAAGACCTTTGTTTGAAGATTACAGATAATGAAGTTTATGTCGATGTAGCAAACAAGATCAACGCGTCACGTCAGGCACGTAATAAGTTCATTAAGAAGTTTGTGCGACCGATCAAAGACTCTCTTGATGCTCTAGGCGTCAATTACGAGATCAAGGGACGTCCCAAGTCCATCAATTCCATCTGGAATAAGATGCAAAAACAGGGAGTTTCATTTGAAGAAGTCTATGATCTATTTGCAATCAGGATCATTTTGGAAACACCCATGCAGGCGGAAAAAGCTTTGTGTTGGCAAGCCTATTCCATCGTAACGGATTTTTATCAACCCAATCCGGAAAGATTGAGAGACTGGATATCTATGCCAAAGGCCAATGGGTATGAGTCACTACACACGACTGTTATGAGTGATCGTGGCCAGTGGGTAGAAGTACAGATCCGAACCAAAAGAATGGATGACATTGCCGAAAAAGGCTATGCGGCTCACTGGAAGTACAAAGAAAACAGCGCCGGTCAAAACGAAATGGGGCTGGAAATGTGGATTGCGAAAGTCCGGGAGGTACTTGAGCAGAGTGATTCCAATGCCATTGAGTTTGTAGACGATTTCCGGTCAAACCTATACAGTGAAGAGGTATTTACTTTTACCCCAAAAGGAGATCTGGTCACTTTGCCAAACGGAGCCACGACCCTGGATTTTGCTTTTGATATACATACAGAAATAGGTGCCAGATGCATTGGGGCTAAAGTGAATCAAAAATTGGTGCCATTAAATTACAAGTTCAAGAATGGCGACCAGGTAGAGATCCTCACTTCCAAAAAGCAGAAACCTAGCGAGGATTGGTTGAAATATGTGGTCAGTTCCAAAGCGAAAAACGGCATCAAAGAAGCGCTAAAAGAAGAGCGAAAGAAATTCGCGGCAGAGGGCAAGGAAGTGGTCAAAAGAAAACTGAAACAGATCAAACAGCCATTTGACCAGGCTACGCTTAATAAGATGATCACATTCTTCAATGTGCCCACACCCACCGAACTCTACTTTTTAATAGGTAAAGGGAAGATTGAACACAATGACATAAAGAAGTTTCATGATACTTCCCAAGAGGAAAAAGTCCAAAAGCCGGTTCCCATTCCAGCCGTAAAAACATCGAAATCTAAGACCAAAGCCCCGGCTGAAAAAGGGGATATCCTGCTCATTGGAGAAGACAAAGATGTCATGGAATATAAGCTCTCCAAATGTTGCAATCCTATCCCTGGAGATGATGTGTTTGGATTTGTAACAGTGGCAGAAGGAATCAAAATTCATCGGACCAACTGTCCAAATGCCCCGGAATTGCTCTCCAACTATGGTTACCGGGTGGTAAAAGCTCAGTGGTCTTCTCAGCAAGATGAGACCTTTGAAGCGGCAATCAAAATCATTGGTACGGATCGGTTGGGACTTATTTCGGATGTGTCCAATGTGATTTCCAGTGAACTGCGGATTAATATGCGTTCCATGAAAATCAATACCGAAGGGGGAATTTTTGAAGGAGAGATCCAGTTATTCATAGAAGATACGGAGCACCTGGATCTAATGATCAGAAAATTAGAGAATGTTGAGGGAGTGCTCAATGTATCACGCTACAGCAATAATGAGATTTGATCTATCTTTGAAATATGACGCAGACGGAGACGATATTCGAGGAAGTAAAGAAAATTTTTACCGCGTTTTTAGAGAAAAAGAACCTTCGTAAGACACCTGAGAGGTTCGCTATTCTCGAAGAGATTTATACCAGAAAAGATCATTTTGATGTGGAGCTACTCTACATCAGTATGAAGGAGAAAAACTACCGGGTCAGCCGGGCTACCGTTTATAATACACTGGATTTATTAAGTGAATGCGACCTTGTTACAAAACACCAATTCGGCAAGAACATCGCCCAATACGAAAAATCCTTTGGTTTTCGACAGCATGATCACCTCATTTGCACAGATTGCAATAAAGTGGTGGAGTTCTGCGACCCACGAATCCAGAATATTCAGAATACCGTTGGCGAGTTATTGCAATTTGATGTCATCCATCATTCATTGATCCTATACGCCAATTGCAAAAACATGAATTGCGAAAACCGCCCGGATAATTAAATATTCAGAAAAGGCAGTAGAGGTCACGCTGAGCTAGCTTGTCGAAATGTGTCACCCCGAGTTTATCGAGGGGTCGCCCTCCGCAGTTGGTCAATATGATTGCAGCTATAGTCTGAGTTTATCGAAGACCAATTCCTCTTACCAGGCCGGCACTGGCGGGCCTGCCGCAGTATCCATTCCATATTACTATAAGCACAATTTATATTTGCATTCTGATTTTACTCTAAAAAGTCAATTGAGTTGAAGTTATAGTGAAGATTATAGGATTTTCGAAATGACAAAACCTTGAATGATGTAAATCGCCCCAAT